>JAWKIL010000022.1:0-94849 GCA_041394285.1 Acidimicrobiales bacterium | reverse complement strand
CACGTCGGTGAGCATGCAGGTCACCACGTCGGTCGACGAGACCGAAGCGCAGACCAACTCCCTGGCCGACGCGGCCAGCAGCGTGGCCTCGTCAATCGACGAGGTGGTGACCGCCACCGACGAGATGCAGGCCGCCATCGGCGAGATCGCCCGCTCCGCCACCGACGCGGTGGGCGTGGCCAACAACGCCATGGCGGCCGCCGATCGGGCGGGCGACATCATGGGCTCGCTCGACGCCAGCTCGGCCGAGATCAGCGACGTGGTGCAGGCCATCACGATGATCGCCGAGAAGACCAACCTGCTGGCCCTCAACGCCACGATCGAGGCGGCCCGGGCGGGCGAGGCCGGCAAGGGCTTCGCCGTGGTGGCCAACGAGGTGAAGGACCTGGCCCGGGCCACGGCCGAGGCCACCGGGTCGATCGTGCAGCGGGTGGAGGCGATGCAGACGGCCTCCAGCGGGGCCACCCAGGCCCTGGCCGACATCCGCGAGATCATCACCCGGATCAACGACGCCCAGCACATCATCGCCGCCGCGGTGGAGGAGCAGACGGCCACGACCCGCCAGATCCAGGGCTACATCCGCTCCGCCGCCGATTCCTCCCAGGAGATCACCGACGGCATCCACCACACGGCGGGACGGACCCGGGAGATCGCCCGGGGGGCGTCGTCGACCAGCCAGAGCGCCACGGTGGTGTCCGACTCCGCCGACCACCTCCAGCAGCTCGTGGCGAAGTTCCGCACCTGATCGTCACCGGAAGGCCGGCATGACCTCCTCGGCCAGGAGGCGGGCGTTGTCGTTGATGTAGCCGGCGGGGCAGCCCTGGGCGAAGACGATGGTCCGGGCGCCGGCGTCGATGTACTCCTGGATGCGGGCCCGGCACACCTCGGGCGAACCGGCGATGGCGTACTTGCCCACGAGGTCGGTGAAGTCCTGGGCGTAGGTGGTCGACAGGACCTTGTTGCACATGTTCAAGGCGGTGTCGCGGTCCTCGTGGACGCAGGTGAAGGCGAAGGCGGCGCCCTGCACCGAGCCGGCGGGCCGGCCCGCCTCCTCGGTCAGCTCGGCGATCTTGGCCATCGAGTCGGCCAGCATCTCGGGGGTGTACATGTAGGGCAGCCAGGCGTCGCCGTAGCGGGCGGCCCGCCGCATGGCGCCCTCCTTGCGGCCCGACACCCAGAACGGCGGGCGCTCCTTGCTCTTGGGGGCGATCGTGATGTTGTCGAAGGTGGTGAACCTCCCCTCGAAGCTCACCTTGTCCTCGGTGAGCAGGCGGTCGATCACCTCCAGCGCTTCGTTGGTGCGGGCCCCCCGCTCCTTCACCGGCACGCCCACGGCGTCGAACTCCCGGGGGTTCTCGCCCCCGATGCCGATGCCGAAGCAGTACCGGCCGAGGCTGACCGTGTCGAGGGTGGCGATCAACTTGGCCAGCAGGGCCGGCGGGTAGAGGGGCACGAGCACGATGCCGCTGAGGAGCTTGATGCGCTCGGTCACGGCAGCCGCCGCCGCCAGCGAGATCAGGGTGTTGGGGGTGGGCCCGTGGAAGCTGATGTGCTCGCCCGTGAGCAGGTAGTCGTAGCCGAGCGACTCGGCCAGCTGAGCCTCGGCCTTCACCTCTTTCAACAGCCGCATCGAGATCCCGAACTCGATGCCGTCGCTCTGGTTGCGCATGGTTCCCCCTGAGGCCGTGGACGCCGGTCGTGGCGCCCAGCTTCGCACCCCCGGCGACCCGGCCGAAACTCGGCTGCCGTCGGGTTCCGTCGCCGGTGGCACACCCGGTGCCCCGGCACCGGACCCCGGGTTCGAGCCCTTGGGCGGGCCGCCAGCTGTAGTGGGGCGAGTAGGAGGCGGCCCGCCAAGGGCGGTCCTGGGCCGGCGCTCATGTGTGCAACACGGGGTCGCCGGGCCAGGTTGTGTTCCCTCAACGACACCGACGGGCCGCCGGGTTTGGCCCCGCCAGAAGATCTTCGGATGACCGCCGGAGGATCTCCCCATGAACGGTGCCCGGGGCTGACCTTCGCCTCTCCCCCACCGGCCGTGCCTCCGCCACGATGGGGGCTGGTAATCGCCGCCGCGCCCGGTCACCTCCGGTTCTGGTACCCGGCCGCCACCGATGGCACCGTCGCCACCGTGTCCCTCCTCTGAGCGATCGTCCCGGCCCGTGGTCCGGGCCGGTACCGTTCGCCAGGGCGGGACGGTTTGATCGACAGCGCCGATGCCGGCCGACGACAGTGCCGGCATGGCTTTCCTGCGGAACACCTGGTACGTGGCGATGTGGGGCGAGGATCTGGGCCCGGCTCAGGTGGAGCAGCGGGTGATCGGCGGGGAGCCGATCGCCGTGTTCCGCCGGGCCGACGGTGCGGTGGCCGCCGTGGCCGACCGCTGCTCCCACCGCTTCGCCCCCCTGTCGGCCGGCCGGGTGTGCGGGGATCACGTGGAGTGCCCCTACCACGGCCTGCGGTTCGCCGCCGACGGCCGCTGCGTGGTCAACCCCCACGGCGCCGGGCGGATCACACCCCAGCTGCACCTGCGCTCCTACCCGGTGGTGGAGCGCCACACCCTGCTGTGGGTCTGGATGGGTGAGCCCGAGGCGGCCGACCCGGCGCTCATCCCCGACTTCTCCCACCTCGACGACGGAGCCCCCGGCATCTTCTCCCAGCGGGACTGGCTGGTGATCGACGTCGACTACCGCCTGATGGCCGACAACCTCCTCGACCTGAGCCACGTGAACTTCCTCCACGACGGGCTGCTGGGCCACCCGGGGATGAACGACGCCGAGGTGGAGATTCGAGAGGAGATCGAGGCGTCGGGGGCAACCACGCTCTACGTCACCCGCACCTCCCGCCACGTCGAGCCGCCCCACCTGTTCGACCTCATGTACCGCAACGACCGGGCCCCGGTGGACGTGTGGGCCGAGATGCGGTGGAACGCCCCCGGCTACCTGCGCAACCACGCCGGGATCACCCAGCCCGGGGCGTCCCGGGAGGAGGGGCTGATCGTGGTCGGGTCGCATCTGCTGACCCCGATCGACGAGCGGCGGATGATGTACCACATCTGCGCCGTGCAGCTCGGCGCCGCGCCGCCGGTGGCCGACGACGAGGTGGCGGCCACGCTCAGCCGGCTGCGGCGCTTCGCCTTCGAGGAGCAGGACCGGCCGATGGTGGAGGCCCAGCAGCGGGCCTACGACCAGGCCGGCGGCCCCGAGGCCCTCAAACCGGTCATGCTGTCGATCGACGCCGGACCGCTCCGGGCCCGCCGCATCCTGGCCGACCTGATCGCGTCCGAACGCTCAGCCACCCCCGTCACGATCACGCTCGCCTGACCGCTCCCTGGGCTGGTTGGCGCGCCCGCCCGACGGCCCCGATCTGCGCCACGGACAACGCGTCCCACCGCCGTTCTGTGTCGCGTTCTCACCGAGTTTCGATCGTTTCGCGACACAGAATGCGGCCGTGTCGCGTTGTCGTGCACGGGGGTTCGGCCCGGTCCGGAACGACGCCGGCCGGGCCGGGTCAGCGCCGGCGGCGGGGAAGGCGGTAGTCGCCCTGGTGGATGGCGGCCGTGAGCTCGGCCGCCGCCGCCCGCATCCGGGACACGTTCGCCTTCTCCCGGCCCCGGACCACCCGGGCGGCGGGGCCGATCATGGAGATGGCGGCCACCACGGGCCCGTCGGGGCCGGAACGAACGGGAACGGCGAGGGAGGCGACGCCGAGCTCGGTCTCCTCCACGCTGCGGGCGTACCCCCGCCGGCGGACGAGCTCCAGCTCCGCCCGGAGCAGCTCGGGCACCACGATCGTGTACCCGGTGCTGGGTGTGAGCCCGGCCCGGAGCCGGGCCTCGAGCACACCGGGCACCCAGGCGGCCAGCACCTTGCCGCCGCTGGATCGGTGCACGGGGGCCCGGCGGGAGTTCTCCGAGGAGTACCGCAGGGCCCGCTGGCCCTCCACCCGCTCCACGTACACCACGTCGGCCCCGGCCGGGACGCCCACCTGCACCGTCTCGCCCAGGGTGTTGCGCAGGTCCACCAGCAGCGGCAGGGCGTGCTCCCCCACCGCCGAGCGGATGGTGGCCAGGTGGCCGTAGTCGACCAGGCGGAGGCCGAGGCGGTAGCGGCCGGCGTCGGTCCGGGTCAGCAGGCCCGACTCGGCCAGCACGGCACAGGTGCGGTGAGCGGTGCTCTTGGCCACGCCCACCCGCTCGGCCAGGCGGCTGAGGCTCAGCTCGGGTGTGGCCGCCAGCTCGTCGAGGACCCGCAGGGCGATGCGGACCGACTGGAGCGGCTTGCCGGCCGGCCCCGGACCGGTCACCACCAGAGAACCGGGTGGACCCGGACCGCTCCGATCATGGGCGCCAATGGTAGCGGGGGGCGGGCGGGCGCTCCGGCCCCCGGACCGCGTAGTGTCGACCCGGAAGACTCACCGGGGAGGGACGGCCACATGAGCGACGGAACCACGACGGGCACGGTGTTGCCGAAACGGACGCTGGGATCGAGCGGCATCGAGGTGTCGGCCGTGGGGCTGGGCTGCATGAGCATGTCGCAGTCCTACGGCATCCCCGATCCCACCGAGGCCGAGGCCACCCTGCACCGGGCCCTCGACGTGGGCATCACGTTCCTCGACACCGCCAACGCCTACGGCGACGGCCACAACGAGGAACTGATCGGTCGGGTGCTGGGGGCCGACCGCCACCGGTTCGTGCTGGCCACCAAGTTCGGCATCATCCGGGACAAGCCGGGCCTCGACGGCGACCCGGCCCATGTGGCCGGTTACTGCGAGGCCAGCCTGGCCCGCCTCGACACCGACGTGATCGACCTGTACTACCTGCACCGGGTGGACCCCCGGTTCCCCATCGAGGAGACGGTGGGGGCCATGGGCCAGCTGGTGTCAGCGGGCAAGGTGCGGGCCATCGGCCTGTCCGAGGTTTCGAGCGACACCCTGCGCCGGGCCCAGGCCGTCCACCCGGTCGCCGCCGTGCAGTCGGAATGGTCGCTGTGGACCCGCGACGTGGAGCGCAAGCTCGTGGGCACGTGCGCCGAGCTGAACGTGGCCCTGGTGCCGTTCAGCCCGCTGGGGCGGGGGTTCTTCACCGGCACCGTCACCGAGAACACGTTCGGCAAGGGCGATATGCGCAGGAACTTCCCCCGCTTCCAGGAGGGCAACTTCGAGCGCAACAACACCCTGCTGGACGGGGTCAAGGCGGTGGCGGCCGAAGCGGGGGCCACCCCCGGCCAGGTGGCGCTGGGCTGGCTGCTGGCCAAGGGTCCGCAGGTGGTGCCGATCCCGGGCACCAAGCGGGCGGAGCGGGTGGCGGAGAACGCCGGGGCGGCCCTCGTGACGCTGTCGGCCGAGCAGGTGACCCGCCTCGACGAGCTGTTCTCCGAGGAGAACATCGCCGGCGACCGGTACCCCGAAGCCATGCTCCGCACCATCCAGCGGGACTGAGTGCGCCCTGCGGGCGCCTCGGGTTGGCCTACGGCCAACACCGGCAGTGCGCCCTGCGGGCGCCTCGGGTTGCTGTCCTTTTTGCGCCCCGGCGCCACCTTCGACAGACTCCGGGCCATGACCGATGAGCACACCCCGCTGATGGAGATCTCCGAGTCGATCCGTATCGAGGCCCCGCCGGCCGCGGTGTGGGCCCTGGTCACGGCGATGGAGCGCTACGGCGAATGGAGCTCGGAGAACACGGGCGGGTACTGGCGCAAGGGAGCCGACGGAGAGCCGGGAACCGGCCAGGTGGGCGACATGTTCGTGGGTGTCAACCGCCGGGGCGACACGGAGTGGAAAGCACCGGTGGAGATCATCGAGCGCAACGAGGAACGGGCCTACGCCTTCGTGACCGGCGGGCTGGCCGGCAACTACGCGCTATGGCGCTACGAGCTCCAGCCCGACGGCCAGGCGACGATCCTCACCGAGACCTGGCACCTGCGGACGAAGACCCCCACCATGGAGTCCCAGGCCGACATGGACGCCCGGGCCGACTCCAACCGGGAGAGCATCTCCGCCACCCTCCGGGGCATGAAGGCCACGGCCGAAGCCGGCGCCTGATCGCACGACGGTGACCGGCGCCGGCCCGAGCGGCCGGGTCGGCCATCGGCCAGCGGCGGCTGCTACCGTCGCCCTACTTGGCACGGATCGCAACGGGAACGACGGCCGGGAGGCCCGGCCGGCGCCGCCGGCTGGATACCGGCGTGCTGGTGGCGGTGCTGTTGGCGGCGCTGACCGTGCTCGCTGCGGCGTGCAGTGCCGACGAGCCGGCCCGGGAACCGGCGCCGGCCACACCGTCGACCGGGCCGGCCGGCGCCCCTCAGGACTCCGCCGGGTCGCCCCTGTCCCCCACCGGCCCGCTGCCGGCAGCACCGGACGGCGACGCCTTCTACGTCCCGCCCGACCCCCTTCCCGCCGGGAGCCCGGGCGAGGTGATCTGGGCCCGCCCGCTGCCCAACCCGATCGGGGGCGGCACGGCGTGGCAGGTGCTGTACCGCTCGTCGGCCGAGAACGGCGACCCGGTGGCCGTGTCGGGGTTGGTGGTGGTGCCGCCCGGGCCCCCGCCAGCGGGCGGCCGCCGCCTGGTGGCGCTGGCCCACTCGACCACCGGCCTGGCCGATGCCTGCGCCCCATCGCGGGCGGTGGCCGCCCCGGGCTCGACCGGCGGCCAGGAGGTGGCGGCCGTGGCGTCGGGGGCGATGGCCCAGGGCTGGGTGCTGGCCGCCACCGACTACCGCGGCCTGGGCACCCCGGGCACCCACCCGTATCTGGTGGGCCAACTCGCCGGGCGGGACGTGCTCGACCTGGCCCGGGCGGCGAGCGAGCTGCCCGATAGCGCCGTCGACGACTCCTCGCCGGTGGCCGTGCTCGGCCATTCGCAGGGCGGCGGGGCCTCCATCTTCGCCGCCGAGCTGGCCCCGACCTACGCCCCCGAGCTCCGCCTGGTGGGGGCGGTGGCGGGAGCGCCGGTCACCGAGCTGGGCCGACGCGTCACCCGGTGGCCGCCGGCTCCGGGGCAGGACACCGGCTTCGCGCTGATGACGGTGGCCGGATTCCACGCCGCCTACCCCGAGCTGGACCTGGGCTCGGTGCTGTCGGAGGAGGGTCGGGCCGCCCTGCCGACCGTGGAGGACGGCTGCGTGGGCGAGGTGCTCACCGCCTTCGGCGACGACGACCCGACCCAGCTGTTCACCCCCGACGGCCCCGACCGCAACTGGCAGGCGGCCCTCGAAGCCAACGTGGCCGGCCGACAGCCCACCGGCGTCCCCGTCTACGTCTTCCACGGCGACGCCGATGCCGTCGTCCCCGCCGCCTGGAGCGCCGACTACCAGGCCCGGGCCTGCGCCGCCGGGGTCGACGTCACACGGGTCCTGTACCCGGGCCTCGACCACGGTTCGGTGCTGCTGTCGGCCCTACCTCCTGCCTTCGGCTGGCTGTCGGCCCGCCTCGACGGCCGGCCCACCCCGCCCGGCTGCCCCGGCGGGTAGCGCCGCTCACCGGCCGGCGCCCCCGGGTGCCGCCACCACCGTGCCGCCGACCCCCCGCCAGACGAAGGCGGCGGTACGGACCGGCCAGCTGCGGGGCACCCGCTGGCCGGTGAGGTGCAGGGCATAGAGGATGCCGGTGCAGGCGGCGACGGCAGAGTCGAGATCGGCGTCGGCCGCCAGCAATCCCTGGGCGGCGGCCCGCTCCAGGATGTGGCGCAGCCGGCGACGGCGGGGGGACACCACCCGGTCCCGGTAGAGGGTCAGCAGGTCGGGGTCGGTGCTCTCCTGGAGCATGGAACCGATCAGGCTGATGCCGTTGGGCCGGGTGACCCCGGCCAGGAAAGCGGTCAGCTCGGCCACCAGGTCGGCGTAGGGATCGTCGGTGTCGGGCCGCTGACCGGCCTGCGACAGGCTGGCGATGGCGGCGGTGGCCAGATCGGCCTTGGTGGGCCAGCGACGGTAGACGGCCTGTCGGGTGGTGCCCGCCTCCTCGGCCACGGCGACCACCGACATGGCGTCGTAGCCGCCGGCAGCCAGGTGGCGCCGGGCGGCGGCCAACACGGCGGCATCGATGTCGGGATCCCGGGGCCGGCCGACCGCCTTCGGCGCAGGGACGTCGCTTGACACGGGATCAGCCTAGTCCCTACATTACGGTACAGTGCTGTTACGAAATAAGGGAGCAGGCCCTCCCATCCCCGGGGGCGCGGCACGTGACGACGAGGAAGGACTCCTATGGACATCACAGTGATCGGCACGGGCAACGTGGGGCGCACGCTGGCCGCCGGGCTGGCCGGCGCCGGCCACACCGTCACCCTGGCCAGCCGCACCCCCGACCGCGCCGATCTGACCGAGTGGGGAGCGGGGGCCGGCGTGGGCCTGGGCCCGATCGCAGCCTCGACGTCCGGGGCCGAGGCGGTGGTGCTGGCCACCTCGTGGGACGGGGTACCCGAGGCGGTGACCGCCGCCGGGGCCGGGGGCGCCCTCGACGGCAAGGTGCTGATCGACGTCACCAATCCCCTCCGTTTCACCGATCGGCTGGAGCTGGCCGTGGGCCACACCGACTCCGGAGGCGAGACCGTGCAGCGGCT
Source organism: Acidimicrobiales bacterium (assembly GCA_041394285.1). Lineage (GTDB taxonomy): Bacteria > Actinomycetota > Acidimicrobiia > Acidimicrobiales > SZUA-35 > CADEDH01. The sequence goes on along the minus strand of JAWKIL010000022.1, from coordinate 86,295 downwards.
CGCTCCCGGGGCCCGGGTGGTGAAGGCGTTCAACACGGTGGGCTGGGAGCTGATGGTGGCACCGGCGGTGGCCGGCGGGCCGCCCACCATGTTCGTGGCCGGTGACGACCCCGAGGCCCGCGCCGTGGCCGCCGGGCTGGCCGGCGCGCTGGGTTGGGGCGTGCACGACTGCGGGGATCTGCGGGCGGCACGCCTGCTCGAGCCGATGGCGCTGGTGTGGATCGAGCACGCGCTGCGTACAGGCGATCGCAGCCACGCCTTCCGCCTGCTCGGCTCGGAGGCGGCGGGCGGAGCGGTCGCCCCGTGAGCCGGGCCGGCACCACCGCCGCCCTCGTGGTCGGCGGCGGCCCGGCCGGGTTGGCCATGGCGGCCCAGCTCGGGCGGTTGGGGGTCGACTGCGTGCTGGTGGAGCGGCGGGAGCAGGTGAGCGGCCACCCCCGGGCCCGGTCGGTCAACGTGCGCACGGCCGAGCTGTTCCGCTGCTGGGGCATCCTGGACGAGGTGGTGGCGGCCAGCCTGCCGCTCCAATGGACCGGATCGCTCGTGTACACCGAGACGCTGGCCGGGCGGGAGATCGGCCGAACGGCGATGTCGGTCCAGCCGGTGGTCGACGGCGTCGAGGTGTCGCCGGCGCCGTGGCTGCTCAGCTCCCAGGATCGGATCGAGCCGATCCTGGAGGAGTTGGCCCGCAGCCAGGCGTCGGTGCGGGTTCGACGGGGCTACCGCCTGGAATCGATCGAGGTCGCCGACGCCGCCGCCGACGCCGACTACGCCGTGGCGGCAACGGTGATCGGCCCGGGGAGCGAAGCCGAACGGATCGAGGCCCGATGGCTGATCGCGGCCGACGGGGCCGCCTCGGCCGTCCGCCGGCACTGCGGTATCGACATGGAAGGCCCCGCCGGTCTGGCCACGCTGGTCAACTGCCACTTCCGGGCCGACCTGTCACCGTGGACGAACCATCGCCCGGCCGCCCTCTACTGGACCACGGCGCCGGCCCGCAACGTGTTCCAGAAGATCGACACGGCCGATCGCTGGTTGTGCCAGATCGGTTACGACCCCGCCGTCGACCCGCCGGAGAGCTTCACCCCGGAGCGGGCGGCGGCCTGGATCCGCCGCTCGGTGGGAGACGAGGCACTGGCGGTGGACGTGCTCGATGTGATCCCGTGGGTGATGTCGAGCACGGTGGCGGAGCGGTTCCGCCACGGCCCGGTCTTCCTCGTCGGTGACGCCGCCCACCAGCTGCCGCCCTCGGGTGGCTTCGGCATGAACACCGCCATCCAGGACACGCACAACCTGGCGTGGAAGCTGGCCCACGTGGACCGGGGATGGGCGGCCGAGGCCCTGCTCGACACGTACCACACCGAGCGGTCACCGGTGGCCCGGTACAACGCCGAGCGGTCGCTGGAGAACACCCGCAACGTCGGGCGGATCCGCAAGCTGGTGGAGCGGGGAGGCGCCGACCCGGTGGCCGAGCAGGAGGCGGTGGCGGCCGCCGGACGCTACGGCAACTGGCTGGGCATGGACCTCGGCCTGCGGTACGAGGCGGGCTGCCTCCTACCCGACGGCACCGAGCCGGCGGCGGTGGCCGATCCGGTGTCCGACTACCGGCCCGAGGCCCGCCCCGGCCACCGGGCGCCCCATGTGCCGCTCAGCCCCGCCGGCGGACGTCCCGGCTCGACCCTCGACCTCTACGACGACCGGTTCGTGCTGCTCACCGGCTCGGCGCTCGGCCCCGCTGGCGGCGCGCCGGCATCGGCCATGGTGCATCCCGTGGCGGCCCACCACCCGGAAGAGGCCGGGCGGCTCGAGACGGCACACGGCATCACGCCGACCGGTGCGGTGCTGGTGCGGCCCGACGGCCATGTGGCCTGGCGCCAGGCCGGAGGGGCCGATCCAAGCGCGTTGGGCGGGGTGCTCCACCAGCTGGTCGGGGTGCGCCCCTGAGCCGCTCCCAGCCGCCTGCTTTCACGCCGCCGGCTCGCGGTGGACGTGGGCCCGGTGACCGTCGCGGTCGAAGATCATGATGAGCTCGGCCGGGCCGTCGACGGCCTGGGTGGCATGGGGGGTCATGGTGGCGAACTCGGCGGCCTGACCGGTCTCCACCATGATCTCCCGCTCACCCAGCAGCAGCCGGACCCGGCCCTCGATCACGAAGAACCAGTCATGGCCGGGGTGGACCTGCTGGCGGGGCGGATGCGCCGTCGGCTCCAGCCGCATCTTGATGGCCAGCGTGTTGCCGGTGGGACGGCTCAGCAGCCAGGTGGTGCGACCGCCGCGGCGGGCGGGTTCGGGACGGATGACCACATCGTCGTCGTCCCGCACGTCGAGCAGGGCGTCGAGCCCCACCCCCAGCGCGCCGGCCAGAGGTACCAGCACGTCGAGGCTGATCGATCGCTTGCCCGTTTCCACCCGGCTGACGGTGGAAGGGCTCAGGTTGGCCCGGGCCGCCACCTCGTCGAGCGAGAGCCCCTGGGCCGTGCGTAAGCTCCGCAGCCGGGAGCGCACCACGTCCTCGATGGCGGCTGGTTCGTCCATCTGGGGCACGGTACCGAGGATCTTGCGAATTCCGCAAGGCTTCTTGCGGAATAGTCGCAACAGCGTATCGTCGGGATCATGAGCGATCACCAGCATCACGATCACCAGCACCAGCACCAGCAGGCCCGGACGATCGAGCGCCATTGTGACGTGGCCGTGATCGGCGGCTCGGCCGCCGGGTTGGCCGCCGCCCTCCAGCTGGGACGCCAGCGTCGGGCCGTGATCGTGGTCGACGCCGGCGACCCCCGCAACGCCCCGGCGGCCCACATGCACAGCTTCCTGGGTCACGAGGGGATCCCGCCGTCGGAGTTGGCCGCCATCGGGCGCGACGAGGTCCGCCGCTACGGCGTGGAGGTGGTACCGGCCCTCGCCACCGCCGTGCACCGGCGGGACGACCGGTTCGTGGTCGAGCTGGCCGGCGGCAACCGTGTGGTGGCCCGCCGGGTGCTGGCCGCCACCGGGATCACCGACGAGCTGCCCGCCATCGACGGCCTGGCCCCGCACTGGGGCCGTGACGTCATCCATTGCCCCTTCTGCCATGGCTACGAGGTGCGGGACCAGCGGATCGTGGCCGTGGTGACCCACCCCATGGGCCTCCACCCGGCCCGCCTGTTCCGTCAGCTCTCCGACCGGTTCACCGTCGTGGTCCACGATGGTGCGATCGACCCCGACCATCCCGATCTGGCGGCGTTGGGGGCGGCCGGGGTCGAGGTGGTCCACGGCACGGTCACCGGCATCGCCAGCGGCCCGGACGGCCGGCTGGCTGCCGTCGAGCTGGCCGAGGGCCGGCGGATCGAAGCCGACGCCGTCGCCGTCGGGCCCCGGTGGCGGGCCCGGGCCGAGGCCCTGGCCCCGCTCGGCCTGGAGCCGGTGCGGCACGTCACCGGCCTGGGCGACCACATCGAGACCACCTCGACGGGCGAGACCTCCGTGGCCGGGGTCTTCGCCGCCGGCAACGTGACCGATCCCAGCCAGCAGGTGCTCCAGGCTGCGGCCAACGGGAGCTGGGTGGGAGCCATGATCGCCTTCAGCCTGGCCGATGAGGATCTGGCCGCCGCGGCCCGCCCGTCGGGCAACGAGACCGACTGGGACCACCGCTACGGCGGGGGCCGGATGTGGAGCGGCAACCCCAACGGCACCCTGGTGGCCGAGGTGGCGGGAATGGCCCCGGGGCGGGCCCTCGACGTGGGGGCCGGCGAGGGGGGCGACGCCGTGTGGCTGGCCGAGCACGGGTGGCAGGTGACGGCCTCGGACATCTCGCAGCGGGCGCTCGACCACGTGGCCGGCGCCGCCGCCGAGCGCAACCTCGAGATCGGGTACCTCCACGCCGATGCCAACGCCCGGGCGCCGTTCGAGCCGGGCGCCTTCGATCTCGTCTCGGCCCAGTACGCCTCGATTCCCCGCACACCCGACGGCCGGGGGGTTCAGAACCTGTTGGCCGCCGTCGCCCCCGGCGGGACCCTCCTGGTGGTGAGCCACGACCTGGCCCCGATGCGGGCTCCGGTCGACGTCAGCGCCCAGAGCCGCCCCTTCGACCCCGACGCCTACGTGCGGGTGGAAGACGTGGCGGCGGCGTTGGCCGCCTCCCCTGCGTGGACCGTGGAGCTGAACGAGAAGCGGCCCCGCCCGCCCGGCGCAGCCTCGAGCCACCATGTCGACGACGTCGTGCTCCGGGCCCGCCGGCTCCACGCAGGCACGGCCTCGCCGGGCTGAGCAGGGCGGGCAGCGCGGCCCGACGATTACCGACCGTCGCGTCCGGGTAGACGACGGCCCAGTGGCGGCTGACGACGGGGTCAGCCACCGAGGAGAGGGGGGAAACCCATGTCGACCGCTACCCGCAGTCGGACGGCCCGACCACCGAGGCGGGCGATCCGGAGGGGCGCCGCCTTGTTCGCAGCACTCGCCCTGTTCGCCGCCGCCTGCAGCTCCGACGGAGACGACGGTGCGGAGCCAGCGGGCGGTGGAGGTGGCACCAGCGGCGAGGGCTCCGGCAGCGAGGGCACCACCGACATGAGCGGCGCCGACTTCAGCTTGTTCGGTGCCCCCACCGGGGTGGAGGGCGAGGCGATGCAGGGCTTCCTCAGCGTCTACAACGACGAGACCGGCGCCAACATCGTCTACGAGGGATCCGACAGCTTCGAGGAGCAGCTCCGCATCCGGGTGGACGGGGGCAACTCCCCCAGCGTCGCCTTCACCCCCCAGCCCGCCTCCATCTGCGACTTCGCCAACGCCGGCCAGCTCGCCTCGTTGGAGGACATGGGGTTCGACATCCCCACCATGGAAGAGAACCACGGCAAGTTCTGGATGGACCTCGGCGTGTGCGCCGACGGCAACCACTACGGCATCCCCTGGTTCCCGAACTACAAGAGCATCGTCTGGTACCGCACCTCGTTGTTCGAGGACAGGGGCTACGAGATCCCCGAGACCTACGACGATCTGGTGGCGCTCTCCCAGCAGATGGTGGCCGACGGTGTCACGCCCTGGTGCTTCGGCTTCGGTAGCGAAGCCGCTTCGGGCTGGCCGGCCACCGACTGGGTGGAGGACATCGTGGTCCGCAGCGCCGGCACCGATGTGTACACCCAGTGGTTCCGTCACGAGATCCCGTTCAACGATCCCCAGATCGCCGACGCCGTGAACCGCTTCGGCGAGATCTTCTTCGGCGACGGCTTCGTGCTCGGCGGCACCGAGAACGTGGCCGCCATCGACTTCCGGGAGGCTCCCCTGCCCCTGTTCAACGAGGAGGGCGGTTGCGCCATGCACAAGCAGGGCAGCTTCATCGCCAACTTCTTCCCTCCGGGGGAGGAAGACGAGGTGAGCTTCTTCGACTTCCCGTCGATCGACGGCAACAACGCCGCCATGGGCGGTGGCGACACCCTCATGGTGTTCGACGCCACCCCCGAAGCCGTGCAGGCGGTGAAGGACTGGATCACCCCCGACTGGGAATGCGTGCTCGCCTCGCCCAGCGGCGGTTCGGCCAGTGAGCTGGGCGGTCACGGGGTCGAGGGGGTCGAGCGCCTGCCGGGCCACAAGGACGTCCCGCTCGACTGCTACGAATCCGAGACGGCCCGCAACCAGGCCGAGGCGGTCCGTGACGCCATCGCCGACAACACCTTCGTCTTCGACGCCTCCGATCTGATGCCGCCGGCCGTGGGCCAGGGCACCTTCTGGACGGCCATGTTGGACTGGAGCCGGGGTGCGCAAACCGACCAGGTGCTGACCTCGGTCGAAAGCTCCTGGCCGCAGCCATGAGCAACCAACTGCTCCAGGTCATCATCGCCCTGGTGGTCGGCGTGGGCGGCATCTGGCTGCTCTACTGGGGCGCCGACCGCCTGGTCAACATGTTGCCACTGCGGGCCGCCACCGCCCTACGACCGTGGGTGTTCGTAGGGCCCGCCCTGCTCCTGCTGACCGTGTATCTCGTGTACCCGGCGATCAACACGATCGTGTTGAGCTTCCGGGACCGCCGGGGTCAGGGCTGGGTGGGATTCGACAACTACGTCGACATCTTCAGCGACGAGAACGGGCGCCTCGCCATCCGCAACAGCATCGCCTGGGTGGTGGTGGTGCCCGTTCTGGCCGTGGCCATCGGGCTCGCCTTCGCCGTGCTGGCCGACAAGCTCGGCCGGCGGACGGAGGCGGCGGCCAAGTCGGTCATCTTCCTCCCGATGGCCATCTCGTTCGTGGGCGCCTCCATCGTGTGGCGCTTCATCTACAACTTCCGCCCCGAGGGATTCGGCGAGCAGACCGGTCTGCTCAACGCCATCTGGCAGGGCCTGGGCAACAACCCCGTGGCGTGGCTGCTCAGCGAGCCGTGGAACAACCTCTACCTGATGGTCATCATGATCTGGCTCTACACCGGGTTCGCCATGGTGGTGCTGTCGTCGGCCATCAAGTCGCTGCCAGGCGAGGTGCTGGAGGCGGCCCGGGTGGACGGAGCCACCGAATGGCAGATGTTCTGGCGGATCGTGCTGCCGATGATCTCCTCCACGGTGATGGTGGTGCTGACCACGATCCTGATCATCGTGTGGAAGGTGTTCGACATCGTGTTCGTGATGACCGGTGGCGAGTTCGGCACGACCATCGTGGCCGAGCGGATGATCACCGAGTTCTTCACCTTCCGGAACCAGGGTCGGGGCGCCGCCTTCGCCGTGCTGCTGTTCGTGGCCGTGCTGCCCTTCATGACGCTGAACATCCGGCGCTTCCGAGCCCAGGAGGAGATGCGATGACAGACGTCACGACCACCACCGGCGTCGTCGCCGGGCTGGACGACGAGCCGACCGGTGTGCAGCCCGGCAAGGCCGAGCCGCCGGGCACCACCCCCGAGACGGCGTCGCCGGCCAGCCCGGGGCGGGCCTGGGGCCGATGGCCGGTGGCCGTTTCGGTGTCGATCATCGCCGCCCTGTGGCTGGTCCCCACCCTGGGGCTGCTCGTGACCTCGTTCCGCCCCCGGGAACTGGTCGACAGCTCGGGCTGGTGGACGGTGTTCGCCCACCTCGGGGACGGGAGCCAGTGGACGCTGCAGAACTACCGCGACGTGCTCGACGCCGGAGGGTTCGGCAACTCGTTCCTCAACAGCCTGGCCGTGACCGTGCCGGCCACCGTGCTGCCGATCACCATCGCCGCATTCGCCGCCTACGCCTTCACCTGGATGGAGTTCCCGGGCCGCCAGGTCCTGTTCGCGGCGGTGGTGGGCCTGATGGTGGTGCCGCTCCAGATGTCGCTGATCCCGATCCTGCAGCTCTACACCTCGGGGTTCCGGGTGGCCGGCATCCCGATCATCCCGGACCTCAACCTCAACGGCACCCTGTTGGCCGTGTGGCTGGCCCACACCGGGTTCGGGCTCCCGCTCGCCACCTACATGCTGCGCAACTACATCGGCTCCCTGCCCCGCTCGCTGATCGAGTCGGCCAAGGTCGACGGGGCCGGGCACTTCACCACCTTCACCCGCCTGGTGCTCCCCTTGTCCACCCCGATCCTGGCCTCGTTCGCCATCTTCCAGTTCCTGTGGGTGTGGAACGACCTCCTGGTGGCCCTGGTGTTCCTCGGTGGCGAGCCCGACGTGCGGGTGGTCACCCAGGCGCTGCGGGAGTTAAACGGCTCCCGGGGCCAGGCCTGGCATCTGCTGACCGCCGGGGCCTTCGTGTCGATGGTGCTGCCGCTGGTGGTGTTCTTCTCGCTGCAGCGGTACTTCGTCAGCGGCCTCACCGCCGGCGCGGTGAAGGAATGACGAGGTGAGCGCCGCATCGGCGGCCCCGGGCATCACCGGCCACGACCGCCAGCGACGACCGGGGTGGATGGCGCTCAGCCTCACCACCCTGCCGGTGACGGCGAGCTTCTGGGCTGCCGTCGTCGCCTTCGTGGCCGCCGACGCCGGCGACGACAGGACGGCGGCCGGGGCCGCCGCCCTGGCCGTGGCCATCGCACCCCTCGGTCTGGTGGTGGCGGCGCTCACATCCCGCCACCCCCACCCGCTGTGGGCCGCTACGGCGGGAGCCGTGGCCGGCCCGACGCTCGGCGTGGTGGTGCTGGCGCTGTCTCAGGATGCGGTGACGGGCCTGGTAGCGGGGTTCGGCACGGCGGTGGCCGCCGCCCTGCGCCGCCCTCCGTGGGCCGAGGGCTTCGAGCTCTACGGGCGCCGGTTGGCGGCGGTGGGCATCGCCGCCGTCCTGGCCTTCGTGCTGGTCCACACGGTGACGTTCCTCGCCCTGGCCAGCGGCCCGGCCCTGGCCATCGTGGCCGTCGGCCTGGCCGACGACACCGCCGCCCGGCGCCGGGACTGACAGCCAGGAGTCACAGCCGGGAGTCACAGCCGGGAGTCACAGCCGGCACCACCGCCGGAACTGACGGCCAGGACTGGCGGCCGGTGCCGGCCACGACGCACCCGGCACCGCGCATCGGGCCCGGCACCGGCCGGGCGGGCTCACCGTTGGTTGAGACGGTCCCGCACCGGTGAACCGAGCCGCAGGACGCAGCAGCGGAGCCCGCCGCCACTCCGGCGGAGCTCGGTCACCGGCAGCGGGACGGGGCGGAACCCCCGGCTGCGGAGCCACCCGGCGGTGGTGCGGGCCTCGTGGGGCACGAGCACCGACCAGCCGTCGGAGATGGCGGCGGCGGCCAGGCGCTTGGCCTCATTGTGGGGTACCGGGAACGCCTCGGGGAACACGCTGGTGATGAGGGCGACGCCCTCGGCCGTGAAGGCATCGGGCGCGTAGAGGGCGGTCCGCTCGTCGAGCGGGCTCAACGCCGCGTCGAGATGGCAGAACCGCTCGTCCACCAGCTCGACCGACAGGACGTCGAGGCCCAGGCACCGGGCCAGCTGGGCGTGGGCCGCCCGGTCGGTGCGCAGCCCGTAACCGGCGATGGCCAGATCCCGGCCGGGGACGACCGTCACGTCGCCCGCCCCCTCGAAGCTGTGCTCGCAGTGGTGCACGTCGAACCCGGCCCCGGTGAGCCAGGCCTCGTACCACGTCGCCTCGAGGTGCCGCTCCGGGTGGCGGGGCCGGGCGACCACGGCCCGGTCGCCGTGGATCAGCGCCCCGTTGGCAGCGAAGACCATGTCGGGCAGGCCGGCCACGGCGTCGATGAGCTCCACCTCGTGGCCCAGCTCCTCCAGCGTCGAGCGCAGGGCCGTCCACTGTCGCACGGCGACCTCCTGGCTGGTCGGCAGCTCGGGCCGCAGCCAGGCGTTGACGGCGTAGGTCACCTCGACATGCTCGGGCCGGCACATCAGGAAGCGAGCCGGCACCACGGTCCGGCGGGGGCGGGTGGCGGGCAGGGAGTCCGAGCCGGTGGTGCTCATCGCGGAGAGTCGGCCCTGCGATCGATCATCACCGTCGAGTACCCACGTGGCGTGGGCTTGACACGCCACCGCCGGATCGGCGGCACGACCCGTGCCGGCGAGGTTCAGCGGGGCGTGATCTCGCCCATGTCGACGAAGCCCGACACCTCCTCGGCGTCTACGTAGATGAGCCTGGGCCGGGCCGACACGATGTCGGGCATCTCGCCCATGAAGCGGGCCACGTGGGGCTGCTGCATGTGCGACTGGCCGGCGGCGGCGTCGGTGAAGCCCTCGATGCACACGAAGGTGTTGGGCTCGTCGACGCTCTGGGCGAACTCGAAGAACTGGCAACCCGGCTCAGCGTTCACGGCGGCGGCATAGAAGGCCGACAGCTCGCGCCACTCCTCCATCTTGTCCGGACGGATCGGGAACTTGACGGTGATGAGGATCATGCCGGAATTCTAGGTACCAGTGTTGAGGCGAGTGCCGCCGCCGGGGGGGGTTGGCGGCCGGCAGGCGTTCGAGCGGGGCCACATCGACGTCGCCATCCTCCAGCCGACGTACCTGACCGAGTGGTACACCGACGGCTTCAACACCACCGAGCGCAACGCCCAACTGGTGGCGGAGGCCCCCGACAGATTCCTCCTCAACACCCGGCGGGATCCTCGCGAGGGCGACGAGGGCATGCGGGCGTTCGAGGACAAGGTGGCCCGCTACGGGTGCAGCGACCTGAACTTCATCGTGGATCACGTGGGCCTGCCCCGCCTGGAAGACTTCTGCTTCATCGCCGTGCAGGAACCGAACGTCGACGCCGGGCTGTCGGTGGTGACCGGTGGACTGATGCACGCCCGGCCCAACTACTTCGCCAAGGTGATGGGTGAGCTGCTGTTCTTCGTGGGCGAGGACCGGATGCTGTTCGGCAGCGACTACGCCATCTGGGAGCCGCAGTGGCAGGTGGAGCGCTTCGTCGAGTAGAACTTCCCGGCCAGCGACGAGTTCGCCGATTACGCACCGCTCACCGTCGAGGCCAAGAAGAAGATCCTGGGGTTGAACGCCGCCCGGCTGTACGGGCTCGACGTGCCGGCCCAGTGCCGGCTGGATGCGGCCCAGCGCACCGCCGGTTCCGCCGGACGGATCTCGGGTTGGCGGCCGGCCCCGACGCCCCCCTGGTGATCGACCCCACGAGCGGCGTGGCGGTCGAGGCCCCGGCGGTGGCCGGCCACCTCCGGCAGGCCCGGCTCAGCCGCGTCAGCACCGAGACCAACGGCGAGCTGTGCCGCGGCCTGCTGGCCGAGCGCTATCCGGTGCTCCACATCAACCGGCGAACGGGCTGAGGGCCCGGGCGAGCCAATCGTGTCGCGGCGCTGACGCCAGGTCCTTCCGATCTGCGACCAGCTCGGGTGGGGGTTCAGCGCCGTCCCTCACCAGGTGTGGCTTCAGATTGTCTTCAGGAGCGGGGGCGCATGCTCGGCTCAGCTTCTGAGCGGAGGGATCTTCTTTGTACGCACGTCGTGTCGCCGTGGCTTCGGCGGCCGCCCCCCTATCCGGCCTGCGCATTGCCCACGTCACCGACTTCTACCATCCACGGGTAGGAGGCATCGAGAACCACGTCGCGTCGTTGGCCCGAGCCCAGCGGGCAGCCGGCCATCGGGTCGAGGTCATCACGGCCGGCGGTGTCGTCGAGCGGGACGGTTCCCCCGTCGACACGGGCACCGCGCGCTCGGGCTCCGCCCGGGAGAGCTTCTGCCGCTCCGGCATCCGCGCCGCTCATCGGGCGGTGACTGACGGCCGGTACGACATCGTGCACGTGCACGCCGGCCTGGCGACCCCCCTGGCGTTCTCCACAGCCGGTGCCTGTAGCCGTGCCGGCACGCCGACCGTGGTCACCATGCACTCGATGGTGGGCGACTACGCAGCGTGCTACCGGCAACTCGACCGGTTCGTCGGCTGGCGCCGTTGGCCGGTGGTCTTCACGGCAGTCAGCGCCGTCGCGGCGGGCGACCTCCAGGTGGCGGTGGGCGACGCAGCGCCCGTCTTCGTGCTCCCCAACGCCACCGAGGTCGACACGTGGCGCGGCGCGCCGATCGGACCACACGAGGGCGTCGTCGTCGCTGCGGTCATGCGGCTGACGGCCCGCAAGCGGCCCCTGCCTCTGCTGCGGATCCTGCACCGGGCGCGGCAGGCCGCGCCGGCCGCCATCGGGCTCCGGGCCGTCATCGTGGGCGACGGCCCCTACCGGCGGCCGATGGAGCGGTACCTCGCCCGCCACGGCATGGCGAGCTGGGTATCGCTGCCCGGAGTCGGCTCCCGCAACGACATTCGAGCCCTGTTCGAACGCTCCGACCTGTTCGTGGCCCCCGCCCTCAAGGAGTCGTTCGGGATAGCCGCCCTCGAAGCTCGGGCCGCCGGCCTCCCGGTGGTCGCCCACGAGCGCACCGGTATCGGCGAGTTCGTGGAGCACGGCGTTTCGGGACTCCTGGTCGACGGCGACGCGGCCATGGCCACGGCGATCGCCACCCTCGCCTCCGACACTGTCACCCGCGCCCGCCTGACCCGCCACAACCGGGCCGTCGCCCCACCGTTCGGCTGGGCCGAGGCGTTGGACCGCACCGCCGAGATCTACCGGCTCGCCCGAGCCATCCAAGGGTCAGACCGGGCGGCGACGGCGACGCCGATGCCCGTCGGGCCGGGCACGGCGGCACGGCACCGACCGAACGTGCTGTCGGCATGAGCGCGGTCGTCGTCGGTGGTCGCACTCAGATCGTGCCGCAGCAGGCCGAGCGCCCGCCGCTGATCGGGGAGGTGGTGGTGGCCGTGGTCCTCCTCGTCGTCTACGACCATCTGCGATCCCTCACCCCCATGCGCCGGTCACAGGCGACCGCCCACGGCTACCGGGTCCTCGACCTGGAGGGTGTGTTCAGGGTCGAGTCGGGCGTCAACGGCTGGCTGGCCTCTCATCACGCCCTGTCGGTGCTGTCGGTCGACTACTACCAGTTCCTCCACTTCGGCGCCGCCGGCGCGGTGCTCGTCTGGTGCTACCTGCGACGACCCGACGTCTACCGGGTCGGGCGCAACGCGTTGCTCGTCGTCAACACCGTAGGGTTGGCCGCCTTCGCCCTCTATCCGGTGGCTCCGCCCCGCCTCCTGCCCGGTACCGTGTTCGCCGACCTCGTGGCCCGGGCCGGCTACGGCACCGCTCACGGCCCGCTCCCGATGAACGCCTACGCCGCCATGCCCTCGCTCCATCTGGCCTGGGCGGGCTGCGTGGCCATGACCGGCATCGCCGCCACCCGCAACCACTGGGCCCGGGCGGCGTCCGTGCTGCACCCCGTGCTCACCGCCGTGGTGGTCGTCGGCACCGGCAACCACTACGTGGCCGATGTCGTCGCCGGCGCCGCCCTGGGCTGCGCGGCCTGCGCCACGGCCGCCTGGATCGCCCGGCGCCAGCGCCGGGGCGACGAACCCGGGGCTCTCCCCCGTTCGACGGCCAGCGGGACGGCGCCGACCGGGGCCGCTCCCCTCACCATCGTGGCGTTTCATGCCCATCCCGACGACGAGACGCTGTTCACCGGGGGAACGCTGGCCCGGGCCGCGGCCGAAGGCCACCGGGTCATCGTCGTGGTCGCCACCCTGGGCGAGCAGGGCCTGACCGGCGGGGGCGGCGAATCCCCCGATCTCGTCGCCGTCCGCCTTCACGAGCTCCGCCGGGCCGCCGCCGCCCTCGGATGCGCCGACGTGCGATGGCTCGGCTACGCCGACTCCGGGCGCCTCGGCACCTCGAACGACCCGGATGCGTTCGCCCATGCCGAGGTGGCAGCGGCCGCCGAGCGCCTCGCCCGCCTTCTCGACGCCGTCGGCGCCGACGTCCTGACCAGCTACGACGACCACGGCGGCTACGGCCACCCCGACCACGTGGCCGTGCATCTCGTCGGCCGGCGCGCCGCGGAGATGGCGGGAACACCGCTGCTGCTCGAGGCGACCGTCGACCGGCGGGCGGCCCGCTGGGCCGCCCGGATCCTGCGTCCCGTGCCCGGCCTGGCCGACGAGCTGCGGCCGAGGGTGGTCGCCCGCTCGTTCGCCGATCCGGCGACGATCACCCACCGGATCGACGTCGGGCCCTATCTGGACGCCAAACGGGCGGCGATGACGGCCCACGCCTCGCAGACGACCGGAGGCCGAGGCCTCCGGTCATTGGCGCTCTATCTACGGCTGCCCCCACCCCTGTTCCGGCTGGTGTTCGGCCACGAGTGGTACGTGGAGCCCGGCCGGGCGCCGGGCCGCCGGCCCCTCGACGAGCCGTTCGCCACCCTCCGCCCGCGCGCCGAGGCGATGCCGACGGCACCGAACCACGCGCGCCAGCGACAGGGACGGGCCGGCCCAATGACACGAACGTGCCTGGCCGGGCCATACCGGCATCTCCTACACCTGGAGCCATGGCCCCGCAGTGAGGCCGAGGCCCCCTCACGGAGCGCGAGGACACACCGAGCATCGTCGGGTGGGACCTCACCCCGCCATCTCCAACCGTTCTCCAGAGGAGAGCAACATGAGCAACACGCAAGGTCGATCCTGGGTTGGCGGCGATCAGCGATGACCACCGTCTCCCAGTTGGTCGAGCGCTACGGCGACGTGGTGGCCGTCGACGATCCGAGCCTCGAGGTGGCGCCGCTCGGCATGAGCCGGCGGCTCGGGGTGTTCCTGTTGTGGATCATCGGCCCGCTGGTCCTGGCCGCCGCGGTGGCCCGCCACCGCGACGCCTGACCCCGTGGCCCGCCAGCACAGCGACCGGCGGCCGACCTGGCAGCGGCGGGCGCTCCTGGCGGCCACGGTGGTGGCCGGCCTGACGGTGGCCGCGGTGGGCGCCGCCACCCTCTCGGTGGCCTCGGCCTACCACGGGATCCACCGGGTGTCGATCGTGCACGCCCCGGCGGCCAGGCCGCCGTCCGGCCCGACCCCGACCCCTGCTGGAGCCACCCAACCGGGCCTCTCGGCCCCGATCAACATCCTACTCACCGGATCAGACGGGCGGTCCTGCATCGACCCCGCATCACCCTACGCCGGTGCGTTCCTCGGCCATGGCACGGGCGCGGGCGCAGGCGACCGATCGGACACGATCATGATCCTGCGGGTCGATCCCGTCCGCCACCAGCTCGCCGTGCTGTCGCTACCCCGTGACCTCTACGTGCCCATCGCCGGGACCGGGGGCCGCAGTCGGATCAATGCCGCCTTCACCCCCGGCGACCCCAACCGGCTGATCCAGACCATCGAGGCCGACTTCGGCATCAGGATCGACCACTACGCCGGGGTGGACTTCTGTGCCTTCAAGAGCCTGGTCGACGCCGTTGGAGGATTGTCGATCCCGTTCGCCCACCCGGCCCGCGACACCAACACCGGCCTCGACGTCGCAGCCCCCGGCTGCCATCCCATGGCGGGTGACGAGGCCCTGGCCTACGTCCGGTCCCGCCACTACAGCTACAACGTCGGCGGCCGGTGGGTGACCGACACCAGCAGCGACTTCGGCCGGATCGCCCGCCAACAGGACTTCCTGCGCCGGTTGGCCGCCAAGGCGCTGGCCAGCGGGGCCACCAACCCCATCACCGCAGCGCGGTTGCTCGATGTGGCCAGGTCGTCCGATGTGAGGATCGACGACGGGCTGGGGCTGGCCACCCTGATCGGCATCGGCCGCGCCATCCAGGCCATCGGGCCCGCCAACGCCGTGACCTACCGGATCGATGGACGGGGGGTCGTCGTCCGGGGCGCCGATGTGATCCTGCCCGATCTCACCAGCCCGGCGGCCAGGTCGGTGCTCGCCTACTTCGCCGGAACCGGCGAGGAACCAGCCGCTGGCCCACCGGACCCCTCGCCGGCCGAACCCACCCCTTCCGCCGCAGCGGCCGGTCCGTCGTCTCCCGGTACGCCGCCCCGGCCGGCCCCGGCCGATCCCGCCGTGCCCGATCCGGCGGTGAGCTGCCGGTGAGGGACTGTCCACCCGTACCGGCGGCGTCGAGATGATCGACGGACGGTGCGCCGTCGTGATCGCCGACGACGACGCGGCGGGGCGCGAGGCCCTCTCGGAGCTGTGCGACGGCCCCGAACCTCTGCGTGGTGGGCGGAGCGACCGACGGCCATCTGACAACCGGAGGTTGATGCCGTGGATGTGCAGGTAGGGCCGGATCTGTTGACGATTCACCTCGATGACCAGGTACTCGTGTGCGATCTCGACGGCTCGATGTCGCGGGGAGCGGGCCACGGGTTCTTCGCCGCCGACACCCGCTTCGTATCCGGCTACCGGTTACGCCTCGGTGGCGTCGCTCCCACGTTGCGCAACAGCGCCACAGCGTCGGCCTTCGGGGCCCGGTTCGAGTTCACCAATCCGGCCCTGCGGTCACCCGATGGCGGCATCGAGCCCGAGAGCCTGCACCTCCGCCTCGAACGCTCGGTCGGCCACGGCCTCCACGAGGACTACGACCTCGTCAACTACGGCCGACGAGCGGCCACGGTGACCCTGGAGGTCAGCCTGGAGTGCGATTTCGCCGACGTCTTCGAGGTGAAGGCCGGCACCGTCATCCGCCGCGGAACCATCCAGACCGAGTGGATCGAACGCCGGTCTCGTTTGACGAGCCGGTATGTCAATGGCTCCTTCGAGCGGGCGCTGGCGGTGGCCGTGGAGCGAGCCGGCTCGTTGCCCGAGTACGCCAACGGCGGACTGTCGTTTCGCATCGAGCTCGAACCGGGTGAGCGGTGGCACACGTGCCTTCTGTGGGTCGTGGAAGGCAACGATCTGCCTGCGGAGCGGCCGTTCCGGACCTGTCACAACCTCCGTCACGGCGACCATCGCATGGACCAGGCGCAGCGGACCTGGATCGAGCAGGTCGCCACGTTCTCCACACCGTCTCTGCCGGCCCAGGAAGTGATCGACCGGGCGGTCGAGGACCTGGCCGGGCTCCGTCTGCACCGGCACGACCAGCTGGCCGGCGGGCCCCACCCCACCGACACGAGATCGGCGTCATGGGTGCCGGCGGCCGGCATGCCGTGGTTCGCCGCCCTGTTCGGGCGCGACTCCCTGATCGTGTCCCTCCAGACCCAGGCGCTGGCTCCCCTGTTCTCGATCGGGTCGCTGATAGCGCTCGGCGCCCTTCAGGGCGACGACATCGATGCCCGACGGGACATGCAGCCGGGCAAGATCATGCACGAGCTACGCCGGGGCGAGCTGGCCCACCTTCACCTGATCCCGCACACGCCCTACTACGGCACGCACGACGCCACCGCGCTGTACGTGCTGGCGGCGGCCCAGTCGTGGCGATGGCTGGCCGATCCGGTGTTGATCGAACAACTCCGTCCCCACGTGGAGCGGGCCCTGGCCTGGATCGACAACTACGGCGACCGGGACGGCGATGGCCTGCAGGAGTACCAGTCCGATGCGCCCGGCGGGGGCTACTACAACCAGGGCTGGAAGGACTCGGGCGACGCCATCGTCACGAGCACGGGAGACATCGCCCCGCTGCCCCTGGCCCTGTGCGAGCTGCAGGGCTACGTGATCGCAGCCAAACGGGCGTGGGCCGACGTCGTCGAAGAGGCGTGGGGCAACGACGCCGAGGCCGCTCGGTTACGACGTGAAGGACAGCATCTGGCCGATCTGGTCGAGGACCGATTCTGGTGGGAGGAAGAGGGCACCTACTACCTGGGCCTCGACGGATCCAAGCAGCCGATCCGGACCGTCGCCTCCAATGCCGGCCACCTTCTGTGGTCCCGTGCCGTCGATCCCGACCGGGCCCGCCGTTGCGCCGGGCGGCTCATGGAGCCGGACATGTGGAGCGGTTGGGGTGTGCGCACGCTGGCCGCCTCCAACCCCGCGTACAACCCGTTCTCCTACCATCGTGGATCGATCTGGCCCCACGACAACGCCATCGTGGCCGCCGGGATGCGGCGCTACGGGCTCGACGAGCCGGCGCTGAGGATCACCACCGGCATCTTCGACGCCGCCGTTCGCTTCCGCGATCGCCGGCTTCCCGAGCTGTTCTCCGGTCTTGACCGCGACATCGATGGGTTCCCGGTGCAGTATCTGGGAGCGAACGTGCCTCAAGCCTGGGCCTCGGGCGCCGTCATCCATCTGCTCGCCACCCTGCTCGACTTCACGCCCGACGCGGCCCACGGGAGCCTCACGCTCAATCCCCGGCTTCCCTCGTGGCTTCCCGAGCTGAAGGTCACGAACCTCGAGGTCGGAAGCGCCAGCACGGACCTGACCGTGACCCGTTCCCCCGACGGGAGCCATGGGGTGCTGTCGAAGAGCCGTCGGGGTCACCTCGTCACGCTGGTGCACAGCCGCCCGGCGGGGGCGGCGGGCGACGTGCACCTCGGGTGAGATCGGTCGACGGCGGCCATGACAGAACAGGAGTCGAGATGAGGATTCGGGTAAGCGGTTGCAGCGATCGGGGCCTGGTCCGCGATGCGAACGAGGACGTGCTGCTGGTTGACGCCGAGCTCGGCCTGTTCGCCGTCCTCGACGGCATCGGAGGCGCAGCGGCCGGGGAGTTGGCGGCCCGCACCGCGGCGGATGCCCTGCAGCTGAGCTTGTGGCACGACCGCTATCGGGCGGGCCCGGAGGCCGATCGGCAGAACCGGTTGCGTGAAGCGGTCCTGGTCGCCGACCGCGCCGTGCGGCAGGAGGCGGCCTCGAGCGGCCGTCTCAGGGGCATGGGCTGCACCCTGACCGCGGTGCAGATCGTGGACGATCGGGCGATCGTCGCCCACGTGGGCGACAGCCGCCTCTATCTCGTCCGGGGGCGCATCGCGCACCAGATCACGCAGGATCACACCCTCGCCGCGGAGCTGGTGCGTCAGGGGCGCCTCGACCGGTCCGGGTCCCGGCACCATCCGGGGGCCCACGTGCTCACCCAGTCGCTCGGCGGGGGCCGGGAGGTGAGCGTCGAGGGGCATCAGCTCGAGCTCCGTGCCGGTGACCGCCTCCTGCTCTGCACAGACGGCCTGAGCGACTACGTCGACGGCCCGGAGGATCTCGTCGACATGGTGTCGAGCAGCCCGATCGACGCCGCCGTCGCCGATCTCGTGGGCTACGCCCTCGACCGTGGGGGCCACGACAACATCACGATCCTGGCGATCGAGATGTCAGCGGGAGCGGCGCCACCGCCCCATTGCGGTACCTCGTTCACCATGACCGGGCGGTCCTGATCGTCCAGCCCGACGCTGGAAACGACGCCATCTCACCGGCGCCCGCACCAGGCGGCGCGCCCGGCGACGGCACCCTTGGGCCACCGGCGCCGCAGCGACACCGCTCCCAGGCTGGCGGCCGCCATGAGGCCGTCGCCTCGTCCGACAGCGTGCGGTCGGCGCACGGCGAAGGTCCGGCCGACCAGCCCGATCGGCACCGGCTTCAGGTGGTCTTCAGGCGCCGGGGCGGATGATTCAGCGGACGCTCCGATCGGAAGGCCATGACACTGCCAGCGCGAACCCAACGAGGCGGCCCATCTCGCCATCGCTCCCGCCTCCCTCGCCTCGCCCGGGCCGCGACGTCGGTCGCTCTGACGATCGTGCTCGTGACCGTCGTGATCCCGAAGGTGACCGGCAGCCACTGGCGCACCATCCTCACCGCCATCGGTGCCGTCAGCGGGGTGCAGCTCCTCGTCCTCGGGGCGGTGTGGATCGCCGGCCTGGTCGCCCACAGCACCACCCTGGCTGCGGCGATGCCGCGCCTCGGGCGGCGGCGGGCGCTCATGTTGAGCCTGACCGGCAGCTCGGTCTCCAACCTGTTTCCCTTCGGCGGCGCCATCGGCATGGCCCTCAACTACCGGATGAGCCGCTCGTGGGGGTTCGAGCCCCGCAGCATCGGGACCTACACCGTCATCACCAACATCTGGGACGTGCTGGCCCGCCTCTCCCTCCCCGCCATCGCCCTGGCCTGGCTCGTGCTCGCCGGTGCTGCTGGAGCGTCCCGGCTGATCGGTACGGCGGCGCTGGCCACCGCCGCGCTCGTTGTCTTCGCCGCCGCCACCACGCTGTTCCTGGCGAGCGAAACCGCCGCCGTGCAGATGGCCCGAATCCTCGACCGGGCCGTCAACGGCGCGGCCGCCCTCGCCCACCGACCCGTCCGGTTCGATGTCGGCGGAGCATTGGTGCGGATGCGGGCCGAGTCGGCCGATCTCGTCCGCTCGGCCTGGCCCCGGCTCACCATCGGGGTCGCCAGCTACGCCGCGCTGCTGGCGGTGCTGTTGTGGGCCAGCCTCGATGTGGCCGGGGCGAAGCTGACGGTGCCGGTGGTCCTCGCCGGCCTGGCATTCGAACGGGTCGTCACCATGGTTCCACTGACCCCCGGCGGCGCCGGCGTGGTCGAGGTGGGGCTGAGCGGGCTGCTCATCGCCCTGGGAGGCGATCCCGTCGCCACCGTCGCCGGGGTGTTGCTCTACCGCTTCTTCACCTACGCCGTCGAGATCCCGGTCGGCGGCCTCGGCGCGCTGACCTGGCTGTGGACGAACCGATCCCGCCAGCTGGCGCCCGCCGGCGTCACGATCCACCCGCCGCCCCCGGTCTGACGCCCGCGGGTGGACCTCGGGAGAGCCGGCGAGACGGTGAGGCGGTGAGGTAGCGTCGGTCCCGTGGAACCCAGCAGGACCGGTCGAGCGCTCGCCGTCACCCTGGCCGCCTGGTCGCTCCTCGCCTGTTCGAGCGGGAGCACCGCCGCCACCACCGCCGCCGACTCGCCCGCCGCGCCCACAGCGCCGCCGCCGGCCTTGAGCGCCGAGCAGATCACAGAGGCGTGTCTCGGCGATCCCGTACCCGACGCCACCGTCAGCCAGACCAGCGAACCGGTGGTGGTCGCGGCGCCGGACGGGAGCACCCTGTGCCTCGGGCCGGTGGCCTTGGCGGGCAACGTCGTGGAGGACGCAGGGGCGGTGCTCGACCCGAGCCAGGAGTGGACCGTCGACCTCGTCTTCACCGTCGAGGGCATCGACCGGTTCAACCAGGTCGCGCAGCTCTGCTACAGCAGCGCGGAGGGAGTCTGCCCCACCGGGCTCCTTGCCATCGTGGTCGACGGTGCCGTCGTCACGGCCCCGACGATCGAACAGCCGTCGTTCGAGAGGAATCTGATCCAGATCAGCGGCAACTTCACCGAGCACAAGGCCACCGCGCTGGCCACCGCCATTCGGAGCGGTGGCATCAGCTTCCGCCCGGTGCTGGTCCAACTGCCCTGAAGTCGACGGTCACATCGTGTGAGATCTGGTCGTCGGTGACCGGTCGAGGTCAGGCTGAGACGGTGAACGGCGGGTAGGTGTCCGTGAGAAGCCCGACGTAGGCCTCGACCCGCAGCGAGTAGCGGTAGACACCGACGAGGAAGTCGCGGATCGCCCGGGGATAGGTGCCGGTGGCCACCACGGCCACGGCACCGGCCAGGAAGGCGAAGACGGAGGCGACGGCCAGGATCGCCATCACCACATAGTGCGGTACGGCCAGGATCCACTTGTACAACGGTGCCCACCGGCCGAGGTGCTCGGGGTAGGCGATGCTGAGCGTCGTGTGGCGTTCCACGCCGTCGTCGTCCGCTGTCGGCTGGAAGTCGAACGGCGGGTAGTCGTCGTGCATGAACAGGGCGTAGCTCAACGTCCGCCACTCGTAGCGGTACGACATGGCGATCATGTCGAACACCGACCGCGGAATCCGCTCGGTGAACAGGACCGTCACCAGGCTGACCAGCGTCAGCACCTGGCGCAACGACCGCAGGGCGCTGACGACGAGCACGTGGGGTATCACCAACAGCCACTGCACCAGTGGCCGCCAGCGGGCGATATGCAGGTCGGCGTCGAAGTCGACCTGAGCGGGGAAGGGCACGGTCGCGGTCATGACAAACCTCCAGACGGACACCGGCACCTGATCCCGGTGGCGTCACCTTCAGGATGCGCTGTGCCCGCCGGAGAAGCCAGGGTCCAAGGACCAGAGCCGACGGCGCCGCCTCATCATCATCGCAGCCGCCGTTGTGGCACCCTGCGTTGGCCGGGTGGTCCGACGGATCGACTCGATCGCCGGGCGGGTCACTCGATCCGTAGGCCCGAGATCGCTCGCGAGATCACCAGCTGCTGGATCTGCTCGGTGCCTTCGAAGATGTCGTAGATCTTGGCGTCTCGGTGCCAGCGCTCGACGGGGTGATCGGTCACGTACCCGGCCCCGCCCAGTATCTGCATGGCCCGCTCGGTCACCCACACGGCGGTGCGGCCGGCCTTCATCTTGGCCATCGACCCCTCGGCGTGCTTGAACCCCTTGCGCTTGCCCAGCCATGCCGCCCGCCACGTGAGCAGCCGGGTGGCCTCGATCTCCGTGGCCATGTCGGCCAGCATGAAGGCGATCGACTGGTTCTTGATGATCGGCTTGCCGAAGGCCACCCGATCCTTGGCGTACTGCAGCGAGTACTCGTAGGCGGCCCGGGCGATCCCGAGCCCCTGCGCCGCCACGATCGGCCGGGTGTTCTCGAACGTCTGCATCGCCGCCTGACTGGTGCTGCGCTGACCCTCGCGAACCCTGGCCAGACGGTCGTCGAGACGTTCCTTGCCGCCCAACAGGCAGCTGCCCGGCACCCGCACGTCGTCCAGGACCACCTCGGCGGTGTGGCTGGCCCGGATCCCGTGCTTGGAGAACTTCTGGCCCTGCGACAGCCCCGCCGTCCCCGGTGGCACCACGAAGCTGGCCTGCCCGGCCGCCCCCAGCTTGGGGTCGACCACGGCCACCACCACGTGGATATCGGCGATGCCGCCGTTGGTGATCCAGGTCTTCGTTCCGTTCAGCACCCAGGTGTCGGTGGCCTCGTCGTACACGGCCCGCGTCCGGTAGGCGGCCACGTCGGAGCCGGCATCGGGCTCGGAGGCGGCGAACGCCCCCAGCTTGATGTCGTCGGCCGTGCCGTAGCACTGGGGCACCCACTCCAGCACCTGCTCGGGTGTGCCCGCGGCGGCGATGCCGGCCGCGGCCAGGCCCGAGCCCATGATGGCCATGCCGATCCCGGCGTCACCCCAGAACAGCTCTTCCATCGCCACCGGCGACGACAGCCCGGTCTTGTCGTTCATCATGATCTCGGCCAGGAACTCCCAGCCGTACAACCCGATCTTGGCCGCCTCCTCCAGGATCGGCCACGGCGTCTCCTCCCGCCGGTCCCATTCGGCCCCCGCCGGGCGGATCACCTCTTCGGCGAAGTCGTGCACCCACTTCTGCAGCTGGAGCTGGTCTTCACTGAGTTGGAGCGAGAACTCGGCCATCGTGACTCCGATCGGCGTGGCGGGCGCCCGGCTGTACAGCCTGGGCGGGATTGGGCGGGCGATTCGTTGCTTGCTTGCGCTTGCAGTTGCTTACATCCTACCCGTCGGTAACTTGCCAACGCCAAGCCGGTCCACAGAAATCGAACCGGCCGAGGTCGAACCTGGCGGGCTTCTGGTCTCCTGTACCCCAAAAGTCAGCCAAGTTCATTCGTGGTCGACTTCCGGTCGATCAGCCCCCGTGTCGAGCGAACCGGTCGGACACCGTCCGCCCCGCTCAGCCGGTCACAGTCCAGACCTGATCCGCCCGGATGGAAAGCGTGACCCGCTCCCCCACCGCCGGCGGCTCGTCGGCCTCCCATGCCACGTCGACCGGCTCCCCTCCACCCACGACGCGGCCCGTGACCCGGTACCGGCCCTGGTTGAAACCGATCGAATGGACCTCGACGTCCAACGTCGGCCCCGGCCCGACCACACCGACCCGTGCCAAGGCCGTGACCGGCACCACCACGGTCACCGGGCACCACCCCGTCGCCGCCACCAGGTCCGCCCCGCGAACCCCGGCGGCCACCCCCAGATCCACCCCTGCCACCAACACCCGTCCACCGTCACCCACCGACGCCGGCCACAGGTTGGGATGGCCCAGGAACTCGGCCACGAACCTCGTCGCCGGGTGGCGCCACAACTCGGCCGGCTCGCCCACCTGCACCAGCCGCCCCCCGGCCAGCACCGCCACCCGATCGGCCAGGGCGAACGCCTCTCCCTGGTCGTGCGTGACATGCAGCGCCGTCTGCCCCAGCTCCCGCAGCAGGCGCCGCACCTCGGCCGTCAACTGCTCCCGCAGCACCCGGTCGAGCGACCCGAACGGCTCGTCGAGCATCAGCAGCGCCGGCTCCGGAGCCAGAGCCCGGGCCAGCGCCACCCGCTGGGCCTCCCCGCCCGACAGCTCGTGCACGGCCCGCCGCTCCATCCCGGCCAGCCCCACCAGCTCGAGCAGCTCACCCACCCGGGCCCGCTGCCTTTCGGCCGGCCACCGCTTCATGCGCAACCCGAAGGCCACGTTGCCGGCCACGTCGAGATGGGGGAACAGCGCGTGGTCCTGGAACATCAGCCCCAGATCCCGCTGCGGCACCGGCACCCCCGCCAGCGACCGCCCCCCGGCCCGGATCTCCCCCGCCACCAGTGGCTCCAGCCCGGCGATGGCCCGCAGCAGCGTGCTCTTGCCGCTCCCGCTCGGCCCCACCACGGCCACCGTCTCCCCCGGCGCCACCTCCAGCGACACACCGTCGATGGCCCGCACCGCCCCGAACGCCACCGTCGCCCCCCGGATCGACAGCGCCGCCGCCCCTGCGCCCGCCGCCCCGGCGCCACCGGCGGCCGCTGCGCCGGTCAACCCGGCACCGGCGTCCGCTGCCGCCGGCGACGGACGCCGATCACGGCTCACAGCAGCGTCACCCGATCGGATCGGCGCCATTCGATCAGGGCGGCAACCACCGCCACCACCGCCCCGATCACCACGCTCAAAGCCAGCGCCTGGCCCCGCAGCGCCGCCCCCGGCTGCGACACCAGCCGGGCCACGGCCAACGGCGCGGTGAACGAATCGCCGCCCCGGCTCAGGAACGACGTGGCCCCGAACTCCCCCAGGCTCACCGCAGCCGAGAACCCGGCCCCGGTCACCACCGCCCCCCGCACCAGCGGCCAGTCGACCAGCCGGCGCACCGCCACACCGCCCGCCCCCAGCGTGGCCGCCGCCTCCCGCAACCGCGGATCCACCGAGCGCAGGGCCGGCACCACCGCCGCCAGCACGAACGGCAACCCGATCACGGCATGCGACACCGGCACCAGCCACACCGAGCGCCGCAGGTCGAACACGGTGAACGCCACCAGGTACCCGAATCCCAACGTCACCGCCGACACCCCCAACGGCACCAGCGTCAACACCTCCAGCGGCCGGGCCAGCACCGAGCCGCTGGTGACGGCAAGTGCCGCCACCACCCCCACCACCGAGGCCACCACCGCCGCCACCAGCGCGTACTGGAGCGAGGTGGACAGGGCCCGGGCGGCGCTCACCGGCAACAGGTCACCGGTGGTGAACAGCCGGCGGTAGTTGTCGACGCCGTACCCGTCGCCCACCCGCAGCGACCCCTGGATCAGCACGCCCACCGGCACCATGATCACCACGGCCACGATGGCCAGCGCACCGCCCAGCCACAGGCGGGCCGGCCACCCTCCCTCCCCCACGGGCCGGGCCGCCGGGCGCCGCCGGCCCCGCTCGGCCCGCGAGATGCGCCGCTGGAAGGCGGCCGACACGGTGGCCAGCACCAGCACCACCACGAGCTGCAGGGCCGCCAGCACGGCGGCCACGTCGAACTCGGTGCGGTTCACGGCGTAGCGGAAGATCTCGGTCTCGATCGTGGCCCGGCCGGGGCCGCCCAGGATGCGGATGATCCCGAAGCTGGTGAACGTGAACAGGAACACCAGCAACGCCGCCCCGGCCAGGACCGGGCCCAGCCGGGGCACGGTGACCGACCGGAACACCTGCCACGGGCCGGCCCCCAGCACCTGGGCCGCCTCGTCGAGCCGCCGGTCGGCCCCGGCCCAGTACCCGCCCACCACCCGCACCACCACGGCCAGGTTGAAGAACACGTGGGCCGCCAGCACCGGCACCAGCGTGTCACGCCACCCCGGCGCATAGCGCTCGAACAGGGCGGCGAAGGCGGCCGCCACCACCACCGTCGGCAGCACGAACGGCACCACCACCAAGGCCCGCAGCACCCGAACCCCGGGAAACCGGTAGCGGGCGACCACCCGGGCCACCGGCAGGCCGAGCGCCAGCGTCAGCACGGTCGACAGCACGGCCTGGCCCACCGTGAACGCCACGACCGAGCGCACCGACCCCCGGCCCAGCACCTCGGCCACCCGTCCCGGCCCCACCCCTTCCAGCGACCGCACCAGCACCGCCACCAGCGGCCACACCACCAACACGGCCAGGAACAGAGCCGGTCCGGCGGCGAGCGACAGGTCGGCCGCTCGCCGCCGGAGCGTCGTCTGGCCGGACGACGGGATCACGTTCAGCGGGTCACGATCTGCGACCAGCGCTCGGTCCAGTCGGCCCGATTGGCCTCGATCTCGCTGGGCTCGAGGGTGAGTGTGCGGGTCGGCTTCGCCGTGAACTCGGTGTACTCGGCCGGCACCTCGACCTTGTCGTTCACCGGCGACACGAACATGTTGAGCGGGATGTCGGCCTGGAACGTGTCCGACAGCAGGAAGTCGACCAGCTTGGCCGCCGCCTCCGGATGCTCGGTGCCGGCCAGGATGCCGGCGAACTCGATCTGGCGGAAGCAGGAGTCGAGCACCACGCCGGTGGGTGGGGTGTCGACCTTCGGGTCGGAGAACACCACCTCGGCCACCGGGCTGGAGGCGTACGACGTCACCAGTGTCTTGTCGCCCTCACCCCCGGCCTTGAACTGGCCGTAGTAGGCGTCCTCCCAGCCGCTGCTCACCGACACGCCGCCGTCGGCCAGCTTCTGCCAGTACCCCTCCCAGCCGTCCTCGCCGTAGGCGGCGATCGTGGCCAGCAGGAAGGCGAACCCGGGCGACGACGTCTCCGGATCCTGGGTCACGAAGCTGGCGGCGTAGCCCGGCTCGGTGAGATCGTCCATCGAGGCCGGCGGGACGCCTCCCGGCACGCCGTCCTTCCAGTAGTTGACGCACACGTCGCCGTAGTCGACCGGGGTGACCCGGTGCTCCGGATCGAGCTCGTACTCGTCGGGCACATCGGCCAGGGCCGGTGAGGCGTAGGCCTCGAACAGGCCGGCGTCGAGGCCCCGCTGCAGGAAGGTGTTGTCGATCCCGAACAGCACGTCGGCCTCGGGCTTGCCCGCGGTAAGGATCGCCTTCGATACCAGCTCCCCGGCATCACCCGACGAGACCTGGTCCACCGTGATCCCGGTCTCCGCCGTGAACTGGTCGAGCACGCCGTCGCTCACGTTGAACGAGTCGTGGGTGATGAGGCGGATCGTGGTGCCGCTCAGGTCGGCCTGTGCCACCTGGTCCGACGTGATCGTCTCGACGTCGCCCCCGCCGGCGTCGTCGGTACCGGAGCTGGAGCAGGCGGCGGCCAGCACCGCCGCCGCGGCCAGACCGGCCAGCAGCGAAGCGGCCCGGGTGGTGGTGGAACCGGCCGGTCTCGTGGTGGAACGCATGACGCTCTTGCCTCCCTTGCGCTGGTATTACCCAGATCAGGTTCGCGGGTCGACAGTGCGAGCGACTGTCCTCTCAGCCCGGCTGTACCCGAGCTCCCCGGTCTTTTCGGTTGTGGTTCTGCTCCCTCCCCGGGAGCGGCCGCCGTGTCGCCGGATGGCCACCGGTCGGCAGCACGGGATCGTAGCCGGTCCCCCGCTCGGGCGGCACACTGGGCGGGTGACGCCGGCCATCAAGCTGCTCGAGAAGGCGAAGGTCGCCCACCGGGTGATCCCCTACCACCACGACCCCGCCGCCGACTCCTATGGCCTGGAGGCGGCCGAAGCCCTCGGTGTCAGTCCCACCCAGGTGTTCAAGACCCTGGTGGCGGCGATCGACGGGCAGCGTCACGTGGTGGCGGTGGTGCCGGTGAGCACCCGCCTCGATCTCAAGGCCATCGCCGCGGCGGCCAAGGGCAAGAAGGCGGCCATGGCCGACCCCACCGCGGCCGAGCGGATGACGGGCTACGTGGTGGGCGGCATCAGCCCGCTGGGGCAGAAGAAGCGACTGGACACGTTCGTGGACGACTCGGCCCAGGGGCTCGACCTCATGTACGTGAGCGGCGGCCGCCGGGGCCTCGACATCGAGCTGGCCCCGGCCGACCTGGTGGCCACCCTCAACGCCACCTACGCCCCCATCGCCAGCCGCTGACCTGCCCCTCCCGCCAGCTGCGGGCCGGGCGAACCGTGCCACGGGATTCGCGCCTCGCTGGCGTTCTGTGTACGCGAAACCGCCGGAATCCGGCGAAAACGTGACGCGGAACGGCGGCGGGGCGCGGTTACCGTGACGTCCGTTGCGACGTCAGGCCGGGCGGACGACGGGGCCGTTCGGCGTGTCCTCCACCGTGTAGCCGGCGGCCGCGA
The DNA here is from genome assembly GCA_041394285.1 of Acidimicrobiales bacterium. Classification (GTDB taxonomy): domain Bacteria; phylum Actinomycetota; class Acidimicrobiia; order Acidimicrobiales; family SZUA-35; genus CADEDH01. The sequence goes on along the minus strand of JAWKIL010000022.1, from coordinate 58,627 downwards.
TCTGGTCCCGCAGCTGATCGGCCAGGGCCCAGTCCTTGGCCACCCGGGCCGCCTGGCGCTGCTCGGCCAGGGCCAGGATCTCGGCCGGTACCTCGCGGTCGGCCCCGGAGCGGAGATCCAGGCCCACGGCGCCGGCGATCTCCCGGGCCGTGGCCGCCGCCCGCCCGGCCGCCGCTGCATCCCCGGCGTCGAGGGCGGTGTTGGCCTCCCTCACCTGGCGGAACAGCAGATCGATGGCGCCCGGGGTGTCGAGGTCGCGGTCCATGGTGGCCCGGAACTGATCGAGCACGTCGGGATCGGCCTTACCCTCGAGACCCTCGGTGCGCCGGGCGAACGCATCGAGCCGGTCCAGGGCGGCCAGGGCGTCGCTCATCGAGGCGTCGGTGACCTCGATCGGCGACCGGTAGTGCGACCGCAGGATCAGCAGCCGGTAGGCCCGGGGGTCGTACGCCTCCATCAGGTCGAGCAGGTTCATGACGTTGCCCAACGACTTGGACATCTTCTCCCCGCCCATCTCGATGAACCCGTGGTGCATCCAGTGGTTGGCGAACGGCCGCCCAAGGGCCACGGCCTGGGCCCGCTCGTTCTCGTGGTGGGGGAACACCAGGTCGAGCCCGCCGGAGTGGAGGTCGAACCCTTCGCCCAGCAGGTCGAGGCTCATCACCACGCACTCGGTGTGCCAGCCGGGGCGGCCGTCACCCCAGGGCGACGGCCACGACGGCTCGCCCTCCTTGGCCAGCTTCCACAGGGCGAAGTCGGCCGGGTGGCGCTTCTCCACACCCACGATGTCACGGTCGCCGCCGCCCTCCCGCAGGTCGTCGAGCGACTGGTGGTTGAGCAGGCCGTAGCCCTCCACCTTCTCCACCGACAGGTAGATGCCGTCGGACGCGGGATAGGCGGCATCGCGCTCGATCAGCTGTGTGATCAGCTCGATCATGCCCTCGACGTACTCGGTGGCGTGGGGGATGTTGACGGGCCGGAGGACACCCAGACGGTCCATGGCCTGCCACCAGATCTTCTCGCACTTCACCGCGATCTCGGTGGCCGTGCGGTCCTCCTGCTGGGCCCGCCGGATGATCTGGTCGTCGATGTCGGTGACGTTGGAGACGTGGTGGACGTCGAGGCCGGTCCAGGTGAGGTAGCGGCGCAGGATGTCGTACACCAGGACCATCCGCCCGTGGCCGATGTGGGGCGGGGCGTACACGGTGGGCCCGCACACGTACATCGACACCTTGCCCGGGTCCCGCTGAGCGAGCGGGACCACCTGCTGGGTGGCGGTGTCGTACAGGCTGATCATGGCCCCCAGAGTACCGACCGACCGCCCCGGCCCGGCCCCAATTCGGGCCGGGTCGCCCCCGCCAGGCCTTAGCCTGGATGGCACTATGACAGGCTCCGATCCCGACGCCCCCCAGATCCCCGCCAAGCCAACACTTGAGGGAGTCGAGGCGCGCTGGGTAGAGCGTTGGAAGGCGGACGACACCTACGCCTTCGACCGCTCCCGGTCCCGCTCCGAGGTCTTCTCGATCGACACCCCGCCGCCCACCGTGTCGGGCTCGCTCCACGTCGGCCACGTGTTCTCCTACACCCATACAGACACCATCGCCCGCTACCAGCGGATGCGGGGCAAGGCCGTGTTCTACCCCATGGGGTGGGACGACAACGGCCTGCCCACCGAGCGCCGGGTCCAGAACTACTTCGGCGTCCGCTGCGACCCCTCGCTCCCCTACGAGGCCGGCTTCACCCCGCCCGGCACCGAGGGCAAGGCCAAGACCGAGGTGTCGATCAGCCGCCCCAACTTCATCGAGCTGTGCGAGCAGCTGGTGGCGGAAGACGAGAAGGCGTTCGAGAACCTGTTCCGCCTGCTCGGGCTGTCGGTCGACTGGCACCACCTGTACTCCACGATCGACGAGGGCAGCCGCCGGATCTCCCAGCGGAGCTTCCTCGACCACCTGGCCGCCGGCCACGCCTACCAGCAGGAGGCGCCCTCGCTGTGGGACGTCACCTTCCAGACGGCGGTGGCCCAGGCCGAGCTGGAGGACCGGGAGCGCGAGGGTGCCTACCACACCATGCGCTTCACGGTCACCGGCAGCGGTGCCGAGCTGCTGATCGACACCACCCGCCCCGAGCTGCTGGCGGCCTGCGTGGCCGTGGTGGCCAACCCCGACGACGAGCGCTACAAGCCTCTGGCCGGCCAGACGATCACCACCCCGGTCTACGGGATCGAGGTGCCGCTCGTGTTCCACGAGCTGGCCGATCCCGAGAAGGGCACCGGGGTCGCCATGATCTGCACCTTCGGCGACCTCACCGACGTGACCTGGTGGCGGGAGCTGAACCTCGACACCCGGCCCGTCATCGGCCGCAACGGCCGCTTCGTGGAGGACGTGCCGTCCGGCTTCGGGCCCGACGCCCAGGAGCGCTACGCCGAGCTGGTGGGCAAGACGATGCACACCGGTCGCGAGATCGTGGTCGAGCAGCTCCGGGTCACCGGCGCTCTCGTGGGCGAGCCCCGCAAGATCACCCACCCGGTCAAGTTCTACGAGAAGGGCGACAAGCCGCTCGAGATCATCACCACCCGCCAGTGGTACATCCGCAACGGCGGGCGGGATGAGGGTCTGCGGGAAGACCTGATCAAGCGGGGCGAACAGATCGATTTCCACCCCGACTACATGCGGACCCGCTACCGCAACTGGGTGGACGGCCTGAACGGAGACTGGCTGATCTCCCGCCAGCGCTTCTTCGGCGTGCCGTTCCCCCTGTGGTACCCGCTCGACGAGGCCGGCGAGCCGGTCTACACCGAGCCGCTGGTGCCGGCGCTCGACCGGCTCCCGATCGACCCCTCCACCGACGCCCCCGAGGGCTACACCGAGGGCCAGCGGGGCCAGCCCGGCGGGTTCATGGCCGACCCCGACGTGATGGACACCTGGGCCACCTCGTCGCTCACCCCCCAGATCGCCGGCCGGTGGGGGGCCGACGAGGACCTCTGGCGTCGGGTCTACCCGTTCGACATGCGCCCCCAGGCCCACGACATCATCCGCACCTGGTTGTTCTCCACCGTCGTCCGATCCCATTTCGGCGAGGACTCGATCCCCTGGTACAACGCCTGCATCTCGGGCTGGATCCTCGATCCCGACCGCAAGAAGATGTCGAAGTCCAAGGGCAACGTGGTGGTCCCGACCGACCTGCTGGAGAGCTACGGGTCCGACGCCGTGCGCTACTGGGCCGCCTCGGGCCGGCCGGGCACCGACACCGCCTTCGACGAGGGCCAGATGAAGATCGGGCGGCGCCTGGCCATCAAGCTGCTCAACGCCTCCAAGTTCGCCCTGGGTATGGGGGATCTGGCGTCGGCCCTGGAGCGGCCGGTCACCGAGTCGCTCGACCGGGCCATGCTGGCCGGGCTGGCCAACCTGGTGGACGACTGCACCCGGGCGCTCGACGGCTTCGACTACGCCCGGGCGCTGGAGCGCACCGAGAGCTTCTTCTGGTCGTTCACCGATGACTACATCGAGCTGGTGAAGAACCGGGCCTACGCCAGCCGGGGCGACGACGCCGCCGCCTCGGCCCACGCCGCCCTGGCCCGGGCCCTCGACACCCTGCTCCGGCTGTTCGCCCCGTTCCTGCCGTTCGTGACCGAGGAGATCTGGTCGTGGTGGCGGGCCGGGTCGGTCCACACCTCGTCGTGGCCCGACGCTGCCGCCCTGCGGGCCGCCGCTGGCGACGGCGCTGCGGCCGAGCTGTTGCCGCTGGCCGGCACCGTGCTCACCGAGCTGCGCAAGACCAAGACCGAGGCCAAGCTGTCGCTGCGGGCCCCGATCACCACCGCCACCATCGTCGACACCGCCGAACGCCTGGCCCTGCTGGGCCCGGCCCTGGCCGACCTGCGCGACGCCAGCGTGGCGGCCGAGCTGCTGACGGCCGAAGGCACCGAGCTGGCCGTGTCGGCCCAGCTGGCTCCGGTCGAGTAGGCGGGAGAGCCGCCGACGTGAGCGCCGCCCCGGGTAGCGGAGCAGCCGCCCAGTCGATCCTGGTACGCGTCTCGGGTCCCGACCGGCCCGGGATCACGGCCACCCTGATGGGCCTGCTCAGCGAGCACCGCTGCGGGATCGACGACATCGAGCAGATCGTGATCCGGGGCCGGCTCGACCTGAGCCTCGTGGTGACGCTGCCGTCGCCGGGAGGGCTGGGGGCAACCGAGGAGGCCGTGCGCGAGCTGTACGGCGAGCTGTTGCTGTTCGGCTACGACCAGAAGATGACGGTGGACTTCGAGCCCGTGGCCGCCACCCCGCCCCGTTCCAACCCGGGGCTGGTGGCCACGATCCTGGGCTCGGTGGTGTCACCGGGCGAGTTCGGGGCCATCGCCGCCGTGGTGGCGGCCAACGGGGGCAACATCGACCGTATCGTCCGCCTGGCCCGGTATCCGGTGATGGCCTTCGAGCTGTCGATCAGCGGGCCCGACCGGCCCCGCATCCAGGAGGCCCTCCTGGCCCGGGCCAATGAGCTGCCGTGCGACGTGGCCGTCCACTACCAGGGGCTGGGGCGCCGGGCCAACCGCATGGTGGTGCTCGACGTCGACTCCACCCTCATCCAGGACGAGGCCATCGAGCTGTTGGCCGACGAGGCCGGCACCCGGGAGCAGGTGGCGGCGATCACCGAGCGGGCGATGGCGGGCGAGCTCGACTTCGCCCAGTCGCTGGCCACCCGGGTGGCCACCCTGGCCGGGCTCGACGCCTCCGTGCTCGACCGGCTGAACCGGCGCATCCGCCTCACTCCGGGGGCCCGCACCTTCATCCGCACCCTGCGCCGCCTCGGCTATCGCACGGCGATCGTGTCGGGCGGCTTCACCTCGGTCACCGACCATCTGATGGCCGAGCTCGGCATCGACCACAGCCACGCCAACACGTTGGAGATCGTGGACGGCCGCCTCACCGGGCGCACCCTGGGGCCGGTGGTGGACCGGGCGGCCAAGGCCCAGTTCGTGCGCGAGCTGGCGGCCAAGGAGGGCATCCCGCTCGACCAGGTGGTGGCCGTGGGCGACGGGGCCAACGATCTCGACATGCTGCGCACGGTGGGGCTCGGCATCGCCTTCAACGCCCGCCCGGTGGTGCGTCAGGCGGCCGACGCCGCCGTCAACGTCCCCTACCTCGACGCCATCCTGTTCGTGCTGGGGATGCGGCGCGACGAGATCGAGTACGACGAGCTGTCGAGCTCGGAGATCCCGGTGAGCACCGACGGCGAGCATCCGCGTCCCAGCTGACGGTGGACGGTTGAGCGGCCACGATCGAGCCCGGCCGGCTACCTGGCCTTCCGCCGGGTGGCGGGAGCGGTTCGACCAGGCGCCGGTGGTAGTGGTGACCGGGGCGTCGAACGGATTGGGGCTGGTGACGGCCCGGGCCCTGGTGGCGGCGGGGGCGACCGTCGTGCTGGCCTGCCGGGACCCGGCCCGGGGCGAGCGGGCGGCCCAGACGTGCCTGGGCCCCCCCGACGCCGGCCTCGGGGGCGGGCGGGCAGAGGTGGGCGTGGTCGACGTGGCTCGGCCGGCGTCGGTCGAGGCGTTCGCCCGCTGGTTCAACGAGCGCCACGACCGGCTCGACCTACTGGTGAACAATGCCGGGGTGATGGCAGCGCCGCCCACGCTCACCCCGGAGGGGATCGAGCTGCACTGGGCCACCAATCACCTCGGTCCCTTCGCTCTGGTGGGTCGGCTGCTCGACGGGTTGGCGGCGGCGCCCGGGAGCCGGGTGGTGGCGGTATCGAGCGTGGCTGCCGGCGACGGCCGGCTGACGGGTCGGAACCCGACCTCGCTCGACGGCTACCGGTGGTGGCCGGCCTACGCCGCATCCAAGCTGGCCAACCTGGTGTTCGCCCGGGAGCTCGATCGCCGGCTCCGGGCCGCCGGTTTGCCGGTGGCCTCGCTGGCCGCCCATCCCGGCGTCACCCACACCAACCTCGTGTCCACCCGTTTCGCCGGCGCCGGTCGGCTCAACACCGCCGCCCGACGGGTGGCGCTGGCCGGTAGCCGCCTGGTGCTCGCCCCGGCCGAGGCGGGTGCACAGCCGATCCTGCGGGCCGCCACCGATCCCGAGGCCGTGGGCGGCTCGTACTGGGGCCCGTCAGGGTTCCGCCAGTACCGGGGGCGGGCCGTGAGCGTCGAGCCGCCCCCGTCGGCCACCGACCCGGGTTTGGGCCCGGCGCTGTGGGCCGAATCGGTGCGGCTGACCGGCGTCGACTACCTGGGCTGAGCGGCTGCGTTCAGGCCAGGGACCAGGTGGTGGTGAGGCTCGGGTCCCCGTCGCAGCGGGCCCGGCCGTCACGGTGCATGGCCAGCAGGTGGGAGTACACGGAGTTGGCGGCGGCCCGCCACAGGCGCTTGTCGACCTCGGCGTAGATGCCGGGCACGATGGCCTTGATCGTGCTGGGGCCCGGCTTCAGGGCCTCGATGATCTGCGCCTCCCGCTCCAGCCGATGGTCGATGAAGCTCTGCACGTAGGTCTGAGGGCTGTCGATGGCCGGGCCGTGGGTGGGCCAGTAGCGGGCGTCCTGGGTTCGGCCGAGCAGCTTGCGGAGGCTGTTCATGTAGTCGAACAGGTCGCCGTCGGGGGGCGAGATCACCGACGTGGCCCACCCCATCACGTGGTCGCCGGTGAACAGCACGCCCTCATCCTGCAGGGCGTAGCAGAGGTGGTTCGACGTGTGGCCCGGGGTGTGGACGGCTTCCATCGTCCAGCCCTCGGCCTCCACCAGATCGCCGTCGGCCAGGGCCACGTCGGGCACGAACGTGGTGTCGGGGCCTTCCCGCTTCAGCTCGTCGGGCATCTCGGCCCATTCCTTGTCGATCTTGGCCTTCTCCTCTGGCGTGAAGTACTCGTCGAAGGAGATCTTGTCGAGCGGGTCCTCGGTGGGCACCTCACCGTGCGGGCCGAACCCGTAGGTGCGGGCGCCGGTACGGCCCACCAGCTTGGCCACGCCGGCCGTGTGGTCGGAGTGGGTGTGGGTGACGATGATCCGGGTGATCTGCTCGTCGGGGCCGAGGGCGGCTTCGATGGCGTCGAGGTGCTCGTCGAGCGTGGGGCCGGGGTCGATGACGGCCACGTCGCCCCGCCCGATCAGGTACACGCCGGTGCCGGTGAACGTGAACGGGTTGGGGTTCTTGGCCACCACCCGTCGGATCAGGGGCGACAGCTCGTCGACCTGCCCGTACTCCGGCTTGAAGTTGCGGTTGAACGCGGGAGCGGTCATAGGGGTCGGCCTCCGTTTCCGTCGCCCGTCAGTCTGTCGGGCTTCGCCTCCTCGTGCCAGACAAGGGGGGAACTACAACGGCCCGTCGGGAGCGAGCACCGAGGTGAGCAGGAGGCGCTCGTCGTAACCGACCTCGGCCTGGAAGCGCCGGCGGCCTCCCACCAGCAGGTAGACCGTGCCGTCGTCGGCGGTCTCCACCTCGTAAGGGGTGCCGATGGCGGCCTCCACCATGGGGCTGCGGTCGACCAGGATCGACTGGAGCGCACTCACCCGGCTCCGCTCGAACAGGTCCATGTCGAGCTCGACCCAGTCTTCGCCCCCGGTGCCGATGAAGCTCACCCGTCTAGTCAAGCAGGGGTTGGAGGGCGGGGAACAGCCAGTCGGGCGGCCGGCTGGGCTTGCCCGAGCGGTCGGTCACCCCGATGGTGATGTCGGCCGTCACCAGTTCCAGACCGTCGCGCAGGATCCGCTGGGCCCAGGTGCCCCGGGCCCGGCGCTGCTCCTTGAGGCGGGTCTCGACCGTGACCAGGTCTCCCGGCCCGGCCGAGCGGACGAAGCGGGCCGCCAGCTCGGTGACCACGAGCTGGTATCCCCGCTCGGCGATCGTCTCGATGGGGATGCCGCAATGGTTCAGCGCCTCGCACCGGGCCTGCTCGAAATAGGTCAGGTACACGGCGTGATTGACGTGGCCGTAGGGGTCGAGCTCGGAGAACCGGACGGCGATGGTGGTCTCGTGTGCCATGGAACCGGCCACCGTAGCCGGCGCAGCGACACTCCGGCGCATCAGGTTGCTTGCGGCCGCATCCCTTGGATTTCTCTACATTCTTCGCAATCTGGTTGTTTCTCGAACTGACGTTCACTATGCTCTCCCTGTCGATCGCTCGATGAGCGCCGACACCTTCCCCAACGTTCTACATACGAGCTGTGACAGTCGCCGGGCGGCGTTTCCGCCGGGACGACACATGGGAGGTGTTCGATGCGCGGAGCGCTGATGGAAGCGGACGAGCCGATCGACACGGCGTGGGGCGGCGCTGGCCTGCTGCGGGCCATCGCCAGCGAGATCGGCCTGCTGGACCTGTCGGGGCTCGACCCCGGCGGGCTAACCGAGATCGTGGCGGCGGGCCGCCGGGTCGAACGATCGGTTGCTGGGCTCCTGGTGCGGGCGGCGCAGCGGGCCGATGAGCTGGCCGCCGACGGTGTCGGTCCGGGGGCCGAGGGCACGCTCGGCGGTAACGGCGAGGTGTCGGCGTCCACCGTGCGGTCCGAAACCGCCCGGGCCGGGGCGGCGGCCGCACTACCCTCGTTCGCCGCCGCGCTGTCGGCAGGCTCGATCGGGGCCGCCCATCTCGACGCCGCGGCCCGAGCCCTCAACCAGGCGACCGACGCCGAGCGGGCGAAGTTGGTGGGCCAGGGCGACGCGTTGCTCGACGCCGCCCGGCGCTTGTCGGTCGATTCGTTCAGCCGGCACCTGAGCCGTGCCCTCCAGCGGGCCAGGGACCGGGCGGGAACGAGCCGGGAGCCAGCGCCGTCCGAGGTGCGGTTGTGGCAGGGCCGCAACGGTGTGGGTCGCCTCGCGGCCAGCTTCAGCGCCGAGGACTACGAGCGGGTCTCGTCCCGGGTAGCGGCCGAGATGGCGGCTTTGTGTCGGGAATCCGACAGCTCGTCCGAGGTGGGCGACGGCGTGGCGGCTCCCGTCGCGCTCGACGAGCGCCTGGCCGCCCGGGCCCTGTTGAGCCTGATCTCGGGCGGGGGCGTGTCGGCGATGGGGCGGCCGTCGATCACACTGGTCGTCGAGGCTGCGACACTGCTCGACGGCCCGCACCCGGGCTCGGTGTGCGAGACGGGAGCCGGGGTGCCCGTGCCGGTCGGTACCGCCCGCCGGTACGCCTGCGATGCGGTGATCCGCAAGGTCGTGCTCGACGAGCGGCGGGTACCGGTGGAAGTCGGACGCCGCTTCCGCACCGCCACCGACGCCCAGTGGGCCGCCCTGCGAGCCATGTACACGGGTTGTGCCTGGTTCGGTTGCGACCGGCCCCTCAGCTGGTGCCAGGCCCATCACGTCGTGCCGTGGTCGCCCCCGTCGAACGGCCCGACCGACCTGGCCAACCTGGTGCCCTTGTGTTCCCGGCATCACCACCTGGCCCACGAAGGCGGCTGGCGGCTCGTGCTCGACGCCGATCGGGGGCTGCACCTCCACCAGCCCGACGGCGCCCTGTGGCGCACGGCCCGGCCCAACCGCTTCACCGCTGACGGCCGCGGTCCGCTCACCGCAGACACCCCGGCGGCTGATCGGACGACCGCAGCCGGCTGTCCGCCACCAGCGGACAACCGGTGGACGGCCGCCTGAGGTCGCCTTCCGCGGTCACGATCGGGTGAGCCGGTTCTCCGGCCGACACCCGGTGAGCTCCTTGACAACTGAAGCCCGGGTGGGCCCGGCGTCGTCCTCAGCCTCGCCAGGTGAGCAGCTCGCCCTGCCCCGCCAGCATCAGGGAACCGGGCATGAGCCGCAGGCGTCGGGGGGTGAGGCGCAGGATCCCGAAGTCGGGGTTCTGGGCGTCGGTCCACTGGGGGATGATGGCCGGGTCGTAGCCCACCGGGGCGGGGCCGTTCTTGAACCGGTCCCAGCCGGCCTGGCGCTGCTCGGGGGTGTCCTCCCAGGCGGTGTCGCAGTCGGCGGTGCAGGTGTCGTGCGTCGGGTCCCAGTAGGTGAGCGACACCTGGGGATGCACGGCCAGATCGGCCGCCTTGGGCGACCGGGGCGAGGTGGCGATCCAGCCGGTCAGGGTGGTGCCGCTCCACTCCCAGATGGGGTGCAGGATCCTGCTGGCGGGCCAGCCGTCCGGGGTCACGGTGCCCACGGTGCACCACACGATCCGATGGGCCATGGCCACGAAGGCGGGGGCGGTCTGTTCCAGGGTGTGCATGGGTGTCCTCCTCGGGCCTCCAAGGCTACGGTCACCACGGTGACCACCATCGGCTTCCTCCACCCGGGCAAGATGGGCGCCAGCCTCGCCGCCTGCGCCAACGGCGCCGCCGAGCGGTTGTGGGTCTCGGCCGGCCGCTCCCCCGCCACCGCCTCCCGGGCCGCCGCCGCCCAGCTCGTCGACGCCGGGGAGCTGGCCACCCTCTGCCACCGCAGCGACGTCATCGTCTCGATCTGCCCTCCGTCGGCGGCCGAGGCCGTGGCCGCCGAGGTGGCGGCCACCGGGTTCGACGGCGTCTACCTCGACGCCAACGCCGTGTCCCCCGCCACCGCCGCCCGGGTGGCCGCCTGCTTCGGCGAGCGCTACGTCGACGGCGGCGTGATCGGCCCACCGGCGGAGCAGCCCGGGACCACCCGGCTCTATCTGGCCGGCCCTCAGGCGGCCGGGCTGGCGCCGCTGTGGGCGGGCTCCGCCCTCGATGTGCGGACCCTGGCCGGCACGGCCGAAGGTGCCCCCGCATCCACCCTCAAGATGGCCTACGCCGCCTGGACCAAGGGCTCCAATGCCCTGCTGCTGGCGGTGAACGCCCTGGCCAGCCAGGCCGGGGCGCTCGACGCCCTGCGCGAGGAGTGGGCGCTGTCGCAGCCCGGCCTGCGGGAGCGGTCCGACCGGGTGGCGGCCGGCTCAGGCCCGAAGGCATGGCGGTTCGAAGGCGAGATGGCCGAGATCGCGGCCACCATGGCCGCTGCCGGTCTCCCCGACGGGTTCCACCGGGGGGCGGAGGAGCTGTACCGGCGCCTGGCCGGCTTCAAGGACCATCCGGGGCCGGCGCTGACCGAGATCCTGGCTTGGCTGGCCGAACGTCGGCCTGAGCCGGCACCGGGGCCGGCGGCATCCGGTGACGCAGGATGATGCGGGCCCCCCTGTCGTACGTGACGTAGTTCCACACCCAGTTGACCAGCACCGAGGCCCGGTTGCGGAACCCGATCAGCTCCACCAGGTGCAGGGCCAGCCACATCCCCCAGCCGATCACCCCGTGGAACCGCCAGCCGTTGGGGAACTCGGCCACTGCGCTGTTGCGCCCGATGGTGGCCATGGACCCCCGATCCCGATAGCGGAACGGGCGGGTCGGTTCTCCGGCCAGGCGGGCTTTGATCTGCGCCGCCACGTGGCGACCGCCCTGGATGGCGGGCTGGGCCACCTGGGGCAGGGGCGGCCCCGGAGGCAGCGCTATGTCGCCCACGGCGAACACCTCGGGATGGTCGGGGAGCGAGAGGTCGGCGCTGGTGACGATCCGCCCGCCTCGGCCCAACTCCACATCAGCCATGCGGGCCAGAGGGCTGGCGGTCACGCCCGCCGCCCACACGATGGTGGAAGCAGCCAGCCGGCGCCCGTCGGCCAGTACCACCGTGCCCGGCTCCACCCGCTCCACCCCGACGCCCAGCTCCACCGCCACCCCCCGGAGCCGCAGCGCCCGGGTGGCGGCGGCCGACAGGTCGGGATGGAAGGGGGCCAGCACCCGCTCCCCCAGCTCCACCAACGTGATCGGCAGGTGGGCCAGGTCGAGCTCGGGGAACTCCCAGCACAGCACGTTGTCCACCAACTCCCGGATGCTGCCGGCCAGCTCCACCCCCGTGGGTCCCCCACCCACGATCACCACCGCCAGCTCCCCCTGGGGGCTGCGCCCGGCGGCAGCCCGCTCGAAGCCGGCCAGGAGGTGGGTACGCAGGTCGAGCGCATCGTCGGCCGACTTGAGGGGAAAGGTGTGCTCCTCCACGCCAGGCACCCCGAAGGCGGAGCTGACGGTGCCGGCGGCGATCACCAGGAGGTCGTAGGGGAAGGTGCGGTCGTTGTCGACGGTGAGCTCGCGGCGGTCCAGGTCGAGCCCGGTCACCCAGCCCAGCACCACCTGGACCCCGGGCTGGCGGCGGAAGATCCGCCGCACCGGGAAGCAGATGTCGCTCGTGTCGAGACCGGCCGTGGCCACCTGGTACAGGAGCGGCCAGAACGTGTGGTAGTTGTTCCCGTCGATGAGGGTGAGCTCCACCGCCGGGTCGTCACCCAGCTCCCGGGCCACGGCCAGGCCGCCGAACCCCGCCCCCACCACGACCACCTTCGATCGATGCTGCATGCTCCTCCTCTACCCCGATTCCCGCCAACTGGCCGACCTCGGGGTCAACCACCAGACTGTGACGGTGGACACCCAACAGGACTCCAGCGGGCAAGAAGATCGGCGGCCCCTCGACGGCATCCGCGTGGTGGAGCTGACCCAGTGGATAGCCGGCCCCTCGGCGGCGGGGCTGCTGGCCGACTGGGGCGCCGACGTCGTCAAGGTGGAGGCCCCCAGCGGCGACCCCCAGCGGGGGTTCCTGGCCGCCCTCGGCGTGGCCAAGAAGCTGGCCAACCCGAGCTTCGCCCAGGACAACCGGGGTAAGCGGTCGGTGGTCCTGGACCTCAACACCGACGATGGGCTCCAGACCTTCGACCGGCTGCTCACCACGGCCGACGTGTTCCTCACCAACTGGCGGCCCAACGCCCTGGAACGCCTGCGGCTCGACCCGGCGTCGGTGCGGGAGCGCCATCCCAGCCTGGTCATAGCCTCCCAGACCGGGTACGGCCCGGTGGGCCCCGACCGTGACACCCCGGGCTACGACATCGGTGCCTTCATCGCCCGTACCGGCATGGCCCGCACCAACCGACCCGAGCAGGACGACCCGGTCAACCTCAAGGGCGGCATCGGCGACCACATGACCGGCATCACCACCTGCATGGCGGTGCTGGCCGCCCTCATGGGCCGGGAGCGCACCGGCGAGGGCCAGGTGGTGGAGACGTCGTTGTTCCAGACCGGGCTCTACGCCGTGTCGGTCGACCTGGCCACCCAGATGACCTTCGGCCGCCTGGCCCGGATGCGGCCCCGCACCGAGCTCAGCACCCCCCTGGTCAACTGCTACAAGACGGCCGACGACAAGTGGTTCTACCTGATCGGGGTGGAGGCGGCCCGCCACCTTCCCGGCGTCGGCGCCGCCATCGGCTGGCCCGACATCACCGACGACGAGCGGTTCTCCACCGCCCCCAACATGATGGAGAACAAGGTGGAGCTGATCCGCCTGCTCGACGAGGCCTTCGCCACTCAGGACCTGGCCTACTGGGCCCAGAAGTTCGAGGAGTTCGACGTGTGGTGGGCCCCCTGCCAGACCATGGCCGAGGTGGCCCAGGACCCCCAGGCACTCGCCCTCGACAGCTTCATCCCGGTCACCGACGGCGACGGCGACAACCTGATGACGATCGCCGCCCCGGTCATCTACAACGGATCCACCCTCAAGCCCCGCCGCATGGTGCCGGCCCTGGGAGAGCACACCGACGAGGTGTTGGCCGAGCTCGACGCCATCGCCGAGTAACCCTGACGCTTCCCATAAAGCTTGGTTAACATCAGCGGCGGCAGGGGCTAGACTCAGGCCCGTGGTCGCCCCGTCCCCGGCGTCGCCCGTTCGACGCATACCGGCGCTGATGCCAGCCCACCTGGGCCTGCGGCTCCTGTGCTCCCTGGTGGGGATGGTGTTCGCCGCTCCGGCGTTGCTCGTGCTCGTCCGGGCCGCATCACTGGGAGGCGATCTCGGCCCGCTCGCCCGTCAGCTCGCCGGGCCGCTGTGGCGGTCGATCCAGCTCGCCGTGCTGGTGTCGGTGACGGCGGCCAGCGTCGGAACCCTCCTGGCCTGGCTGGTGACACGAACCGACCTCCCCGGCCGGCGGCTGTGGCGGGCAGTGCTTATGCTCCCGATGGTGCTTCCGTCGTTCGTGGGCGCCGCCGCCTTCATCGCCGGACTGGCCCCCGGCGGGATGCTCCACGAAGCCCTCCAAGCGGTGGGGATGACGCCACCGCGACGGTTCCGGGGCCTGGGAGCGGCCTGGCTGATCCTCAGCGCCTTCACCTACCCCTACGTGCTGCTGCCGGTGAGCGCCCGACTGTCGAGGGTGCCGCAGTCGCTCCACGACAGCGCCCGACTGCTCGGCCATTCCGCCTGGTCGACGTTCGTGCGGGTGACGGTTCCCCACATCCGGGCGTCGGTGGCGGCCAGCACCCTGCTCGTCTTCCTCTACACCTGGAGCGAGCTCGGGGCGGTTCAGCTGGTCGGCTTCGACACCCTGACCCGCGTGGTCTACGCCTCCCGCCTCGTGGATCGGCCGACATCGTTCGGGGCGGCCGCCCTCCTGGCGGTACTGGCGGCCGGGGTGGTACTCGGAGAGCGCCGGCTGCGGGGCCAGGCCGGACCGGACCGCGGAGTCGCCCTGGTTCCCGGTCGGCCGGTCAGCCTCGGGCGGGCCGTTGCTCCCGCCACGGCGGCCTGCGCCCTGGTCGCCTCCGTCGGCCTGCTCGTTCCGGTGGCCAGCCTCGGGCTGTGGGCCCAGCGGGGTATCACCTCGGGCCGGATCGACCTGGGTCAGCTCATCGCCCCGGCCCGGTCCACCGCCATGGTGGGCGTGGCGGCGGCGGCATTGGCGGTGATCGTCGTTCTCCCGGTGGCGATGGCGTCGGTCCGCCATCCCCGCCCCGCCACCGGCCTGGCCAGCCTGGGAGTGGCCGGCGGGTTCGCCGTGCCCGGTCTCGTGATCGCACTGTCGCTCGCCTACCTCACGCTCAACACGCCCCTACTCGGCCCCTTCTACCAGAGCGCCGGGCTGCTGGTGGCGGCCTACGTGCTGCACTTCGGCCTGCAGGCCCTGGGCCCGGACGAGCAGGGGGTCCGGTCGGTGCCGGACCCGGTACGGGAATCGGCCGCACTCCTCGAACCGTCACGGTGGCGGCGCGTCGCCCGGGTCGATCTGCCCCTCATGACACCGAACCTGGCGGCCGGGGGCGGGCTGGTTCTGCTGTCGACGGTGAAGGAGCTGCCGGCCACGCTCCTGCTGGCCCCCATCGGCTTCTCCACCCTGGCCACCACCATCTTCAACGCCTACGAGGACGGCTTCTACGCCGAGGCCGGCGCCGCGTCCCTGCTGCTGGTGGCCGTGTCGGCCGCTCTGACCTGGTTGCTCGTGCTGCGCCGGGGGCTGGCCGGTTGAGGGCCGGTAGCCACCGACCCGGCGGAGCCGACTCCGGCTCGGGTGTGACGATCCACGACGTGTCGATGGGCTACGTCCCCGGCATCGACGTGGTCCGCCGGGTCTCCCTGGCGGTGGCACCGGGGGAGACGGTGGCGCTGCTCGGTCCGTCTGGGTGCGGCAAGACATCGCTCCTGCGGGCGGTGGCGGGGCTCGAACCGGTCCGACAGGGCAGCATCGCCGTCGGCACCACCGTCGTGTCGGGATCCGGCGCCTGGGTGAAGCCCGAACACCGGCGGGTGGGGATGGTGTTCCAGGACGGAGCGCTGTTCCCCCATCTCAGCGTGGCCGCCAACATCGCCTTCGGGCTCCGCTCCCATCCCCGCCGGGAGGTGGCCGCCAGGGTGGAGGAGGCACTGGCCCTGGTGGATCTGGCCGGGTACGGCTCCCGCCTGCCCCATACCTTGTCGGGCGGCCAGCGGCAACGAGTGGCGCTGGCCCGGTCGCTGGCGCCGTCGCCGGCCGTGCTGCTGCTCGACGAGCCGTTCTCGGCCCTCGATGCCGCGCTGCGGGTGCAGGTCCGCTCCGAGGTGGGCCGGATCCTGCGAGAGATCGCGGTCACGACCCTCGTCGTCACCCACGATCAGACCGAAGCGTTCGTGCTCGGCGACCGGGTGGCGGTGATGCGCGACGGCCGGGTGGAGCAGATCGACACCCCCGACGGCCTCTACCGCCGCCCGGTCAACCCGTGGGTGGCCGGCTTCGTGGGTGAGTCGAACCTGCTGACGGGCCGGATCGATCAGGGCCCCTGCACCACTATTGCCGCCACGGCCCTGGGGCCGGTCCCCATCGAGCGCCCACCCCACCGGCCGGCTGGCGGCGCCCCCCTCCCCGGCGAAGACGCCGTGACCGTGCTGGTGCGGCCCGAGCAGGTGTCGGTCGGGTCACTGCCGGCGGGGGCGGACGGCATGACGGCCGTGGTGGAGGCGGCGGAGTACCACGGGCACGACACCCGCTACCGCCTCCACCTCGACGACGGCTCCACCCTGTTCGCCCGCTGCCCTCCCGAGCCGGCTCATCCCCGGGGCAGCCGGGTGTCGATCGCCTACCGCGGCCCGGCCACGGTGGCCTGGCCGTTGGCGAAGGGATCAGCTGATGATAAGTACACTTGACATTTTCTGATAGGTGATCAAGAGTTCACCTATGCGCCATCGGATCATCGCTCCCGCCCTTGTGAGTCTCCTCCTGGTCATGGCCGCCTGCGGCGACGACGGGGGCACCGGCGGCGAGAACAGCGCCGGGGCCGGGGCCGGTTCCGACACGGTGACCATCTACTCGGGACGCACCGAGAACCTGATCGACCCGATCCTCGACGACTTCACCGCCGAGACGGGGATCGAGGTGGAGGTCCGCTACGGCCAGTCGGCCGACCTGGCGCTGCTGATCGAGGAGGAGGCGGCCGCCGGCCAGGTCCGGGCCGACGTGTTCCTGTCGCAGAGCCCCGGTTCGATCGGCCTCCTGGAGGCCTCCGGGAGGCTGGCCCCGCTCCCCGACGACGTCCTGGCGCTGGTCCCCGAGAACGTGCGCGACAGCGACGGCCGCTGGATCGGGTTCAGCGGGCGGCAGCGGGTGATGGTGTACCACCCCGAGCTGGTGGCCGAGACCGAGCTGCCGGCCAGCGTCTTCGATCTGACCGACCCGGCGTGGAAGGGGCGGGTCGGGATCGCACCGTCCAACGGCTCATTCCAGGACTTCGTCACCACGATGCGGGCCACCGAAGGCGACGAGGCCACGGCCCAGTGGCTGGAGGCGATGGTGGCCAACGACGTGGTGAGCTACGCCAACAACAATGCCATCGTGGCCGCCGTGGCCCGGGGCGAGATCGACGCCGGCCTGGTGAACCACTACTACAACCACCAGTTCCTGGCCGAGGACCCGTCGCACCCGGCCCGTAACCACCAGCTGGCCAGCGACGACCCCGGCGCCACCCTCATCACCACCGGCGCCGCCATCCCGGACGGGGCGGCCAACCCGGGCGGAGCGGCCGAGCTGATCACGTTCCTGCTGGGCGAGCGCGGCCAGCGCTACTTCGCCGACCAGACCTTCGAGTACCCGCTGGCCACCGGGATGGCCCCCTCGGGCGAGGTGCCGCCCATCGACTTCGCCGACGCCGACATCGACGTGGCCGCCCTGGGCGGCGGGCTGACCGCCACCCGGGACCTGATCATCGGGGCCGGCCTCGAAGGTTGACGGGGGAACGCTTAATTAACGGCGAAGGCTGACGGGGCCGGCGGCCGGTCAGCTGCCGCCGAGATCCAACACCAGTGGCACGCCGGCCAGGCCCAGACCGAGCGCGGTGCCGACGGGCACCGGCAAGCGGACCTCACGTCGATGGCCCACCCCCCACACCATGGCCTGGAGGCAGCCGCTCCTGCCATCGATCTCCACCCGGTGGATACGCCGCATCACCCGTTGCCAGCGGCGGGCCGAGGGGGCATCGGGCCGGACCGGAACCCGGCACCGGAACACCTCGTCACCCGGGCCGTCTCCGGCGGCCAGGACCGTGCCCCCGTCGGCGGCCGTGATCGACCGCACGAGGATGCGGGTCCGATCGCCCTGCTCGGTGGCACTGGCTGCTGACATGGTTCCCCGATCAGCTTGATAGCTCCCGATAGGAAGCCCTAACAGCCCCTATGCTACGCCCTTGACGGGTGAACGCTCAAGCCGGCGCCGCGGCAGACTGGGCCGATGCCCGAGCTGCACCGCTTCCACCTCGCCATGCCGGTCCATGATCTCGCCGCTGCCCGGGTCTTCTACGGCGGTCTCCTGGGCTGTGCCGAGGGGCGCTCGGCCGACACGTGGGTGGACTTCAGTCTCTACGGCCACCAGTTCGTGGCCCACCTCGACCCGCTCCATCCCGGCCCCAGCCCGGTGGGCAACGAGGTCGACGGCCACCACGTGCCGGTCCCCCACTACGGCGTGCTCCTGTCGCCCGACGCCTGGCACCAGCTGGCCGACCGGCTCAGGGCCGCCGGCATGACGTTCGTGATCGACCCCCACGTCCGGTTCCCGGGGGAGGTCGGCGAGCAGTGGACGATGTTCCTACTCGATCCGTCGGGCAACGCCCTCGAGTTCAAGGCCTTCGCCGACGACTCCCAGGTCTTCGCCCACTGAACCCGGCGCCCGGCCCCGGGGTGTTTGTTACCGCAGGCAGGGTGTGGCAGCGTTCTAGGCCATGACTCAGACGTTGAGCGCCGGGAGCCCGTTCCCCTTCGCTGCGGCCGGAGCCGCCGGTTCGGGCTGGGTGGGCATCGAGCGGCTGCTGGTGGCCAACCGGGGCGAGATCGCGGTGCGGATCCTGCGCACGGCCACCGAGCTCGGGGTGGCGACCGTGGCCGTCCACACGCCGGACGACGCCGGCAGCACCCACCTGGCCCTGGCCGACGATGTGCGGGTCCTCCCCACCCGGGGGGTCGCCGGCTACCTCGACATCCCGGCCGTGATCGAGGCGGCCCGGGCCTCGGGGGCGGATTCGGTGCATCCCGGCTACGGCTTCCTGGCCGAGAGCGCCGAGCTGGCCCGAGCCTGCGAGACGGCCGGGCTGCGGTTCGTGGGCCCCCGCCCCGATCTGCTCGACCTCTTCGGCGACAAGCTGGCCGCCCGCCGGGCGGCGGCCGCCGCCGGGCTCCCCGTGCTCGCCGGCTCCGACGGGCCAGCCACCATCGAGCAGGCGGCGGCCCTGCTGGCCGAGCACGGCGCCGTGATGCTCAAGGCGGTGGCCGGCGGCGGCGGACGGGGCATGCGGGTGGTCCGCTCGGCCGACCAGCTGGAGTCGGCCTGGGCCCGGTGCACATCCGAGGCGGTCACCGCCTTCGGCCGGGGAGACGTGTACGCCGAGCGCCTGGTGCCGGTGGCCCGCCACATCGAGGTGCAGATCGTGGGCGACGGCACCGGTGCCGCCGTCCACCTGGGCGAGCGGGACTGCTCGGTGCAGCGCCGCAACCAGAAGATCCTGGAGATCGCCCCCGCCCCCGGCCTGTCCGACGAGCTGCGCCACCGGATCACCGGCGCCGCCGTGACCCTGGCCCGCTCCGTCCGCTACGCCAACGTGGGAACGGTCGAGTTCCTCGTCGCCGCACCGGCCCACGACGGAGAGGCGCCGACAGAGCTGGGCCCCGACGCCGACATCTGGTTCATCGAGACCAACGCCCGCATCCAGGTGGAGCACACGGTGACCGAGGAGGTGACCGGCCTCGACCTGGTGGAGATCCAGCTCCGTCTGGCCGCCGGCGCCACCCTGGCCGACCTCGGTCTGGCCGGCCCGGGCGACGGCAGCGGGGCCCCGGTGACCGGCTGGGCCCTCCAGGCCCGGATCAACGCCGAGACCATCGATCCCAGCGGCCTCACCCGCCCCGCCGCCGGCACGATCACCACCTTCGAGCCGGCGGCCGGCCCCGGTGTGCGGGTCGACACCGCGGCCCACCAGGGCATGGTGGTCAACCCCGCCTACGACTCGCTGCTGGCCAAGCTGGTGGTCCACCGCCGCTCGGGATCGTTCGACGGGGCGGCCAACAAGCTCTACCGGGCCCTGTGCGAGACCCGCATCGAGGGGGTCGACACCAACCTCGACCTGCTCCGCTCGATCGTGGGCCATCCCCTGGTGGGGGCGGCCACCACCGGGTTCCTGGAGACCAACCTGGCCGACCTGCTCGATGCCGTGGCCCACCCCCGCCTCCACGCCGGTAGCGGTGGCGGCAATGGTTCGTCGGCCCCTCCGGCCCAGGCCGGGGCCCGCCTCGACAGCGACGATCCGCTGGCCGTCCTCGCCTTCGGCCGACGCCCGAGCACGGCCGGCGGGCCCGACGGCGGCACCGGCAGCACCGCCGCCGTCGCTGCCGACCCGGAGGGCACGCTCACCGTGCGCACGCCGCTCCAGGGCACCGTGGTGACCGTGGAGGTGGCGGTGGGGGACCCGGTGGCGCCGGGCCAGCTGGTGGCCGTGGTGGAGGCCATGAAGATGGAGCACGAGGTGCGGGCCCCGGCCGCCGGGGTGGTGGCCTCACTGGCCGCCGCTCCCGGTGACACCCTGTGGGCCGACCAGGCCCTGCTGGTGCTGGGCGACGTCGACCACACCGCCACCACCGAAGAGGTCGAGACCGCGGTGGACCTCGACGAGATCCGGCCCAGCCTGGAACAGGTGCTCGCCCTCCGGGCCCGGATGATGGACGAGGCCCGCCCCGACGCCGTGGCCCGGCGCCGGGCCACCAACCAGCGCACCGCCCGGGAGAACCTGGCCGACCTGGTGGACGAGGGCACCTTCGTGGAGTACGGCCCGATGGCGCTGGCCGCCCAGCGCCGGCGCCGCACCCGGGAGGACCTCATCGTCAAGAGCCCGGCCGACGGGCTGATCACCGGCGTCGGCTCGGTCAACGGCGAGCTGTTCGGCGAGCCCGACAACCGGTGCGCCGTGATGATCTACGACTACACCGTGTTCGCCGGCACCCAGGGGATCCGCAACCACGCCAAGACCGACCGCATCATCGACATCGCGGCCGAGGGCCGCATGCCCCTGATCCTGTTCGCCGAAGGGGGCGGCGGCCGCCCCGGCGACACCGACGGCGGCGACTTCGGGTCCCGCACCTTCAGCCGCTTCGCCACCCTGTCGGGCCTGGTGCCCATGGTGGCGGTCGTGTCGGGCCGGTGCTATGCCGGCAACGCATCCCTCCTCGGCTGCTGCGACGTGATCATCGCCACCCGCAATGCCAACATCGGCATGGGTGGCCCGGCCATGATCGAGGGCGGCGGGCTGGGCGTGTTCCGCCCCGAGGAGATCGGCCCGGTGGAGGTGCAGACCCGCTCCGGCGTGATCGACGTCCTCGTGGACGACGAGGCCGAGGCCACCCGGGTGGCCAAGCAGTACCTGAGCTATTTCCAGGGCCCGGTGGACCACTGGGAGGCCCACGACCAGCGTCGGCTGCGCCACATCGTGCCCGAGAACCGGCTCCGCAGCTACGAGATCCGCCACGTGATCGACAACCTGGTCGACATCGGGTCCTGGCTGGAGCTGCGCCCCCTGTTCGGGGTGGGGATGATCACCGGCCTGGCCCGCATCGAGGGTCGTCCGGTGGGCATCATCGCCAACAACCCGAACCACCTCGGGGGCGCCATCGACTCCGACGGATCCGACAAGGGCGCCCGCTTCATGCAGCTGTGCGACGCCTTCGACATCCCCATCCTGTTCCTGTGCGACACCCCGGGGATCATGGTGGGGCCCGAGATCGAGAAGACGGCCCTCGTCCGCCACTCCAGCCGCATGTTCCTCGTCGGGGCGAACCTGGACGTGCCCACGTTCACCGTGATCGTGCGCAAGAGCTACGGCCTGGGCGGCATCGCCATGGCCGGTGGCTCGTACAAGGTGCCGCTGGCCACCGTGGCCTGGCCCACGGCCGAGTTCGGCGCCATGGGGCTGGAGGGGTCGGTGAAGCTCGGCTTCCGCGACGTGCTGGCCGCCATCGAGGATCCGGCCGAGCGCAAGGCCAAGTTCGACGAGCTGGTGGCCAAGGAGTACGTGCGGGGCGGTGCCCTCAACTACGCCACCGGGTTCGCCCTGGACGACACGATCGACCCGGCCGAGACCCGCCACTGGCTGGGCCATCTCATGGCCTCGATCCGCCCGCCGGCGCCGCGCACCGATAAGAAGCGGGCCGCCGTCGACGGCTGGTAGCGCCGGCCCGATCAGCCTCCGTGGTCCACCCGGGCCTCGGCGAAGCGGTCGACGTCGCGCAGCGCCGGCACCCAGAACCAGAAGCCGATCACGACCAGGATCGTGCCCACACCCCCGCCCACGACAGCCGGAATCAGCCCCAGCCACTGGGCGGCGAGGCCCGACTCCACCGCCCCCAGCTCGTTCGACGCCCCGATGAAGACGTTCTCCACCGCCAACACCCGGCCCCGCATGTCTTCCGGGGTGGCGAGGGGCACCAGCGTGGCCCGGATGAACACGCTGACGGCGTCGGCCGCCGCCAGCACGAACAGGGCGGCGCAAGCCACGACGAAGTTGCGGGTGAACCCGAGCACGATGGTGGCCACCCCGAACACGGCCACCGCCACCAGCAGCACCGGCCCCACCCGGCGGCGTAGGGGGCGGATCGACAGCGTGAGGGCGGCGCAGGCGGCCCCTATCCCGATCGTGGCCCGCAGCCAGCCGAGGCCGACCGCCCCCACGTCGAGGCGCTCGGTGGCGATGGCCGGCAGCAGGGCCACGGCTCCGCCCAGCAGCACGGCGAACAGGTCGAGCGTGATGGCACCGGACAGGATCGGGGCCCGGCGCATGAGGCGCAGCCCGTCGGTGGCGTCCCGCAGGGCCTGGCGGTACCCGGTGGCCCGGGCCAGGCGGGCCACCACCGTCGGCCCCACGAAGACCAGGGCGCCCACGGCGGCCAGGAAGCCGGCGGTGGCCACCAGGTAGGGCACGGAGCGGCCCAGCAGGAAGGCCAGGCCGAACAGCACCGGGCCCGAGATCGTGCCCGCCTGGTACGACAGCGACCGCAGCGCCACCACCCGCTCCACCAGGTGGGGCGGGGCCAGGTCGATGGGCAGGGCCCGGCTGGAGGGGGCCACGAAGGCCCGGGCCACCCCGAACAGCACCACCAGCACGAAGATGGGCCACAGGGCGATGGGGTCGGTGGCCACGTAGGCCCACAGCCCGAGGGAGAACACGGCCTCCCCGGCCAGGCTGATGGCGTAGACCCGGCGCCGGTCGAACGAGTCGGCCACCGAGCCCGTGATCGGGGCCAGGACGAACGCCGGCAGGAACTCGGCCAGGCCGAGCATGCCCAGGTCGAAGGGGCGGCCGGTCATGTCGAAAACCTGCTTGCCCAGGATCGTCACCTGGCCCACCGAGGCGAACGACGTGAGGAACAGGGCGGCCAGAAGGGCCACCACCGGCCGGGGAAGGCGCTTCGAGCCACCGTCGACGTCGTCGGGGGAAGCACTCGTCTCGGGCACCGGCCCACGGTAGCGGTCGACTGGTACGGTCGGGAACCGATGACGCTCGAGCACCAACCCGAGACCGCCGGCCCCCGGCCTCCCGACGGCCTCGACAGTCCGCGGGCCTGGCTGGTGGCGGCGTCGGCCTTCCTGTCGACCTTCACCGTGTTCGGCGTGACCTACAGCTTCGGGGCCTTCTTCAAGCCGATGGCCGACGAGTTCGGCACCGACCGCTCGACCACCGCCCTGTTCTTCTCCATCACCACGTTCCTGTACTTCGCCATCGGCGTCGTCACGGGAAAGGTGGCCGATGCCCGAGGGCCCCGGCCGGTGCTGCTGGTGGGGGCGGTGTGCATGGTGGCCGGGCTGGTGGCCACGTCCCGGGTCGACTCGATCGAGCTCGGGTTCGTCACCTACGGCCTGGGCGTGGGGATCGGGGTGGCCTGTGCCTACGTGCCGATGGTGTCGAGCGTGGGGGCCTGGTTCGAGCGGCGCCGCACCACCGCCCTGGGGGTGGCGGTGGCCGGCATCGGGGTCGGGACCCTGGTGGTGGCCCCGCTGGCCGAGAGCCTGATCAGCCGCTACGGGTGGCGGCGGAGCTACGTGATCCTCGCCGTCGGGGTGGCCGTGCTGCTGGCGGTGGCCTCGGTGGGAGCCCACCGCCCGGAGCGGGGGGCTCAGACCGCGCCGGCCCAGGCCCTGAGCGGGGTGCTGCGAACCAGCCGCCCCTTCTGGATTCTCTACGGCTCGATGTTCCTGCTCAGCGCCACCCTGTTCGTGCCCTTCGTGTTCCTCGACGACTACCTGGAGACCGAGGCCATCAGCGGCTCGGCCGGCTGGCTCGTCGGTCTGATCGGTATGTCGTCGGTGGCCGGGCGCCTCATGCTGGGCCGGCTGGCCGCCCGCTGGTCATCGCTGCGCCTGTACCGCACCTGCATCGCCGTCAACGGTGCCAGCTTCCTCATCTGGGTGCTGGTGGGCCACAGCTACGTCGCCCTCCTGGCGTTCGCCGTGGTGATGGGGGTGTCCTACGGCGGCTTCATCGCCCTGGCCCCGGCGGTGGCGGCCGAGCTGTTCGGCACGATCGGCCTGGGCGCCATCCTCGGCGCCCTCTACACGTCAGCCGGCATCGGAGGCCTCATCGGGCCACCCCTGATGGGCCGCCTGATCGACGCCTACGACTACACCCCCACCCTGGTGATCGCCATGGTGCTGGCCCTGGTGGCCGCCGCCGTCCTCCTGCCGCTGGAACGCCGGGCGGCCACCACCGGGGCGTGAGGTCAGCCGGCTACAACCCGGGCAGGAGCTCGACCAGCTGGGGCCCGCCGTTGCCGAACACGCCGGGCAGGGCGAAGTGCTCGAGGGCGAACATCTGGTTGTAGTACTCGTCGGGCAGGGACAGGAACCCGTTCTCCACCGACACCTGGCTCCGGTGGCGGGCCAACGCCTCCCGCTTGGCTCTGGTGTGGGCCGACACGTCCACGAGGTAGGCCAGGTCGGCTTCGGGCACGCCGAAGTCGGGGATGTCGTCGATGTTGGAGCCTTCGAGACCCCGGGCCTCCATCTCGGCCGCCATCGCCTTGAACCCGTTCATGGCCCGCTCCCGTCCCACCGTGGCCTCGTAGACGTGGGTCAGGCCGGCCCGCTCCCCGGCCAGGCGGCCCACCCGGTGCACCTGGATGTGGTCGGGATGGCCGTAGAGGCCGTGGGGGTCGTAGATCGTGAGCACGTCGGCCTCGACCTCGGCCAGGATTGCGGCCAGCCGGTCGGCCGCCTCGCTCACGTCGGCCCGCCAGAAGCAGGCCGGGTTGTCGTTGGCCGGGGTGCCCATCATTCCCGAGTCCTCGTAACCGAGGAACCGGGGCGGCTCGGCCCCAGGACCTCGGCCGCCTCGGCCCAGCTCCTGCACCCGGCGCTGCCACAACGGCTCGCCCGGAGCCAGCACACCGGGCTGGGGCTCGCCCTGCTCGCCCCGGGTGGCGGTGACGAGGATCACCCGGTGGCCGGCGGCCGCCGCCTTGGCCATCAGACCCCCGGTCGACAGCGACTCGTCGTCGGGGTGGGCGTGGAAGCAGACCAGGGTCGACATTCCGGCGATCGTACCCACCCCAGGGGCTACCACTGGGAGTCGGTCACCACCTGCACATCGTGAGGGTGGCTCTCCCGCAGCCCGGCCCCGGTCACCCGGACCAGGCGGGTGGCGGTGCGCAGCTCGTTCAGGTCGGCGGCGCCGGCGTATCCCATACCCGAGCGGAGACCGCCGGCCAGCTGGCTCACCAGCTTCGACAGGGCGCCGGCGTAGCGGACCCGGGCCTCCACCCCCTCGGGGACGTGCTTGCCCCCATGATCGGGCCCACCGGCCCCCGGGGCCCCCATCTGGCCGCCGGCGTAGCGGTCGGCGGCCCGGCCCTTCATGGCCCCGGCCGAACCCATGCCCCGGTAGGTCTTCCACATCGAGCCGTCGACCAGTTCCAGGTCTCCGGGGGCCTCGTCGACCCCGGCCAGGGCGTTGCCCAGCATCACGGCCGCCGCCCCGGCGGCGAAGGCCTTGACGATGTCGCCCGAGGTGACGATCCCGCCGTCGGCGATCACCGGCACCCCCAGATCGGCCGCCGCCGTGGCGCACTCGTAGATCGCGGTGAGCTGGGGCATGCCGGCCCCGGCCACGATCCGTGTGGTGCAGATGGACCCGGCCCCCACGCCCACCTTGACCACGTCGGCCCCGGCCGACACCAGCGCCTGAACACCCTCCCGGGTGACCACGTTGCCGCCGATCACGACGATCTCGGGCCACTTCTGCTTCACGTTGGCCACCGTGTCGACCACACCCCGGGAATGCCCGTGGGCGGTGTCGATGACCAGGGCGTCGACCCCAGCGTGGGCCAGGGCCTCGGCCCGCTCCATGGCGTCGTTGACCCCGATGGCGGCCCCCACCCGGAGGCGCCCCTCGGGATCGAGGGTGGCGTGGGGCTTCTGCACCCGCTTGGTGATGTCCTTCACCGTGATCAGGCCCCGGAGCCGTCCCTGGCCGTCGACCAGGGGCAGCTTCTCGATGCGGTGCTCGTGCAGGATGTGCACCGCGTCCTCCAGCGACGTGCCCACCGGGGCCGTCACCAGGTTGCGGGAGGTCATGAAGTCGGTGACCGGCCGGTGGTACTCGGCCTCGGTGCAGAACCGGATGTCGCGGTTGGTGAGGATGCCCACCAGCCGCTCGCTGTCGTCGGTGATCGGCACCCCGGAGATGCTGTGGCGGGACATGAGCGCCTCGGCGTCGGCCAGGGTGGCGTTGGGGCCGAGGCTCACCGGGGCGGTGATCATCCCCGCCTGCGACCGCTTCACCCGGTCCACCTGGTCGGCCTGCTCCAGGATCGACATGTTTCGGTGGAGGATGCCCAGTCCGCCCTCCCGGGCCAGGGCGATGGCCAGCGGGGCTTCGGTGACGGTGTCCATGGCCGCCGACAGCAGCGGCAGGTGGAGATCGATCCCGGCGATGGTGGTGGCGGTCGACGCCTCGGACGGCAGCACCTCGCTCCACCCGGGGACCACCAGCACGTCGTCGAACGTCAGGGCGTCCCGACCGGCGAACAGCTCGGTGTTGGGCAGGGACAACATGGGGGTTACCTCCCGGGCAGTATGGCTGGGGGTGGGGCTTGACGGCGGAGATCGGTGCCGAGCACCTGGGCGATGGCGGACACCAGGAGGCGGTGCTCCACCCCGTGGACCCGCTGGGTGAAGGCATCGAGGGTGTCGCCCGGCCGCAACGGTACCGGCTCCCACACGATCACGGGGCCGTTGTCGACCCCCTCGTCGGGAACGTGGTGCACCATCACGCCCCCGGCCTCGACCTCACCCCGCTGCCAGGCCCCGAAGGCGGCCTCGATGGCGCCGACGCCGGGGAAGGCACCGGGCTGGGCCGGGTGCAGGTTGATCGTGGGGTGACGGGACAGGAAGGCGCCGGTGAGGATCCGCATCCAACCGGCGAGCACGACCAGATCGGGCTCGTAGCCGGCCACCAGGTCGGCCAGCTCCTGGTCGTAGCGGGCCCGATCGCGGCCCCCGTGGCGCAGCACCACGGTGGGGATGCCGGCCGCCGCCGCCCGCTCCAGGGCGTAGGCCGAGGCCACGTTGGACACGACGGCGGCCACGGTGGCGTCGAGCTGACCCTGGGCACAGGCGTCGATCACTGCTTGGAGGTTGGTGCCCGATCCCGACACCAGCACCACCAGGCGGGGCCGACCCTCGCTCACTTGATGCTCACGCTCCGGCCCATCGTGACCTCGCCGATCACCCAGGTCGGCTCGGGTATGGCGGCCTGCAGCTCGTCGACCTGGTCGGGAGCGACGACCACCACCATCCCGACGCCGCAGTTCAGGACCCGGTGGGCCTCGTCGTCGGTCATCCCGCTGCGGGAGATCAGGTAGTTGAACAGCACGGGCCGGCGCCAGGCCGACGAGTCGATGGCGGCCCCGCAGCCCGGGGGCAGGACGCGGGGGATGTTGTCGACGAAGCCGCCGCCGGTGATGTGGGCCATCCCGTCGATCAGGCCCGCTTCCAGGGCGGCGCTGAGCGGCTTGAGATACGACCGGTGGACGGCCAGCAGGGCGTCGCCGATGGACTCGCCGGTACCGCCGGGCAGGGGTTCGGTGAGATCCATGCCGAAGAACACCTTGCGGGCCAGCGAGTAGCCGTTGGTGTGCAGGCCGGAGGAGGCGAGGCCCACCAGCTTGTGGCCGGGGGCGATGGCGTCGGTGGGGAGCAGCTTGGGCCGGTCGACGTAGCCCACCATGGTGCCGATCACGTCGACCGAGCCGGCGTTGAACATGTCGGGCATCTCGGCCGTCTCGCCGCCGAGCAGCACGCATTCGGCCTCCCGGCAGGCGGCCGCCATGCCGTCGACGATGCGGCCCACGATCTCAGGCTCGAGCACGGCCGACCCGAGGGAGTCGAGGAAGAACAGGGGGCGGGCCCCCTGCACCAACACGTCGTTGATGCAGTGGTTGACGATGTCGGCCCCGCAGTCTTCCCAGCGGCCCAGCTCCCGGGTGATGAGCGTCTTGGTGCCCACACCGTCGGTGCTGGCCACCAGCAGGGGCGAGCGCAGCTTGGACAGGGCCGATACGTCGAACACGCCACCGAAGGAGCCGTGGCCGGCCACCACCCGCTCGTCGTGGGTGGTCCTGACCGCCTGGGCCAGCCGGTTGTGGGCGGCCAGGCCGGCGTCGAAGCTCACCCCGGCCTCGGCGTAGGCCGATTTCTTCCGGGCCGGGCGGGGGGCGTGACGCCAGCCGATGTCGGACCGGGCGAACAGCCCGTCGCCGGTGAGCTGGTCGACCACCGAGTACGCCCGGTCCAGGGCCTGGGCCAGGTCGGCGCCGGTTCCCACCACGCTCAACACCCGGCCGCCGGTGCTCACCAGCTGATCGCCCTCCATGCGGGTGGCGGCGTGGAACACCCGGACCCCCTCGCGCTCGGTGAACGTCGGCACCGGGATCCCCATCCGGGGGTCGGTGGGGTAGCCCTCGGCGGCGATGGTGACGGCGGCCGCCGTGCCCGGCTTGAGCTTGATCGGCACATCGGCCAGGCTGCGGGTGGTGGCGGCGTGCAGCACCTCGAGCAGATCGGATTCCAGCAGCGACACGATGGCCTGGGCCTCGGGGTCGCCGAAGCGGCAGTTGTACTCCACCAGCCGGGGGCCGTCCTCGGTGAGCATGATCCCGGCGTAGAGCACGCCCACGTAGGGCTGCCCCTCGGCCGCCATGCCATCGATGGCCCGGCGGAGGAAGACCTCGGTCAGCTCCGCCTCCAGCTCGGGGGTGACCCGGGGCACCGGGGCGAAGGCGCCCATGCCGCCGGTGTTGAGGCCGGTGTTGCCCTCCCCCACCCGCTTGTGGTCCTGGGCCGAGATCAGGGGCACCAGGGTCACGCCGTCGGAGATGCCGAACAGCGACACCTCCTCCCCCACCAGCCGCTGCTCCAGCAGGATCACCTCGCCCGCTTCGCCCATGGCGTGCTCGGCCAGGAAGGCGAAGATGGCCCGCTCGGTCTCCACCCGGCTCTCGGGCACGATCACGCCCTTGCCGGCGGCCAGGCCGTCGGCCTTGACCACCACCGGCTTGTTGAACTCGTCGAGCCAGGCCAGGGCCGGCTCCACCTCCCGGAAGGTGCGAATGACCGGGCCGGGGATGTTGTGACGGGCGGCGAACTCCCGGGCGAAGGCCTTGGACCCCTCGAGCTTGGCGGCACCGGCCGACGGGCCGAAGCAGGCGATCCCGACCAGGGCCAGGTCGTCGGCCACGCCGTCGACCAGCGGGGCCTCGGGGCCCACGATCACCAGGTCGACCCCGTTGAGGACGCAGAAGTCGACGATCTTCAGGTTCGAGCTGGCGTCGAGATCCACGTTCCACTGGGCGGTGCCGGCGTTGCCCGGAGCCACCAGCAGCTGGCCCAGCAGCGGCGACCGGGAGATCGCCTCGGCCATGGCGTGCTCCCGGGCCCCCGAGCCCAACAGCAGGACGGACAGGCTCTTGTCGTCGCTCATCCCAACGCTCCGTCGAAGCGGCCCTTGGCGCTCAGCATCGTCAGCTGGACGGGTACCGCGTAGCTACCAGTGAAGCAGGCGTTGCAGTAGCCGTCGTCGCGGCCCAGCGCCTTCATCATCCGCTCCACCGAGAGGAAGCCCAGGCTGTCGGCCCCGATGTGGGCGCAGATCTCGGGCACGCCCAACTGGTGGGCGATCAGCTGGTCGTAGGTGCCCATGTCGACCCCGAAGAAGCAGGGGTGGGCGATGGGCGGGCAGGTGATGCGCACGTGCACCTCCGAGGCCCCGGCCTCCCGCACCAGGCGAACCAACGGCCCCGAGGTGGTGCCCCGGACGATCGAGTCGTCCACCATGACCACCCGCTTGCCCCGCAGGTTGTCGGGCAGGGTGTTGAACTTGAGCGCGACGCCCTGGCGCCGCAGCTCGTCGGTGGGCTCGATGAAGGTGCGCCCGATGTAGCGGTTCTTGACGAACCCCTCGTTGTAGGGGATCCCCGACACGCTGGCGTAGCCGATGGCGGCGGGGGTGGACGAGTCCGGCACGGCGATGACCACGTCGGCGTCGACCGGATGCTGGCGGGCCAGCTCCTCACCCAGGTTCTGGCGGGCCTGATGGACCGACAGGCCGTCCCAGGTGGCGTCGGGCCGGGAGAAGTAGATGTGCTCGAAGGTGCAGCGGGCCTGGGTCGGTTTGGCCGGCACGGCCCGGGTGCGGCGGGCCAGCCCGCCGCCCAGGACCACGATCTCCCCCGGCTCCACCTCGCTGATCGAGGTGCAGCCCAGGGTGCGCAGAGCCCCGGTCTCGGACGCCACCACGTGGCCCCCCGACGGGAGCTGACCCAGCGACAGGGGCCGGAAGCCCCACGGGTCACGGGCCGCCATCACCTTGTTGCCGGTGAGGACGACCAGGCAGAAGGCGCCTTCCCAGCGGGGCATCACGTTGGCCAGCCGCTCCTCCCAGCTCTCGCCCTCAGCTCCGGCCAGCATCAGGGCCAGCACCTCGGAGTCCGACGACGTCTGCAGGCCGAAGCCCCGCTGGAGCAGCTCCTGGCGCAGCTTGTCGGCGTTGACCAGGTTGCCGTTGTGGGCCACCGCCAGGGGGCCCCACATGGTCTCCACCACGTAGGGCTGGACGTTGCGGTCCGAGTTGGAACCGGTGGTGGAATAGCGGGTGTGGCCGATGGCGAACCGGCCGATCAGGGGATCGAGCGTGCCCGATTCGAACACCTGGGCCACCAGGCCCTGGCCCTTGTGGATGCGCACGGCCCGGCCGTCGGCCACGGCGATGCCGGCCGCCTCCTGGCCCCGGTGCTGGAGGGCGTAGAGACCGAAGAAGCTGAGGCGGGCGGCGTCGTCACTCATCGTGTCGACGGCGATGACCCCGCATTCTTCCTTCGGGCTGTCGGAGTCTGTGTTCGTGTCGGCCGCACCGATCTCGATGCCGCTCACGCCCGGACCCCACCGCTCAGCTCGGCGTCGCCGTCGAGCACCCGGTTGGCCATCTCGGCCTGATAGGCCGAGATGCGCAGCCGCAGGTCGGCGTCGTGCAGACCCAGGATCTTCGCCGCCGCCAGGGCGGCGTTGCCCGGCTCCAGCGCCACGATCGGCGCCACGCCGGGCGGGGTACGGAGGCTGGACAGCACGTCGAGGCCGGCGAAGGCGTCGGACCGGGGCGGGCAGGCGATCACGGGCGACACGACGTTGGCGTCGCTCAGCCCCGAAAGGGCGTCGCTCATGCCGGCCACCGTGATGAACACCGTGGGCTCCGGCTCACCGTCGTACTGGCGGAGAAGGCTCAGCACGTGCTCGGGAACGCGGTGGGCCGAGCCGACCCGGCGGATCACCGGTACGTCCAGGCGATCCAGCACCCCGGCGATCTGATCGACCCAGCCGCTGTCACGCGGCGATCCCGACAGGATGACTACCCGCACGGGCCTACCCCTTTCCGTGTGAGGTCACACGATGACGACTTCGGTTCAGCACACTGTCGTTCGACGGACTGTCCCCGGTGGCGACAGTGGCCATCGAGGAGACTGTCACTGCCCGGCCAGCGGGGCCAGATTGGCGGCGATCCGCTCGGCGATGGGCCGCTCGCCGGGCTCGAAGGCCAAGCCGGTGAGCCGCTCGTAGAGCTCCACGTAACGGGCCGAGGTGTCGGCCAGAACGGCCTCGGGGAGGTGGGGCACGGGGCCCGAACCGGAGTAGCCGGCGGCCTTGAGGGCCAGGCGCACCGGCTCCTTGTCGTAGCTCTCGGGTGCGAGACCGGCCCGGATGCGGTCATCCATGGAGTCGACCGCCCAGAACCGGGACGAGTCGGGGGTGTGCACCTCGTCGATCAGGAGCAGCTCGCCGCCGGGCCCCAGCCCGAACTCGTACTTCGTGTCGGCCAGGACGAAGCCGGCACCGGCCGCGATCTCCGTGCCCCGGGCGAACAGGTCGATCGCCGCCTTCTGGACCTGGGTCCACAGACCGGGCTCCACCAGCCCCAAGTCGACCACCTCGTCGATGGTGACCGGCCGGTCGTGGGCGCCGCCCGACTCCTTGGTGGTGGGGGTGATCATGGGCTCGGGTAGCGGACCGTGGGCCGTGAGCCCCTCGGGCAGCCGGTGGCCGTAGAGCACCCGCTCACCCGCCTCGTAGCGGGGCAGGAGCGAGGTGGACGTGCTGCCGGTGAGGCGGCCCCGCACCACCACCTCCACCGGGAGGGGTGTGGCGTCCACCGCCACCAGGGCGTTGGGATCGGGCACCGAGATCACGTGGTTGGCCACGATGTCCTCCGTGCGGTCGAACCACCAGGCCGACAGCTGGTTCAGCACCTGGCCCTTGTGCTCGACGGTGCCGATCACGCGATCGAAGGCGCTGATCCGATCGGTGGTCACGAGCAACCGGTGCCCGCCGGCGAGGCGCCAGCTCTCCCGCACCTTGCCGCTGTGGTGGTCGGGGAGATCGAGGTCGAGGGTCTCCAACACGGCCCGGGAATCCATGTCTCCATCATGGTTGCTTTCGCCGCCAGTTCCGGTGGATCCGGCCACATTTCACCGGAAAACATCCAGCGGGGTCCGGCGTACGGTGTCAGGCAGCGTCAGGTGGGATTCAGCTCGCCGATCAGGCGGCGACGGCCCGCACCCCGGCCTGGAACAGGCCCAGCGCCAGCCCGTCACGGCGCCGGCCCCGCTGGGGGTCCTGGCGGGGGTCCACGTGGTCCTCGGGATGGGGCATGAGGCCGAGCACCAGCCCGGTCGTGTCCACCAGGCCGGCCACGTCGCCCACCGATCCGTTGGGGTTGTGGGGGTAGCGGCCGTCGGCGGCGGCGCCGGTGTCGTCGAGGTAGCGGAACGCCACGTGGCCCTCCACCGCCACCGGGTCGGCCACGGCGAGGCGGCCCTCGCCGTGGGCCACCGGGCACCGGATGGGCTCGCTGAGGCCGTCGAGCCAGGGCGAAGGCGCCGGGCCGGGAGCGAGGGTGACCCAGCGGCACTCGAACCGACCGGACTCGTTGGCCACCAGAGCCGCCGGCTGGCCCCCTCCGGGGAGGAGCCCGGCGGCCACGAGGGCCTGGAACCCGTTGCAGATCCCGATGATCGGCATGTGGCGGCTGACCGCCTCCTGGAGCTGGTCGCCGAGCCAGCTCGTGATGTCGAGGCCGAGGAGCCGGCCGGCGCCGAGGGCGTCGCCGTAGGAGAAGCCACCGGGCAGGGCGAGGATCTGATGGTCGACGAGCTTGGTCTCGCCCTGGCGAAGGGCGGCCAGGGGGATCTGGGTGGTGCGGGCCCCGGCCCGCTCGAAGGCGTCGGCCAGCTCCTGGTTGCGGTTGGTGCCAGGAGCCACCGGGATCAGCACCGACGGCTGCCCCACTCGTGCTGCGCCGTCGCTCATCATGCATCTCCCTCGGGGCTCGTCGTGGAGGCGGGGGCGGCCGTGAGGTCTCCCCCCGGGTGGACGTAGGCGGTGCGGACGGCGTCGAGCTCCACGTGGAGGGCGCCGCCGCCGATGCTCACCACCGGCTCGGCGGTGGTGACGCCGATCCGCCTGGCGTCGGGGATCAGCTCCGCCAGACGGACCCGGTCGGCCGGGGCCACCTCCAGCAGGTAGCGGGCCGGCCCCTCGCCGAACAGCACCTCGTCGCCCACTGCGTCATCCGCTGCGACATCCACTGCGTCATCCGCAGCGTCAGCTGCCGTGGCGCCGGTCGCCTCGCCGTCGAGCAGGCGCAGGCCCAGGCGGCCGCCCAGGGCCCATTCGGCGGTGGCGACGGCCAGGCCGCCCTCGGCCAGGTCATGGGCGCTGCGGACCAGGCCGGCGGCGATGGCGGCGTGCACCGCCCGGTGGCGGGCCGGGGCGTCCGGGTCGGGGGCCGGGACCGGGCCACCGTGATCGGCCCCCAGCACGTCGTCGAGGTGGCTGCCCCCGAGGGCGCCGGCCAGCGGGCCCACGAGCCAGACGTCGTGACCGGGGGCTGTCACGCCGGTGACGGGGGCGCGCTCGACGTCGGGCACCAGGCCGAGGGCGGTGATGACCAGGGTGGGGGTGACGGGGTCGGGCTTGCCGTCGGGCCCCACGAACTCGTTGTAGAGCGAGTCCTTGCCCGACACGAAGGGGGCGCCGTAGGCCACGGCTGCGTCGTGGCAGCCCCGGCAGGCGGCCACCAGCTGGGCCAGCGTGGTGGGGTCGGTGGGATTGCCCCACGAGAAGTTGTCGAGCAGGCTGAGCTGGGCCGGGTCGGCGCCGGAGGCGACGGCGTTGCGTACCGCCTCGTCGACGGTGGCCCAGGCCATGGCCTCGGTGTCGTAGCGGCCGAGCACCACGTTCACCCCCACGCCGATGGCGTAGCCCCGGGGGCCGGGGGTGCCGGG
The DNA here is from genome assembly GCA_041394285.1 of Acidimicrobiales bacterium. Classification (GTDB taxonomy): domain Bacteria; phylum Actinomycetota; class Acidimicrobiia; order Acidimicrobiales; family SZUA-35; genus CADEDH01. The sequence goes on along the minus strand of JAWKIL010000022.1, from coordinate 24,051 downwards.
AGGCACGAGCACCGTGCCGTCGGCCGGGGCGTCGCCCGCCACCCCGCCGTAGGGGCGGATCACCGTGCCGCCCAGCACCTCGTGGTCGAACGTGCGGACCACGGCCTCGTTGGACCGGATCGAGGGGTGGGCCAGCAGGGCCAGCAGGGCGGCCCCGGGGTCGGTGGCCGGGGACCGGCGGGGCGGGCGGCCGGGGGCGAGCACGGCGGCCTTCAACTCGAGCGGAGGGCGGCCGTCGTGGAGGAACCCGGTGTCGAGATCCACCACCACGTCGTTCCCGTCGCGCACCACGAGGCGCCCGTCGCCCGTGAACCGGCCGATCACGTCGGCCCCCACCTGCCACCGGGCGGCCAGGGTCAGCACGGCGGCGGGATCGGGGCAGGCCAGCACCATGCGCTCCTGGGCCTCCGACAGCCAGACCTCCCACGGGGCGAGGCCCGGGTATTTCCGGGGCACGAGCGCCAGGTCGACGTCGGCCCCCAGCCCTTCGGCCATCTCACCCACGGCCGACGACAGGCCGCCGGCGCCGCAGTCGGTGATGGCGTTGTAGAGGCCGGCGTCGCGGGCCGCCACCACCACGTCGATCAGGCCCTTCTCCACGAGGGGGTCACCGATCTGGACCGAGGAACCGGCGATGTCGGCCGTCTCGGCCCCCATCGACTGCGACGAGAACGTGGCCCCGCCCACCCCGTCGCGGCCCACGGCCCCGCCCAGGACCACCACGGCGTCGCCGGCCTGGGGCCGGGTGCGGTGGGAGCCGTGGGGCAACAGGCCCACGCAGCCGGCGAACACCAGGGGGGTGGTGGTGTAGCTGGGGTCGTGGACGATGGCGCCGGCCACCGTGGGCACCCCGATCTTGTTGCCGTAGTCACCCACGCCGGCCACCACTCCGGAGCGGATCCGGCGGGGGTGGAGCACGCCGGCCGGCACCTCGGCCGGATCGAGATCGAGCGGGCCGAAGCACAGCACGTCGGTGACGGCCACCGGCTTGGCCGACACGCCGAGGATGTCGCGCACCACGCCCCCGACCCCGGTGTTGGCGCCGCCGAAGGGTTCCAGCGCCGAGGGGTGGTTGTGGGTCTCGACCTTGATGGCCAGGTCGTGGTGGTCGTCGAAGGCGACGATGCCGGCATTGTCGACGAAGGCGCTGCGGACCCAGGGGGCGTCGATCCGGTCGGTGGCGGCCCGCAGGAAGGTGTTGAGGAGCCCGTCGACCGGGGCCAGCGCCGGGTCGTCGAACGTGATCCGGGCCCGGAACGTCTTGTGGGAGCAGTGCTCGCTCCAGGTCTGGGCGATCGTCTCCAGCTCGGCATCGGTCGGTTCCCGGTCCAGGAGGCGGAACTGCTCGGCCACGGCCCGCATCTCGGGCAGCGACAGCCCGAGCCGGCGACCCCGGCTCACCGCCATCAACTCGTCGTCGACCGCATGGCGCACCGCCAGGCGGTCGGTGCCGGGCGACTTGGCCTCGGGGTCGGTGAAGGCCGGCTCCAGCAGGCCCTCGGCCCACCGCTCCACCACCTCGTTGTGGAGAACACCGGAGGCCAGCGCGGCGAGCTCGGCCTCCGTGAGACGGCCGGTGACCACCAGGCGCCGGGCCACCGACGCAGCCTGCACGTCGAAGCCCAGCTGGCGCGACGCCCGCACCAGCTCGGCGCCTTCCCGATCGGTGACCCCCGGGCGCAGGCCGACCTCCACCACCCGGCGACCGGTGCCCCCCGAACCTTCGGATTGCCCGGCCACGGCGGCGAGATGCTCCTCGGCCGTGGACCACCACTGGCCCACCGGCTCGGTCAGCAGGGCGCCGGCCAGGCGGTCGAGGTCGTCGGCCGAGAGATCGCCCTCGAGGTGGTAGAGCCGGAACTGCTCGATCCGCTCGACGTCGAAACCGAACAGCCGGGCCTGGGCCAGGGGGCCGGCCTCCGACTGATCGACGTGGCCGGGGCCCACCACCAGGGCGGCCACCGGCGGGCGGAGGGAGCGGGAGGGACGCTCAGCAGAGATCACGGTTCCCAGCATGTCGGGATGGCGGCCGGTCGCGTGCGACCCCGGAGCCATTTGCCCGTCCGGCCGGCCCCTGCCCTCAGCTCCGCCGCGTCGAGAACGGGTAGAGCAGTTGCGCGGTCACGCTGCTCAACAGGTCCCGGGGCCGGTACGACCGGGGCTCGGGGTACTCGGGATCACCGATGCCGGTTGCAGGATACGAGACGTCGTCGGGATGCTGGGTGCCGAACAGCCGGTCCCAGGTGAACAGGCTCGAGTAGTTCGAGTTGTAGTGGGCCGGATCGGCCGAGTGATGGATGCGGTGGTTCTGGGGCGACACCATGAACCAGCGCAGCGGGCCGAGGTTCACACGCACGTTGGCGTGCTGCGGGGCCCGGAACCAGAGCAGGGCCAGGCCGAGGACGGTGACCGCCCGGGGCTGCTCGGTCACCTCGGGGAGGAGGAAGAAGAACGGGACGAAGAGCACGGCGTGCTCGATCAGATAGTCGAAGGGGTGGATCTTGTTGGTGGTGAAGTAGGTGAGGTGCACCTGGGAGTGGTGGACGGCGTGGAACCGCCAGAACAGCGGCACCTGATGCTTGATCAGGTGCACCACGTAGGCGCCGAGGTCGCCGATCAACACGCCCAGGATCACCGAAGGCCACAGCGGCCAGCTGCGCGTGGCGTCGAGGACGAGGAAGCCGGCGTGGGCGTCGAGCCAGCGCCCGAGCGGCTGGGTGGCGACGATGGCCAGGCCGTGCGTGGCCGGGAACATGACCATCATCATGAACCCGTCGACGATGACCGACGGGCTGAAGCTCCTCTGCGTCGGGTCGGCCGGGATCACCCGCTCGGCCAGGAAGATCAGCGGGATGATCACGAGCGACTGGGCGGAGACGAGGAACAGCAGCGGGCCTCTCAGCTCGTGCTGGACCGTCGCCCCGAGATTGCCCGGCTGGCCTGTGGCCAGCATGTAGGCGACCAGCGCGAGCGCCGCCAGGACGGTGGCGTTGGCGCGCCACGGCCAGGGTGACGTGTTCCGGAGTTCTATCGGCAGGTTGCTCATGGGTGACCTGTTTCGCCCTCACCAGGTTCGGTTCCGCACGCGCGCCGATGACTGCCGCGAGAACTGGTGCGACAAGCTGTGGCGAGCATCCATAGCGTATCGTCCCAGTCGCTCGGGGGCATAACACTGCCGTGGGCGATGCTTCCCGCCTGGCGCTGTTGACCCCGTGCAGCAGCGATCCCAGGTGGGATGGATAGGGTCGAACGGGTGCAGCAGGCGTTCGTGTTCGGAGTGGACCTGGACGGGGTGTGCGCCGACTACACCGGCGGGTTCCGCCGGGTGGTGGCGGCCGACCGGGGCATCCGGCCCGAGGAGTTGCCCATGGAGCGGTCCTGGGGGTTCGAGGAGTGGGGCCTCGACGCCGACGAGTTCGCTCGCCTCCACCGCCGGGCCGTCACCGAGGACCACATGTTCCGCGATCTGCCGGCCTTCGAGGGCTGCGCCGAGACGCTGTGGCGGCTGTCCGACGCCGGCGTGTGGATCCGCATCATCACCCACCGGCTGTACGTGAACTGGGGCCATGCCCAGGTCGTGTCGGACACGGTGACCTGGCTCGACGAAGCCCGGGTGCCCTACCGGGACCTGTGCTTCCTGGGCAACAAGCCCGACGTGGGGGCCGACGTCTACATCGACGACGCCCCCCACAACGTGGAGGCGCTACGGGCCGCCGGCAACACCGTGATCGTGTTCGACCAGCCCTACAACAAGGATCTCGACGGGCCCCGGGTGTCGGGCTGGGATCAGGTGGAGGACCTCGTGCTGGAGCTGGCGGCGCTCCGGGGGTCGGCCGTGCAACCACAGCTCCCGGGCATCGACGCCGGAGCCGACCGCCTCGACCGTCGCCGCAACGGCAACCCGTGACCGCGGCCCGAGCGGCGGCGTTGGTGCTGGCCGCTCCCACCCCGGCGGCGGCCAGCAGGAGCCTGCCGTGACCGCGGCCCGAGCGGCGGCGTTGGTGCTGGCCGCCGTGCTCGTGGTGGCGGCGGGGGCGAAGCTGGCCCGGCGGGGAGCGACGGGCGACGAGTTGGCCTCGCTCGGCCTGGTCGCACCGGGCGTGCTGGCCTGGGCCGTCCCGGCGGCCGAGCTCGTGGTGGCCGGGCTCCTGGTGGTGACACCGGCGTGGGGTGGGATGGCGGCCTTCGCCCTCCTGGTGGCGTTCACCACCGTGCTGGTGCGAGTGCTGCGATCGGGCCGGCCCGTGAGCTGCAACTGCTTCGGCGCGCTGTCGAGCCGGCCGATCTCCCCCACCACCCTGCTGCGGAACCTCGCCCTGCTGGCCCTGGCCGTGATCGCCGCCACCGCCTGACCGCCCGATCGGCGGGGCCAGCCGACGCCGAACCCGAAACCCTGCGTTCATAGTCCGGTGATCGCCCGTTCACAGCACCTTCCTACGGTGTCCAACCAGGTGAGCCGGGAAGTCTGGTCGGCACGATGTTCAGTCGCGTCCCGATGGAGACCTCCGTGTCAGTTGCCCACCTTCACCCCAACGCCCGAGCCGTAGCCATCCCGCCGCGGCCCGGGCGTTCGACGTTTCAGGAGGAGACCCAATGACACGTAGGCGCGTGGCACTCATCGGACTGGCCGGACTGGCCGGTCCACTACTGCTGGCGACACCGGCCTTCGCCCAGTCGGCGGAAACCGTCGACACCCAGACCTACCTCGACAACGTGTTCGTGCTGTTGTCGGCTGTGCTGGTGATCTTCATGCAGGCCGGGTTCGCCCTGGTGGAAGCGGGTCTCACCCGGGCCAAGAGCGTGGCCAACATCATGATGAAGAACATGATGGACTTCTGCGCCGGCGTGCTGGCCTTCTTCGCCGTGGGCTTCGCCTTCGCCTTCGGCGAAGGCAACGACTTCATCGGCTACAAGGGCTTCTTCCTCGGCGACGGGGCCTTCACCTACGGGACGCTGTCGCTACCCGTGTTCTTCCTGTTCCAGGTGGCGTTCGCCGCGACGGCGGCCACCATCGTGTCGGGAGCCATGGCCGAGCGGACCAAGTTCAAGGCCTATTTCGTGTACAGCATCTTCATCTCGGCTGTCATCTACCCCATCGTCGTCCACTGGCAGTGGGGCGGGGGTTGGCTGTACCAGCTCAGCACCCCGTTCCATGACTTCGCCGGCTCCACCCTGGTCCACATGACCGGCGGGGTGGCGGCGCTCATGGGTGCACTGATCATCGGCCCCCGGATCGGCAAGTACGACGCCGACGGCCGCCCCAAGGCGATCCTCGGTCACAACATCCCCTTCGCCGTCCTCGGAACGTTCGTGCTCCTCGTCGGCTGGTACGGATTCAACCCCGGCTCCGAGCTGGCGGCCGACGGCGCCATCGGCGGTATCGCCGTGAACACCACCCTGGCAGCTGCGGCCGGAGCCGTCTCGGCCATGATCACGATCTGGGCCAAGACCAAGAAGCCCGATGTCTCGATGACGGCCAACGGCATGCTGGCGGGGCTCGTGGGCATCACCGCCGGGTGCGCCGCGGTGAGCACGGAGGGCTCGGTGATCATCGGCGGGCTGGCCGGTGTGCTCGTGGTCTTCTCGGTCTTCTTCTTCGAGAAGCTCAAGATCGACGACCCGGTCGGTGCCGTCTCGGTCCACGGGGTGTGCGGGGCGTTCGGCACCATCTGTGTGGGGCTGTTCGCCACCGCTGACGCCGAGGGGTTCTGGAAGCAGGGCCTGTTCTACGGTGGCGGTGTCGACCAGCTGGTGAGCCAGATCATCGGCGTGGTCAGTGTGGCCGTGTTCGTCGCCGTCGCCGCCGGCGCCCTGTTCATGGCCATCAAGGCCACCATCGGCCTCCGGGTTGACGCGGCGGAAGAGGTCGAGGGCCTCGACGTCGTGGAGCACGGAGCACCCGGATACAGCAACGAGCCGTCGCTCGAGGCCGCACTGGCCTGAGCATCGGAGAGCGCCGTGGCCAGGCGCCCACCAGCGCCCGGTGTGGTCGATGTCTCCTCACTTCGGTTCGACCACACCGGGCCGGTCTCCCCGGAACGGAAGGTTCTCCAGGCTACTGTCGCAACGATGCGCCGCCTGGTTCCCGCCCCGGCCCTCCTGTCCCTCGTCGCCCTCCTGATGCTGCCGGCCGCCACCGGCTGCTCAGGCGGTCCCGACGAGGCCGAACGGGAGGACGGGGCCATCGTGTCTCCGGGCGCCGTCGACGTCTTCGGCGTTCGGGTGGGCGACTGCCTCGATCTGGAGGCCAGCGAGGCCACCGCCGCCCAGATCACCGACCTGGCCGCCGTTCCCTGCGCCCAACCCCACCGCCACGAGGTGTTCCATGTCGGTGAGGTGACCGGCTTCGACGTCTACCCCGGCCCGAGCGAGCTGTCGTCGGCCTCCGACGGCATGTGCCTGGGGGCCTTCGAGGACTATGTGGGCGTCCCCTACCTCGACAGCGACGTCCAGTTCACCTACCTCTATCCCTCGCTGGCCTCGTGGCAGGACGAAGAGGACCGGGAGGTGGTCTGCATCCTGGTGTCGACCAGCCCCCAGACCCGCTCCCTGGCCGCCCCCGGCGCCGAGGCGGGAGACGGCACCGTTCCCGCCACCGGATCCTGATCGGTAGCCATCCGCCCGGATCCGGATTCCCGGCGGGATGTCCGGGACCGGTGAGGACTGCCGGTGACCCCCTGTCGCTCTCATGTCGCCAGCCGGAGGAGCCGATGGGAAGTCCATGAGCAGTCACGATCGCCAGCGGCGGGCCTCAGCCGAGGCGCCCGCCGCCCGGGTCCGCCGCCCCATCCAGGCCCGGCTCGAGGTGGGGCCCGTCGACGACCCGATGGAGGTCGAGGCCGAAGCCACCGCCGACCGGGTGATCGCCGCCATCCAGACCAGCGGCGGCCCGCAGGCGATGGCCGCCCGGGTCGATTCGATCAGCCGGATGAGCGGCCCGGAGGAGGAGGAACTGCCGACCCAGGGCTCCCGCATCGCCCGGATGGAGGAAGAAGAACCCCTCCAAGGCTCCCGCATCGCCCGCAGCTCGGTGATCGGAGCCGAGGGCGGCGCCGTCGACGCCGAGTTGGAGGCCCGCCTCACGGCGGGGAGCGGATCGCCGCTGCCCGAGCCGGTCCGGGCCACGATGGAGGGCGCCTTCGGAGCCGACTTCTCGGCCGTGAGGGTGAGTGAGAACCCGGCAGCGGCCGATATCGGCGCCCGGGCCTACACCACGGGATCCGACATCCGGTTCGCCCCGGGCCAGTTCAAGCCCGAGTCCTCCGATGGTCAGCACCTCCTGGCCCACGAGCTCACCCATGTCGTCCAGCAGGGTGCCGCCACGGCCCGTTCCACCGTCCGGCGCTCGGTCATCGATCAGGCGGCTTTGAGCGACCAGGAGAAGGCCGAGATCGACGGCAGGGTGTGCCACGATTCGGTCGCCTATGTGCTGAAGAAGCTGGGAAAGGACGTGGACGGGCACGCGCTCCAGGATCTCGGCGGCACGGTGGTCGGCAATGCGGCGGCAGCGGGCGCTATCCCCGACGGGGCCGTCGTGAACTTCATGCGGCGTGACTACAACGCCAAGAGCGAAGCCGATCTGTTCATCGCCTCCAAGCACACGATGCTCTCGGTTGGGGGAGGCAAGGGCTGGGCCACGAACAACGGCTGCTTCGGCGGCTCCCCGAAATGGTCGGAATCCGCGTTCAACGACTTCGTCGATTGGGTCACCGACGGCGAGGGCGAGACGAAGGCATATCCGAAGGGCGTCCCCCACCTCCCGAGTACCGAGGTGATGATCGTCTTCGGCATGCCCTGAGCAGCGAGGTGATCGGCAGCCCCGGGCTCAACTGAGCCAGGGGCCGAACTCCTCGGTGGTGCGGAGGCGGCCCAGCTTGGCGTACTCCCGCTTCAGACCCTCCACCACCTCGGTCATGGTGATGACACCGCCGGCCTCGGCGGCGAGGAAGGCGGCGGTGAGGCACACCGAGTGGATGTTGCCGCCGGCCAGCTTGAACCGGTCGGCCAGCGCCTCCAGGTCCACGTCGGCTCCCAGCGGGGCGGTGGGGGGGAAACCCAGGCGCCACAGGGCGAGGCGCTCGTCGGGCTCGGGCAGGGCGAACTCGGCCAGCACGTCGATCCGGCGCAGGAACGCCTGGTCGATGTTCTTCAGCAGGTTGGTGGTGAGGATGGCGATCCCCTCGTAGCGCTCGATCCGCTGCAGCAGGTACGACACCTCGATGTTGGCGTAGCGGTCCTTGGCCTCGTTGACCTCCGACCGCTTGCCGAACAGGCTGTCGGCCTCGTCGAACAGGAGCACCACGTTGGCCGCCGACGCCGCGTCGAAGACCTCCTCCAGGTTCTTCTCGGTCTCCCCGATGTACTTCGACACCATGGCCGACAGGTCGATCGTGAACAGGTCGAGCCCCAGATCGTGGGCGATGATCTCGGCCGACAGGGTCTTGCCGGTGCCCGACGGCCCGTGGAACAACGCCACCACGCCGTTGGCCTGGCCCAGCCGGTAGCCCCAGGTGCCGTGGACCAGGGCCCGGTGGCGGTAACGGGACACCACCTCGGCCAGCTCGGCCCGCCGGCCGGCCGGGAGAACCAGGTCGTCCCAGGTGCGTCGGGGGCGGACCCGGCGGGCCAGCCGGTCGATGGCCCCGCTGGCCAGGCGGCGCACGGCGGCGTCGAGGTCACCCCCCACTGCGCCGTAGGCCCTGGACACCTGGCGGATCTGGTCGGCCGAGAGGGGATGGCGTCCCACCTCGGCCCCCGGCAACAGCTCGGCCCACTCGTCGGGCCCGGCCGGCTCGTCGGACGCCTCCAGCTCGCGCCACGGCCGCCGGGGCAGGCTGTCCAGCGGGAGTTGGGCCGTCGACGACAGCACCCACACCACATGGCTGGCCCGCTCCAGCCAGCGCCGGGCCTCGGGGCCGAGGGCGCCGCCCCAGGCCGTGCCGGCGTCGCCCGGCCGGTCCACCTCCAGCACCACCCCGCACCCCCGGATCGTGGCCTCGCGCACCAGAGCCCGCCAGGCCCGCTCGGTGGCGGGCGCCGCCGCCACCAGATAGCGGGTGGCTCCGGCGGCGTCGGCTCCGGTCTGGCGCCGTCGCCACCGGTCACCGCCGTGCACGGCCACCAGCCGGAGCCGCCGATCCCCGGGTTCGGCCGCGAGGTGGATGTCGAGCTCGGCCGGTAGGTCGGGGTCGCGTGACCGGTCGCCCAGCAGGGCCCAGATGACGGCCGGTTCCACCGCCACCGTGCGATCGGCCCACGGGCCGTCGTCGTCGACGGTGACGTAGCCGGCCCGGACCAGCGCGCCCTCGGGCGCCACCGCCGCCAGCCCGGTGCCGTCGTCCCCGGCACCCGTCGCCGGGGGGCTGCCGGTCAGGCGGGTGAGCAGACCGAGCGTGAGGCGGCGGGACGGCGCGCCGTCATGGAGCCAGGCCGCCAGGCGCTGGAGGGACAGGTCGAGCTCCACCGCCACCAGGAGACCCAGCATCTCGGCCGCTTTCCGGTCGAGGCCGGCATTGGCCGCCAGGATGGCGAACACGCCGTCACCGGACAGCTCGTCGTCGAGAGCCCGCCGGGCCGACGCAACGGGGTCGGCGAATCCGGCGTCCACCTCGTCCAGACGCCGGCGCCGGGCGGCCAGGGTGTCGTCGAGGGAACCGCCGGTGCCGTCGAGGAGGAGGCTCTCCACCAGACGGTCGACCTCGGGGCCCCGGGCCGGCTCGGCCGCCAGGGCCACCGGACCACCCCGCCGAACCCGGGCGGCCAGGACCTCGCGCTGCAACAGCAGCTCGGCCAGCCGGCGCCAGGCCCCGACCGGCTGAGCCGGGAACAGGGCAGCGTCGGAGGCGGCCTTGGCCGCCGGAGCACGGCGAGTGCTTGTGCCGGCGGAGCGGGAACCGATGGGCATATCCACCGATCGGCCGCCGCCCGGCCGCCGCAAGCCCGACCCGCCACCAGTGCAAGAAAGCGAGCCTCGTCATGGGCCTCATGGTCACCCTCGGCGCCAACCTCACCTGCAGCTTCGGCATGGCCCCCTCCAGCCTGGTGGTGCTGCCCAAGTCCAAGACGATGGCCGAGAGCAAACCGGCGGCCAACATCATGGACAACCTGCCGATGGTGAACATCCCCCCGTTCGGCATGTGCACCTCGATGTCGAACCCGGCGGTGGCCGCCGCCACCGCCGCCGCCCTCGGCGTGCTCACCCCCATGCCCTGCACACCGGTGACGGCCGCCCCCTGGACCCCCGGCTCCCCCACCGTGCTGGTGGCCAACATGCCGGCGCTGACCAACGCCTCGATGTGCAACTGCGCCTTCGGCGGCGTGATCACCATCACCAACCCGGGACAGACCTCGGCGATGGTTCCGTGAGCAGGGGTGCCGTGAGCAGGATCCCCTGATCGGCCCGACCGCTCAACGCCCCGCGGGTCGAGCCGATTGACCGGGAGACATCCCTGCTTCACCGACACAGGAGTACTGGTGGCCGCAACCTATCTAACCCCCGGGGTCTACGTGGAGGAGGTCCCGTCGGGGTCCGCCACGCTGACCGCCAAGTCAACCGCCATCGCCGCCTTCGTGGGCTTCACCGCCCAGGCGCCGACCGACGATCCCGCCGACCCCGAGGGCCTCCGCCCCCGCCTCGTCACCAACTGGGGCCAGTACGAGAAGCTGTACGGCGGGTTCGTGCCCGGCGCCATGCTGCCCCACTCGGTGTACGGGTGGTTCAACAACGGCGGCGGCGCCTGCTACATCGTGCGCATCCCCCACACCACCCCGGCGCTCGAGTCGGGCGTACTGTCGCTGGCCGGCCCCGACCGCTCGCTGGGCGAGCTGCTCGAGGTCACCACCGTGGTGCCCAACGCCGACGTGGTGATCTCGGTCGAGGCCGAGGAGCCGGCGGCCGACGCCGAAGGGGGCGACGACGCCGCCCCCACGTTCACCGTCACGGTGATCGAGGAGGGCCAGCCGGTGGAGACGTTCCCCGGGCTCAGCCTGTTGAAGGGCGACACCAACATCGAGACCGTGGTCAACGCCGGCTCCGCCCGGGTGAAGGTGGCCCAGAAGGTGGAGCTCGACCCCGCCGTGATCGACCTGGCCGCCGCCGCCCTCAAGCCCGGCGCCTACCCGATCAAGCCGGCCGATCCCGTGCTGGTGCCCGTGGCCGGCCGCAACTTCACCGGCTCGGAGACCGCCCGCACCGGCATCAACGGCCTCGTCATCGCCGACGACGTCACCATGGTGATGGTCCCCGACCTGGTCACCGCCGCCCGCCAGGAGGACGGCTCGGTGGACCTGAAGATGTGGAAGTCGGTCCAGACCGCCCTGATCAGCCACTGCGAGGGCCAGGCCAACCGCATGGCCGTGCTCGACGCCCCTCCCGGGATGAGCGTGCAGCAGATCAAGGAATGGCGGGAGCAGGTGGCGATGTACGACTCGCCCTTCGCCGCCATGTACTACCCGTGGATCAAGGTGGAGAACCCGGTGCCGACGAACGGCGACACCGAGATCTTCGTGCCCCCCTGCGGCCACATGGCCGGACTGTGGGCCCGCACCGACGACACCCGCGGCGTGTGGAAGGCGCCGGCCAACGACGTGGTCCGGGGTGCGCTCGACGTCGAGCTGCCCATCACCAAGACCGAGCAGGGCCTGCTGAACCCGGTGGGGATCAACTGCATCCGCCCCTTCGGCACCCGGGGCATCCGGGTGTGGGGCGCCCGCACGCTGTCGTCCGACACCGACTGGACGTACATCAACGTCCGCCGCCTGTTCAACATGGTGGAGCAGACGATCATGGACGGCACCCAGTGGGTGGTGTTCGAGCCCAACGACCAGAAGCTGTGGCAGGGCGTGAAGCGCACCCTCAACGCCTTCCTCCGGGGCCTGTGGCGCGACGGTGCCCTGTTCGGCGCCACCGCCGAACAGGCCTTCTACGTGAAGTGCGACGAGGAGACCAACCCGCCGGAGTCGATCGACCAGGGCAAGCTCGTGGTCGAGGTGGGCATCGCGCCGGTGAAGCCGGCCGAGTTCGTCATCTTCCGCATCAGCCAGTTCAAGGACTCGGCCGCCTGAGCCGGCGGCCCATCAGTAGGCACCGATCACAGGAGAACCCACCATGGCAACCGAACACGACATCGAACATCTCGGCTCACAATTCGCCCTCGAGCTCGACGGCGTGGAGATGGCCCGCTTCACCGCCTGCACCGGCCTCACCGTCACCACCGAGGTGGTGGAGTACCAGGATGCGTCGTCGGGCAAGCCGATCATCCGCAAGCGACCCGGCCGCACCAAGTACGAGGACATCGTGCTGAAGCGGGGCCTGAGCGCCAACAAGGCGATCACCGACTGGCACAAGAAGGTGCTCGACGGCTCGGTGGAGCGCCAGAACGGCTCCATCGTCATCTACGACGCCGCCGGCTCCGAGGTGGACCGGTGGAACTTCGAGAACGGCTGGCCGGCCAAGTGGTCGGCCTCCGACCTCGACGCCGGCACCGACGACGTGATGATCGAAGAGCTCACGATCGCCCACGAGCTCCTGGCCCGGGCGTAGCCCGCCATGGGAGCGCTGCAGACCGAGTTCGCCTTCACCCTGCCCAAGGGCTACGTGGACAAGCAGGGCACGCTGCACCGTCGCGGGACGATGCGGCTGGCCACGGCGCGCGACGAGATCGAGCCCCTGCGGGACCCCCGGGTCTCGGGGGCCGACGATCCCTTCCTCACCGTGATCGTGCTGTCCCGGGTGATCGGCGAGCTCGGAACGATCTCCCAGGTCACCCCGAACATCATCGAAGGGTTGTTCACGGCCGACCTGGCCTTCCTCCAGGACTTCTACGGGATCATCAACTTCGGCGATCCCGCCGACCTGGACCTGCTGCGGCGCAGTGCGGCGTCGCAGCAGTCGTACGACGATCAGCCCGTGGTCGACCTTCCGGCGGAGCCGGCCACCACCGATCCCGACCTCTGCCTCGATCCCGACGGCTTCGACACCGGCCACGGTGACGCCGTCGACGATGAGCTGTGGTCGGGGGCGGCGGCTGCCACTCCTCGGGGCCGGCGGGCGGTCATCGAGGAGGTGAAAGCAACCACGGGGGCGTGATGCGCTACCCGCAGGACGCCCTGTGGGACGAGATCGCCTATCTCGCCTACCACCTCCATTGGGATCTCGACACCCTGCTCGACCTGGAGCACGCCGACCGCACCCGACTGGTGCGGATGGTGGCGTCGCTCAACGAGCGGGCCTGGGAAGGACTGAACCAGCGTGGCTGACGACAACTTCGAAGACGAAGGCGTCTACGCCGCCACCTTCCTGGTGGAGGTCGACGGCCTGGAGATCGGACGCTTCACCGAAGTGTCCGGCCTCCAGGTCGAGGTGGGGGTGGAGACCGTGGCCGAAGGGGGCCAGAACGGGTTCGTGCACAAGCTGCCGAGCCGCATGACCTGGCCCAACCTGGTGTTGCGGCGGGGACTGACCCAGACCGACAACCTCCTCCAGTGGCTGGGCCGGTCGAGCGGCGACGGGTTCGCCGGGGCCGGCAACAAGGTCACGCGGTCGACAGCGGCGGTCACGCTGATGTCGACCGCCGGCACCCGGCTCCGCTCCTGGGAGGTCGACGGGGCGTTTCCCGTGCGGTGGAAGGGCCCCGAGTTCGCCGTCGCCTCCAGCGACATGGCGATGGAGGAGTTGGAGATCGCCCACCACGGCTTCGTGGCCCGCAAGCCGTGACCAGCAGCGGGCCCACGCACCGGGTGGTGCCGGGAGCGGGGATCGACGACGACGCTGAACGGGGCGGTCTGCGGCCACTGCCGCTCGGCCTGGCCGCCGGCCAGCCGGCGGGGCCCGACGGCCTGGTTGCGGTCGGCCCCGGAGGTCGTCCGGCGATCGGCACCCTGGCCCGAGGGGCCCGCAGTTTCGCCACCGGCATCGGGCTGGGCTTCACCGCCCGCCGCGCCGGCATCGCCCGGATCGGGCTGGCCACCGACGGGTTGGCGGTCCGGCCCCCGGTCGACTTCTGGCCCGGCGGGGCCGACGACCCCCATCCCCTCGATCGGGTCCGCACCGGCGACCCGGCCTATGACCGGCTGGTCAACCAGCGGCGGGCCGCCACGGCTGCCGCCGGTGGTCGGGGCTCGGCCGGCGGCTCGGAGCACGTGGGACGGGGTCTGCCGGCATCGGTCCACCGCCGGGGCCGCACGATCGCCGGGCCCCGCACCGCCCCTGGGGCGGGCGGGATGCGACCGGGCGAGATCCGCCCGGCGCCGAACGAGGCGACCCGGCTGGCTCCGTCGTCGGGCGCCGGGGGTGGCCGGGTCACGGCACCTGCCGCCCCACCCGCAGCGCCCCGTCCCCGGCAGTCGTCGGGCCCCGCCGGCAGCGACCGATCCGCCCGGTTCCGAACCGGGCCGAGCGGTGGCCGGAATCCGAGAGCTGATGGCGGCCGATCCGATGGCGGCCGATCCCATGGCGGCCGATCCCATGGCGGCCGATCCGATGGCGGCCGATCCGATGGCGGCCGGCCGGCCCTCGACGATCCTGGTGGGGCCGACGCCGACCTCGCCGCCCTCCGGGCCGCCATCGTCGCCCGCCGGGAACGGACGGCGGGCGGAGCCGAGCAATCGCAGCCTCCGACCGGTGCCGCCGGCCCTCCTCATGCCGCCAGCCCGATCGCCGCCGAACTGGGGGCCAGGCCGATACCCGGACACGACCGGCCAGCGGGTCCCACGATGGGGGGCCCGCTCGACGGGGTCGCGCGGCTCAGCCCAGCCGCCGGCGGGCAGCGATCGGGCCCGGGCACCCCCTCTGGCGCCCCGGCCCCGGAGCCGCGGTCGGCCGCCGAAGGTCTACCGGTGGGGCCCGGCAGCAATCGGACCTCTCCCGCCGCTCCTGTCACTCCCGCTACCTCCCTGGTCCCGCCGGCCGCTGGTCCCGAGCCGACCCCCGCCGTCACTGGTGGATCGGTGCCCGTGGCCGGCGCCGTCCCGCCGGAGCGTCCCGCCCACCGGGATCGGCCCCCGAATCGACCGGTCGACCCCCGATCCGCTGGCGCCACCGCCAGCCGAGCCGACGCTTCCCCTCCGGCCCGGCCCGGTGCCCCCGGCCGGGACAACCGCCGAGACGTCGCGGCCCGCCCCGCCGACACCCACCGCGCCGGCCCAGCGACCGCAGCCCCGACCCGACCAGCTACCAACCACCGCACCGGCCCAGCGGCCGCGGCCCCGGACCCGAACCCACCTTCTGATATCGCGCCGGCCGGCTCACGGGGTGCGTCCGAGCCCGCCCGCCCGGGGGCGGCCCTGAGCGGCGGCGGGCGGCCCTCGACCGGCGGGGACACGGTGGCCGGTACCGACCGTCGTGCACCGACGAGCCTCGCCGACGGCGGACCTGACCTGGTTCCCCCGGCGGCGGTCGGGGGTGACGGCGAACCCAGCGGGCCTGCCACCGCCACGGCGGCAATCGATCTCGGCGCTGCAGCCGAGCACGGCCGTCCCGTTCCGCCCGATACCGACGCCACCGGTCGATCGATCGACCGCAGGGCCGTGGACAGGGCCCCGGCGGCACCGGCGGACGCCGGTGGCGCCGCCCCCGCCCCCGGCTCGGTCGCCGACGGTCTCCCCGTCCGCTTCGCCGGACTCGTGACGATCGAGGCCACGCCTGCTGCTGGCGAGCGGCCCGCCTCCGATCAACCGACGTCCCGGTCGACGCGCTCGGCCGGACAACCTGATGCCCCGGTGGGTCGGCGCTCACGTCCCGACCCGTCGCCGCCACGGCCTCCCCACTCGGTCCACCCGGAGCCCGCCTCGCCGGGCGCCGCCGGGTCACCCGTGCGCCGTTCGGTGGCCGAGGGCCTCCCGGTCGGCGGCACCGCTCCGGCAGTGGCGTCGAGCGATCACCACTCCCTCGCTCCCGCCCACGCACTGCCCGCCGGGGCCACCACCGGCGACCGCCACCCGCCGCACAGCAACCCCACCGGCCCCACCCCTCATGAGCGCACCACGCCGCGCAGCAACCCCGCCGGCCCCACCACCGGCGACCGCCACCCGCCGCACAGCAACCCCGCCGGCCCCACCACCGGCGACCGCCACCCGCCGCACAGCAACCCCGCCGGGGCTCCGGCCCGGGGACTGCCCGTACCGACCGCCGCCGATAGCGGCGACGGCGTCGGTGACCGAGATCCGGGGCCGCGGTTCCTGGCGGCGCTCGGTTCCGGTCGGGGCGACCGGCCGACTCCGCTGCCGAGCCGGTTCCGACCGCTTGCTCGGGCCCTGACCGGCGGGGCGCCGGTGCGGCTGGTGACCGGGGCCGCCACCCGCCGGGCGCTCGACGTGGTGGGGTCGGCCGCCGCCACCGTCGGCCGCACGATCCACCTGGCCGAGGCCCCGGGCTCCGCCCAACGGCACCGGGAGATCCTGGCCCACGAGCTCGTCCACGTTGCGCACCCGTCGCCCCTCCCCCGCTTCTTCGCCGACTCCCGTCCATCGGCCGAGGAGCGCCTGGCCCACGACACCGGCCGCCGAGCCGCCGCCGGCCTGCCCCTCGCAACCGGGCGCACCTCCACCACCGCCCCCCTCGGCCCCGGACTGCCCGTCGCCGTAGCCGCCCTCGCCTCCGGGCGGACCCCCGCCGCGGGAGGAGCCGGCGGCCCGCTCGCCGTGTCCCGAGGGGACGGCACCGTCTCAGCCGGAGGCGCAACCACCAGCTCGGGCCCGTTCGTCGGTGCCGGCAGCCTCGCCCTCAACCGCCCCCCGTTCGGCGAGGTCCCGACAACGGCCCGCTCGCCGCTCGGCACCCCCACCACCCCCGGCTCCAACCCGGTCGGCGCAGCGCCTGTCGCCGTGCCTGCTCACACTGTGGCGCGGGGCGCCGCCGGGCCACTCGACGCCGGTCGCACGACCTTCTCAGCCGGCTCCTCCGTCGCGGCCGGCTTCTCCGTCGCCCCGACGATCGGCGCCGGCCTCCGGCGGGCGGCCGCGCCGCTCGAATCGGGACGGGTCATCCCGACGGCCGGAACGCCGCCCGATGGCCGCTCCGGCCCGGCCACCGCCCGCAGCGGCCCACCCCCAGGCCCACGCCAAGGCCCACGCCCAGGCCCAGGCCCAGGCCCAGGCCCAGGCCCACGCCAAGGCCCAGGCCCACGCCAAGGCAGAATGCGCATGCCGGTTTCGCCTGGCGCCGGCGGCCGACCGGTGCGCACGGGATCGACCTCGTCGCCGTTTGCCGCCCGACTGCGGCGGTCAGTGGCTCCGCTTGCCGGCCCGCCGCCGGAGGCGGTGTCGATGGGCGGAGCACCGTCCGACCCATCAGCCACGGCGACGGCGTCGGCGACGGCTACGGCTACGGCGGCGGGGGCTGGCAACGGCTGGGTGACGGGTGGGATCGACGGCGACGCCTCCGGTCCCGGGGCGTGGACAACGCGCCCGGCGGCTGATCTGCGTCACGAAACCTCCGCGTTCCGAGGGTTTCGCGACACAGAACCGGGCCGGGACGCGAATTCCCGGCCCAGGCGCACCCCGGGGTCCAGGCCCATCGGCACGGCCGGGCTCCCGGTGGGCGGCCTGAGCAACGTGGTCGGGCCACGGTCGGCTTCCGGCACCGCCCCCGCCACCCCAACCGCCCGGCGTCAGACCGTCCGGCGGGAGCAGGCGCCCCGGCCGGGGACGGCCGACCCGACTCCCGGCGCCCTGACCATCGCCGGTGGCGGCGGCCGCCCACCGGCATCCCCGCCTGCGGTCACGGTGTCGATGAAATCCGGTGACCAGACCGGCAACGGGGGCACGCCACCGACCGCCGGCCCCACGGGCGGCGGCGGCGATCCCGCCGGCTCCGGCGGCCCGGGCGGGCCGGCCGGCCAACCCGCCGCCGACCCCGCACCCACCCCCGCCGCTTCGGCCTTCGACGACATCGACCGGCTGGTCGAGATCCTCGAGGAGCGCCTCCTGGCCGAGCTGGAACGGCGGGGCGCCCGCTTCCGAGGAGGACCCTTCTAGATGACCGCCATCGCCACCGACCAGAAGGCCTACCTGGAGGTCGAGAACGGGACCCGCATCGGCTGCGAGTTCAACCCGTCCGAGCTCCAACTGGCCCGGTCCAACTCGTGGAAGGCCGACTCCGTTCCCGGCAAGGGCGCCCCCGAGCTGTTCTTCACCGGCGGCAGCGCCGGCACGCTCAAGGTCAACCTGATCTTCGACACCACCGGCCAGGGCACCCCCGTCACCGGCTACACCAACAAGCTGCTCGACCTCATGGAGATCGACACCAGCCTGCCCGGCTACGACCCCGAGACCCGCAACGGCCGGCCACCGTGGGTCAAGTTCCACTGGGGCGACCTCCACTCGTTCAAGGCCATCATCGAGTCGCTCGACATTGCGTTCACCTACTTCTCGTCGTCCGGGATGCCGCTGCGGGCCAAGGCCAACCTGGCCCTCAAGCAGTACGAGCCCGACGCCAACTGGGGTCCCCAGAACCCCACCTCCGGCACCCCCCGCCCCCAGCGCACCCACCTCGTGCGCAGCGGGGAGACCCTGGACCGGATCGCCGCCACCCACTACGGCGACCCCACCCAGTGGCGGGTCATCGCCACCGCCAACGGGATCATCGATCCCCTCGACCTCGAACCGGGCCGGGTCCTGTCGATCCCCCGCATCCGGGGCTGAGCACCCCACCCCACCCCAACCCCTCCCCATTCCCGGTACCCCGCCCGCCAGCGCCGCACCAGAGCAGAGCAGAGCACCCATGCCCGACACGTCCCGCGTCCAGAGCCCCACGGTCAAGGTCAACGGCACCGCCCTGGCCGCCGAGACCTACAACGACCTCATCGAGCTGCGGGTGGAGCAGTCGGTCCACATGCCGGCCGCCTTCAGCCTCCGCTTCCGCGACCCCGACTTCGTGCTCCTCGACCGCCGCCTGTTCAAGGTGGCCGACACGATCGAGATCCTGCTGCCCACGGCGGCCAACCGGGACCTCAGCGTGTTCAAGGGCGAGACCACGGCCATCGCTCTCGACCAGGGCCCCGGCGACCGCCACGAGCTCGTGGTCAGCGGCCTCGACGGCGCCCACCGCCTGGCCCAGGCCACCCGGATCCGCTCGTTCCAGAACCAGAGCTACGCCGATGTGGCCACCACCATCGCCAACGAGAACGGCCTCACCCCCGCCGTCGACGCCGGCTCGTGGGCGGCCAAGCCGGTGGCCTACCTCCTGCAGACCGGCACCGACTACGCCTACCTGAGCGAGCTGGCGGCCCGGGCCGGCCTGGCCTGGTGGGTGGAGGACGGCAAGCTCAAGGTGACCAAGCCGGCCACCGCGGCGCCCGTGACCCTCACCTGGCGCCAGAACCTCAGCCGGTTCAAGGTCCGGTTCTCGGCCGCCGAGCAGGCCGACTCGGTGACCGTGCAGGGCTGGGACCCGGCCCAGCAGAAGGCGATCAAGGCCGACGACGGCGGCCTCCTGCGGGGCGCAGCGGCCGCCGACACCGGAGCCGACGCCCCCTTCGCCACCACCGGCCACACCGAGGCGGCCAAGCTCGCCGGCCGCAAGGGTGGCCTGACCACCGCCGGCCTGGCCGTCGCCTCGGCCGAGGAGGCGACGGCGGTGGCCACCGCCCTGGCCGCCCGGGTGGCCTCCAGCGAGGTCGTGGCCAAGGGCGAGGCCCTGGGCACCCCCGAGATCAAGGCCGGCGGCGCCGTCACCGTCGCCGGCATGGGCGACTCGGTGTCGGGCACCTACCGCCTCACCTCGGTGGAGCACGTGTTCGGCGTGGGCAAGGCCCTGGCCACCCGGTTCGTGGCCGGCGGCCGGACCCCGGCCTCGCTGGCCGACCTGGTGTCGCTGCCCACGGCCGACCCCGGCGCCGTGCTGGGAGGTGGTGGCGGCACCGGTTGGGGCCGCCACGGCCTCGTGATCGGCGTGGTGACCAACAACGCCGATCCCAACAACCAGGGCCGGGTCCGGGTGCGGTTCCCCACCCTGTCGGCCAGCGACGAGGGGGCGTGGGCCCGGGTCGCCATCCCCGGCGGCGGCACCACCCGGGGCATGGCCTGGCTGCCCGAGATCGACGACGAGGTGATCGTGGGGTTCGACTCGGGCGACCTCCGCTTCCCCGTGGTGCTGGGCGGGCTGTGGAGCGCCAAGAACAAGCCGCCCGATCCCAAGGGCGGGGCCCTCGTGGCCAACGGCAAGGTGGCCCGCCGGGTGCTGGCCTCCCGGGTGGGTCACCAGCTCGAGCTGGGCGACGGTGACGGCCCCGATCAGCGCCACATCGCCCTCAACCTGGCCGACGGCAAGACCAAGCTCCGCCTGGGTGAAGACAAGGTGGACATCGAGTCGCCCAGCGGGAACCCGGTCACGATCCGGTCGGGCTCGACCACGATCGTGGTCACGTCGAACGGCGACGTGACGGTGGAGGGCGGGTCGGTGTCGCTCAAGGGCCGCCAGAAGCTGACCCTGCACGCTCCCAATGTGGAGATCTCGGCCGATAGCTCTGTCAAGGTCACGAGCAGCGGCCAGCTGGAGCTGGGCGGTGCCATGGCCAAGGTCCAGGCCAGCGGCGTCCTCGAGCTCAAGGGCTCGCTGACCAAGATCAACTGACACCCGCCCAACCGCACGCAACCGCACCCGCACCCGCACGCACCCCCACACCCGCAGGACTGTTCATGGGAGACGAGGCAGATTTCATCGGCAGGGGCATCCGCTTCCCCCTCTGTGTCGATCAGACCGGCGCCCTGGCCATGACCACGGGCCCCGACGACATCGACCGCTCGATCCGCATGGTGTTGGCCACGGCCAAGGGCGAGCGTCTGATGCGGCCCGAGTTCGGCTGCGCCATCTGGGACCAGCTGTTCGAGCCGGTCAATGCGAACACCCTCGGCCTCATGGCCCAGGCCGTGCGGGACGCCGTGAGCCAGTGGGAGCCCCGGGCCGAGCTGGAGCGGGTGGAGGTCACGCCCGACGAGGGCGATCCCAGCCGGGTCAACATCGGTGTGTGGTACAAGGTGCGCACCACCAACGACCGCCGCAACCTGGTCCACCCGTTCTACATGATCCCCGGGGAGCACCAGCCGTGACACTGCCCGTCCCCGACCTCGACGACCGCCGCTTCCAGGACCTGGTGGACGAGGCCAAGCGGCTCATCCCCGAGTTCTGCCCCGAGTGGACGAACCACAACCTGAGCGACCCCGGCGTGGCCCTCATCGAGCTGTTCGCCTGGATGAGCGAGATGGTGCTGTTCCGGGTGAACCAGGTGCCCGACGCCCTCTACACCCGGTTCCTGAACCTGGTGGGCATCGAGCCCTTCCCGGCGTCGCCGGCCACCGTCGACCTCACGTTCTGGCTGGCCGGCGCCCCCGACCAGCCGGTGCTGGTCCCGGCCGGCACCACGGTGGGCACCGACGGCGAGTCGGGCCCGGTGGTGGTGTTCACCACCACCGAGGATCTGGTGATCAGCCAGCCCCGCCTGTCCGCCGCCCTGGTCTCCACCGGGGGCGACAGCGTGCTCCGCTCGGTGTGGGACGACCTGACCTACGGCGGGGTGCCCGTGCCCTGCTTCGTGTCCGATCCCCTCGCCCCGGGCGACGCCCTGTGCCTCGGGTTCGAGAGCTCGCTCGCCGGCAACGCCGTGCAGCTCGCGATCGACGCCAGCATCGAAGGCATCGGCGTCGACCCGGCCGATCCGCCGCTGGTGTGGGAGGTGTGGGGTGGGGAGGCCTGGCTGCCCACCCACGTGCACGAGGACACCACCGGCGGGCTCAACCGCCGGGGCACGATCACCCTGCTCGTCCCGCTGGCCCACGAACCGCTCAGCCTGGGCGACACCCGGGCCTTCTGGCTCCGGGCCCGGCTCACCCCGCCCTCGCCCGGCCAGCCCGCCTACCAGAGCTCGCCCCGCATCCGCTCGGTGCGGGCCGTCAGCCTGGGGGGCACGGTGGCGGCCGAGCACAGCGAACCGGCCGAGGAGGAGATCCTCGGCGTCAGCGACGGCACACCCGACCAGCGCTTCGCCCTGCGCCACCATCCCGTCCTGCCCCGGCGCCGGGGCGAGGCGGTGCGGGTGCTGCCGCCCGGGGGCGAGGCCGAGACGTGGATCGAGGTCCCCGACTTCTCGGCCTCCGAGCGAGCCGACACCCACGTCACCTGGGACGCCACCAGCGGCGAGATCCGTTTCGGCCCCCGCATCCGCTACCCCGACGGCTCGCACCGCCAGCACGGGGCCATCCCCCCGGCGGGAGCCGAGATCACGGTGACCAGCTACCGCCACGGCGGCGGCCTGGCCGGCAACGTGGGGGCGGGGCGCCTCATCGCCCTGCGCACCTCCATCCCTTACATCGACCGGGTGGAGAACCTGGTGCCGGCCACGGGCGGCGTCGACGCCGAGAGCGTCGACAACGCCAAGGCCCGCGGGCCCCAGACGATCCGCAGCGGCGAGCGGGCCGTGACCGCCGGCGACTTCGAACGGCTGGCCCGGGGGGCCGACCCGGCCGTGGCCCGGGCCCGCTGCCTGCGGCCCGACCAGCCCGGCGGCCCGGTGCGGGTGCTGCTGGTGCCCCACGTCGACCGGGAGCCAGACCAGCTGACCCTGGACGACTTCGCCCTGCCCGACCGCATGGTGGCCACCGTGTCGGCCCACCTCGACGAACGCCGCATCCTCGGCACCACGGTGGAGATCGGCACCCCGTTCTACCAGGGGGTGACGGTGTCGGCCCTGATGAAGGCCCGCCCCGGGCGGCCCGAGCACCTGATCCGCCAGCGGGCTCTGGCCGCCCTCTACCGCTACGTGAACCCGTTCACCGGCGGGGCCGACGGGGCCGGCTGGCCGTTCGACACCGACCTGAACGCCACCACCGTGTTGCAGCTCCTGTCCACCATCGACGGGGTGGAGCGGGTGGAGGAGGTCGTGTTCCACGCCTTCGACCTGCGCAACGGGCACCGCTACGGCCCGGCGCTGGAGATGGTGCGCCTGGCCTCCGACTCGCTGTTCCTGTCGGCCCGCCACCGGGTCGTCGTCAGGTAGCGGGGGCCGCCCCATGCGACCGAACTGGCTGATCAACCAGCTCCCGGGCGGGATGCTCGACGACGACTTCCTCGTCCGCTTCCTGTCGATCTTCCAGGGCGTGGCCGACACCCTGGTGGCTCATCCCGAGCAGATGGAGCACCTGCTCGACCCGGCCGTCACCCCGGAGCCCATGCTGCGGTTCATCGGTCGCTGGCTCGGCATCGAGTCGCTCGACGCCGCCACCCCCCTGCCCGTCCAGCGGCGGATGGTGGCCGAGATGGGACGGCTGATCGGCTGGCGGGGCACCCGGCGGGGCCTGCTGCACGCCCTGGAGCTGCTCACCGGCCAGCCGGCCGAGGTGCGCGACAACGGCGGCGTCCACCCCGAGGGGCAGGCGCCGGTGGTCGCTCCCCACGTGGAGATCTCGGTGCCGTCGGCCGGCTGGACCACCCCCGAGCACCTGGTGGCCCTGATCGCCGAGGAGCTGCCGGCCTCGGTCACCTTCGAGCTGTGGGTGGGGGGCGCCCGGCTGTGGCCCGCCCCCGCCCGCCCCGACATCTCCCCGGCCGCCCTGAGCGGCGCCTGAGCCAGGAGCACCCGCCCCCGATGCCCACCATCACCTGCCCCGACTGCGGCACCGAAGCTGAGCTCGCCCAGCTCTGCCGGGACGCCGCCGAGTTCTGCACCGACTGCGACTACCCCCTGTTCTGGGCGCCGGGAGCAGCCCGGGCCCTGGCCGGGCCCGACACCGGCTCGGGCGACGGCCTGCGCCGCCTGCCCGGGGCCGCCGGCCGCCTGGAGCTGGGCGCCGTGCCCTGCCCCACCTGCGGCGAGCACCAGCCCTACGGCACCGAGACCTGCGGCCGCTGCGGCGGCCCGATGGTGCTGCCCGAGCCGGAACCGGAGCCCGAGCCGGAGCCGGTGGTGGAGCTGCCCCCGCCGCCGCCCCCGCCCGCTCCCCCGCCTCCCCCCAGCCGGGCCTGGATCTGGTGGCTCCTGTTGCTGATGGCGCTCGGCGTCACCACCATCGCCGTCCTGGCGCTGGCCTGAACCACCGCACAACCGCGACACAGATCGAGGT
>JAWKIL010000021.1:0-95748 GCA_041394285.1 Acidimicrobiales bacterium | reverse complement strand
AGCAGGGCGGCAAGCTCCATCGCCTCGGCCGACCCCGGCGCCTTCCCGCCGGTCAGCATCGCCACCAGGGCCAGCGCCTCGTCCGAGGGTTCCGTTGCGGCGACCGCAGCCGGCGCTGGCTCGCCACCTTTGGGGTCGACGTTTGCGATGGAGGGTTTCGGCCCAGGCTGGCCGGCCCCCGACGGGCCGGCGAGCGGCGACGCGCCGGCATCGTCGGGCAACGGGGGCGGCGGCGGCACGTCCTCGGGCAGCTCACCGGCCGAAGATTGACGGCGACGACCCCACCGCCGGCCGCGCCGCTCTCCACCTCCGAGGGCCGCTCCGAGGTCGCGGCTGAAGCCATCGTCGAGGATGTCGGCCTCGCCGGTGACCGTGCCGTCTTCGGACATGTGGACATACCTCCGAGGTACCGGGTTGGGGGGATACCGGTCGACGGGCGACAACAACCAACAACACCGTAGTTGGGTCGCCCGACAGTCCATACATCCGACGACGGCCCCAAACTTACGGCCACATGGACAGCGGATGAATTCACGCTCTATCCAGCGGATGCAACCTTCTACCTTGGCATAGAAGAGCAGATGAGGCCAGGTTGAGTGGTGAAGTTAACCCGATGTTTGCCTCTCGTCCATATGCGAGGACGGTCAACCAAACGCGCGTCCCATTGATCAGAACATGGCCGTCAGATGAACGTGCCCCGGAGTTCTTCCCCCTGCGTTGCCAACGATGGCCACACTTGCGATGATCGCCCCTGTACCCGGCTCCGATAGCACCGAGGACTCCTGATGACGGCCACCATCCCGACCGCCGAGCGAGGTCACGGGACCGATCCCGACCCGGGCGCGGAACGGGCCGCCGAGGCGCACTCGCTCCTCACCGAGTTCCAGCGCCCCCGCTACCGGCTGGCCCGGTTCGTACGACCCGGGCTGGCCCTGGTGGCCGTGGTGGTGGCGTTCCGCGTGTCGCTCCAGACCCTGCTGGAGGACTTCACGCTCGACACACCGCTCGCCCACCTGGCTCTCGTTCCGTTCATCGCCGTCGGCCTCATGGTGATCGGGCACCGTCGGGCGGCGGGACCCGAGATCCACGACCGGCAGCTCGACTGGATCGTCGGGCTGCCGCTGCTGTTGATGTCACTCACCGCCAACGTGGTGCTGCCCGGGCGGCTGTCGACCGAGTTCTGGGTGTACCGGATCGACCTGCTGTCGTTGCCGTTCTTCGCCGCTGGGGCGGTGGTCCTGATCTTCGGGCTGCGGGCGGCGTGGGAGATGCGCTCGGGGCTCGCTTTCCTGTTCCTGGCCTGGACCTATCCCTTCGCCCAGATGCTGGATCGGTGGTTGGAGCCGTTCACGGCGCTCACCGTGCACGCCGTCACCGCGGCCGTGCATGTGATAGCCGTGGCCGCCCCGTATCCCGGCGACAACACCAACGCCCTGTTCACCGTGACCCCCAGGTCCGGCCCACCGTTCGACCTCTCGGTGGCCACCGAGTGCTCGGGCGCCAACGGCCTCGTCGGCTTCTTCCTCGTCGGCATCGCCTTTCTGCTGGTGCTGGAAGGTCCTACCCGGCACAAGGTCCTGTGGTTGGCCTCGGGCGGGCTCCTGGTGTGGGCGCTCAACGTGGTTCGGATCCTGCTGATCTTCTGGGTTGGTGAGCGCTGGGGCGAGACCGTGGCGATCGACGGGTTCCACCCGTTCATCGGTCTCGTCGTCTTCAACGCCGGCCTGCTGCTGATGGCGCTCCTCCTCCGCCGGTTCGGGCTGTCTTGGCCGCAGCGGGCCCCCGGCCCCGACCCATTCCACGCCACCCGGCCCGGCTACCGGCCGGCGATGGCGGCCGGCGCGATCGTGGTCGGCCTCACCACCGGCGGCATCGCCGCGCTGAACAGCGATCTCCAGAACTACGACCTGGTGGCGAGCAGCCTCGGTGGGGCCCGGCTGACATCGTTCGGCGAGTCCCAGGAGCGCCCGGGGCAGTGGAACCTCCAGTTCGCCGACGTGTACGACTGGTCCAAGCGCTACTTCGGCGCCAACTCCAACTGGTCCCGCTACGTGTACACCGACCCCCAGCCGTTCGCCGCCGGAAGCGAGCTCCACGCCAACGCTGCGATCATCGCCGACGTGATCACCACCGACGACCGCTCCGCCTTCAGCGCCTACGGCATCGAAGCCTGCTACCGGTTCCACGACTTCCGGATCACCAAGCGGCAGTCCGTCGATCTCGGCAACGGGGTGGTGGGCGGCCTGCTCACCTGGTTCGACCCGGCAACCCGGTCCACCACCACCACGCTCTACTGGCACTGGCCGATCAAGAACGGCGAGGAGACCCGGTGGGAGCGGATGACCCTGCTCGTGATCGACAACCCGTCGCTCGAGTTCCACATTCCGAACCCGCCGCCCGAAGACCTGACCCGGGAGTTCCAGCTCCGGGTCCAGGACGTGCTCGTCGGCGACCAGGGCGACGGCGGGGAGATGTCGGCCCGGCTGGTAGCCACCCGCCAGTTCCTCGTGGCCTTCGGCCAAGACCTGATCGCCGAACGGGCATCGGCCTCCTCGGAGGCCGGGCCGGCGGGCGGGGGCCAGCCCTGATCCCGGTCGAATCAGTGCCGAGTCCTCCGCCCCAGAGCCCCGACGTGGAGCGCCGGCTCCACCTCGCCATTCACGGGCTGAGCGAGCGGGCGCCGATGTTGTCGGCGGAGCGGACGTTCCTGCCCCGCCAAACCGTGGCCATCGTCGGGACGCTGGTACTGCTCGTCGTCCTGGCCGTTCTCTGGCCGTGGATCACCCTGCCGGCGCTGGTGGGCCTCACCGTCGTGGTCTACCTGTCGACGATCGTGTTCCGGGTGTCGCTGCTGTACCACGCCGTGCGCCACCCCTCGATCGAGATCATCAGCGACGCCGAGGCCCGGGCGACGCCCGACGCGGCGCTGCCGGTGTACACGGTGCTGATCCCGTGTTACCGCGAGGCGGAGGTGCTGGAGCAGATCCTGGTTGGCCTGGAGCAGATCGAGTACCCCCGGGATCGGCTCGACATCAAGCTCCTGTTGGAGGAAGACGACGTCGACACGATCGAGGCCGCCCGCGCCCTGGGCGCCGACCGCCTGTGCGAGCTGGTGGTGGTACCGGCAGCCGAACCCCGGACCAAGCCGAAGGCCCTCAACTACGGCCTGCAGTCGGCCCGGGGTCTGTACGTCACCATCTTCGACGCCGAGGACCGGCCCGATCCCCTGCAGCTGCGGAAGGCGGCCATCGCGCTGCAGCGGGCGCCGGCCGATGTGGCCTGCCTCCAGGCCGAACTGGCTTACTGGAACGCCGACCAGAACATCATCACCCGCTGGTTCACCCTCGAGTACGAGCTGTGGTTCCGCCAGTTCCTGCCGGGGCTGTCCCGCATGGAGGCCCCGCTCCCCCTCGGCGGCACCTCGAACCATTTTTCCCGCGAGGTGCTCGTGCGGGCGGGGGCCTGGGATCCCTACAACGTCACCGAGGACGCCGACCTGGGCGTGCGCCTGCATCGGCTGGGTTACCGCACCGGCATGCTCGGCTCGGTGACGTACGAGGAGGCCAACAGCGACTTCGTGAACTGGGTGAAGCAGCGGTCGCGCTGGTACAAGGGCTACCTCCAGACGTGGCTGGTCCACATGCGCCAACCGGTGCAGCTGCTGCGGGAGGTTGGCCTGCGGGGCTTCCTCCGCTTCAACCTGTTCGTGGGGGGCACGCCGGCGCTGGCGCTCCTCAACCCCGTGTTCTGGGGTCTGACCATCTTGTGGTTCCTGCTGAAGCCGGCGTTCATCCTGGAGCTGCTGCCGGCGCCCGTGTACTACTCCAGCCTGCTGGCCTGGCTGCTCGGCAACTTCTTCTTTCTCTACACCTTCGTGGTCGCCGCCTACCACCACCCCGAGCGCCGGGTGTTCACCGCCGCCCTGCTGGCCCCGTTGTACTGGGTGGCCATGTCGCTGGCGGCGGCCAAGGCGTTCCTCCAGCTCGTGTTCACGCCCCAGTACTGGGAGAAGACCCAGCACGGCCTGGCCAAGGCCGCCGGGACCTCGCCCGAGGCGGAGGGGTCGGGGGCAGGGTAACCCCAGCGCGACTCGCAAGTGAAACGGCGGCACCGCTGGCGGAGGCCACGCCCCCGCCAGCGGTCACGTGATCACGGCCGGACTCGTACCGTCCGGCTGATCGTGTCGTTGCCGCAAACTGCGAAATCGTCGCGGCAGCCGAAGACAGAGGCGTCGACGACGGCGGTGCCGCGGGCGAAGGCAGCGCCACCCGGCGTGGCCACGACACGGACCACCGTGCGATGGGTGGCGCCGTCGCAGCCTACGGAGGTGGAGCCGAATCCGGACGCGACCCGGCGGCCGACCGCCTCGGTGACCCGCACCTCGATGAACATGTTCGGCTGAGCGGTGCAGCTGTACTCGACCGTGACGTCGAGCGCAGCCCCCCGGGCCACGAGGTGGGCCGGAGGCTGCGGTGTGGCAAGCAGCACCAGCGGTGGCGAGATGAAGGCCACGGCGGCGGCGAAATCCGGCAGCAGGGCTGCCGTTCCGGCGGCAGCGATGCAGCCGCCAAATCTACTCAGCCTGACCGACCTCAATCTCGATGTGATGCGCGTCATGCGTCGTGGTCCTTTCCTGTTGTCGACTGTGAGGCAACCATCCACGGCGCGCGATCCACAGGAGACCGGCGGATCGAGTCCGGGGTGAGGCTGGCGGCGTAGATCGACGCCGCCAGCGCCGGCACGGCGGGCACATGCCAGGCGATGTCGAGCCCGCTGCTGACGGCGAACGCCGACAGGGCGGCCATGCCGGCCAGCCGCAGGCCCCAGCGGTCGAGGGCCCTGGCGTCCCGGGCTTCGATGATGGCGGCGACGGCGGTGGCCGACAGGAGCAGTGCGCCAACGATCCCCAGCTCCACCAGCACCTGGAGGTACTCGTTGTGAAGGTAGCGGAGGGTGATCAGCGCCCCGGTGCCATCCTGCCAGCTCGCCGTGGCCCCACCCGGTCCAAGACCTTCCATCGGCCGCCGGGCCCAGGCCGCCAGAGCCGCCTGTGCCGCCGGTGCCCGGTAGTTCGAGCTCGAGCCGAGCCGGGTGGCGGCGATGTGGGCGAGGGTGGGCCCCACGGTGATGGTCAGGGCGGCGGCCCCTAGCACCAGGCTGCCCACCAGTGCGGGGCCGGCGAGCGGGACCCGGGGAAGGGACGGGGACCGGACGGCGAAGCGCCGCACCACGGCGCAAGCCGCACCGCCGGTCAGGAGGCCGGCGGTGGCCAGAACGGGCCGGGGTCCACCGGTGGCCGGCAGGGACGGTATGAGCGCGGCGAAGGCGATGGCCGCGCCAGCCAGCGGACCGGCGGCGGCCCGGGCGGCTGGCCAGCCACCTCGGAGCACCACCAGCAGGCCCGCGGCCAGCGCGACCAGACCGGCCCGGCTCAGGGTGGCGAGGGTGACGGTCAGCATGAAGGCGGCGATGAGCGACAGCACAGCCGACGGGACCAGTGCCCCGGTTCCGGCTCCGGGCCCGCCACCCGGGTGGGCCAGCCGGGCCATGGCAAGAACGGTGAGCATGGCCAGCACTGCGGCCAGAGCGTTGGAGTACGAGAGCGATCCTGCCGCCCGCCAGAGGTCATCGGCTTCCTGGCTCCAACCGGGGGCGCGCCGGATCAGGCCGAGCCATCCGCTGAGGGCCACCAAGCCCCCGACAACGGGGAGGGCTTCCACCAGGACCGCCCGGTCGGCGAGGTCGAAGCGCCGGACCGCAACCATGGTCACAACCACCGCGCCGACGAGCATCGCGACACCGCCCGCGGCTCGTCCGGCCCCGTGGAGCACTGCGTTGACCACCGCCCACAGCGCCAGGGTGGCCAGGCACCCCTCGGGCGAGGCGACGCGCCATAGAAGGCGTCGCTCGCCGTCGAGAAGGGTCAATGCGGCCGTCGCCAAGAGGCCGCTGCCGAGCACAACCTGACCGCCGAGGTAGTAGGCACCCTGCCAGCCGAGGCTGAGCGCGAGCGTTCCCACCAGCACCAGCGGCGCCACCGAGGCACGAACGTCGGGACCCCCATCCCCAGCCTCCACAACCAAGGATGGTGACGGTACGTGTTCCATGACGGATCGTCTATGGCGCCGAGGCGAACTTCAGATGACATCCGAGTTGCCGCCTCACGGTGGGCGGCGTCGCCGGCGATCCGGCGGTGCGGGGCCCGCTAAGCGCCGGATCAGGCTCCCGCGAGTTCATCAACGAGGTCATGAACACCGCAGGCCGTAGCGATGAACTCCCGGGACGCAATCGCAGGTCGGCGCGGTGCTAGCACCATCGGGTGGTTGCTGGCGGACCGACGCCCATCGTGTAGTGACCCCTGCGATCGCATCCCCAAGCCCAATCAAGTACGAGGAGCAATCACATGAAGCGTCTCATCACTGCCAGTGCGTTCGGTGTTCTTCTGTCGCTGGGGGCCGCCTCCCCGGTGCTGGCCCAGGACGCCCAGACCGAAACCACCGCCGTGTGCAACATCGCCACGCCGTGCTCGGCGGGCGACGCCGGGACGATCGCGATCAGCCGCAACGGCGCGATCCTCACGATCACCGACGTGACCACCAACGAGGGCTGGCGGATCGCCGGTCGGCGCACAACCGGTCTATCGGTCGAGGTCGAGTTCCGCCGCGGTACCACCAAGCTCACGTTCCAAGCCGAGGTCGAGGACGGCGTGGTGGAGGCGCGGATCCGCACTCGCACCCGCTGACATCACGACGAGGCGCGCCGGGTCGGTGGGGCCCACCGGACCCGGCGCTGCTCCAACACCTGGACGCCGGGCGACCTACGGACAGGACAGCGCCGCGGTGCCCGGTGTGGGTATCGGCCGCAGCGTGCGTGAACCCGTGGCTGCGGCGGCGCTCATCGGCGAACGACTCCGACTGCTCGACCGTCCACCCGTGGCTGGCCGTACCCCGGGCGCCCGTGTGGCGGATGCGGCGCTCCAGCGTCACCAGACGCCCGCCGGGCGCCAGCACGCGGTGGACCTCGTCGAGGCCGGCGTCGATGTCGGCCCAGTGGTGGACGGTCGACAGCGACCACACGACCCGGGCCCAACCGTCGTCCACCGGAAGCGCTTCGGCCGACCCGAGCCGCCAGTGGACGGCGCCGTCGGCGCGCCAGCGGGCACGGGCGACCCGCAACATCACGGGGGCCGGGTCGACACCGATCACCTCGGCGCCGGCGCCACGGGCCAGGTGAGCGGCGATGCCCGGACCGCAGCCCACATCGACCAGCCGGTCGCCCGGGCCCAACCGGGCCAGGTCGATCGCCAGTCGGGCCGCATCGTCCCGCCCGAACAGGAACGACACCGCGGCAAGGAACCCGCTCGGCCCGGAGAATCCGGGATGGGAACCGTGGTGGTTGGGAGCGGGCCGGGCCGCGGGCCCAGCCGGTGGTGAATCAACTGGATCGGTCATGGAAGCAACCGTGGCAGTTGAACCCAGGTTCAAGTCAAGCGATCATGGAACCATCGACCCCAACCGGATCATCTCGAACCCGACCACCTCGGACACGATGCTGACCATCGGCGCCGTCGCCGAGCGGCTCGGCGTCGCCACGTCCACCCTCCGCTACTACGAGCGCCGGGGGCTGGTCACCGCCGACACCCGGGTGGGAGGCCAACGCCGCTACGCCCCATCCACGGTGCGCCGCCTGGTGTTCATCCAGATGCTGCAGGACGCCGGCCTGTCTCTCGACGAGATCGAGGGGGTGCTCGATGCCGACGACAACGCGTCGTGGAAGGAGATCGCCCGCCAGCGGCTCACCCAGCTCGACGAGGAGCTGGCCCGGCTGCGCCACGCCCGCCAGCTCCTCACCGGTGCCCTGTTGTGCCGCTACGACCACCCGCTCGACGAGTGCCGGATCATGAACAGCGAGATCAACCGCCGGCTCACCACCAACGGGTGACGCCCGTCGCCGGCGCGCGTTGAGCCACCCGGACGCGGCCCGAGCAACATTTTCTGGCGAGTGCTGTCGAAACGGACGGGGTAGCACGACGACTGAACGTACGGCGACCAGGTCGTACGGTTCAGGCCAGAGGAGGCCCCGATGAAGTACATGCTCCTGCTCCGCCACGCTCCCGGCACCGGACCGGCCGAGGGCACTCCCGAGTTCGACACCGAGATGGCGATGTGGGGTGAGGTGATGGGCGAGCTCGGCACCGCCGGCGCAATGGTGGCCGCCCACGGCCTCGACACCGAAGCGACCGCCACCACCGTCCGCATCCGGGGCGACGAGACCCTCGTCACGGACGGTCCCTTCGCCGAGACCAAGGAGTCGTTCTTCAGCTACATCATCATCGATGTCGCCGACCTCGACGCGGCCGTCGCCTGGGCGAAACGCATGCCCAACGCCACCTACGGCTCGGTGGAGGTCCGGCCCCTGTCGAGCCACGAGCAAGACGGGTGAGCTGGTGACGGACGGGGCGGGCGAGCACGCCGTCCACCTGGCGATCGAGCGGGCCTACCGCGAGGAGTGGACCGCCCTGCTGGCGATGTTGGCCCGCCAGGTGGACGGCGACATCGGACTGGCCGAAGACGCCGTTGCCGACGCCTTCGCCGCGGCCACAGCCGATTGGCCGACGAGCGGCGTGCCGGCGAGGCCGGGGGGCTGGTTGACGACCGTGGCCCGGCGGCGAGCGATCGACGCCCTGCGCCGCGGCACCACCCGCACCGCCAACCAGGCGGCCCTGCGACATCTCGAGCACCTCATGCGCAACGACGAACCGGTGGCCGACGAGCACGGCCACGACCGGAGCGGCGTGGCCGACGACCGGCTACGCCTGCTGTTCACCTGCTGCCACCCCGCCCTCACCCTGGAGGCCCGGGTGGCCCTGACCCTGCGGGCGGTGGCCGGCCTGGAGGTGCCCGAGATCGCCCGGGCCTTCCTGACCACCGAGTCGACCATGTACCAGCGGCTCGTGCGGGCAAAGCGCAAGATCAAGGCGGCCGGCATTCCCTATCGGGTGCCAGCAGACGAGGACCTCCCGGAGCGGCTCGGCGCCGTGCTGCATGTGCTGCACCTCGTCTACACCGAGGGCCACGTCGGGACCGCCGGCGACGAGCTGATACGGGCCGACCTCTGCGAAGAGGCCGTCCGGCTTGCACGACTCGTGGCTGTGCTGCTTCCAGGCGCGGCCGAGGCCCACGGCCTTCTCGCTCTTCTGCTGCTCACCGACGCCCGTCGACCAGCTCGCGTCGACGCCGACGGCACACCGGTCAGCCTCGAGCACCAGGACCGGTCGCGGTGGAACCGGGACGCCGTGACCGAAGGGACCGTCGTGCTCGACCATGCCCTCCGGCTCGGTGCGCCGGGGCCTTTCCAGGTCCAGGCCGCGATCGCGGCGCTCCATGCCGAGGCGCCGTCGTGGGAGGCGACCGACTGGCCCCAGATCGCCGCCCTCTACGGCGAGCTCCACCGGCTCGCCCCATCCCCGGTCGCAACGGTCAACCGGGCTGCGGCGGCGGCCCTGGCTGACGGTCCGCACGTCGGCCTCGCGCTGCTGGAGACGCTCGAGGACGACGAACGGGTCGAGCGGTACCAGCCGCTGCACGCCACCCGCGCCGAGCTGCTGGCGCGGGCGGGCGAGCTCGACCGGGCGACGGACGCCTACCGCCGGGCGATCGACCTCAGCCGGAACCAGGCCGAACGGCGGGCCCTGGCGGCCCGGGCAGCGAGCTACGGCTGCCCGGTCGCCGGGCCGCCGCTCAGGTAGGGGCGCCGGCGAGGACGGCGTCGATCTGCGAGAGCACGATGCGCATGCCCTCTTCGGCCCCCATGGCCAGCACCTGCTCCATGCCGGCCAAGGAGTCGAAGTGGGTGCGGACCACCATCACCGCTCCCCCGCCCTCGCGCTCGTAGAAGCTGACGATCATGGCGGTCATGGCGTTGCCGTCGTTGGGGCGGCCGGTGTCGTCGACGTCGGCGTCTCGCAGCTCCAGGCGGTGGGGCGGGTCGGCGGCGACGACCTCCCACGTGCTGTCGTGGCGCTCCCCCTCACCCCCGGCCATGTAGAACGTGATCCGTCCTCCGGTCCGCAGGTCGTGGTCCACCACGGTGGTGGGGTAGCCGGGAGGCCCCCACCACAGCTCGAACTGGCGGGGGTCGGCCCACAGCTGCCAGGCCCGCTCGACGGTGGCATCGAGATCCGCCGTGACCGTCATGGTCAGGGCTTCCGGGTCCTTCTCGACACTGGTCACGGTCATTGCTCGTCTCCACTCGTTCGGTTCTCGGCTTCCAGGAGGTCGTCGATCCGGGCCACCCGGGCCCGCCACAGCTCCTCGATGCCGTCCAGGAGGGCGCGGGCCCGCTGGACGGTCTCGATGTCGGTGTGCACGAGCCGCTCGCGGCCCCGCCGCTCCTTGGTGACGAGCCCGGCCGCTTCGAGAACGGCGACGTGCTTCTGCACGGCGGCGAAGCTCATCGGGTAGCGCCGGGCCAACGCCGACACGCTGTACCCCGCCTCGCCGGCGGCCAAGGCGAGGATGTCGCGCCGGGTGCCGTCGGCCAGAGCGTGGAAGATGCGGTCGGCAGCAGCGCCGGATAGCTGATCTACAACCATTCAGTTGTAGGTTCTCACAGGGCGAGGGCCGGCGCAAGCCCCACCGGGCCGCTCACATCGGCGAGCTCACGTTGCCGCGAGGCCGTACAGGACCATGTCGACGAGCCGCCGGGCGGCGGCGACATCGAGCGGCGCATGCTCCAGGAGGAGCCGGTACCAGGCCGCACCGAGAAGTGCGTCGACGACGAGGGCGGCATCGGCATCCGGGCGGAGCTCGCCTCGAGCGACCCCTCGTTCAACTGCGGCGAGCAACGGGCCCCACCAGTGAGCGTGCAGCTCCACGTAGCGGGGGTGAAACCCCGGGTCGAGTTGCGCTTCGGCCATCAGCGTCTTGTTGGCGAGCGCCGTGCCGTGGCGGAGATCGTCTTGCAGGGCGAACACCGGCTCCAGGATTGCGAGCAGGTCGCCCCGAACGCTGCCGGTGTCCGGCGGCTCGACACGCTCGTCACTGGCGCGGGTGAACGCCTCGAGCACGAGGGCCGGCTTCGACCCCTGCCACCAGCGATAGATCGTCTGCTTGCCCACCCCAGCCCGTTGGGCCACGCCCTCGATGGTGAGGCCCCGGTAGCCGACCTCCTCCAGCAGTTCCACGGTCGCAGCGAGGATCGCCCGTCGGCTCTCGGGATTGCGTCGTCGCGGCTTGGGGCCCTCAGTCACGGAATGATGCTAGCGATTGACGAGACGATACGTCTCGTTCATACTGCAGCGGCAGACCAAACGAGACGCAGCGTCTCGCGAAGATGGAGGGGACACATGGACGAGGATCAGCCGATCGCCCTGGTCACGGGAGCTTCTCGAGGCATCGGTGCATAGGTGGCGCGCCAGCTCGCCGCAGCCGGATTCGAGGTGATCGTCACCGCCCGGTCACTGGATGCAGCCAGGTCGGTGGCGACACAGCTGCAGGATGAGGGCCTCGCGGCGCGGGCGCTGCAACTCGACATCGCCGATCCAGACAGCGTGGCGGCGGCCGCCCAGGCCCTCGACCACACCGGGCTCAACGTGCTGGTCAACAACGCCGCCGCCTTCGCCGACTGGAGCGAGTCCGCATCCACCGCCGACCTGGCCGAAGCCCGGTCCGTGATGGACGTCAACCTCTTCGGTACCTGGCGTGTGACCCAGGCACTGCTGCCGGCGCTTCGGGCACGGCCCCGGGCGCGGATCGTGAACGTCGGCAGCGGCGCCGCGTGCTCGCACGGCGACCCGGCTGCTGGGCTGGCCGCCAGCTTGATGGCGGCCAGCTACACTCCTCTCGAAGGCCGCAGTCCATGCCCTCACCTCGAAGTTGGCGGTCGAGTTGGCGAGCGATGGCATCCGGGTCGACGCCGTCGTCCGGGCCTCACCACCACTGCGCCGGGCGACCATGGGAGCCCGACCGGTGACGGAAGGAGCGACGAGCGTGGTGGCCGCGGTCATGGCCGAACCCGGTGCCAGCGGCACGTTCACCGGGACGGCGTCACCCACCCGTGGTGAGCCGTCCGGAGCGTGCCGCACGCCGTGGCCCGCGCTCAGCTCGGCTCAGCTCGTCGTCGTCTTCGATGACCGGCGCCGATCGTCGTGCTCCTCGGCGTGCAGCGTCTCACCGGCCGTGTGCCCCAGCGCTGGCGTCGGATCGATCGGCGGCCGATCGCCGTGGCCCTCTTCATCTCTGGCCCGCTCCGGCGCCGCCCACTGGTCGTCTCCGGATCGCGCGTCGCTCACACCGCACATCTGCCCGCGACGCCCCCCGAGCAAACCGGTCGCAGCACCGAAGGCACGAAGGCCCTGCTTTCCTTTTCCGCCGACCAGACCAATCTTTCGCCAGGAACGGGTGGAAGGGATGATCGTAGCATCGGGCGGCGTAACCAGGACCAGGCGTGTGAGATCGGCCGCAGGCTCAGGGCGCTGGCGGGGGTGACCAGCTGCCTGCCTCGCCAGTTGCGGGAGTTGAGCGCCGAACTGCAGGCGTGCCAGGGGCCCGCCGACGGCCAACGCCGGACAGACGACGTCGACGGCTCGATCCACAGCCGCCCGTTTCGCCCTGTCCGGGAAGCGATCACTGCCCTGACCCTGGATCGCCGCATCACCGACGCCGCACGTCACATGACGGTGATGGACCGCTAAGCATCGCCCATCGGAGCGGTGTGTTCACAAGCTGACACGTTCACGGCCGATTCAGGCCGATGGGGGCGCCGTTCAGCTCTGCGACACGGCGTACGGCGACACTGCGGAGCGGCGCCCGCCGAGGGGAGCAAAGCCTCAGCACCATGAGGCCGCGGCGGCGCCATCGAGCCCGCTGAGGAGTGACCATGGAATCTCGTAGCATGACCCGCCGCCAACTGCTGCTGGCCGAGTTGCGGTGGCCGAAGGCGCGGCGCTGGCCCTGACGCCGGGTACGGCCGGTGCCCAGTCGGCAGCTGGCCCGCCCGGTGTCCCGCCGCACGTTCACCAGCCTGGCCGGCAGCCGACCCATGATCACTTATGGCGTACAGAGCGGTGACGTGGTGGCCGACCGGGCCGTCATCTGGTCCCGCACCGACCGCCCGGCCCGGATGTGGGTCGAGCTGTCGAAGACCGACAGCTTCCGGCACGCCGATGTCGTGCGGGGCCGGTCGCCACGCCCGCCACCGACTTCACGGCGCAGGTGCGGGTGAGGCGACCTGCCCCGGGGCGAGCGGGTCTTCTACCAGGTCGCTTCGCCGACCTGGATCAGGGCCTCGAGAGCGAGCCGGTAATGGGCTCGTTCGCCTCGGCACCTCGCGGTCGCCAGCCCGTCCGGTTCGTGTGGACGGGCGACTGCGCCGGCCAGGGATGGGGCATCAACCCCGATCTCGGCGGCATGGTCTGCTGGGAGACCATGCGGCGGACCGAGCCCGACTTCTTCCTGTTCTCGGGCGACACGGTGTACGCCGACGGCCCGCTGCTGCCCGAGGTCACCCTGGCCGACGGCTCGATCTGGCGCAACATCGTCACCCCCGAGAAGTCCAAGGTGGCCGAGACCCTCGACGAGTTCCGGGGGCAGTGGAAGTACAACCTGATGGACGAGAACGTCCGGCGTTTCAATGCCGAGGTTCCCGTGATCGTCCAATGGGACGACCACGAGGTCACGAACAACTGGTACCCGGGGGAGACCCTTACCAACACCGGCGGCGACGCCCGCTACACGGTGAAGGACGTCAACACCCTCGTGGCCCGGTCGGCCCAGGCCTTCCACGAGTACTTCCCCATGGGCCCCACGACGGAGCGGAGGGGACGGGTGTACCGCCAGGTGAGCTACGGGCCTATGCTCGACGTGTTCGTGATCGACATGCGCACGTTCCGGGGCCCGAACACCGCCAACAAACAGACGGTGGCCGGGCCCGACACGGCGTTCCTCGGCACCGAGCAGATCAACTGGCTCCTACGGGGCCTGGAACGCTCGAAGGCGACGTGGAAGGTGATCGCAGCCGATATGCCGATCGGCCTTCAGGTTCCCGATGGGCCGAACTGGGAGGCCGTGGCCAACGACGACAACGGAGCGCCCCTCGGCCGCGAGCTGGAGATGGCACACCTGCTGTCGGAGATGAAGCGGCGCAGGATCAGCAACGTCGTGTGGCTCACCGCCGACGTCCACTACGCCGCCGCCCACCACTACCATCCGGACCGGGCCCAGTTCAAAGACTTCGACCCGTTCTGGGAGTTCGTGTCGGGCCCGGTGCACGCCGGGACGTTCGGGCCCAACGCCCTCGACACCACCTTCGGGATCGAGGTCGTGTACCAGAAGGCCTCCCTCTTCCCCAACATGCCACCCAGCGACGGTTACCAGTTCTTCGGCGTGGTCGACATCGAGTCTGGGGGCGACATGGTCGTCCGCCTGGTCGACACGGCCGGCACAGAGCTCTTCGCTCAGCGGCTGGAACCGTCCCGCCGACGCTGAAACGACGAGTCGGCAAGCGCCGATCAGGGCACTTCGATATCGGGACTTCACCCGGTACGGGACCAGGAGCGCAGCTCCCGGAGCAACGAACGCTTCTTGTCGTGGTGGGAGGCCATCCGGCGCAGGATGTCGTCGAGGGCCTGCATAGCGTCGGCGAATGAACGGGCCCTTGTTGAGCATGACGCGCTCGGCCCGGTCGCCGCCCTTCGTGGGCACCGCGATGTCGAGGCCGAGCCCATTCGCCACCTGGCCCTCGTTGCCGCTCGTGACCGCCGCCGGCCGCGCTCCCGACCCTCGCTGGCGACGGCCGATCAGCGGGAGGGCCAGGGGGCGAGGAGGAACGGCAGGAGGGAAGATCTGCCCATCCGCTCGAGACTGCTCCGTCAGTCCCCTGCCGGGCCGGCCAGGGGGAGACCGGTGGGCGAGCCGTCGTCGCCCCCGATCGGGTCGTCGTCGAAGCCGGCGTCGGTGGTGAGGACGATCATCAGCTTCTGCCAGATCTTGCGGGACAGGCCGTTGGTCAGGTCCTCGATCTCGTTGACCGCGCCCAACACCAACGGGTCGTCGAACCGGAGGGCCATCATGGCCGCCCCCTTGGCCGCCAACGACAGCAGCTCGGAGCAATAGTCGAGGTAGCGGCCCAGCTCGAAGGCGTCCATGGCGGTGGGCGGCGACACCGCGGTGGCCCGATCCCGGTTGGCCGGCAGCCGCTGGGGATCCTTGGTGAGCTGCAGCATGTCGATCACGTGGGCGAACGAGCGGATCTCGTGCAGAAGGCGCAAGGCCCGCCGCCGCTTGATCCGGGTTTCGAGCGTCCACACGAACAACAGGCCGGCGGCGAGGAAGACGGCGTCGTTCACCGCCGACTCGACGAACTGGATCCGCTGCAGGGTGTTGTCCAGCCCGGCCCCCGACAGGCTCCAGGGCAGCACCGCCACCAGGCCCACCACCGCCACCAGCAACCCGCCGGCCAGCAGGCGCAGCGACCAGATCGGCCGGGTGATGTCGTCGGCCCGGCTGCGGACCGAAGCCAGCAGCTCGATCAGATCCCCGGCCCGTTCCCCCAGAGCCGAGCCGGGGAACCGGGCCTGGATGCGCGCCTGGAGCCTGACGGCGGTCTCAGCCAGGAGATCGGGATCGAGTTCCACCCTGGGCACCGGTGCAGTATCGCCCCAAACCCGCCCCGACCGGCGGGCGGCCACCCCCGAGCCCGGCTCTCGGGCGCGACACGCCGGCACTGTGGTTTCGGGCGGCCTCGCTGAGGCAACGACCAGCGACCACGCTCCACCGGTATCGTCGCGCCAAAATTCTTCCGGATCCTGTCGAATCCTGCCGAGCTGGCGCGTCGTCGTTGATGCCGGCGAAGACCGCCGGCGCTGAGCAGAGGAGTCGACCATGAAGTACTTCATTCTGCTCGCCGGCTACGGCGAGATGCCCGGTTGGGACGAGCTGACCCCGGAGGAGCAGGAAGCGGGGATGGCCAAGCACGTGGCGTTCGACGAGGCGTGCGCCGCCCGGGGCGATGTAGCGATCGTCAGCGCCGAGGCGCTCGGCGATGGTTCGACCGCCACGACGCTGAGGACGCGGGGCGGCGAGATGACCGTGACCGACGGGCCGTTCGCCGAGGCAGCCGAGCAGATCGGCGGCTACTACCTGTTGGAGGCGCCCGATCTCGACACCGTGATCGAGCTCTGCCGGATCCTGCCCGCCTATGACATCGACATCCGACCAGCCCTCGACACGCCCTGAGCTGGCGCTCGCCGCGGCCCACCGAACCGAGTGGGGCCGCCTGCTGTCGCTGCTCGTGGCCCGCACCAGGCGCCTCGACCTGGCGGAGGACGCGCCGGAGCGAAGCGTTCGCCCGGGCCGCGGTGCGCTGGCCGGTAGACGGAATTCCAGCCAGTCCGGCCGGCTGGCTGTACGACGGCGTACCGGCAGGTCGTCGGGAGGCTGCGGGCGGAGGCGATCGCCGGGCGCAAGGCGCCGCTCGTCGCCGTCCGGCCGGGCTGGGCCCCGTCGACGACGTCGGCGACCAGTTGGCCGACGAACGCCTGCACTCATCTTGCTGTGCTGCCACCCGGCACTGTCGAAGGAGCGCAATCAGCCCTGGCCCTTCGCCTCGTTATCGGTACCCCCACCGACCAGATCGCCCGTCTGTTTCTGGTCCCGACCCCGACGATGGCGGCGCGCCTCACCCGGGCGAAGAAGAAGATCGTGGCGGCCGGCATACCCCTCGGGGCGCCGGTGTCCGACGAGCTCGCCGCACGCCTGGACGAGGTCTGCCGGACGATCTACCTCGCCTTCACCGCCGGCTATGCCCCCGGCACAGGACCCGATCTCCTCCGGGCCGACCTGGCGGGGGAGGCGGTACACCTCGCCACCGTGCTCCACCAGCTTGCACCGGCGGCACCGCAGGTGACGGCCCTGCGGGCGCTCCTCCTGCTGCAACACTCGCGACGCGACGCCAGGGCGCGCGACGGCGAGCTGATCACCCTGGCCGACCAGGACCGCGCGGAGTGGCACCACGACGAGATCCGGGTCGGCCTCGAGCTCGTCGACGGCCTCGAACCCCGCGACGGGTACGCCGAGCAGCTTCGGCTGCAGGCGCTGATCGCAGCCGCGCACGCCACCGCGCCTACGGCCGGCCAGACCGATTGGGGGCACATCGTGGAGCTGTACGAGGCGCTCGAGGTGCAGACCGGGTCGGCGATCGTGCGTCTCAACCGGGCCGTTGCGGTGGCCGAGGCCCAGAGCCCGCAAGCCGGGCTGGCGGTCCTCGCCGAAGTCGCCGACGTGCTCCACAACCATCACCGGTTCACTGCCGTCTGCGGCGAGCTGGCGAGGAGGGCCGGCGACGTCGACCTTGCCATCGCCTCCTACCAGGCAGCGATCGAGCAGTGCGACAACGAAGCGGAGCGGGCGTACCTACGCTCGCGGCTGGCGCAGATCCGACGCCGCTGACATGGCTCAGCTCGCGGCCGGGCCGCGGACGCCGGCGGTCAACCGAACAGCCACTGGCCCAGGCCTCCCGATCCGAAGACATACAGGGCGACCGAGGCGGCGATGGCGATGGCGGCGAGATCAGATGCATACCGCACGTCAGGGAACTGCAGTTGAACCGCTGTCGGGAGAGGTCAGCGATTGGGGGCGGGAGACGGGCTGGCCACCGTGTCGCCGATCACCTGCTGGTTCACGCCGGGAGCGACCACCAGGTCAATGGACGCCACGGGCCCGCTGTCGAGGGCCAGGCGGAGGTGACCGCAGCACTTGAAGCCGTAGCGGGGTTGGGTCTTGTCGGGCAGCGTGGCCCAGGTGGTGGGGGCCCAGACGTGGCGGATCCCGTGGAGGTCGAGGATCCGGTGCTGGTGCACGTGGCCGCTGAGGATCAGCTGCGGCGACCGGCCCTGCAGCGCGTCGAGCAGTCGGCCTCGGGGCCCGGGAGCAACGAACCGGTAGCTCGGGGCGGTAGCCAACTCTGCCTCGGTTCCGAGCAGGGGCTTGTGGACCACGAGCCCGAGGAACTGGCCGTCAGCCACATCCGACACCTGCGCCGCCAGCCAGCTCCATTGCACTGCCTCGGCCGCCAGGCCGGAGCCGAACAGCTGGGCGTCGAGCGCCAGCAGGGTCCAGTGGTCGAGGTCGAGGCGCCACCAGTCGAGCCCGAAGGTGTCGAGCCACCGTCGCCTCCGCTCGTCGTCGATCACGGTCTCGCCGGACGGCGCACCAGCGACCGGGTTGTCGCCGATGTCGTGGTTGCCGGGCACGACGAAGCAGGGACGGCCGAGCCGATCCAGCTCGGCCCGGGCGTACTCCAGCTCCTCTGGCCGGTTGGCCCCGTCGACGGTCAGATCGCCGAGGTGGACCACCACGTCGGCGTCGCTGTCGGCGACGCTGGCCACCACCGCATCCCAGTTCCGCTGAGCCGTGCCGTGCCCGGGGGCAAGATGGGTGTCGGACACGACGAGCAGGCGGGCCACCATAGTCCGGCGACACTAGCCGCCCGAGATGAACCCGGCATCGACCGCAGTTGAACCTGGGCCGACAGAACGGCGGCCCGGCGATCCACGCCGCTGTGGTGAGGTCGTCGTCCCGTCCGGCGGTCTCGAACCAGGTGTGGTAGTCGAAATGACGACGCCGTGCCGAGCGAGCTCCCGGCCCAACCGCTCCCGTACATCTGGCCGGGCAGCCGGTCCTGCAGCGCACGAGGGGACATCGTCTGGAGGAGGACCCAGGGGTTCGTGGTGAGGCGCCACAGCTCGGGATCGAGCTGGCCCAGTGCTCGTCGGGGCGATGGCTCCATGAACGGCGAAGATCCAGGGCCAAGCCGGCCAGGGGGCCCGCCCCTCATCGAGGTCGGCCAGGAACGCGGCAGCGTCGGCGTCCAGGTGCGGGTTGGCCGGCGACAGAACGAGGGGCACGGCGGAACTCACTCCGTTCATCCCAGCTTCGGATACTGGCCGGTCTCGGCGAACTGCGCGCTCTCGGCGATGTCGACGGCGTGCTCGCCGGCCCGCTTGAACAGCCTCGACAGCCGATCGATGGTGAGCACCACGAGCCGGTCACGCCCGCTGCGGTCGTCGAGCAACCCTTCGAACACCTGCACCGCCAGGCGATCGAGGGTGGCCCCTCGCTCCTCGATCTCGGTCAGCGGCGAGGGGCTGTCGCCGAGCAGCAGGCCGACCGACGCCGTGGTCAGATCCGCCACCAGCGCAAGCATCGCCAACAGCTGGCCC
The DNA here is from genome assembly GCA_041394285.1 of Acidimicrobiales bacterium. Taxonomy (GTDB): domain Bacteria; phylum Actinomycetota; class Acidimicrobiia; order Acidimicrobiales; family SZUA-35; genus CADEDH01. The sequence continues at coordinate 76,529 of JAWKIL010000021.1, read as the reverse complement.
GGCAGCGGGCGGTCCAACACGACGTCGCTGGCGACTGCAGCTCGGGTCGCCTCGACCACCCCGTCGGCGATCCGCTCCAGGTGCAGGCCAGCGTCCAGCACCGCCAGGACGAAACGAAGGTCCGACGCCACCGGCTGATGGCGGGCGATCAGCTCGAGGGCGTCGCTCCTCAGGTCGGTGTGAGCCCGGTCGACGGCGTCGTCGCGATCGGGCAGTGCCGCCAGCGCCACCCGATCGACGGCCACCAACCCGCCCTCCAACTCAGCCAACATTTGATCCACCAGATCGACGAGGCACCGCAGATCCGATTCGAGTTGCTGGCGGTAGTCGCCCAGCGCCAGCCGCCCGTGGGGCGGCGGCGGGACGATCGCCTCGACGAGCTCGTCGACACGCCGGGCGAGGTCGTCGCGCAGCTCCCGGTAGGCCGCCAACGAGGCCGCCGGCTCCAGCCGCCAGGCGTAGTACTGCTTCCCGTCGAGGATCTCGATGTCATCGTGGGAGTCCAGGGTGACGATCACGTCGGCTGCTTCCTCCACCTCCGGGGTAAGCGGCTTGGGGAACTCGCCCAGGACGTCGATCCCGACCTCGTGCAGCACGTGCACCGCCTCCTCCAGCAACTCCCCCACCGGTTCAGGCCCGGCCGACAGAGCCTCCCCCCTCCCAGCCGCCCGGGCGTTGAACAGGGCGGCTGCGATCTGCGAGCTGGCGTCGTTCCGGCGACAGACGAACAACACCTGCGGTCGGTGGTCCGTCACCAGCCCCCGGTTCTGGGCCAGGGCGCGCAGCCGCTGCCGGGCGAATCGCTCGACGAAGGCGGGAAGGTGGGTGAGCACCTTGGCCCGCGACCGCAAGTCCTCGTACGAGTCGACCACATAGTGATCGAGGGTGTCCCGCGTGAACAACGAGCCGAACTCGCCGTCGAGGCGGTTGGTGATGCCACGCAGGAGGAAGCTGTGCTGCCGGTTCAGCTGCTCTCCTGGTGCGGTCGGCGTGCCACCGGTTGGTGCGGTCGCCATCGGATGCTCCCTTCATCGACGCGGTATCGGTCGGCGGGCCGAACCCCGCCAACGAGGACGCTCGCCACCGCCACCATGGGACGCGGCCGCCAACGCCAGGAGGGTCGAAGGGCCTACCCAGCGCAGTGTTCATTGTCGATTCACATCCCGGTCAGACCCGGTCCATCTTCTCGACGCTCAGAGGAAAGCATCGCTTCACCAGCGATCGGTGGAGTTGGCGGCGCAGGTACCGTCCCAAGGGTGAACACCAAGGTCGACCTCCGCAAGTCGCTCGACGGCTACCGGGCCGAGAGGGGCCGGTTCCGGATCGTCGACGTGCCCGAGGCCCGGTACCTCATGTTGGACGGACAGGGAGATCCCAACACTGCGCCGCAGTTCGCCGAGGCGGTTGCGGCGCTGTACCCGATGGCCTACAAGCTGAAGTTCGCCAGCAAGGTGGATCTCGGGCGCGACTACGTGGTGCCACCGCTCGAGGGCCTGTGGTGGGCCGAGGACATGCGTGCGTTCACCACGGCCAGGAACAAGGCCCAGTGGAACTGGACGATGATGGTCATGGTGCCGACGTGGATCGACGCCTCGATGTTCCCGTTGGCCCGTGACAGGGTGGCGGCGACGAAGAACCCACCGCTCCGCCTCGATGACGTCCGCCTCGAGGCCCTGACTGAGGGGCGATGTGTGCAGACGCTGCACGTGGGCTCGTTCGACGACGAGGCGGCCGTGCTCGCCCAGCTGCACGACGAGTTCGTTCCGGCCCAGGGCCTGCGTCTGCGCGGCCTGCACCACGAGATCTACCTCAGCGATTTCCGGCGCACGCCACCCGACCGGCGACGAACGATCCTGCGCCAGCCGGTCTCACCGATAGAGCCCCCAGCCGACCAGTAGACCGAGCGGGCGTCACCAATTGTTGTCCTTCACGAGGCCCCGTTGTCGACGCTGCTGCCGCTGCTGGAGTGAGCACGGGACACCGGCGAACGCTCGATCAGGCTAGTCCAAGATCCAACCAGGGCGACCTTCCGCATGCGGATGGTCGTAGAACACGACCGCCCACATCACGTCGGGGACGGTCGACGTCTGGGCCTCGGTGAGGATGATCTGCTGCAACCCCGCGGGCAACTCGAGGTTGCTGCCATACAGGTAGTGGCCCGCTGGCAGCAGATCGGGGTCTCCGGTCGTCACGTCTACCGGGACACCATTCACCAGGAACCGCAACTTGAGGTCTATCTGCGCCAAGCTCGTACCGGCATTCAGCACGAAGATGTCGGCGTACGGTGTGGGAATATCGGTCGGCACCGTCACCGCCTGGACGCCGTTCGGGATCGAAAGGCCGCAGCCATACCGGAAGCCGCGGTCGTACCACAACAGGAAGCCGGCGAGCGGTGTCGACGTCCCGGTCCGGTTCACATATTCCGCGGACTCCGAGAACGCCACCATCACCGAACCACGGGGATAGCCGGCCCCGAGCGAGTCGACCCAGTGGGCCAGACCGCCGGCGTCAGGGTCCCGACCGAGCACGTTACGGTAGACCAAGCTGACGAAGTCGGTGTCGGTTAGCGTACCGTAGCGCAGTTGGAACTCCTTGGAGAGGGCGAACGAGTCCGACACGACGTCCAGGTTGGTGTTGGTCTTCGACCCGAAGGTCGCGATCCAATAGATCCAGCCGTCCTGGTCAGGGGCACGCTGGAAGTAGGCCTGATACAACCGGTATATCGAGTCGGTAACCTGCGGGCAGGCAGTGAGAAATGGGGCCGGAGCGGCACCGGCTGGCGTGACCTGAGGGACGGCGAGAAGTACGCCGAGAGCCGAAAAGAACGAGCACCAGAGAAGACAACCGCCGACCCATGGTCGGCACGCTACTGGCGCGCCAATTGTGGCTCAAATGAACATATGCACCACAACTGGTGAACGGCTCGTTACGGGCCTGTTGTCAGCTGACCCCGTGGAGCCAGCCGGTGTGGTCGTTCAGCCGCTTGTAATGGCGGTGCCAGTCGTCGGCCTTCGCCACGGCGTCGTCGGCGAAGGCCTGGGCCAGACGACCGGCGGCGAAGGCCGGGGCGCCCGGAGCACCGGGGCGTGAGCCTCCAACCACTGGCCGGCCACCACGAAGTCGTGCTGATCCCCCAGCACCGTCTGGATGGCCGCCGCGTGACGGGCGAAGTACGCCGCCTGCTTGGGGGCCGCCGGGCGCACGGCCTCGGCGGCGTAGCGGACCCGCTTGGCCAGGATCCTGGTGCGGTGCAGGGCCTCGTCGGCCGGCGGATCGTCGAGCTGGCGCACATGCCGACGGAGCTTCCGCCAGCTCTTGTCCACCAGCGGCGGCAGCACCGTGGTCGCCGGCCCCTCGGCCTCGGCCCGGAGGGGCGGCTCGGCGGCCAAGGCCACCAGGGCTTCGAGCAGGGCCAGGCACCGGGGCCCGACCAGGTCGCCCGTCACCGCCGCCAGCGCCGACTTGCGCTCCCGGTCGAGCACCCGCAGCACGTCGGCCGCCGCCCCGGCATCGATCTCGGGATGGGCGGCCAGCCGGCGCCGGAGCTGCTGGCCCAGCACGTCGGCGTCGCGCACCCGGCCCAGCTCTCCGCCCAGCCACGACAGCTCGTCCCGCAGCGCCTCGACCGGGCCCGGGTCGAGCAGGGCCCCGAACGTGCGCAGGTCGGACCGGAGGCGACGCAGAGCCACCCGGGACTGATGCACCCCCTCCGGGTCCTGGTCGAGGTGGACCTGGGGCAGCTGCAGCAGGAGACGCTCCACCGAGGAGCCGATGGCGGCCCGGATCACGTCGGCCGCCGTGGGGTCGGCGGGCAGGGATGGCACGACCACGTCGGGCGGAGCCATGGCGGCCGGGCCGAGCACGCGGACGAGCTTGGGGACGGCTGCCTCGTCGGGATCGAGCGGGAGCCGCTCGGCCACCAGATCGAGAAGACCGGGATCGGCACCGGGTGCCAGCTCCACCTCGATCTCCCGGAACCCGGCCTCCACCCCGCCCCCGTCGGTGCCGTGCACCAGCACACTGGCCGTGACCTCATCGTCGACCAGCTCGGCCACCAGCGAGCCGTCGGGCAGGTTCCACCGGCGAGCGGTCCGTTCCTTCGACAGGAGTGCCACCGGCAGGAGCGATTCGCTGCGGGCGAGGGAAGACACGAGCGCCACCACCCGGGCCGGCGGGGCCGACGTCTTCCCGGAGAACACCAGCTCGTCGCGGTCGAGGCCGCCGCCGCCCAACTCGGGATGGGGAAGCTTGAGCGTCCAACCGGTCCCCTTGCGGAACCGCAGCGTCACGCCCCAGCGGGCCAGGCGAAGGTCGGCCGTGTCGAGGTAGCGGTCCTCCACCCGCTGCTGCTCGGGCGGACCGAGGTCCACACCGGGGATGGCGTCGTCCAGCCCGGGCAGATCGGCCTCGGCCGGGATGACTCTCTTCAGCTCGCGCTCTCGCATCGGTCACCCGTCCGGCCGCCTGGCCCCACCCGTCAGTGGGGCCCGACAGTCTAGACAACAGAAGGTGGAGCCGAGATGAACGCCAGATGTCTCAGCAGTGAACAATCACGCAGCAGCGGCGGGGCGGTGCCGACGATCGAGCTCGACGCGGGCGGCCCGCTCGGTGAGGATGCCGACGTAATCCCGGACGGGAGCGGCCAGGAAGCGCTGGGCCACCCGCTCCACCACCTCGGCCACGTCGCTGTCGGGGACCACTCCCCGGTACCGGGCGAGCAGGGCCCCCCGGACATGGTCGAGCTGGCGGTGCGCCTCTTCGCTGGTCACATCATCCTCCATGCTTGGCGTCGCGGACGACGGTAGTCCATCGGGCCAGGCCTGGCATCGGCCCAATGTCACAACCACCCGCTGCGGCGGAACGACCGGAGCAGGGCCAGGGCAAGCACCAGCATCAGCGTCAGCGCGAACGGGTAGCCCAGATGCCAACGCAGCTCGGGCTGGGTCTCGAAGTTCATCCCGTAGATCCCGGCGATCAGGGTGGGGCCGGCGGCCACCGCCACCCAAGCGCTGATCTTGCGCATGTCGTCGTTCTGCTGGAGGCTGATCTGGGCCAGCATGGCGTCGAGGGCCGCGTCGAGCAGGTTCGACAGCGACTCGGCCCGCCGCACGATCCGGTCGAGCTGCTCCCGGGCTTCCTGGAGGTCGCCCACCACCTCCTCCGGTTCCCGACTCGACGCCCACCGCACCAGCCGGGCCAGCGGGTCCTGGAGCGCCCCGATCGCCAGCACCAGCGCCCGGACGTCACGTTTGAGCTGGTAGAGGTGCTTCACCGGCTGCCGGGGACGGTCGGCGAAGACCTCCCGCTCCACCTCCAGGGCATCGGCCTCGAAGCCGTCGACCACCGGGGGGTACCCGTCGACCACCTCGGCCACGATGGCCGCCAGCACCGCCCCGGGACCGAGGGCCAGGCGCTCCGGGTCCTGCTCCAGGCGTTGTCGGAGCCCCCCCAGCGGGGTGGCGTGACCGAACCGGAGCGACACCACGCCGCTGCGGTTGGCCACCACCGACAGCTCGCCCAGCTGCACCCGGCGCTGCGTCTTCAGGTAGGCGGCCGTGCGCAGCACCAACTGCACCTGATCGCCGTCGATGGTGAGCACCGGCCGGGCGTGGGGCGAGACGAGCTCGTCGTAGGCCACGTCGTCCCACCCCAGCCGGGCCCCCACCTCGGCCACCTCCGCCTCCGGCGGCATCCGGAGACCCACCCAGGCATAGGTCCCAGACCGGGTCGCAACCTGCCCCAGCCCGTCGAGCCCGGCCCCCGGGAGGCGGCGGCCGTCGCAGTAGACGCCACAGTCGACGATCAACGGGCGACCCCGTCCGGCACGGCGCCGCCGTCGTCGCCGCCCGCCCGCTCGCCGGCGTCGGCCGCCACCACGTCGGGTGGGCCCACGATCAGCGGGTCGGGGGCCAGCAGGATGTCGGGGTCCTTCTCCGGGTAGTCGATCCGGCTCAGCACGAAGCGCATGGCCTCGAGCCGCCCCCGTTTCTTGTCGTTGGCCCGCACCACGGTCCACGGGGCGTGGGGCCGGTGGGTGTGTCGGAACATCTCGTCCTTGGCCGCGGTGTAGTCGTCCCACAGGTCGAGCGACGCCAGGTCGACCGGGCTCAGCTTCCACCGGCGCACCGGATCGATCCGGCGGATGGTGAAGCGGGTGAGCTGCTCCCGGCGCGACACCGAGAACCACAGCTTGACGAGGGTGTGGCCCGACGACACGAGCATCTGCTCCAGATCCGGCACCTGGGTCATGAACTCCTCGTACTGGCGGTCGTCGCAGAAGCCCATCACCCGCTCCACCACCGCCCGGTTGTACCAGGACCGGTCGAACAGGGTGATCTCGCCGGCCGTGGGCAGGTGGGCGATGTAGCGCTGGAAGTACCACTGGCCCCGCTCCCGCTCCGAGGGAGCCGAGAGCGCCACCACCGTGGCGCCTCGGGGGTTGAGGTGCTCCATGAACCGCTTGATCGTGCCCCCCTTGCCAGCGGCGTCACGGCCCTCGAACAGCACCACCAGCCGCTGGCCGGAGTCCTTGATCCACGTCTGGGCCTTGAGCAACTCGATCTGGAGGGCCCGCTTCGCCTCCTCGTACTCGTCGCGGCTGAGGCGCCGGGCGTAGGGATACCCCTCCCGCCACGTCTCGAACGGGAGCCCGTCGGGCCCGAGCAGCACCGGGTCGTCGACCTCGTCGAACGTGCCGGCCACCGACAGCCCCTGCTCCACCAGCTCCTCGGGGGAGAGCTCGCGGAGCGAGGTGATCGCTTCCGACAGCTCGGCCACCCGCTCGTGACCGTCCACACCGTGCCAGCGCGCCGCATCGTCCATGACGCGATCATCCCCCGCTCACAGCTGCCGGCCGCAAGGCACGGGCCCGAATGCCATCGACGGTTCACCTCGTGGCCATCTGCCAGCCATCGCCTGGCAACCGGCGCCGGCCGGGTTGCCGCCGTCGCCCGGAGTTCGGGCAACGTACCCCTCAGCGTCCGCGCTCGGGCACCCGGCCGTCACCTGGCTGTGGCCCACTGTCGGCTTGCGGGGGCGTGGCCGGCCTTCGAGGGAGGGCCCCGGCCACGACCCCGCCGACAGACAGACCGGTACCGCCGACGGGGGCGGCATCGACCCACGGAAGAGAGAGGGACCTCATGCTTCGTCGACTGGCGGCGGGTGCGCTCGGCGTGCTCAGCGCACTGACCCTGCCGGCGGTGGCCGGTTCGTCGCCGGCCTCGGCCGACGACGGCCGCCCCGGCGGCGGCACCGACTGGGTGCTGGAACGGCGGGCCGTGCTCGACGCCGACTACCTGGCCGAGGGCCCGCCCAGCGGCGCCCAGGCCACCCCGAACAACGGCCGCACCGGCCCGTTCCCGGGCCAGGTGATCCCGGGCATCTCCGGCGCCGTCGACAACGGCGACGGCACCTTCTGGGGCCTGCCCGACAACGGTTTCGGGGCCAAGACGAACTCGGCCGACTTCCTTCTCCGCCTGTACCTGATGAAGCCGAGCTGGGAGACGGCCAAGGGCGGTGCCGGCGCCATCGAGGTGGTGCGGTTCATCTCGCTGCGCGACCCCGACAACAAGATCACGTTCCCCATCGTCAACGGCGCCACGGCCGAGCGCCTCCTCACCGGCGCCGACTTCGACGTGGAGTCGGTGGTGCCGATGAAGGACGGGACCTTCTGGATCGGCGAGGAGTTCGGCCCGTTCCTGCTCCACGTCGACGGCACGGGCAAGCTGCTGGCCGCCCCGGTTCCTTTCGTCGACGGCAAGTCGCCCCAGAACCCGTTCCTGGCCGCCGGTGAGGCCCCCGCGGTGCGCCAGAGCCGGGGCTTCGAGGCGGTGGCCGGCGCCCCCGACGGGCGCTACCTCTACCCCATCGTGGAGGGTCAGCTCAACACCGACACCGAGGCCAAGCGGCGCTGGATCTACCAGTTCGACACGAAGACCGGCACCTATACCGGCCAGCGGTGGGGCTACGAGACCGACCTCGACGCCAACGTGATCGGCGACGCCGCCTTCGTCGACGGCAAGCGGATCTGGCTGATCGAGCGGGACGACTTCGACGGCGCCCGAGCGGTGACCAAGAAGGTGTACGAGATCCGCCTCGACCGCACCGACCGCCGGGGCTTCGTGACCAAGAGCCTGGTGGTCGACCTGCTCTACATCCGCAACCCCAACCACATCCCGGCCCGGGACAACGGCGGGTTCGGCCTCGGCGACCCGTTCTCGTTCCCCATGCAGTCGGTGGAGACCGTGGTGCCGCTGAAGGGCGGCAAGCTGCTGATCGCCAACGACAACAACTATCCGGGCAACGCCGCCCGCTTCCCCGGCACACCCGACGACACCGAGATGATCGTGCTGGCCCCGGGCCGGGGCGACGGCAAGGGCCACGGCGGCGGCCGTGACGACAACAAGCCGCTGGTCATCGGGCACCGGGGTGCCAGCGGCTACCGGCCCGAGCACACGCTGGCCGCCTACGAGCTGGCCATCCGGTCCTGCGCCGACTACATCGAGCCCGACGTGGTGTCGACCAAGGACGGGGTGCTGGTAGCCCGCCACGAGAACGAGATCGGCGGCACCACCGACATCGCCAACCGCCCCGAGTTCGCCGGACGCAAGACGACCAAGATGATCGACGGGGTGAGCGTCACCGGCTGGTTCACCGAGGACCTGACGCTGGCCGAGCTCCGCACCCTGCGGGCCAAGGAGCGGCTACCTCAGATCCGTCCGGCCAACGCCGCCTACGACGGCCTGTTCCCGGTGCCGACGCTGGAGGAGGTCATCCAACTGGCCCAGCGATACCGGACGTGCGACGGCAAGCCGGTGGGCATCTACCCTGAGACCAAGCACCCGACCTACTTCGATTCCGTCGGCCTCTCGCTGGAGGAGCCGCTGCTGAAGCTGCTCGGCCGCTACGGCTATGACCGCAAGGGTTCGCCGGTCTACATCCAGTCGTTCGAGACGGGCAACCTCAAGGAGCTGGCCCGCAAGACGAAGCTGCCCCTGGTGCAGCTGATCAACTGCTCGGGTGCCCCGTGGGACCTGCAGGCCGCCGGTAGCACCACCACCTACGCCGACCTGGCCACCCGCAGCGGCCTGGCCGGGATCGCCCGCTACGCCGACGGGGTGGGGCTGTGCAAAGACGTGATGATCCCCCGCACTGCAACCGGCACCCTGGGCTCCCCGACCCCCGTGATAGCCGACGCCCACGCCGCCGGCCTCGAGGTGCACGGCTGGACCTTCCGGGTGGAGAACGTGTTCCTGCCCACCGACTTCCAGAGCAGCGCCGACCCGGCCGGCAAGGGCGACCTCCCAGGAGAGATCAAGGCCTTCCTGGCCGCTGGCATGGACGGCTTCTTCACCGACAACCCGGATCTCGGGGCGGCAACCACCGGCTGACGGCGAGCCGGAGCCGGGCCCTCTCCCCCCGGTGCGGCTGGTACAACCAGGCAGCCCCGATCAGCGGGCCCGACGGCTTCCCCGGCCGTCGGGCCCGCTCTGCCAGCTGGCTGTCATCACGCTGGCGACCACAGGCAGGCACGAGGCGGCCGCACCGGGGTCGCACCGCTCGACCAGACGGCGATCTCCGATGAGCGGCGCCGTAGTTTCCGAGCGGGCCAGTCAGGCCGGTTACCGCGCTCTGATCCTTCCCGGGATCAGCGGACGCTCACGGTCCCGGAATGCGGCTTGAAGTCATAGTTACATGCTGTCGGTGTTTCGAGGGCTGACGGGGCTCTGGGCGCTGCTGCGAAGGTGGAAGAAGGCTCGACTACCTCGTGATCTCGTCAGCACGGGACGTGACCGCTCTTCTCGTGTCAGCGGAGGAGTTGTTCTGCTGTGGTGCCGAAGGTCCTGAAGATGGCGGGATCGCGTTTGGCTTTGGCCAGAAGCATCAGGCCCTCCATCTGGGCAAGCAGTGAGAGTGAGATGGCGGCCGGGTCGAGGTCTGCGGCCAGCTCGCCCGAGGCCTGCCCCGACTCGATCGCCGCGGCGAAGATGGCGGCCATCTCGTCGAACACGTGGCTCACGCTGGCGCGAATTGCCTCGTCGGTGTTGGCGAGTTCCAGGGCGAAGTTCCCGAAGCGGCAACCGGATATCGCTCTCTCGGTGTCCACCTCGTAGGCCAGGCTTGCGGCCATCTGCTCCCCGAACCGGTGGAACGTGTCGATGGTGCTCGCCGACTGCCCGAACGCCTCAGCGAACAGATTGGAGCGAAGACGCTGCCACGACCCTTGGAGCAGCTCAACCGCTAGCGCTGCCTTCGAGTCGAAGAAGTAGTAGAAGCTGCCCTTGCGCACGTCGGCCTCGCGGCAGACATCAGCGACGCCGACCGACTCGTAGCCGCGGTAGCGCATCAACCGATCAGCTGCGGCGAGAATCCGGTCGCGCGGCGGCCGTTGTGCTTCCCGCCCACTGCTGCTCGGCTGGGAGGCGGCATGGTCTGCGATTGGGCTCACGGCTCCCATCGTAGTTGACCGGTCGCCTGTGAGTCTCGGGCCCTCACTGGAGATAGTTGACCGGTCGTCTACTCCGACGATAGCGTGCGTCCTGAACGCCAGCGAGGTCGGACCGTCGGACGTCGGACCCCGCTGGACCGCCCGCCAGCTCAGCGTGACTCGCGACGATCTGAAGGATCCCGACCATGACGTGCCTCCGATGACGGCGCCCCACAGTGCCGACGCCGCAGTCGATCGTTCGGCAGTCGAGGAACCGGGGACCGGTCGTGCCCGAGCGGTCGAGGAACCGGGGGCCGATCGTGCCCGAGCGGTCGACTGGATGGCGCCGCTGGCGGCCACCACCTCGATGGTGGTCATCTTCGTTGCCTTGCTTGCCGTTCCGGTGCAGGTGGCGTCGGATCGCGAGTTGTCGCCGGCGCAGACCGGATCGTGGATTATGGCGCTGTTCGGGATTCCGGCGGTGCTGAGCCTGCTGTTGATCTGGCGCTATCGCCAACCGCTGGTTCTCACCGGCAACGTCTTCGTGTGGATCTACCTCGTCCGCCTCGGATCCGGCATCTCCTGGAGCGACCTCGTCGGCGCTTCCATGCTGGCCGGCGTGATCGTGACCACGCTCGGCCCCCTACGACTCACCCGGTTCTTGACCCGATGGCTGCCGTCCTCGATCGTGTCGGCGCTTCTGGCCGGCGCTGTGCTCGGCTTCTTCATCGACCTCTTCAGCGCCCTCAACCGCGAGCTCGTGCTCGTCGGCGCAACCCTCGTCGCCTATCTCCTCGCACGATCGGTAGGACGGGCCTGGCTGCCACCGATGCTGCCGGCCCTGGCCGCCGGCTTGGCCGTCGCCGCGACCACCGGGCAACTCCACTCAGTACCGGGCACCAGCGTCCTGCCGGCGATCTCCCTCACGTGGCCCACGTTCTCACTGACTGCGATCGCCACCGTAACCCCTGTTGTGGTGCTGTTGATGACACTTCCGACGAACATTCCCTCCATGGTCCTGCTCGAGAACCACGGCTATCAACCACCCAAGGGCGTGATCGGTGCCGTCAGTGGGCTGAGCACGATCGCCGGCTCACTCCTCGGCCCATCAGCCACCTCGCTATCCCTGCCCGGCGTCGCAATCTGTGTCGCACCCGAGACCGGCGAACGTCGACTGGGGCCCCACGTGGCCGCTATGGCCTCGATCGGGGGGCTGGCCATCGCTGTACTCGGCGGCGTCGCCGCCCACACCGCCACCATCGTGCCTCGCGAACTCCTGGTGGCAGCGGTCGGACTCGCCGTCGTCGGCATCGTGGCCAACTCCCTCGGCTCGGCAACCCGCGGACCCCTGCTCCTCGGGCCCCTCTTCACCTTCGCCATCGCCATGTCCGACATGTCCCTCCTCGGCCTCGGCTCGTTCCCCTGGGCCATCGGCGGCGGAATCACCGTCTCCCTACTCCTCGAGCGCAAGCAATTCCTGGAACTCGCCTCAACCAGCCGCCCCTGACCGGGCCGCATCGCCTCGTCGTTACCGACCGGGGCCGACCAGGCCACTCCGCCGGTTGGTCAGCGGATTGCACCGAAGGAGGCGCACCGTGGCCGACAAACCGAGATCGACCGGTACACGACGATGCCTCGCCCTGGCCGGCGTCGTCTGCTGGTGCCTCGCGACCGCGCCGGCCCTACAGGCGGGCAACGCCCCGGCATCGGTCGACGGTGACACAGCCGCTAGCGCCTACCAGTTCGTGTGCGCAGAGGACGGCGGGCGCGGCTTGAGCGTCGTTGATGCGCTCCGGGCGACCGGTGAGCACCAGACGTTCCTGGACCTGTTCAGCCGATACGACCCCGAGGGCTTCGAAATCCTCTCGGACCCCGTCCTTGCCGACAAGACCGTGTGGGGCCCCCACGGATGCTGCGTTCGAGGCGCTCGGCGATGCGGTGTCGGCCCTGTCGGACGCCGAGATCAAGGCCATCCTCGGCTTTCACATCACGCCGCCGAGACGAACCCCAGAAGGGCCGTACCCCATCATCACGCCGGATTACCTCCTCGACGGCGGCGAGGTCGTGCACAAGACGCGGACCGGCATCCTCACTGGTTCGGACCAGCGGGTGAGAACCCGGGCGAACGACGGTGTCTTGACCGTGGAGGACTCCACCATCGCGCCTACGTCGTGGTGCACACAGACGGGCTCGGTCTTCTCCATTGATGCGGTGATCACCGACGCCTCAGCGGCGTCCCTGGCGGAACGGGTGATCTACACGCTCTTCTTCAAGTCGCCGACTCTGACCCTGACCGGACTCGGCGTGCTCCTCGCCGGCGTCGTCGTGCTGCTCCGGCGGAGGCGGAAGACACGGCACCGGGTCGCCGTCGCCGACTCCTCCCCGGCCTGAGTCGCCGACCGTCGACGACCTGACCGGACAACAGATGACACGAGCAACCGGCAGCGATCGCGCGACCCGACCTGTAGCAGGACCGGTCACCGGGACCGACCGAATCAACTCCCCCGACACGATCCGGGGCGTTGCCATCCTGGGATCCTGCCGATGAACGCGCCGGCGTTCAGTCTCGACCGAGGCGGCGTACTCGCCGTCTTCGTCTGCCGCCCGAGATCACATTCCGAGCGCTCGATATCACGCCTTCATCAGAACCGATAGTTTGCGATTGACTAGCAAACTAGATCGAGGCTTCGTCCACCGGTTGCGCTTACCTCCTTTGGAAAATCTTCTCCTGACCGGGCTCGATCCTGGGGTTCACTGTCACACCCCCTGACTAGGTTGATCCTATGGATTCGGCGGGATCTGGCCAGCTTGACGAGGGTTTCGGGGGCGACACCCCGGCCGCCGTCCTGGCTGACCTCGCGGCCTTGCTGGACCGGGCACAGGCGCTGACGAACCGGGAGCTGTGGGACCACGAGACCCGGGAGCTCACCGACGGGCTGGAAGTGTCGGCCCGCCGTCTCGACGCTTGCCGGGTGGCCATGCTCGGACAGATCGCCCGCTCCGGTTTGCACAAGGTCGACGGGCACGTCTCGGCCAAGGTCATGGTCCGCCGCACCTGCCGCCTCTCCGGCCTGGAAGCCACCCGGCGCGAACGCCAGGAACGGGCCCTGGGTGACCTCACCCTCGTGGGCGACGCGTATCGGGCCGGGGCCATCGGCACCGACCAAGTTGCCCTTATCGCGCTGGTCCACCGGAACGAGCGGGTGCGGGAAGCACTCATCGAGTTCCAGCCTGATCTGCTGATCCTGGCCGCCGACTGCGACTACCCGGTGTTCGAACAAGCGCTCCGCGAGTGGGAGCGGGTGATGGACACCGATGGCCCCGAACCCAAGGCCGACACAGCCCACCGCAACCGCCACTTCTCGTTGTCGCAGGATCCGGAGAACCTGACCTGGACGCCGAAGGGCTCCCTCGGGCCGCTACAGGGCGCCAAGGTGCACGAACTGCTGCGCCGCCTCGCCGACCGGGAACGAGAGAAGGACTGGGCGGCCGCAAAGGCCGAGCACGGTGACAGCACCTGCGCCGCGGACCTGGAACGGACCGAGGCCCAACGGTGGGCCGACGCCCTGGTCCGCATGGCCGACATGGCGGCCTCGGCCGACCCGGATGCCAAAGGACCGGGCAGCGAGCACGTCATCGTCTGGAGTTCGGACACCTACGACGCCACCGTCCACCGGGTCACCTGCACCGACCCCCGCTGCACGGCCGAGGCCCACCGCACGAACCGGTGGTACGACCCGTCCACCTACCGCTGCGAAACCCTCGATGGGCACCCCCTCGAACCGGTCGAGGCACTGTTCGACAGCTTCCACCACCACGTCCGGGTCGTCCTCGTCACCGGCGGACAACCCACCCACGTCGGCTCCAAGCGGCGCCTGTTCACCGGCCGCAACCGACTCGCCGTCAAGCTCCAGAGCCCGACCTGCATATGGCCGGGGTGCTGGGTGCCGACCTCGGTGTGCGAGGCAGATCATGCCCACCCGCATACCAGCGGCGGCAGGACCGAACCCGAGAACGGGGCACCACTGTGCGGGCGGCACAACCGTTGGAAACAGAAGAACTACACCACCCAGCGAGACCCCGACACCGGACGGTGGCGCACCTACCGCCCCGACGGCAGTGAGATCGATTGAGGGCGATCCCCTGAGGCCGTCAGCATCGCGGGGAGGGTCGCAGCCGGAGCCCAGCGCCCCAGAGGATGGGCCACCGCCGCGCCGGGAGTCGCTTTGTTTACTGCACCAGCCAGCGGCAGCGCTATGGTCCCGGGCGGGAAATTTCCAATCTTCCCGACGCCGGCCGGATCCTTCGACCAGCCCCCGTCGGACAGACACGAGAGAGGCGTGGAGGTAGCCGATGGCTGCACCAACCAAGGCGAGGGTCGACAGCGTCGACCGGCCGCTGCGGCCCAAGGGGAAGGAGCTGCCCTTCCCCCTCAACCTGTACCAGACGGCCGTGGGCAAGAAGTGGGTGATGGCCGTCACCGGCATCATGCTGCTGGGCTTCGTGGTCTTCCACATGGTGGGCAACCTCAAGCTGTACCTCGGTGTGGTGAACCACAACGGTGTGCTCGACTACGACGTCAACATCTACGGCGAGTGGCTGCGGGACCTGCTGGTGCCGTTCCTGCCCCGCACCGTCACCCTGTGGATCCTGCGGATCGGCCTGATCGGCGCCTTCGCCCTCCACATCCACGCCATGTACGCCCTGACGATGATGAACCAGCAGGCCAACGTCACCTACTCGTCGAAGCGGGACTGGACGGCGGCCACCTTCGCCTCCCGGTCGATGCGGTACACGGGCGTGATCGTGCTGGCCTACCTCATCTTCCACCTGGCCGATCTCACCTGGGGCGTCATTCCCGGCTACGACTATCAGCGGGGCCACCCCTACGAGAACGTGGTGGGCAGCCTCTCCAATCCGGTGGTGGCGGCCTTCTACATCATCGCCAACGCCCTGCTCGCCATGCACATCTTCCATGGCGCCTACTCCATGTTCCAGAGCCTGGGCGTCAACAACCCGGCCTACAACAAGCTCCGCCGAGGCTTTGCCGCCGGCGTCGCCGGCATCATCCTGATCGGGAACGTCTCTTTCCCCATCGCCGTGCTTACCGGCATCATTGATCTCAGCGACAAGGTGAAGTAGGGAGGAGCGCCTGATGCTTCCCGACGCAAAGATCCCCGCCGGCCCCATGGCCGAGAAGTGGGACAACCACAAGTTCGACATGAAGCTGGTCAACCCGGCCAACAAGCGACGGTTCAAGATCATCGTCGTCGGTAGCGGGTTGGCCGGATCGTCGGCCGCCGCCACCTTCGGCGAGCTCGGCTACCAGGTCGAGCTGTTCACGTTCCACGACAGCCCCCGCCGGGCCCACTCGATCGCCGCCCAGGGCGGCATCAACGCGGCCAAGAACTACCGCAACGACGGCGACAGCGTATACCGCCTGTTCTACGACACGGTGAAGGGCGGCGACTACCGGGCCCGGGAGGCCAACGTCTACCGCCTGGCCCAGGTGTCGGTGAACATCATCGACCAGATGGCGGCCCAGGGTGTGCCGTTCGCCCGGGAGTACGGCGGCCTGCTCGACAACCGCTCGTTCGGCGGGGCCCAGGTGAGCCGCACCTTCTACGCCCGGGGCCAGACCGGCCAGCAGCTCCTGCTGGGCGCCTACCAGCAGATGATGCGCCAGGTGCACCTGGGCAAGATCAAGCTGCACACCAAGAAAGAGATGCTCGACGTCGTCGTGAAAGACGGTGAGGCCTGCGGCATCGTCACCCGGGATCTGGTCACCGGCCAGGTGGAGGCCCACTCGGGCCACGCCGTGGTGCTGGCCACCGGCGGCTACGGCAACGTCTTCTACCTGTCGACCAACGCCATGGCCTGCAACGTGACCGCGGCCTGGCGGGCCCACCGCAAGGGCGCCTACTTCGCCAACCCCTGCTACACGCAGATCCACCCCACCTGCATCCCGGCGTCGGACGAGTTCCAGTCCAAGCTGACGCTGATGTCGGAGTCGCTGCGCAACGACGGCCGGATCTGGGTGCCCCGCAACCCCGACGAGACCCGCTCGGCCGACCAGATACCCGAGGCCGACCGGTACTACTTCCTGGAAGAGAAGTACCCGGCGTTCGGCAACCTCGTGCCTCGCGACGTCGCCTCCCGTAACGCCAAGACCGTGGTGGACCAGGGGCTCGGCGTCGGCCCGTTGAAGAACGGCGTCTACCTCGACTTCGTCGATGCCATCAACCGGGACTCGGCCGAGGTCATCGAGGAGAAGTACGGCAACCTCCTGCAGATGTACGAGCGCATCACCGGCGAGGATCCGTACAAGACCCCGATGCGCATCTACCCCGCCACCCACTACACGATGGGCGGCCTCTGGGTGGACTACAACCTGATGACCACCATCCCCGGCCTCTACGCCGCCGGCGAGGCCAACTTCAGCGACCACGGGGCAAACCGCCTCGGCGCCTCGGCCCTCATGCAGGGCCTGGCCGACGGCTACTTCGTGCTCCCCTACACCATCGGCGACTACCTTGCTCCCCGCCTCCAGAAGAAGCTGGTGGACACGGACGACGAGGTGTTCACCCAGGCCGTGGCCGGGGTGCAGGACCAGACGGCCCGGTTCATCGGCATCGGGGGCACCCGCTCCCCCGACCACTTCCACCGGGAGCTGGGCAAGCTGGTGTGGGATTACATCGGCATGGCCCGCAACGCCACCGGCCTGGAGAAGGCCATCAGCGAGATCAAGGCCCTCAAGGACGAGTTCTGGGCCGATCTCCGGGTGCTGGGCACGGCCGACAGCCTCAACTCCTCGCTGGAGAAGGCCGGCCGCATCGCCGACTTCTTCGAGCTGGCCGAGCTGATGGCCCGCGACGCCCTCGACCGCCGGGAGAGCTGCGGCGGTCACTTCCGGGAAGAGTCCCAGACCGACGAGGGCGAGGCCCTCCGGGACGACGAGAACTTCGCCCACGTGTCGGCCTGGGAGTGGAACGGAACCGACCAGCCCCAGACCAAGCACGCTGAGCAGCTGGTCTTCGACGAGGTGCATCTCACGCAGAGGAGCTACAAGTGAGCAACACGCTCAACCTCACCCTGAACATCTGGCGTCAGGACGGACCCAACGGCCCGGGTCGGTTCGAGACCTACAAGGCCCCCGGCATCCCCGAAGACGCCTCGTTCCTGGAGATGCTCGACCTCGTCAACGAGGCCCTGATCGCCGAGGGCAAGGTGCCGATCGAGTTCCCCCACGACTGCCGGGAAGGCATCTGCGGCACCTGCGGGGTCATGATCAACGGCCGGGCCCACGGACCCGAGCGGGGCACGGCCACCTGCCAGCTCCACATGCGGAAGTTCTCCGACGGCGACACCATCGACGTCGAGCCGTGGCGGGCCGCCGCCTTCCCCGTGATCCGCGACCTGGTGGTCGACCGCTCCCCGCTCGATGCCATCATCGAGGCCGGCGGCTACATCAGCGCCCCCACGGGAACGGCCCAGGACGCCAACGAGACGCCCATCCCCAAAGAGGTGGCCGACTCGGCCATGGACGCCGCCGCCTGCATCGGCTGCGGGGCCTGTGTGGCCGCCTGCCCCAACTCTGCCGCCCAGCTCTTCACCGCAGCCAAGGTGTGGCACCTCAACTCCCTCCCCCAGGGTCAGCCCGAGCGGTACCGCCGGGCCCAGAACATGGTGGAGACCATGGAGCTGTACTTCGGATCGTGCACCAACCACGGTGAATGCTCCGAGGCGTGCCCCAAGGAGATCAGCCAGGACTTCATCGCCTACCTCAACCGGGACCACATGAAGGCCAAGATCTTCAACCGGAAACTGGCGAGCCAGCGCTGAGCGAATAACCTGGGTAATTCCGGCGCCTCCCGGCGGGAGGCGCCCGAGCGCAGGAGGCAGTGCCTCGATCCGGTCGACGACCACATCTGAACGGTCTCCAACCGGCCGGCCCGGCGACAAGCCGGCCGGCCGGAAGACCAGGCCCCGACCCCACCGTCTCCTGGGCTGGCGGGAGTGGGTTGCGTTTCCCGAGCACGGGGCGATGTGGATCAAGGCCAAGATCGACACCGGGGCCCGCACGTCGGCCATCCACGCCCGCAACGTCACCCACTTCGTCCGCCACGGGCAGGAGTGGGTGCGCTTCACCGTGCTCCCCTGGCAGAGCTCCACGCGGGACCCGGTAGAGCTGGAGGCCCGCATGGAGGACCAGCGCTGGATCCGCTCGTCCAACGGCCAGCGGGAGTTCCGCCCCGTGGTGCTGCTGCCGGTGCAGATCGCCGGGGTGAGCCAGGTGGTGGAGTTCACCCTGTCCCACCGGCCCCAGATGGGCTTCCGGGTCCTGATCGGCCGCCAGGCCCTGCGGGGCCAGTTCCAGGTCGACCCGGCCCAGAGCTACCTGGGCGAGCGCCCGCCCGACCACATCCGGCTCCGCAACAAGGCCAAGCCCCGCTCCGAGCTGACCCCGACGAAGAAGCTCAAGGCGGTGGGGCCGAAGAAGCTGCACGGCACGTCCAACGGCACCCAGCCGAAGACCAACCGCTCACCCAAGACGAACGGCTCCTCGCCGAAGACCAACGGCACGGCGAAGAACGGGAGCGCGAAGGCGAACAGCAGCGGCGTGAAAGCGAACAACGCTGCCACGAACGGTTCAGCCGAGAAGAGCGCAACCGGCCCGATAGCGTAAGGGCGGGGCTGGGTTACGAGCGGGGGGCAGTACCCCCCTCTTTCTCGCGTGGGAGCGTTTCGCGTTGCAATTGGCCATCCTGTCCCGGTCGCCCAAGGCCTACAGCACCCAGCGTCTGGTGACGGCGGCCCGAGACCGCGGCCACAAGGTTTACGTCTACAACACCCTGCGGTTCGCCATCGACCTGTCCCGGGCCGAGCCCGACCTCCAGTACCGGGGCAAGCCCATCGGCGACATCGACGCCGTCATCCCCCGCATCGGGGCGTCGATCACCTTCTACGGCATCGCCGTGGTCCGCCAGTTCGAGCAGATGGACGTCTACACGCCCAACACCGCCACCGGCATCGCCAACTCGCGGGACAAGCTGCGGGCCATCCAGATCCTGTCCCGGCACGACATCGGCATCCCGGCCACCGCCTTCGTGCGGGACCGCAACGACGTGCTGCCCGCCATCGAGCGGGTGGGTGGGGCGCCGGTGGTGATCAAGCTGCTGGAGGGGACGCAGGGCATCGGGGTGATCCTGGCGCCCGACACCAAGGTGGCCGAGGCGGTGATCGAGACCCTGCAGAGCACCCGCCAGAACGTGCTGATCCAGCGGTTCGTGGCCGAGAGCATGGGACGCGACATCCGGGCCCTGGTGGTGGGCGACCGGGTGGTGGCGGCCATGCGGCGCCGGGCCCTACCCGGCGAGTTCCGCTCCAACGTCCACCGGGGCGGATCGGTGGAGGCCATCGACCTGCCGGCCGAGTTCGAGAAGGTGGCGGTGGACGCCGCCCAGATCATGGGCCTACGGGTGGCCGGCGTCGACATGCTGGAAAGCGACCACGGGCCCCTGGTGATGGAGGTCAACTCCTCCCCCGGGCTGGAGGGCATCGAGCAGGCGTCCGATCTCGACGTGGCCGGCGCCATCGTCGACTACGTGGCCAACCAGATCAACTTCCCGGAGCTCGACATCCGCCAACGGCTCACGGTCAGCACCGGCTACGGCGTGGCCGAGCTGGTGGTCAACGAGGGGGCGGAGCTGGTGGGCCAGGAGATCAACCACCTACGGGATCGGGACATTGCCGTGCTGACCCTGCACAAGGGGGCCACCGTGATCCCCAACCCCCGGGGCAACCGGGTGCTGGAGGCCGACGACCGGCTGCTGTGCTTCGGCAAGCTGGAGGAGATGCGAAGCCTGGTGCCGGCCCGCCGCCGCCGCCGTCAGCGCATCAAGATCCAGCCCCTCCCCGACGAGCCCCTGGGCGAGACCGACGGCGACACCTGAGCCGCCCCCACCACGGTCCCGTCCGCGCTAACCGTGCGACGGACGGTGTCAGGCGACGGCGTGCTGGGCCTGCAGGACACCGACGAGGGCGTCGGGGGTGACGGTGGCCGGCTCGCCCACGAGGTAGACGAGGTACCAGCGGGGACCCTCGTGCCAGGCGCCGCCCAGGGTCACCAGGGTCTCGTCGCCGTCGGTGATCTCCTGGTGGAAGCCCCGCACGCCGGGCAGGGCGGGCAGGTCGAAGAAGCGGCCGCCGTAGCCCCCGATCAGGATGAGCCCGTCCTCCAGGTAGAACTCGGCCTGGCCGGCGTCGGCGAACTGGTAGACCGACGCCACCACCACGTCGTTGGCGTCGCTGCGGAAGGCCCGGGTCCAGCCGCCCTGGAAGCCCCGGGTCTGGAGCAGGGCGGTCTCGGCCGGTGGGTCGGGCTGCACGGCGGCCGCGGCGTCGATGCCGAGGAAACGGTCGGCGGCCGGCTCGTCCACCGGCTCGAAGCCGGTGAGCGAGCGGACGAGGGCCGCCCGCAGGGCGTCGGGAGTGGCCGCCGGCGCCGGGCGGGCCGACGCCTCCCGGGCGGCGGTGGCGGGATCGATGGTCGGCTGGGATGTCGGCACGAAGTCCTCCACGGTGGCGGGTCGGGTGACGGGGGTGGCGGGCGTGGCGGGGGTGATTGGGCCGGTCGAAATCTGTTGCCCGGGGCCGTCACCGGTGACGCCCTGGGACATCAGATCGACGGTGGCGGGCAACTGATGCCGGGGGTCGTCACCGGTGACGCCCTGGGACATGAGATCGGGGTTGGGGGCGGGAGGTCGGTCGGGGGCGACGATGACGGGGCGGGGGGCCGAGGCACAGGCGCTGAGGGCCAGGGCGGCCACGGCGGCCAGCACGAGCCCGTCGACGGCGGCCCACCCGGTACGGGGCCGGGCGATCCGGCCCGTCCCGATCCCGCGGCGGCGCCGGCTCAACCGGGCCGACACGGCGATCGTCACCAGGATCCGGACCGCTCCGAACAGGGCGCCGGCCAGCGCCGCCGGCCCCGGGCCGAGCAGGGCGCCGGCCACGGTCACCGACCACCACGTCCACGTGGAGAGCACGGTCGACGGCCCGATCCCGAGCCGGGCGCCGTACAGCACCGCTACCACCTCGGGGGCCAGCCAGCGACCCCACTCGCGGGGCACCTGGCGACCGTAGGCGGGGGGACGGGCCTGGCCCCGGCGGGCCAGGGCGACGGCGTCGAGCGCCACGCCGGCCAGGACGAGGGTGACCACCACCGATCTGGTGTCCCAGCCCGTCACCCGTGACGGCAGGGGCCACCAGATCGCCAGCCAACGCAGGGGGACGGCGGCCAGGGCGGCCGCGAACCCGGTGAGGGCCCCGGTGCCGGTGGAAGCGGCGAGGGCCAGGGCCCCCACCGTCAGCTTGGATCGCCCCCGCACGGAGGGCAGCAGCGTCTCAGCCACCGACAGGCCTCAGGGGGACCACATGGTGTGGACGGCCGCCAGGCTGGCCACACCGAGGAGCAGGATCAGATCGGGTTCCATCGTCGTCAGTCCGCAGGGAGGCCGGGGTCAACGCCGGAACGTCTGGCCCTGGCCGGTCCAGTAGGCGGGCGGGCCGTCGGCCCCGTAGGCGGGCGAGCCGGCACCCACCCGGGCCAAACCGATCGGCCGCTCGGCCATGGGCTGGCTGATCACGGGCAGCCCCTGGCCCGACACACCCTGGAGCTGGTCCACCTGGAACCCGTTGACCGTGCCCTGCAACCACCAGTGCTGGTCGACGGCCAGCTGGCCGGGGCCGGTGGTGTGGTAGAGCTGGCGCAGCTGGCCGTAGCGGCGGGCGTAGCGGTTCAGCCAGTCGGCCACCGGCCCGAGCCTGCCGGCCGGGTGCAGCACCAGCGGGGCCGCCAGGTTCACCAGGCCGATCACGTCGGACGAGCCGGCGGGGGCGATGGCCACCCGCCCCGGGGCCACGGTGGGCAGCGCGGTGGCCCAGTCGGCGATCTCGATCGACAGCTCGGGCACCGAGCCGGCCGAGGTCCGTTGGTCGACCGGCCAGGCCGTCGGCACCTCGGGCCCGATCGCCACCGTGGGCAGGCCGACGGCGGCCGCCGAAGCCGCCCCCACCAGCAGGGGGAACCCACCGAGAGCGGCGAACACGGCGGCCAGCGGGGCCGCCTCGGCCGAGAGGCCGGTGGTCTCCACCGTCACCGTGCGGTTGATGTCGTTGACGGCGGCGATCGTGGCCGCCACCGCCTGGCTGGCGGTGGCCGGATCGGTGCTGGTGGTGATCGACGACAGCGGCATGCCAGCGGCGGCGAAGGCGCCCGAGCCTGTCACCGGGCCCACCGCCACCACCTCGGACACGCCGAGCGAGCGCAGCAGGTCCAGGTCGGCGGCCGACGGCCCCGTGCCGGGAACGGCCAGCAGCGGCACGCCGAGGGCGCCGGCCAGCGGAGCGGCCACGATCTGGAGCCAGCGGTTGTCGGCCGGTGCCACCACGGCCCGGGTGGCGATCACCTGGCCGACCCGGATGGCGGCGTGGCTGTACCCGGTGGCGGCGTCCCAGGCCACGGCGGCCAGGGCGACGGTCTGGACCCGGGGATCGGCCCCGCAGCTCTCGACGATGCAGCGCACGTTGGATCCGGCCGGGCAGTAGCCGTGCACGTTGGGCCAGTTGACTGTGCAGCAGTCGCAGATCTTCTTCAGCCCGCCGTTGGCGCAGCAGCCGTCGCTGGCGTACCAGCACCAGCCCCACGCGCTACCGGCGCCCACACAGTCGAACGTGTCGCACTTGGGGCTCACGCCGCTCTGGCCGCACACCCGGGCCTCGGCCCGGCGCATGATCAGCCCGGCGATGGTGGGGCCGGCCGCCACCACCACGGCCAGCTGGCCCAGGCGGTGGAGGAACCCGCGGCGGGTGGTGCGGGCCGCCGTCCAGCGGCCGAGGCGCTCGACGGCGGCGTCGAGGTGGTGGTCCTGGGGCGAGGGGCGGCCGGTCACGACGGCCGGCCTTCCAGGGCGGCGGCGCCGGAGCGGTCCGGCCCGTCGGTCGTGCGGAGGTCGGTGACGGGGGCGCCGAAGGCGTCGGCCGGGGTGGCCAGCACCTCGGCCAGCATCTCCTCCACCTGATCGAGCGTGTTGGCCACCCCCCGGCTGCGGACCATGCCGCTCGAGTCGACGGCCACCAGATAGGGGGTGGACCGCACCCGGAACCGGGCGAAGGTGGCGCCGTCGGTGGCGTGGTCGACCAGGCGCAGGTCGATCTCCCGGTAGGCGTCGGCCAGGCGGGCCAGCGCCGGTTTCAGCTGGGCGCAGATCTCACAGGTGGGCGAGGTGAAGGCCACCAGTGTCCACGGCGAGCGGCCGTAGCTGACCCCGGGCAGTTCGGGGGCGGCCTCGTCGAGGGCCGGACCCTCGCCGGCGAAGTGGATGCCCATGGGGGCGATCCGGGTGTGCAACACCCCGATCTGGCGCAGCAGGGCCACCACGGCGAAGCCGAGCACGGCCACCGCCGCCCACAGCAGGGCGTACGACACGATCCACACGGGTCCGGTCACGGCAGGTTCCTTCCGGTCGAGCCGCCCGAAGGCAGCGGGTTGGCGAGGGAGGCGGCGGGGTGACCGCTGCGGCGGGGCAGCCGGGCCGAGGGGGCGGCGGCGTCACCGGCGAGGCGGACCGACCACAGGCGGCCCAGGCGATGGTGGAGGGTGACGAGCTGAGCCCCCACGAGAGCGACGACGGCGGCCGGGCCGGCCACCAGGGTGGCGACGGCCACGGCGTCGGGGTCGATCACCGCCCAGCGCAGGCCGGGTACGACGACGGCGGCCGCCGCCATCGCCATCAGGACCAGGTTGCGGGCCACGGTGCGCCACGACACGGGGCGGCCCCGGTCGAAGGCTCCCAGGCAGCCGCACGACACCTGCCGGCCCGAGCGCACGGTGCGCACCAGCACGACGGTGAAGGCGGCCAGCAGCCCCAGGGCGGCGGCCGCGCCCGGGCCCGGAGCGGCCACCAGGACCAGGCCGACAGCCAACTCGGCCACCGGCACCGCCCGGGCCAGGAGCCGGGGACGGCGCAGGCCCAGGTCGGCCATGTGGTCGGCTGCGGCGGCCGGGCGGACCAGCTTCGACGCCGCTGCCGCCACGAGCACCACGAGGAGCGCGAGGTTCACGGCAACACCCCCGAGAGATAGGGCTCGAAGGCCTCGTCGGAGGCGATCAGGTGGGCCCGCAGGTTCCGCTCGTCGGTGGCCCGGATGACGGCCACCCCGGCGGTCTGCTCGGCGCCGGAGGCGGCCCGGCTCAGGATCTCGCTGTACAGGGCCTGGACCCGGCGGCCCAGCGCCTCGTCGCTCTGGTAGATGCTCGCCGCCACCAGAGCCCGGGGGACGCCGGCCTGCAGCCGCCCCAGCCAGTACTGCTCGCCGGCGCTGTCGGGGCCCCGGCCCAGCACCGCGCTGTAGAGGGCGCCGACCCAGCCGCTGTCGGTGCCGCCGCCGGAGCGGAGGCGCAGCTCGTCGCTGGCCAGCAGGAGCACCCGCAGATCGACCACGCCATGACCCTGGAGGTGGGCGGTCCAGTAGGTGGCACCGGCGCTGTCGGGGGCCCGGCCCAGCAGGTCGGTGTAGGCCCGGTCGACCTCGAGGCCGGATCCCTCCACGCTGAAGGCCAGCGACCAGGCCATGGCCTCCCGGCTCCGGTCGCCGCCGGCGGCCAGGCGGGCCAGCTGGTAGTCGAGGCCGGCGTCGTCGGCCGGACGGCCCAGGAGGGTCTGGTAGGCGTCGGCCACGTAGCGGGCGTTGGCCGAGGTGACCGGCCCGGTGACGGCGGCGACCACCGCTCCGGCGCCGGGGCCTGAGCCGGCGGCAGGGCCTGTGCCGGCGGCGGCCGGCGGAGGTGGGGAGTCGGCGGCACCGGCGGCGGCGACCGGCCCGAGCAGGACGGCCAGGGCCAGGGCGGCGGCTCCGAGGAAGCTCGGTGGCGCCGGGATGCGGTGACGCCGGTTGGGCGGGCGGGTCGGCATGAGCCACCGGTCGGCCTTCCGCCGGCCGACCTGAGCCGTTGGGCCCATCTACCCAGGTGGCGACACGCCCCCAGGCGGATCAGACCAGCTGCGGCGTGAACGTCTCAGCGCTGAGGGAGTCGGTCCAGCCTTCGGGACCGAACAGGCTGGCGGCCAGGCGGCCGATCTCGTCGCACGACTTGGCCGCCTCGCCGTTGCCCCCGATGGCCACGGCCAGGCCGTCGTCGAGCCAACCCACGTAGGGGTGGCCGGTGGGGGTGTAGGTGACCACGCACGGCGAGGTGGTGACCGAGGTGATGGCGACGCCGGGCAGGAGCGCCCGCACGGTCTCGGTGAGGGCCTCGGCCTCGACCGGATCGCCGCTGCCGTGGAACCACTCGACCAGCTCCTCGTCGGTGGCCACCGTGGGGTCGGAGGCGAGGGCCCCGCCGATCTTGAGACACAGGCGGCCGTCGGGGTAGCGCACCGGCGGTACCCAGTAGATCGACCGGAGCCGGTCGTCGGGCGGCTGGTCCAGGATCAGGCTCGGGATGTTGCCCGGGTCGGCCATCTCGGCCATGACCACGGTACGGGGCATGCGGTCGAGGCGGAGCTCGGCGTCGAGCAGGTGGCGGCCGAAGGCACCCGTGGCCACGAGCATCCGGTCGGCCCGGATCGACCCCCAGGGGCCCGACACCTCGTAGCCTCCGGCGATCGGCTCGGCCGACGCCACCGCCTCGGTCACCACGGTGGCTCCGGCGGCAGCGGCCAGCTTCGTCTGGGCCTCCACCAACCGGCGGGGCTGGATGTAGCCGGCGGGGCTCCCCTCCCACGCCACCGGGCGGCCGTCGCCCACGTGGATCCCGGTGGTGGAGCGGAGCCAGCCGGCGTCTACCTTGCGGACGTTGGACCCGGTGATGAGGCCGTTGTCGATCCAGTCGTCGAGGTCGGCGGCCACCACGGCCAGGCCCCGGGGCACGTGGAACGGGATCTCGGACCGGCGTGCGATGTCGGGGTAGCGGGTGATCGACCGGGCGGCCAGCGTGGCCCACACCCGGTCCCGGGCCGTCACCCGGGTGATGCGGCCCTCGTCGCCGTGGCTGGAGAACGGGCCGGGGCTGGCGGTGCGGTCGGCTGGCTCGGCCGGACCGATGAGCGCGGTCGACACGCCCGCCTCGGCCAGATGCCGGGCGGCGGCGGAACCGATCAGCCCTCGGCCGATGACTGCCACGTCAACCGTTGTCACGGGCCTCACTCTAGCCACAGGCACCTCACCGGTATCCAGCCGGCCGTTTCCGCTGGTGGCGGCTAGGTCGCCTCGTGCCAGGTGCGCACACCGGTGGCGGTGCGGCCCACCCACCACACGCCGGCCGGTGACGGGAGGGCCACGGCCATCAGAGGATCGTCGCGGTCGGCCCCCGCCGTGACGCCCTCGGCCCCGGTCCCGTCGAGACCGTCGGGCCCCGGCCGGGCGCGCTCGGGATCGACGGCGGAGGTGTCGGAGGCGGACGTGTCGGAGGCGGAGGTGTCGGAGGCGGAGGGGGCGGTCACCGTCCACGCCCGGCGCAGCGCCGGACCCTCGATCTCCAGTTCCCGGTCGGCGAACAGGAGCACCCCCCGGCCGGTGCCGGTGTGGCCCACGACCGCCGGGCCAGACCCGGCGGAGTCGGCCTGGGGATCGTCGGGGGCCTCGAACTCCAGCTCCCAGCCCAGCGGTACCCGGTGCCCGAACCCCCGCCCCAGGAGCTCGACCGGGTCGTCCAGGGCCAGGGCGAACGCCTCCAGCCCGTAGGTCCAGCGCCGCCCCGGCTCCTCGCACACCGTCTCGGCCCACAGGCCGGGGGCCCGCAGCTCCCAGCCCCGCTCTGGGCCGGCGATGTCGTGCTCGGCGACCACCAGCGGCAGCTCGAACGGTAGGATCACCGCCGCCTGGAAGGTGAGGGTGCGCCCACCGGGGCCGCCCCGCACGGTCTGGGTGACCACCACCAGCGGGGCCCGGCCCCGCGAGCCGACCACGGCCGGATCCACCACGACGAGGAGGCGCTCACCGCCGGGGCCGCTGGTCACGGGATCGGGGTGGGCGGGGTGGGCGGGGCGGACCCGGGGCGAGGGAGCAGGCCGACGAGGAGTCCGGGCGACTGAACCCCCCGCCGACCTGCGAGCTTGCCGGCGGGGGAACCCACCGGAGCGTACGTATCGATCTGGAGCACCGGCGACGCAAGCTGATACGTGACCAATGCCTCGATCATGCCGCGGTCCATGGTCGCCGTCCGGTCACCCGGCACGAGACGCGCGTCTCTGAAATGTGAAAGCCCTCCTGGGCCCGCAAACCACTGGGCGATGGGCTCACGGGCAGTGGTCACAATCTAGCCTCGCACAGGGCGAATGTCCCCGTCCCGGGCCCCGAGCATATTTGCCCGCCAACCTTCACCTACCAGGGCGCTCTGTGTGGCGTTGGGGCAGCGGCGTTCCCCTATTCCTCGATGTGGAAGCAGGTCGGGTACGGGACGCTCCGTGACCGCATAGCCTGAGATGCACCGTGAGCACCGGATCCGCCTCTGCCGTCGTGTCGGCCCTCGACGGGCTCACCGCCGCTCTCGACGCCACCGGGCTCGCGCTCGACCTTGAGCGCTCGGCCGACGCCCGGGCGGCCCGCACCGAGCTGCGCGACCAGATCGTCGATTACCTGGTGCCGAGGCTGGGCCGGCTCGACGCCCCGCTCCTGGCCGTGCTGGGCGGTTCCACCGGGTCGGGCAAGTCCACCATCGCCAACTCGCTGGTGGGGGCCGAGGTGTCGAAAGCGGGCGTGCTGCGCCCCACCACCCGGGCGCCGGTCCTGGTGTGCGCCCCGGCCGACCAGCCCTGGTTCGCCGGCGGCGACATCCTCCCCGACCTGCCCCGCGTCACCGGGGTGACCCCGGGGTCCCCCCCACCCACCGGCGCCGTGCTCCAGCTGGTGACGACCGATCGGCTCCGGGCCGGGCTGGCCCTGATCGACGCCCCCGACATCGACTCGGTGGAGGAGGCCAACCGCACCCTGGCCACCCAGCTGCTGGCGGCGGCCGATCTGTGGCTGTTCACCACCTCCGCCGTCCGCTACGCCGACGCCGTGCCCTGGGAGTTCCTGCGCCAGGCCGAGGCCCGGGGCACGTCGCTGGCCGTGATCGTGAACCGCATCCCGCCGGGGTCGGCGCCCGAGATCGTGGCCCACCTGCGCCAGATGCTGGCCGACGCCGGCCTCGGCGACACGCCCGTCCACCCCATCGACCAGTGCGAGCTCACCGGCGGGTTCCTGCCCCCGGCCGCCATCGAGCCGGTGGCGTCGCTCCTGCGCCACCTGGCCGACGACGCCGGGGAGCGGGCGGCGGTGGTGGCCCGCACCCTGGAGGGGGCGCTGCGCAGCCTCCGTCCCCGGGTGCTGGCCGTGGCCGACGCCGGCGACGAGCAGCAGGCGGCGGCCGGGGCCCTGCGCCAGGTGCTGGAGCACACCTACGCCGACGCCCGCCGGACCCTGGCCGACGACATCTCGGGCGGCACGCTGCTACGGGGTGAGGTGCTGGAGCGGTGGCAGGAGCTGATCGGCACCGCCGAGCTGATGCGGGCCATCCAGAGCCGGATCAGCTGGGTCCGGGACCGGTTGGGGGCCCTGGTGAGCGGCCGGCCGTCGCACACGGCCGAGGTGCAGGGCGAGATCTCCTCCACGCTGGCCCAGCTCCTGGTCGACCACGCCGACGCCGCCGCCCTGGCCGTGGCCTCCACCTGGCGTTCCCTGCCCGGCGGCCGCCAGGTCCTGGGGGCCGGGGAACGGGAGCTGGAGCGGGCGTCGGCCGACTTCGCCCAGGCGGTGGGGCCCGAGATCCGGGCCTGGCAGGACGACATCCTCGATCTGGTCCGGTCCAAGGCGGCGGGGAAGCGGACCACGGCCCGGGTGGTGGCCCTGGGGGTCAACTCGATCGGGATCGCCCTCATGATCATGCTGTTCGCCTCCACCGGCGGCATCACCGGAGGCGAGGTGGTCATCGGGGCCGGCACCGCCGGCCTGTCCCAGGCCCTGCTCACCGCCATCTTCGGTGAGCAGGCGGTGCGGGACCTGGCCGACGAGGCCCGCCGGCTGCTGGTGGAGCGGGTGGCCGGCCTGCTCGACACCGACGCCAACCGGTTCCGGACCCGGCTGTGGTCGCTGGTGACGCCGCCGGAAGCGGTGGCCGACCTGCGGGCCGCCGTCGACACCGTGGAGGAGGCCCGGGCCGCTCTGGAGCGGGAGCGGTGAGCCTGGCCGGGCGGAGACGGGGCGCGGCCGGGGCCGGCCTGAGCGACCGGGTGGCGGCCCTGGGGCGGGCGGCCGACCTGGCCGAGGGGCGCCTCGACGAGGCGACGGTGGCCGGGGCCCGCCACGTGCTCGACAAGGTGGAGGCCCGCCAGCGCCACGGCACCGACCACACCCTGGTGGCCCTGCTGGGGGCCACTGGCGGGGGCAAGTCGTCGCTGGCCAACGCCGTCACCGGCACCACCGTGGCCACCACCGGCGTGCGCCGGCCGACCACCTCCACCACGCTCGCCTTCACCTGGGGCCCGGACGAGACCGGCCCGCTGCTCGACTGGCTGGACGTCCCCAATCGGCACCGGCTGGCGGCCGAGGGCGGCGCCGCCACCCCGCTCGACGGGCTGGTGCTGCTCGACGTGCCCGACCACGACTCGGTGGCCCTGGCCAACCGTCAGGAGATGGAGCGGATCGCCGAGCTGGCCGACCTCATGGTGTGGGTGACCGACGCCGAGAAGTACGCCGACAAGGCCATGCACGGCTACCTGCGGCGCCTGCGGGAGCACGGCGGGGTGGTGGCCCTGGTGCTCAACAAGGCCGACCAGCTGGCTCCGGCCGACGCCGAGCGGCT
This sequence comes from Acidimicrobiales bacterium, assembly GCA_041394285.1. GTDB lineage: Bacteria > Actinomycetota > Acidimicrobiia > Acidimicrobiales > SZUA-35 > CADEDH01. The sequence goes on along the minus strand of JAWKIL010000021.1, from coordinate 46,257 downwards.
GGCGGCCGACCTGGCCCAGCTCCTGGCCGACGACGGCCTGGCCGGGGCCCCGGTGCTGGTGGCCTCGGCCACCGACGGGCGGGGGATCCCCGAGGTCCGCAGCCTCCTGGCCCGGGCCGTGGCCGAGCGCCGGGCGATGGTGGAGCGCGTGGTGGCCGACGTGCGCACGGCGGCCAGCGACCTGCTGGCCGAGCTCGGCCTCGGCGCCGACGACCGGGGGGCCGGCGAGGTGCCCCGCACGGTGGCCCGGGCGCTGGCCGCCGATCTGGTGGAGGGCTCGGGCCTGCCGGCGGTGCTCGACGCCGTGGCCGCCGGGCACCGGCGCGACGCCGCCGCCCGCACCGGCTGGCCCTGGACCCGGTGGGCCCGCACGCTGCGGCCCCATCCGCTGCGCCGCCTCCACCTGGGGCGGGGCAGCGGGGGCCGGGCGTCGCTGCCGGCGCCGTCGGGCCTGCAACGGGCCCGGACCGAGGGGGCGGTCCGCCAGGCGGTCCGGGCCGTCACCGACCCCCTCCCCCACCCCTGGCCCGACCTGGTCCGCCAGGCCGCCACCCCCGACCCGGCCGTGCTGGCCGACCGGGTGGATCAGGCCGTGGCCCAGGCGGTGCGGGCCGAGACCGCCGACCGGCCCCGGTGGTGGGGGCTGGCCAACGGCATCCAGCTGACGGTGGCGGCCGCCGCCCTCGTGGGGGCGGTGTGGCTCACACTGCTGGCCGCCGGGGCCTGGCTCCAGCTGCCCGACGTGCCCACCCCCACCTGGCGCCGGATCCCCCTGCCCACCGGCCTGCTGGTGGGCGGCCTGCTGCTGGGATGGCTGCTGGCGCTGGGGGCCGCGCGCCTGGCCCGGGTGGGTGCGGCCCGCCGGCGCCGGGCGGTGCGCGAGCGGGCCGAGGATGCGGTGGCCGACGTGGCCCGGGACCTGGTGGTGGCCCCCCTCGAGGCCGAGCTGGGCCGGCTCCACGAGCTGCGGCGGGCCCTGCTCGACGCCGGCGGCACGAGGTTCGGGCCGAGGCGGGGCGAGGGGGCAGCGTGAGCAGCTCGTCCGGGGAATCCGGCGGCCGGGTCGAGTTCCTGAGCGACGCCTGGGTGGCGGCGGCCGACGCCGCTCTGGCCCGGCTCGCTCCGGTGCCCGCTCCGCTGGTGGTGGCGGTGACCGTGACCGGCGGGCCGGGCGGCGAGCACCGCTACCGGCTCGTGCTGGGCCCGGACCGGGTGGGGGCCGAAGCCGGCCCCGGTCCGGCGGCGGTGACCATGACCATGACGTGGGATCTGGCGGTGGCCGTCAACCAGGGGCGGGAGAGCGCCCAGCGGGCCTTCCTCGACGGCCGACTGGTGCTCGGCGGCGACCTGGTGGTGTTGCTGGGCCACGCCCCCCACCTGGCGGCCGTCGACGACGCCCTGGCCCCCCTTCGGGCCCGCACCAGCTTCGGGTGATGGCGATGGCGCCCCGGTTGGCGACGCACGACAGGGCGGCGGCCGGGTAGCGTCGGGAGATGCCCGAGATGCCCGAGGTGCAGGCGCACGCCGAGCGCATGACGGCGGCCCTCGGCGGGGCCACCCTCCAGCGCTTCGAGCTGCTGAACTTCGCCGCCCTGAAGACCTACGACCCCCCGGCCGATGCCGCCAAGGGGATGCGGCTGGAGCGGGTGGAGCGCCGGGGCAAGTACCTCCTGTTGCGCTTCGACGGCGACCTCGCCCACGTGATCCACCTCATGCAGGGCGGCCGGCTGCGGCTCGACCCCAAGGTGTCGAAGAAGCCCCGGCTGGGTCTGGCCCGCTGGACGTTCACCGGCACCGCCTCCGGGGCCGACGAGGCGTGGCTGCTCACCGAAGCCGGCACCGAGCGAAAGGCCGGGGTGTGGGCCGTGCGGGGGGATCCGCTCCCCCAGGTGCCGCTCGACGACCTCGGCCCCGAGGCCGACCAGCTGAGCCGGGACGAGCTGGCCGAACGCCTGGCCGGCCGGTCCCGCCGCCTCCACGGCCTCCTTCGGGACCAGGACGTGCTGGCCGGCCTGGGCCGCATGCTGACCAACGAGATCCTCTACGAGGCGGCGCTGTCGCCGTTCGCCAACGCGGCGAAGCTGACCGACAGCGAGATCACCCGCCTCCACACCGCCCTGGGCGAGGTGGTGGCCCGGGCCACGGCCCACGAGCGCACGCTGGCCGACATCGGCAAGAGCGTGGACCGGCCGTCCAAGGTCCACAACCGGGCGGGCGAGCCGTGCCTCGACTGCGACGACACGATCCGCACGGTCACGTACCGCCAGTACACGGTGTACTACTGCCCCACCCGCCAGACCGAGGGCAAGATCCTGGCCGACAACACCACGTCCAAGTTCCTCAAGTAGCGCTCAACTTGCGGGCCCGCCGGCCGACCGGGATCCGACACTGATCAGCTCCGGCGACGAATGGACGACAGCCATGGCGAACGAGCACGCAGAGGCCTTCGAGTACGACACCCTGGGCGAGCGGGCCGTGTCCCTGGCCCACCAGCTGGCCCACCGCCGGGGGCGGACCTACGAGGAGGTCGTGGCCCTGGGGCCGGGCGCCGGCGCCATCCTGCTGGCCGAGCTGACCGAGACCCTGTCGGTGGGCCTCGGCGCCGTGGCCCTGTCGATGCTGGCCACCGGCCGGGCGGTGGCCCGGGCGGCCGACGGCCAGCCCGAGGTCCTCACCCCCTCGGCCGTTTCGGAGAACTGACTGGCCCCACACCCGGAACTCTGACCTGGCGTACCGGCATACGCCGTGCCGGGTCAGAGTTGCCGGTGTTCAGGCTCAGACTCAGGCTCAGGCTCAGATGAGGCCGAGGTCCTTGACGGCGTCGCGCTCTTCCACCAGCTCGGCGGTGGAGGCGTCGATCTTGCCCCGGCTGAAGTCGTCGATGTCGAGACCCTGCACGATGGCGTACTGACCGTTGGTGACGGTGCAGGGGAAGCTCGACACGATGCCCTCGGGGCAGCCGTAAGACCCGTCGGACCACACCGACATCGACACCCAGTCGCCCTCGGGGGTGCCCAGGGCCCAACTGCGGACGTGGTCGATGGCGGCGTTGGCGGCCGAGGCGGCCGACGAGGCGCCCCGGGCGTCGATGATGGCGGCCCCCCGCTTGGCCACGGTGGGGATGAACGTGCCCTCCAGCCAGGCCTGATCGTTCACCAGCTGGGCCGCGTTCTGGCCGTCGACCTCGCAGTGGAACAGGTCGGGGTACTGGGTGGTGGAGTGGTTGCCCCAGATCGTCATCTTCTTCACCGAGGTGACGGGCTTGCCCACCTTGGCCGCCAGCTGGCTGATGGCCCGGTTGTGGTCCAGCCGGGTCATGGCGTTGAACTGCTTCGGGTCGATGTCGGGGGCGTTGGACAGCGCGATGAGGGCGTTGGTGTTGGCCGGGTTGCCCACCACCAGCACCTTGATGTCGCGGGCGGCCGAGCGGTTGATGGCCTGGCCCTGGGGGCCGAAGATCCCGCCGTTGGCGCTCAGCAGGTCGGCCCGCTCCATGCCGGCCTTGCGGGGCATGGCCCCCACCAGCAGGGCGTACTGGGCGTCACCGAAGGCGACGTCGGCATCGTCGGTGCGCACCATGCCCTGGAGCAGGGGGAAGGCGCAGTCGTCGAGCTCCATGGCCACGCCCTCCAGGGCGCCCAGGGCGGGGGTGATCTCCAGCATCTGGAGGATGACCGGCTGATCCGGGCCGAGCATCTCGCCCGACGCGATGCGGAACAGGAGGCTGTAGCCGATCTGGCCGGCTGCGCCGGTGACGGTGACTCGAACTGGCGGCTTGCTCACGGTCGGGGGCTCCTTCGTTGGTGCTCGAACGGGCCGAGCGTATCTGCCCGCGCGATGGCCGCACGATTCCCCCGTCCCGGCCCTCCGGGCCGACAGCCTGGGGGCTGGCGCCCCCGGCGGCTACGCCGCCTCCCCACCGGGGCCGGGGCCCCATCCCCGTCCCCGTCCCGGCCCTCCGGGCCGGGTGTTGCCCACCCACGCCTTGTGCAGGAGGGCATACCGGCCGCCGGCGGCGACCAGCTCGTCATGCGGACCCTGTTCCACCAGCCGGCCCTCGTCGAACACGAGGATCAGGTCGGCCGCCTCGGCCGTGGCCAGCCGGTGGGCGATGCTGACCACGGTGCGGCCCCGGGCCAGCACCCGCAGGGCCGAGTTGATCGCCTGATCGGTCTCGGGATCGACGGCGGAGGTGGCCTCGTCGAGGATCAGCAGGCCCGGGTCGGCCAGGGCGGCCCGGGCCAGGGCCACCAGCTGGCGCTCTCCCACCGACAGGTTGTCGCCCCGCTCCCCCACCCGGTGCCCGAGGCCGCCCGGCTGGCGGGCCACCCACCAGTCCAGGCCGAGGCGGGAGAAGGCCGCCTCCACCTCGGCGTCGGAGGCGACGCCGCCGGGCGCCCCGTAGCGGACGTTGTCCCTGATGGTGGTGGCGAACAGGAAGCCGTCCTGGGGAACCAGGCGGACGGCCCGGTGGCGGGCGGCCGGCGCCACCTGGTCGAGAGGCACCCCGCCCACCAGGATCCGCCCCTGGCCGGGGTCGGCCAGGCGGCACAGCAGCTTGGCGAAGGTGGTCTTGCCCGAGCCGGTCTCGCCCACCACGGCCACCGTGCTGCCGGCCGGGATCGTCGCCGTCACCGCGCACAGCACGGGCACGGTGTCGGGGCCCCGATAGGCGAACGTCACGTCCTCCACCTCGACGCCGAGCGGGCCGGCCGGCAGGTCGGCGCCCGGGTCGGGCTCGGCCAGGTCTATCGGGTGGTCGAGCAGATCGAGGATCTTGCGCCAGCCGGCGACCGCCGTCTGGGTGAGGTCGAGCGTCTCGCCCAGCTCGCCGACCGGGCCCTGCAGGTAGTTCGTGAGGAACAGGGCGGCCACCAGCTCCCCGGGGGCCAGGCCCAGAGGCCCCCGTTGGGTGACGCCCACCACGAGCACGGCGACGAAGGCCAGCGCCCCCACCAGGTCGCCGGTGACGAACAGGGCGACGGTGACGGCGGTGGCCCGCAGCCGGGCCCGGTAGCGGCCATCGATGGCCTGGTGGAGCTGGGCCCGGGTGCGGTCCTCCGCCCCGTAGGCCCGCACCACGGCCGCCCCCATCAGGGCCTCGGAGAACCGGCCCAACATGTCGCCCACCCGGGTGCGCAGGGCGTCGTAGGCGGCGAGCTGGCGACGCTGGAGCCACCGGAACCAGGGCAGCACCGGGGTGTAGACCCCGGCCACCACCAGGGCCAACGGCCAGGAGTACCAGGCCAGGGTGGCCAGGGTGCCGAGGATCAGGACCGGGTTGATGGCCCACGAGTACAGGCCCCACTGGGCGAAGCGGGCCAGGGCCTCGCAGTCGCTCGTGACCCGGGCCACCAGCACACCCCGGCGGGTCTCGTTGTGGTCGGCCAGGGTGAGACGGTGGACCTGGGCGAAGGCGTCGACCCGGAGCTGGGCGATGGCCCCCTCGGCCCGCTCCACCAGGCGGCGTTGCGTGTACCAGCTCATGACCCCGGCCCCGATCACCAGGGCGCCGGCCAGGGCGGCCAGGGTGGCGATGTAGGGCAGGTCGAGGCCGCCGTCGGGCCGCAGGGGCCGGTCGAGGGCCCGCTGGATCACCACCGGCAACACGAGCTTGCCCGCGGCGATGGACAGCCCGAACGCCCAGGTGGCCGCGAGACCCTGGCGGAGCTGGGGGCTGGCCGCCACCCCCCGCCGCAGGATGCGCACCGCCGGCTCAGGCCGGCGCAACGGCACAGCCGGCTCAGGCCGGCGCAACGGCACAGCCGGCTCAGGCCGGCGCAACGGCACAGCCGGCTCAGGCCGACGGGAGGGCACAGCCGGATCGGGCGTGCTCACGACGCCGTGTCCTCGTAGGCCCGGACCAGGGCCTCGTAGCCGGGCTCGGTGGCCAGCAGCTCGGCATGGGGCCCAGCGGCCACGATCCGGCCGCCAGCCAGGTACAGCACCCGGTCGGCCACCTCGATGGTGGACCGGCGCTGGGCCACCAGCACCACGGTGGCGTCGGGGCGTCCAGCACCCCGCAGGCCGGCCAGGATCTCCTGTTCCACCACCGGGTCCACGGCCGAGGTGGCGTCGTCGAGGATCAGCAGCCGGGGCTGGCGCAGCAGGGCCCGGGCCAGGGCGATCCGCTGGCGTTGACCGCCCGACAGCGTGACCCCCCGCTCCCCCAGCTCGGTCTGCAGGCCGTGGGGCAGCTCCTCCACCAGCCGGTCGGCCCGGGCCACGGCCAGCGCCGCCCACAGCTCGGCTTCGTCGGCACCGCCGGCCACGTCGACGTTGGCCTCCACCGTGTCGGCGAACAGGAACGACTCCTGGAACACGAGGGCCACGGCGGCGGTCCGGTCGGCCGGGTCGACGTCGGCCAGCGGAAGGCCGCCCAGGCGGATCTCGCCGCCCGCCGGCTCCACCAGCCCGGCCAGGGCCTGGCACAGGGTGGACTTACCGGCCCCGGTGGCGCCCACCACGGCCACCACCTCGCCCGGGGCCACCGCCAGGTCGAGGTGGTCGAGCACCGGAGCCCGCCCGTCGCTGCCGTCGTACTGCATGCGTAGGCTCCGGGCCTCGACGCCGAGCGGACCGGAGGGGAGGCCACCGCCGGCCCGGGACGGGTCGGCACCGGCCGCCTCCGGCCGGGGCTCGTCGAACACGACGGCCAGGCGGTCACGGGAGACCACCGACGGCGGCAGGCTCTCCAGGAAGAAGCCGAGCATCCGCATCGGCATGGCCAGCACGGCGAACAGGGAGGCGACCTGCACCAGCTCGCCCCGGGTCATGGCCCCGGCGTCGATGCGCAGGGCGCCCACCAGCACCACCGCCACCACCCCTAGGTTGGGCAGGGCGTCCATGATCGACTCGAACCGGGCCCGGATGTAGCCGACCTCCAAACGGCTGGTCTGCAGCGCCCGGGCGGCAGTGGTGAACCGGGCCGCCTCGGCCTCGGCCCGGCCCAGCGTCTTCACCACGAGGGCGCCGTCGAAGCTCTCGTGGGCGATGGCCGCCACCTCGCCGATGCCGGCCTGCACGGCGGCGGCCGGGGTTTCCACCCGGGCCGAGTACCGCCGGTTGAGCAGGGCGAGGGCGGGAAAGATGAGCAGGGCCACGGCCGCCATCACCGGATCCACCCGCAGCAGGGTGGCGATGGAGAACACGGCCAGGAAGGCGACGCCCAGGGTGTAGGGCAGGGGGCTGAGGACGTCGGCCACCATCTCGGTGTCGCTGTCGGCGTGGGACAGGAGCTGGCCGGTGGGGTTCCGTTGATGCCAGGCAAGGGGGAGCCCCAAGTACTGGTCCACCAGCCGGTGCCGCATCGACACCTGCACCCGCTCCGCAGTCATCGAGCCGAAGAAGCGCCGGTTGACGATCCCGGCCACCCGCAGCACGGCCACCGCCACCACGGCCAGCGCGGCCCAGGCCAGGGCGTGCGGGGGCAGGGGCTGGCCGGCGAAGGCGGGCCCCATCACCTGGTCGGTGACCCGGCCCAGCACCACGGTGGCGGCCACGGTGCTGCCGGCGAACACCGCCGCCCCGGTCACGGCCACGCTGAAGGGCGCCGGATGGAGCAGCACCAGCTCGCGGATCAGGCGCACGCCGCGCCGCCCGAGCGTTGCCGAACGTGGCTTCGCCACCTGCGTCACGTGCCCCACACTCCTCGGCCGGCGGGGCACCAGGTCAGCGGCCCTGCGTAGTCCAGGAACCCGGGTCAAGCCCCAAATTTTCCCACGCCGACCGCCAGTGATTCGGCGCCGACCCGGCCATGATAAGAGCTTGCGCCGGGGCCGCCGTCCGGGCCCAGACAAGCTTCGAGGTGAGCGACGTGGCCGCCAACCAAGCCGCCGAACCAAGTGCCGACCTGCTCCTCGAGAGCCGGGAGCCCGCTGGGAAGGAGTCGGAGGGCTCCTCTCCCGACCCGTCCGCCTCGGGAGACCGGGGCGACGACGAGGCCGAGCCCGACACCGCTCCCGACGCCCCGAACGCCGGCCCGGCCGGCACCGACCAGCCCCAACTCGACCTCGGCATCCCGAACCTGGCCGAGCTGGAGCTGGTGAGCGCCGGTGCGTCCACCTCCGTGTACCGGGCCATGCAGCTCGAACCCCGCCGGCCGGTGGCGGTGAAGGTGCTCCACGCCGAGCTGGGGTCCGACATTGGGCGCCGGTTCGAGCGGGAACGGACGGTCACGGCCGAGCTGAGCGGCCATTCGGCCGTCGTGCCCCTGCTCGAGTCGGGCAAGACGGCCGCCGGCCAGCCGTACGCCGTCAGCCCGTTCTACGGCCGGGGATCACTGGCCCGGCTGGTGGCGGACCACGGCCGGCTCGGCTGGCGGGAGGCCACATTCCTCCTGGAACCGGTGGCCGTTGCCCTCGCCGAGCTGCACGGGCGGGGTCTGGTGCACCGGGCCCTCACCCCCGACAGCATCCTGCTGACCGATTTCCTCCTCCCCCGGGTGGCGGGGTTCGGCATGAGCCTGCCCGAGGGTGAGCGGAGCACGTCCGCCACCCTGATCCCCTCCCTGTTCTTCGGCGCCCCCGAGCTGGCGGTGCCGATCGAGGCCGACCCCCGGTCCGACGTCTACAGCCTGGGTGCCATCCTGTTCGCCATGGTCACCGGCCACGTGGCCTTCACCGGCGACGCCGCCCTGCTGACCGCTCGCACCGCCACCGCTCAGGCCCGCAGCGGCAAGGGGGCGGCCGCATCGGTGCTGCCCGACGCGCTGCGCGACCTGGTGGCCCGGGCCATGGCCGAAGACCGGCGCGAACGTCCGGCCAACGCCGCCGCCTTCGTCAGCGAGCTGCGCCGGGCGGTGGCCCGGCCCCACGATGCCGACACCGGCCCCGCCGGTGTGCAGATCGACGTGCGCCGGGAGCCGGCGGTGGAAACCGCCTACTCGGCGTCGGCCACGATGGGCCCGGTGGACCTGGCGTCGCCGACGGCGGCCCTGGCGGCCACCGATCTGCTCACCGCCGATCCCGACGCCGGCGCCGGCGCCGGGCGGTTCGACGGCCTGCCCTTCGATGGCGAGGCGTTCGAGGACCAGCCGTTCAACGGCCGCCTCTCCGACCAGACCGGCCAGGAGGGTGACCCGGTGAGCGTTGACGCCCTGTTGGGCGAGCTCACGGCGGACACCCCCCAGCAAGCCCAGCCGATGGGCGACCTGAGCCTCACCCAGTCGGCGGCGCAGGCGGCCCAGACCGATGCCCGCTACGTGCTGGCCCTGGCCGCCATCATCACCGCGGCCATCATGGCGATGGTGGCGGCGGCGATGATGGCGGTCGGCTGACGGCTCCTACCCGTCCCACCCGCCGAAGGGCGAGGGGAGGGGTTCGGCCCGCGACCGGAGGCGCACATAGTCTCCGTCCCGCTCGATGATCGACCCGGGCGGGAAATGGGTGGCGGCGAGCAGGATGCGCTGGAACAGGTCCCGGAAGAGGTCTTCGTCGTCTTCGCTCCAGTGGCCGGTGAGCCACCCTTGACGTTCCAGGGAGTCGGATAGGGCGTTCGAGAGATCGTTGGCCGAGATGTCGGCCCGGTCGACCACGAGGGCGGTGGTGGTGGCCTTGGCGCTGGCCATGCCAGCGAACCCTCGACTGCACCCACAACGGGGGTTGGAGCACTCCAGGCCGGGGATGTAGACCAGCTCGCCGTCGACCGCCCACGCGTAATCGTCGTCTCGCTCGCCCTGCCCCTCGGTGGTGGCTACCAGTACTTTCACCATGTCTACGGATGTCCCTTCTAGGGGTTCGAATGGGGGAAGAAGGCGTCTGGAAACGACCCTAGACGGGGGGTGTGACATTGAGACCGCAGACCCCGAACGCCGCCATCGATGGCTTTGCGCCCACCTGGAGGGCCATTCATCGGCCTCTTCGACCCGGGCCCGCCACCGGTGGCAGTATGTGGCCGATGACCACGCAGACGAGCCCGGCCGAGGGCACCCCGCCGGCCCCCGAGGGGATCAACCTCCCCAACGTCACGGCCTGGTTGGCCGAGCGCACCGAGGTGACCCCGCCCCTCACGTTCTCCCTGGTGGCCGGGGGCCGGTCGAACATCACCTACACGATCGCCGACGCTGCGGGCCGGCGCTTCGTGCTCCGCCGGCCGCCCATGGGCCACCTGCTGCCCAGCGCCCACGACATGGCCCGGGAGCACCGGCTGATGGACGCCCTGAAAGACTCACCGGTACCGGTTCCCCGGCTGGTGGGGCTGTGCCAGGACCCGGCGGTGAACGAGCGGGACTTCTACGTGATGCACTTCCTCGACGGGGTGGTGGTGCGGGACATCGAGATCGGGCGCACGTTCAGCGCCGAGACCCGCACCCGGATGTCGAACGAGCTGGTGGACACGCTGTGCGCCCTGCACCGGGTCGACATCGACGCCGTGGGCCTAGGCGATCTGGCCAAGCGGGGCGGGTACATCGAACGCCAGATCAAGCGGTGGTCGGGCCAGTGGGAGCAGTCCAAGACCCGGGAGCTGCCCCTGATCGACCGGGTGCGCGACACCCTGGCCGCCCGGGCGCCCGACCAGGCGCTCACCACGATCGCCCACGGCGACTACCGCCTGTCGAACTGCATGATGGATCCGGCCGGGCCGGTGGCCGGCGTGCTCGACTGGGAGCTGTGCACCCTGGGCGACCCGATGGCCGACCTGGCCGGCCTGCTCGGCTACTGGTACGACCGCACGATCCCCGATCCCAAGGGCGACAACGAGACCACGTCGCTGGAGGGGTTCCTCACCCAGGAGGAGCTGGCCGGTCGCTACGCCGAGGAGATGGGGGTCAGCCTCGATCTCGTGGCCTACTACCGGGCGTTCGCCGCCTGGCGCCTGGCCTGCATCGGCGAGGGGGTGTACGCCCGCTACGTCAACGGCCAGCAGGGCAGCCAGGACGAGGAGCTCGACCTCGACGAGTACCGGGAGTCGGTCACCCGCCGGGTCTACCGGGCCGCCGAGTTCCTGGGGTTGCCCACGGCCTGAGGCCGGGCGGGCCGCCGCCGGGGGCGGCCCAGACGCTGGGGGCGGCTCAGACGCTGGGCACGACGACCACCTGGCCGTCGCCCGAGGTCGAGACCGGCAGCTCGACCGTCTCGCCCCGCTCCACGTCGTAGAGAGCGATCCGGCCGGCGACGTGCACCACCACGGCCCACCGGCCGTCGGGCGACACCGACAAGGTGCCGGGCCACGTGCCCACCGCCATGACCTCCCGGCCCCGGGACACGTCGAACAGGAACGACTCGGTGGCGGTGGTGTAGAGCAGGAGCCGACCGTCGTCGGAGATCGACGCCGTGGTCAGCTCCTGGGCCCGGTTGTCGGGTACGGCCGCTGGCACCTCGCGCCAGGAGGCCCGGTCCATCCAGTGGAGGGTGCACGAGGCGGGGTCCGTGCACCGCCGGACGAGGACGACCGTGCGGCCCACGGCCACCAGCTCTCCCTCGGCCACCCGCCGGAAGGCAGCGCCGTCGCGCTCGAACACCTCGCCCGTGCCGGAGCCGATCACCTGGGGGTCGATCACGGCTTCGGCCTGGTCCCACCAGGCGGCGACGCCGGAGTCCACCTCCTGGAGCACGTCACGGGAACCGGCGTCGACCAGGCGCCACACCAGGGTCGGGCCGGCGGCGTCGGGGAGCCAGATCTGGCCCGGATCCGGGCCGGGCCGGGGCAGCACCGGCGAGTATTGCGCCCACAGCGACGGGACGTCGGCGTCGAGGTCGGCCAGCGGCAGCGCCCGGACCAGTCCGCTCGACCCCTGGACCAGCACCCAGCGGCCGGTACCGAACAGGGGCAGGCCGGCCCGCTCAGAGCCGGTCATCACGCCGGTGTCGAGGTCGAGCCGGCGGAGCCGTTCTTGGCTGCCGATCAGCAGCGACAGGCCGACCGGCTGGCCCAGAAGCGGGCCGCCATCGGCCAGGACGCTGGTGGAGGGAGTGGCTCCCCCGTCGCTCGTGGTCGTCAACACGTCGGAGGCAGCAGGATCGGCCCTCTCCGTGGTCGGGGGTGACGTGGCGGCCCGGGCCGTGACCCTGGTGGTGGTCGGGCGGTCCGGCCCGGCGGCGGCATCGCCTGCGTCGCCGCCCCCGATCGCCGACAGGGCCCACAGGCCCACCACCACCGCCAACAGGCCGCCGGCGACCGCGGCCCAGAACCGGCCGGGCCGGCCGTAGGTGACACTGGCCTCGTCGTGGGCCGGCGGGGCCAGGTCGAGCAGATCGAGCTCGACCCCCACGGCAGACCCGCACTGGGAGCAGAACCGGAACTGACGCCCGACCCCCGCCCCACAGGCCCGACACGATGCCATGGTTCATCGTAACCCGCCGCCATAAGCCGGCGCCGCCGGCCGGCGGGGCGGTGAGGGACGCCCTCAGCCGTTGGGGACGAAGACGGCTTGGGCATTGCCCACGCCGGTGGGGCGGGGCAGCGGGAACGTCTCGCCCGTCTCGGTGTCGTAGATCGACATGGCCTCACCCGATGGCCCGTAGTCCGAGGCCATGAACAGGTAGCGGCCGTCGGGGCTGCTGGCCACGCCCAGCCCCTCGCTCCCGGTGTCGACCATGCGCCCCGCCACCAGGTCGAACACCACGCTGATCTCCCGACGATCGGTGTGGTCGGTACGCCGCAACCCGTTGAGGAACCGGTCGCTCCCCGGCACCAGACCGAACCACCAGTGGTCCTGGTCGCCGGGAGGGACCGGCCGGTCGACCCGCTTCCCATCAGTGGCGTCCACCCACGCCAACCGGCAGATCGTGGGCGCGCTGCACGACTGGACGAGCACGTCGCCCCCGGCCACCTCGATGGGGCGACCGGGCGCCAGCAACCGGAACCCTCCGCTCCCGTCCCGCCGGTAGATCCCCCAATCGGCCGAGGTGGCCAGGTCGGGGCCACCGGGCGGCGCCAGCCAGCCCCCGGGCCCGAGCGTGATCTCGTCGAGCACGCCGCCGGTGACGGCGCTGAGCAGAAGCCAGCGCCGGGACGAGCCCTGGCCGGAGAACACCCACACCGAGCCCCCGGTGGCAGGATCGGCCGGCGCGATGGCGCCGGGGTAGTCGATGTAGGGGGCCTGCAGCGTCGTCGGCCCGACAGGCCCCGCCGGATCAGCTACCAGCACCGAACGCAGGGTGCTGGTGCCGTCCTCGTAGCGGATGTCGAGGAGCAGCAGGCGGTCACCGGCCACCAGCACCGGCCCGCCGCCGACCTCGGGGTAGTTGACCTGGCGCCCGGTGTCGAGGTCGATCCGCCACAGGCCCCGGCCGTAGGCGTCATAGGAGTCGCCCACCAGCAGTGACCAACCAGTTGGGCGGCCCAACACAGGACCGTCGCCCTCGTCCACCACCCGGCTGTCGGGCGGCGGCTCCTGGCTGAGGTCGCGGTAGCCCGCTCGGGTGGTCGTGGTCGACGGCAGGGAGTCGTCGCTGTTCCCGGCCGGTGCGGTGTCGGCGGTGCGATCGGACGAACCCCCGTCGCCGGGTCGGGCCAGGGCCCAGGCCAGTGCGAGCATGATCGCCGCCGCCGCCGCGCCGCCGATCCAGCGCCGGGCCGAGGTGGCATCGCGGCGGACGGTGTCCCCCGCAACGAGGCCCGCCGACGACGCGGGGCCGAGGCCCGAGCCGAGCCCGGCACCGCAGCGGCGGCAGTACCGAGCGTCGCCGGTGGCCGGGGTGTCACCGCAGGCCGGGCAGGGGGCGGCACCGGCGATCATCCCGGGTCCTCGCCGTTCGGCACGAAGAGGAGGCCGGTCTGCCCGGCGTCCTCCCTCCCGGGTACGGCCACCCACCGTCCCTGGTCGGCGTCGAAGATGCGGATGTGGTCGGCGGCCTGGACGGCCAGGTACCGGCCGTCGGGGGTGGCCGCCACCTCGCCGGTCGCAACCGCCGCGCCCACCTCCACCAGCCGCTGACGGCCGGTGTCGTACAGCACGAGGGCTCCGGTGGTCGTGGCCCCGGACCGCCAGCCGACCAGGAAGCGGCCGGCGGCATCGGCCGTGCCCGCCCAGTCGATACCACCGTCGTCGGGCGGCAGCGGCCGATCGACCGGCTCCCCCCGCTCGACGTCGACCCACTGGGGGAAGCAGGCGTCGGGCCGGGTGCAGCCGACCACCAGCACCGCGCCCCGGCTGATCAGGATCGGCCGGGCCGGGTGGAGGAGGCGGTAGCCGCTGCCATCCCGCCGGTAGAGGCCGCCGCTGGGCGACGTGGCCACGTCGGGCCCACCGCTCGGCAGCGGTCCCACCTGGAACAGGGACGGCGCCGGCACTTCGTCGATGAGCTGGCCGTCGCTCACCCGCACCAGCCGCCAAGTCGTGGAATCGGCCGTAGCGGCATAGATCCACAGGTCACCGTCACCGCCCGGGAACACGGGCCAGGTGAAGCTGTTGATAAACGAGTCTGCTACCAACTCGGTGCCCTCGGCCGTGGGGTCGCTCAGGGGTACCGCCCGCAGGTCCATACCTCCACCTTCGGCCGGCACCTGCAGCACCAGCTGGCCGTCGATCAACGCCACCGGGGCGCCCCCCATCCCGTCGAACCGGATCGACTGGCCGGAGTCGAGGTCGATCCGTTCCAGGCCGACGTCGTAGGTCCGCCCCACGAGCAGCGACCAGCCCACCGGCTGGCCCAGCACCGGTCCTCCCGTCTCCCGGTCGTAGGTGGGGACGGTCTCGCCGATGTCGGCGCCGGCCGTGTCGGTCGAGCCGGGGGCATCGGTCGGGTCCGGGGGAAGGATCGGGGCGGCGGTGGTCGTGGGCGATCGGGCGGCATCCTCGGACCCGCCCGACTCGGCGTTGCTGCGCCCGATCCCCCACAGGGCGACGGCGGTGGCCGCCACCCCGGCGGCGACGACCAGCCACATCCGGGGCGACCGGCGTGGCCTTGCCCGGCGCTCCGGCCTTACCCGCTGCTCCGCGACCGACCCGGCGGGCGGCACCGGCTCCAGCAGGAGCAGCTCCGGTTCGTCAGGAGAGCCGCCGGTGGCCCACCCGCTGTCGCGCTCACCGACGAGACTCGGCCCGGCGAGCGCATCGCCGCAGGCGGCGCAGAAGCGGTCCCCCGCCTCGGTCGTCGCCCCGCAGGCCGGGCACGATTCCATGGAACAGATCGTAGTTCGGTGCAGAGGCCGGGACGCTCGGCCGACACACCAGAACCGGCCATGGAAACCGCGCCTGGGGGCGAACCGACGGCGCGGAACCCTCGAAATCCAGGGATTTCGCGACGCAGAAGCGCGGGCGGGGCGCGAGTTCCGTGTGGGCAGTTGGGTCTTCGCCGGCCGAGTTGCGGTGGCGGTGGGCTTGGGTAACCTTGCCCTCCTTCCCGCCGCGAACCTGTCGAGCGCCCCCTCCGGGTGCTGATCGCGCGCGGGTCTCGACAGGAGGTCACGATGAGACGGCACGGGCGCCAACTCCGCAGGGTGCTGGCTCTGCTCACCCTGCTGGCCACGCTGGCTCTGGCCGCTCCCCCCTCGATCGCCCAGGGCGGCGGCTCGCCGCCGGCCGGCGATCAGCTGGCCGTCTACCGCGTGTACGTGAGCGGGCCAGGCGACACCGCCCGCCTGGTGGCCGACGGCTACGACCTCCTGGAGAGCCGGGGACCGGACTACCTGCTGGTCGTGGGCGACACCGCCACCGCCGAGCGCCTCCGGGCCGACGGCTTCCGCGTCAGCGTCGACCGCACCCTGACCCCGATCCCCGGCGTGGCCCGCGCCGCGGCCGGCAGCACCGCCACGGGCAACGCCACCACCGTCCCCGCCACCGAGCCGCCGCCGTCGGTCACACCCGGTCCGGAGGCGCCGCCAGAGGGCGGGCCCACCACCGACACCCCAGCCACCGGGGACGGCAGCGCACCCGCACCCGCCCCCACCGACGGCGCCGCCGCCCCTCCCGACGCCGCCACCGCCACCACGTTCTACGGTGGCTATCGCACGGTCGACGAGCACTACGCCCACCTCCAGTCGGTGGCCGCCGCCTACCCCAACCTGGCCACCGTGGTGGACTACGGCGACTCGTGGCGCAAGGTCCACGACGTCGCCGGCGGCAACGACCTGCTGGCCATCTGCCTCACCGCCCGCCAGGAGGGTGACTGCGCCCTGTCCACCAACGTGGTCAAGCCCCGCACCGTGATCATGGCCGCCATCCACGCCCGGGAGCTCCAGACCTCGGAGATCGCCTACCGCCTGATCGACGAGCTGACCCAGAAGTACGGGATCGACGCCGACCTCACGATGCTGATGGACACCACCGAGATCTGGGTCATCCCGGTGGTCAACCCCGACGGCCGGGAGATCGTGGAGTCGGGCGGCAACGCCCCCTACCTGCAGCGAAAGAACGCCAACAACAGCCTCGGCGCCTGCGCCGTACCGCCCACCGCCACCAACCACCACGGCATCGACCTCAACCGCAACGCCAACTTCCTGTGGGGAACCATCGGCGCCTCATCCGACCCCTGCGCCCAGACGTTCAAGGGCACCGGGCCGGCCTCCGAGCCGGAGCAGATCGGCCTGGAGAGCCTGTTCAACCAGCTCTTCCCCGACGAGAAGGGCCCGGGCCGGGCCGACCCGGCGTCGATCACCACCCGGGGCTCGTTCATCTCGCTCCACAGCTATGGCAACCTGGTGCTCCTGCCCCCCGGCGACGGCGGCGTCACCCCCAACGACGCCCAGCTGCGGATGCTGGCCTTCCGCATGAGCCACTACAACGGCTACCTCACGGGCACCGGCCCCGAGGTGCTGTACGGCACGTCGGGCACCACCGACGACTGGATCTACGGCCAGCTGGGAGTGCCGGGGTACACCTTCGAGGTCAGCCCCAACTCGGGCTCCTGCTCCGGCTTCACCCCCGCCTACACCTGCATCGACTCGACCCTCTACCCCCTCAACCGCAACGCCCTGCTGTACGCCATCCGGGTGTCGGCTACGCCCTACATCACGCCCGCCGGCCCCACGATCACCGCCGTGACCCTGCCCGTCGCCGTGGCCCCCGGCCCGGCGGTGCTGGTGACGGCGACCGCCAACGACAACGCTCTGGGGACGGCCACCGGGTCGGTGGGGCGGCCAGCGGCGCAGCCGGTGGTGGCGGCCGAGTACTACCTCGACACGGCGCCGTGGCTCGCCGGCACACCGGTGCCGATGACGGCCGGTGACGGCGCTTTCGACTCGACCACCGAGACCGCGGCCGGCACCATCGCCACCACCGGCCTCACCTCCGGCAAGCACACGGTGTGGGTGCGGGCCAAGGACGCCGGGGGGACGTGGGGACCCTACGCCGCCCGGTACTTCACCATCGATCCCAACGCCGGCGCCACCCTGCTGACCGACAACTTCGAGGCCGGCGCCGCCGCCTGGTCGCCGCTGTCGGGCAGCGCCAAGTGGTCGGTGGTGGCCGACGGCACCCAGCGGTACCAGGGGTCGGCCAACAAGCAGAGCGCCACCGGCGAACGGGTGGCCGGGCAGGCCTCGTGGACCGACTACGCGGTGGAGGTGAGCACGAAGACGACGACCAAGCGCTCGACCTCCCGGGGGCCGGGGGTGCTGGCCCGGGTGGTGGACGCCGACAACCACTACCGCTTCGCCTACACCTCGGCTGGAGCCTGGGCCATCACCAAGGTGGTGGGCGGCACCGTCACCCAGCTGGCCACGTCGCCGGCGACGCCGCTCGCCATCGACACCAACTACGTGCTGCGGGCCGAGGTGAAAGGAAGCTCACTCAAGCTGTATGTCAACGGCGCCCTGGTTGCCCAGGCCACCGACACGGCGCTCACCACCGGCCGGATCGGTCTCCGGGTCTACGGCTCGGTCACCCGCTTCGACGACGTGATGGTCACGGCGCTGCCCTAGCCGCCATCGCCGGCAGGCCGGCCGATCACGTAGATCAGTGATGGTTGATACATCAGCAAGGGTTGATCTACTGTGGGCTCCATGCCGTCCGACCCCGGCACCGCTGCCCCACCCGACGTCCTGCGGGTGGTGACCGAGCCCAACCGCTGGCGGGTGCTGGCCGAGCTGGCCCGCAGCGACCGCCAGGTGAGCGAGCTGACGACGGCGCTGCACGTGCCCCAGAGCCTGGTGTCGTACCACCTGCGGGAGCTCCAGGCGGCCGGGCTGGTGACGGCCAAGCGGAGCGCGGCCGACGGGCGGGACACGTTCTACCGCCTGGAGGCCGGCCAGTGGCTGTCGCTCCTGAGCGAGGCAGCGGGCGCGCTGCAGCCCGGGGTGACGCTGGAGACCGCTCCCCCGCCGCCGCCCCGCCCGGTACGGGGCCGGCCGCCCCGGGTGCTGTTCCTGTGCACCGGCAACAGCGCCCGGTCCCAGATGGCCGAGGCCCTGCTCCGCCACCGCACCGGTGCCGGGACGGTCGACGCCCGCAGTGCCGGCAGCCACCCCAAGGCCGTGCACCCCACGGCGGTGGCCGTCATGGCCGAGCGGGGCATCGACCTCTCGGGCCACGAGGCCAAGCCGCTCACCCGCTTCCGCCGCCTCCGGTTCGATCACGTGATCACCCTGTGCGACAAGGTGCGGGAGATCTGCCCGGAGTTCCCCGGCCAGCCGGCCACCGCCCACTGGAGCGTGGCCGATCCGGCCCTGGAAGGCGACAGCCCCGCGGGGTACGCCGCCTTCCAACGCACCGCCGACGAGCTCGACGGCCGCATCACCTGCCTGATCGCCCGACTGTCCCAACCCCACTGAGGAGCACCCGACCCATGGATGACGAGCTGGTGAGTGTCCGCTATCTGGTCGACGACGTGGAGGCCGCCATCGCCTTCTACACCACCCACCTGGGGTTCAGCCTTCGCATGTCGGCCGGCCCGGCCTTCGCCGACGTGACCCGGGGCCGGCTGCGCCTCCTGCTGAGCGGCCCGCTCAGCTCGGCCGGTCGGGCCATGCCCGACGGCGCCGTCCCCTGCGCCGGCGGGTGGAACCGGATCCACCTGATCTTCGACGACCTGGCGGCCGAGGTGGAACGGCTCCGGGCCGCCGGCGTGCCGTTCCGCAACGACGTCATCTCCGGGCCCGGCGGCCAGCAGGTCCTGATCCAGGACCCCGCCGGCAATCTCATCGAGCTGTTCCAACCCGCCGACACACCACCCCCGTCCTGATCTGGTGTCGTGAGCCGTCATCGGTGACGCCACGGAACATCAGATCATGCTTGCCCGGTCGGCTCGGCGGCCGAGATTCCGGCATGCAACCATGGATCATGACCGACGATGACCGGATTCTCTCGTTCATGACCCGGTGCGCCGAGCGGCTGGCGGAGCGGGCGGCCGATCCCGGAGCGGCACCGGAGGCTGCGGCCGGGGCCCGGGCCTTCCGGGAGGCGGTGGCGGCGTCGACCCCACTCCCCTACGAGCCGGGCTCGGTGCCCGTGGTCGGCGCCACGACGGGCCGGATCGACATCGGGCCGGCCGGCGGCCCGCTGGCGTCCGACCTGGTGGCGGTGACGCCGTTGCTGCCGTGGGTACCGACGTTCCGAGCCACCGACAGCGGCACCGAGTTCGGCCTGGCCCTGTTCGACAAGATGCGGGACCTGGGCGGGGTCACGGCAGGCCTGATGTGGGTGGGCCCCGGTTGCCAGTACCCCCTGCACCACCACCCACCCCAGGAGCTGTACCTCACGCTCACCGGCCGGGCCCGGTTCCGCTGGGGCGGGGCCGAGGAGCTGCGCCCGGTCGAGCCCGACATGACCCTCTACAACCACCCCGACGACTG
Source organism: Acidimicrobiales bacterium (assembly GCA_041394285.1). Classification (GTDB taxonomy): domain Bacteria; phylum Actinomycetota; class Acidimicrobiia; order Acidimicrobiales; family SZUA-35; genus CADEDH01. Next base: position 26,583 of record JAWKIL010000021.1, on the reverse strand, counting down.
GCACACCTCGATCGCCGAGGGCGACGACCACGGCGGTGCGCCCTTCGTCGCCCTCTACGTCACCTGGCCCTGACCCCCGACCCAAGCTGGGAACTCTGACACCGGCTGGGCCCCGGCGGTACCCCCGGTCAGAGTTCGCCGGACGGGGCGGGCATGCGGCGTTCGGCGGCCGTCACGGTGTTGCGCAGCAGCATGGCGACGGTGGTGGGGCCGACGCCGCCCAGGCGGGGGGTGATCCACGAGGCCACCTCGCCCACCGACTCGTCGACGTCGGGCAGCAGCTTGCGCCCCTCCCAGGTGATCCCGCCGCTGACCACCACGGCCCCCGGCTTCACCATGTCGGGCACGATCAGGCTGGGCTGGCCCACGGCCCCGATCAGGATGTCGGCCTGGCGGGTCAGCTCCACCAGGTTCGGCACCCGGCTGTGGACCACGGTGACGGCGGCGTCGGCCCCCGCCCCCTTGTTCGACAACAGCAGCGCCATCGGCCGCCCCAGCGTCGGCCCCCGGCCCACCACCACCACGTGGCGGCCGGCGGTCTCGATCCCGTAGTGCACGAGCATGGCCTGGATCCCGGCCGGGGTGCAGGGGACGGGGCCCGGCTCCTGCAGCACCAGCTTGCCCAGGTTGGTGGGGTGCAGCCCGTCGGCGTCCTTGGCCGGGCTCATCCGCTCCAGGGCGGCGTTGAAGTCGAACCCGTCGGGCACCGGGTGCTGGATGATGTAGCCGTCGACCTCGGGGTTGTCGTTGAAGGCGTCCACCGCGTCGAGCAGGGCCCGCTGGCCGGCGTCGGCCGCCAGCTCGATGTGGAACGACGCCAGGCCCACCTGCTCGCACGTCTCGTGCTTCTTGCGCACGTAGCCGGCGCTGGCCCCGTCGTCGCCCACCAGGATCGTGCCCAGCCCGGGTGTGACCCCGGCCGCCTTCATCTCCCCGATCCGCTGGGCGATCTCGGCGTAGACCTGGTCGGCCACCGGCTGACCGGAAAGCAGTTGAGCGGTCATGGCGTCGTCCTTCGCGATTCCTAGTGCCGGAACTGGCGCTGGCCGGTGAAGACCATGGCCAGGCCGTGGCCGTTGGCCGCGGCGATGACCTTGTCGTCGCTGACCGACCCGCCGGGCTGGATCACCACCGACACCCCGGCCGCCGCCGCGGCGTCGATCCCGTCGGGGAAGGGGTAGAAGGCATCCGAGGCACAGGCCCCGCCGGCGGCCCGGCCGGCCGCCTTCTGGGTGGCCAGCTGGCCCGACTCCACCCGGTTCTGCTGCCCGGCCCCGATCCCCCAGGCCACGCCGTTGCGGGCCAGCACGATCGAGTTCGACGTGACGTACGCGCACACCAGCCAGGCCACGGCGGCGTCGGCCAGTTCCTCGGCCGTGGGCTGGCGCTCGGTCACCACCCGCCAGCCGGCCGGGTCGAGCGACACCGAGTACGCCTCCTGCACCAGGAACCCGTCGCTGAGCTGGCGCACGGCCAGCGGGGCCGACCGGGGCGGCGGGGCGGTGAGCACCCGGGTGTTCTTGCGCTTGGCCTGGATGCGCTCCAGCACACCGGGGCCGCAGCCGGGGGCGATGATCACGTCGGCCTGGGCCCCGTTCTCGATGGCGGCCACCGTGTCGTCGTCGATCGGGCGGTTGAGGGCCACGATCCCGCCGAAGGCGGAGCGCTCGTCGCAGGCCAGCGCCTGGCTGTACGCCTCGGCCAGGGTGGCGGCCACGGCCGCCCCGCACGGGTTGGCGTGCTTGATGATGGCGCAGGCCGGGCGGTCCTCGGCCCCGGCGGCGGGGGCGCCGACCCGACCCAGGTCGTGCACCAGGCGCCAGGCGGCGTCGGCGTCGAACAGGTTGAGGTAGCTCAGCGCCATCCCGGCCTGCTGGGTCACCTCGTCCCACCAGCTGGGGCGGCCCGACACCCGGTACCGGGCCCCGGCCTGGTGCGGGTTCTCCCCGTAGCGCAGGCTCTGGGCCCGTTCCAGCGACAGGTGGATCGTGGGCGGCAGCACGCTCCCCTGCTCATCGGCGGGATCGGGCTCGGCCGACTCGTCGAGCCAGCTCACGATGGCGGCGTCGTAGGCCGCGGTGTGGGCGAAAGCCTTGCGGGCCAGCCGGCGCCGCAGCCCCTCGGAGGTGGCCCCCGAGGCCCGCAGCTCATCGAGCACGGCAGGGTAGTCGGCCGGGTCCACCAGCACGGTGACGTAGGCGTGGTTCTTGGCCGCCGCCCGCAGCATGGCCGGGCCGCCGATGTCGATCAGATCGGGCGACGGGTCCGAGGCGAACGGGTACAGGTTGCCCACCACCAGCCCGATCGGCTCGATGCCGTGGGCCGCCATGTCGGCCTGGTGCTCGGGATCGTCGGGCAGGGCCAGGATGCCGCCGTGCACCTTGGGGTGCAGCGTCACCACCCGGTGGCCGAGCATGGCCGGGAACCCGGTGAGGTCGGCCACGTCGGTGACGGGCACGCCGGCCTCGGCTATCGCCTTGGCCGTCCCGCCCGACGACACCAGGTCGACCCCGAGGCTGTGGAGCTCCTTGGCCAGGTCGACGATCCCAGACTTGTCATACACCGAGAGGAGGGCACGCACCCCCCGAACCTACCGGTCTCACGAGAACTGTGGCGCCAGAGGCTGTGTTTTGCGCGCTGACGCCACAGTTCGCATGTCAAGACAGGGGTGGGTCGACGCAGCCGGTGGTGCCGCCGGTGTCGCCGGAGGGATTGAACAGGCGGGGGTTCTCGACGAAGCCGGTGCCGGGCTCCTCGGTGTTCAGATAGCGGATGATGGCGGCCGCGAGCGCTTCGGCCGCCGCCTGGCGGTACTCGTCGGTACCGATCAGCACCGCCTCCGACGGGTTGGCGATGTAGGCCAGCTCGGCCAGCGCCACCGGCGCCGCCGGGTAGCGGGTGATGCCGTAGGCGTTCTTGCCTTCGCTGTTGAGCACGGTGAGCACACCGGCGTCGGGCCGGCCCGTCCAGGCGACGTCGAACTCCGACAACGACTGCGTCACCGCTTCGTAGATCAGCCCGCCCAGGCGCCGGGACTGGGCGCTGCCCGACTGCACGTACACCTCGGACCCCGGCCCGTCGGCCGGTTGGGCCGCCGGCGAGTTGTGATGGATCGACACGAACGCCGCGGCCTGCAACTGGTCGGCGATCGCCGCCCGGTTCCGCACCGGTATGCGGTAGTCGGCCGACCGGGTGAGCGCCACCGACACCCCCTGGGCTTCGAGCAGCGCCCCCGTCCGCCGGGCCACGTCGAGGTTCACCTCGGCCTCGGTGGCCCCGTCGGGGGCCAAGGCCCCCTTCTCGTCGCCGCCGTGGCCGGGGTCGAGCACCACGGTGGCGTCCCATACCGGCTGGCCGTAGGTCAGGTCGACCTCGTTGCCGCACGGGGTGAGCACCTCGTAGCCGGTGGGGTTGCGGGCGAGCACCGGCACCAGCACCCCGGTGGGTGAGATCAGCACCGGCGGGGCGTTGCCCAACGACTGGCGGTCGGGCAGGGGCGAGCCCGACTCGTCCGCCGTGGTGGACGGCCCGGCGGCGGCCACCCCGTCGCCTCCACCCCCGGTGCCGTCGGGCGTGGCCGACAGACCCTGCGTGTCGCCGTTCGACGCGGCTGCGCCGTCGGCGACCTGACCGGCCCCTTCCAGGGTCGGTCGTTCGCCGACGGCGCAGGCGGAAACGAACAGCAGTCCCACCAGGAGTGCGGCGCGGCGCAACACCTGGTCAAGTCAAGCAGCGGGAACAACCCGCCGCACCGCTGCCAGCTACAACTTGGCGACGATCTGGGCCATCAGCTCACCGGCCTCGGTCGGATTCTCGCCCACCAGCACCCCGGCGTCGCGCAGCGCCTCCATCTTGGCCGCCGCCGTGCCCTTGCCACCCGACACGATGGCACCGGCATGGCCCATCTTCTTGCCGGGGGGCGCCGTGACGCCGGCGATGTAGCTGGAGACCGGCTTGCTCATGTGGTTCTTGATGAAGTCGGCCGCCTCCTCCTCACCCGTGCCGCCGATCTCGCCGATCATCATCACGGCCTTGGTCTCGGGGTCGGCCTCGAAGGCCTGCAGGCAGTCGATGAACGACGTGCCCGGCACCGGGTCGCCGCCGATGCCGACGCAGGTGGTGACGCCGATGTCCTTCTGCTGCAGCTCGTACAGCGCCTGATAGGTGAGGGTGCCGGAGCGGCTGACGATCCCCACCGGTCCGCCCGGCTTGGCGATGTGGCCGGCCGTGATGCCGATGTTGCACTTCCCGGGCGAGATGATCCCCGGGCAGTTCGGGCCGAGCAGGCGGGTGTTGGGATAGTCACGCTTCAACACGTTGAAGAAGTAGGCCTCGTCGTGGGCCGGGACGCCCTCGGTGATGGCGGCGATGAAGCCGATGCCGGCCTCGGCCGCCTCCAGCACGGCGTCCTTCACGCCCGGAGCGGGGATGAAGATGCAGCTGGCGGTGGCGCCGGTGGCGGCCATGGCCTCGGCCACGGTGGCGAACACGGGGATGCCCTCCACGTCGGTGCCGGCCTTCTTGGGGTTGACACCACCCACCACCTGGGTGCCGTAGGCCTTGTTGAGCAGGCCGTAGTAGCGGCCCTGGGAGCCGGTCAGGCCCTGGTAGATGACCTTGGTGTTCTCGTCGACGAAGATGCTCATGGTTGTCTCGTTCTCTGCGGTCTCAGGCTCGGGCGTCTCAGCGGCCGGCGGCCAGCTCGACCGCCTTACGGGCGGCGTCGAGCATCGTCGGCTCCATCATCAGCTTCTCGTTCAGATGGGGGGCCAGGATGGCCCGCCCCTCATCGGCGTTGGTGCCGTCGAGGCGGATGACGATGGGGGCGTCGATCTGGACCCGGCGCAGGGCCTCGACGATGCCGTTGGCCACGTCCTCACCCCGGGTGATGCCGCCGAAGATGTTGATGAAGATCGACCGTACGTTGGGGTCGTGGATGATGACCTCCAGGGCGCCGGTCATGACGTCGGCCGAGGCGCCGCCGCCGATGTCCAGGAAGTTGGCGGCGTTGCCGCCCACCTGGTTGATCACGTCGACCGTGCTCATGGCCAGCCCGGCGCCGTTGGCGATCACACCCACCGCGCCCTCCAGGCCCACGTACTGGAGACCCTTCTCGTGGGCCTGCACCTCGCGCTCGTCCCGGGGCTGGGTGGCGTCGTACTGGGCGTAGTCCGGGTGCTCGTACAGGGCGTTGGAGTCGAGGCTGACCTTGGCGTCGAGCGCGTGGACCTGGCCGTTGGGCATGAGGATCAGGGGGTTGATCTCCACCAGGTCGGCGTCGCCCTCGACGTAGGCGTTGTACAGCTTCATCAGGATGCTGACGGCGCCCTCGGTGGCGGCCGGGTTGAGCTTGGCCCGGGCCACCCAGTCCCGGCAGGCCTCCTCGGTGAGGCCCTCGGCCGGATCGATGTGGATGCGGGCGATGGCGTCGGGGTTCGACTCGGCCACCGCCTCGATCTCCACACCGCCCTGGGCGCTCAGCATGCCCAGGTAGGCCTTGGCCGAGCGGTCCAGCGTGAAGCTGGCGTAGTACTCCTCGGCGATGTCGGAGGCGTGCTCGATCCAGATCGTCTTCACGACGTGGCCCTTGATGTCGAGCCCGAGGATGTTCGAGGCGTGCAGGCGGGCCTCCTCGGCGTTGCTGGCCAGCTTCACGCCGCCGGCCTTGCCCCGGCCGCCGGTGTGGACCTGGGCCTTGACCACCACCGGGTAGCCGACCCGGTCGGCGATGGCCACCGCCTCCTCGACATTGTCGGTGGCCGCCCCGTCGGACACGGGGATGCCGTAGGAGGCGAAGAACTGCTTGCCCTGATATTCGAGTAGATCCACGGTGGGAGCCTTTGTTGTCGTGCGCGACTGTGCTGTCGTGGTGACTGCCGTCATCGGCGACGGCCCGCTCGCCGTAGCGGCGAACGACCCTGCGATACTAGAGCCGTGCTGGCGAACATCAAGATTTCGGATGGACCGCGGTGCCCGTAGCCCAGGGCGGCCCCCCGCCGTTGCGACAGGTGCTGATGATCGGCCTCGGCGTGGTGATGACGCTGGGCACGATCCTGTTCATCGTCACCTCCACCGGGAACCTGCTGGGCAACCAGTCGTCGCTACAGATCGAGGCCGGAGATCCGGTGTTCAACCTGGGCCGGGCGGAGGAACGGGCCACCGACATCGCCGAACGCGGCCCCCAGTTCCTGCCCGACCCCTCGGGCGGCGACCGCGACCTGTGGGTGAACCACGTGGGCGACGACGAGGCCAGCGGCTGGTACGCCTTCGGCGCCCGTCCCCTGTCGTCCCCCCGAACCTGTGTGGCCGAGTGGCAGGCCACCGCCACCCACTTCGTGGACAGCTGCGACGGCACCGTCTATCCCCCTACCGGTGAGGGTCTCCCCCAGTTCCCGGTCACGGTCACCACCGAGGGCGAGGTGTCGATCCGTCTCGACACCATCGCCGGTTCCGACGCCCCGGTGACGGACAGCACGGCTACTGACGGGTAACACTGTAGTGACAACACCGTAAGGGGACCGGCCCGGCCCCTCACCGCCGCCGACTCCACGTCCGAGGGGATACGACCCGACATGCTTCTGGCTCAGCTCACCGACACCCACGTCCTCGACCCTGAGAGCACCGAGGAACGCTGGGTGGACAACAACGGCCGGCTCACGATGGCCGTCGACTCGATCAACGCCGAGACACCGCGGCCGGACCTGGTGGTGGCCACGGGCGACCTGACCAACTGGGGCGAGCCGGGCCAGCTGGCCGAGTTGGTGCGCCAACTGGCCCGCCTCGAGATCGAGGTGCTGGTGCTGCCGGGCAACCACGACGACCGGGCGTCGATGAAGGCGGCGTTCCACCAGCCCTGGGCCGACGCCGACCATCTCAGTTGGGCGGTGGACCGGGCGGGGGTGCGGATCGTCGGGCTCGACACCCAGCGGCCCGGCGCCGACGGCGGCCTGTTCGATCCCGAGCGGGAGGCGTGGCTGGCCGACGCGCTGGCCGGTGCCGGGGACCGGCCCACCGTGATCGCCATGCACCACCCTCCGTTCGAGACCGGCATCACCTGGATGGACCGCAACATGCTGCCGGGGGCCGATCGGTTCGAGGCCCTGGTGGCGGCCCACCCCAACGTCACCCGCATCCTGTGCGGCCACATCCATCGCCCGGTGCAGAGCCTGGTGGGCGGGGCCCTGGCCACCGTGGGACTGTCGACCGTGCACCACGTGGCGCTGAACCTGGCCGAGGTGTCGCCCATCGAGCTCATCCGCGACCCCGCCGGCTACCAGCTCCACCGCTTCCGCCACGGCCGCTGGGTCAGCCACACCCGCTATATCGACACCGCCGAACCCGCCTTCGCCCCGTCCTGGGCCGGCTAGCCGGAACTGAGGAGCCTGAGCGGCGCTGAGCGCCGCTCAGGCTTCTCAGTTCGCCGGGTCACAGGCCTTTGGTCAGGGGGCCGGGGAGGGAGCCGAAGCTGGGGTGGGTCCGGGCCCGGAGCTGGCTGAAGGTCATCCCGGCGTCGAGGCGGGGCAGGTCGAAACGGTCCGACGCGGCCCCGATCCGCTGATGGCCGGTACCGCCCATGGCCGTGTCGAGCCCGGCCTCGGCCATGAGACGCCGGGCGGCGGTGCCCACCCGGCCGTAGGGGAACGACTGGTGCCGGGGCCGGACCCCGACGGCCTTCTCCACGGCGTTGATCGACGTGTTCAGCTCGTCCCAGATCGTGGCCTCGTCGGCCGCCGCCAGATCCACGTGGTTGGCGGTGTGGACCCCGATCTCGATCTTGGGGTGGGCGGTGGCCAGCTCCCGGACCTCGTCCCAGGTGAGCGTGAGGCGGGGCGGTTCGTGGGCCGGCTCCAGGGCTTCGGCCAGCGCAGCCAGCAGCACGGCCCGCTCCGGGTAGGAGGCGGCCAGCAGATGACGGTGCCATGCCCCCACCACGTCGGCGCCGGCCACCGCATCGTCGAGGTCGACGCTGGCCCCCAACTCCCCCGACGGCCCGGTGGGAGGCCGGGGGCACCGGTGACGGGTGCGGGCGGTCACCATGGTGTGGAGCCGATCGGCCCACTGGGTCTCGCCCTCCCCCACGTAGGTGGTGGCCACGTACACGACCGCCGGCAGCCCGTGGCGGGCCAGGATCGGGGCGGCCACCTCCAGATTGTCTCGGTAGCCGTCGTCGAAGGTGATGACCACGGTGCCGGGCGGCGGCTCCTCCCCCGCCGCCAGAAGGTCCGACAGCTCGCTGATGCCGATCACGTGGCGCTCGGCGGCCAGGAAGGCGACGTGGCGCTCGAACTCGTCGACCGGGAGGTGGCCCTCCAGGTACCGGGTCAGGTGCGGCGGCGCGACCGAGTGGTACATGAGCACGGTGGCCCCACTCCGGGGCGGGAGCCGGTCGATGGCGTGGCTACGGATCAGTGCGTCCTGGGCCAGGCGGAGCACCCGGCGGCGGACATCGACGAGGGCGATCGTCGGCATGGTTCGGCCTCACTCACTTCAATCGCTCAGGCATGCAGAACTCAGGCATACGGGCTGTCACCGTCGAGGTACGACGGCTGGATTGCGGCGAGAACGGTGGCCTCCGGCGACCCGGCGGCGGGCCGGTGGTAGTCGACCCGGGTGGAGGCGGCGAACAGGGAGCCGAGGCGGCCGAGGCGGGCCAACGCCGGCCCGCAGTCGGCGGGTAGGACGATCTGGGTGGCCCCATGCTCCACCGCCAGGCGGAGGGCGGCCACGGTGAGCGCCTCGGCCCTGGCCTCGGGGTCACCCGGCACGTGGGCGTCGAGCAGTTGGAGCTTGCGCCGCTCGGGGGTGATGTCGAACGAGACCACGGCCCAGCCGGGGGCGGCGCCCGGCGACGGTGGCCGCAACTCCACCACCTGGCGGATGGAGACCTGGCGGAAGTCGTCGAAGTAGTAGCGGGGATCGGACCGGGCCCGATCGGTGGTGACCCACGGGCTGGCCAGCATCCAGTCGAGCACGGCGGCGTCCCGCACGAACCCGGGGCGGTCGCCGGGCGGCGCCGCCGCGTCGGGTACCCCGTCCAGCGGCCGCACCTGCCACGGGCCGAACCGGCGGCGGGCGGCGCCGGCCAGGGCCCGGTTGAGCCCGAAGGCGGTACCCCGGGCGCACCCGGTGATCGTCCGGTCCAACACGGCCGGTACCGGCCGCTCCGCCTTCTGCAGCCCCTTGCGCACGGTGCGCAGAGGCAGGCCGAGCCAGTTTCGCTCCCGGGTGACGTCGAGTCGGAAGTACGGCAGCTCCTTGGCCTTGAATCCCACGGCGGCGTAGAGGGCCGCCGCCTCCTCGGCCGGGCCGGCGACCGCCAGCGAGCGCCCCAGCGACAGGGCCTGCATCAGCAGCAGCGCCCCCACCGCCTGGCCCCGCAGCTCCTCCAGCACGAAGAACGCCGACAGCCAGCTCACGGTGGCGGTGACCCCGGGCTCGCCCGGGGCGAACAGGGTGGGGAACATGCCCAGGTAGCCCACGCACCGCCCGTCGAGGCTGGCCACGAGCAGCACCGGCTCGTCGGGGCCGGCCTGCGGGTTGGCGGCCCAGGCCTGGGCCCGGCTCAGGGAGATGGGCACCACGGCGCCGGGGCCGGTGGCCTCGTCGAGGGCCCGGGCGGCGAACTTCTCCAACTGTCCGGCGGTGACGACCTCGATGGTGGGCTTCGCTGCAGCCATGGCGGGCTTTCCGGCAGGAGGGGCGGGCGCACGAAGTGTAGTGAACGACATCGACTCGCGGCGTCTGGTTGCCGTTTCCTTCACCGGGACCGGTTCGACCGGTCCCGGAGCGGGGTTTAGCGTGACGACATGGCCGACATGGTGCAGTCAGATTTGGGGCCGTCGACCGTGACCCGGGCCCCGGCCCCGGCCCGGGTCAGCGCGCTCGACACGTTCCGCGTGCCGTCGTTCGGGCTCATCTGGTTGAGCGGGCTGATCTGGCACCTCAGCCGGTGGGGGGTGTCGTTCCTGGGGTCGGTGGTGGTCAACGACCTCACCCACTCCCCCCGTCTGGTCCAGCTGGGCGGGAGCCTGCTCTACGCACCCCTCCTGGTCGGCGGCGTGGCCGGCGGTCTGGTGTCGGACCGGTTCGACCGGCTCCGCACGGTGCGGCTGCAGCTGGCTGTGATCGTGCCCCTGACCGTGGCCATCGGGGCCCTGGCCGCCGCCGGGCGGCTCCAGGTGTGGATGTTGTACCTCTACATGTTCATGGTGGGCATCGGCTGGGTGACCGACATGACCAGCCGGCGGGCCATGGTGTTCGACATCGTGGGCCCCCAGCGGATGGGCAATGCCATGGCGCTCGAGTCGCTCAGCCTCAGCTCGGGGGCCGTGATCGGGCCCCTGGTCGGGGGCACCGCGCTCAAGGCCATCGGCACCGGCCCGTCGTACTACGTGATCGCGGCCATGGTGGCCGTCGCCTTCGTGGTGCTCCTGCCCGTGCGGCGCCCACCCCCCGTGGCCGCCAACCGTCCGGCCACCCCGGCCCGCCCCATCCAGGACCTGCGGGACGGGATCCGCGTGCTGCGGTCGAACCGGGGGGTGATGAGCATCCTCGGGGTCACCGCCATCGCCAACTTCTTCCTGTTCGCCTACACCCCGCTGGTGCCGGTGGTGGCCCAGCGGCTGGGGGCCGAGGCGTTCATGGTGGGCCTGCTGGCGGCGGCATCGGGCGTGGGGATGATGACGGGGTCGCTGGTGGTGGCCCGCCTGCAGCCGGTCCGGCGGGGCCTCGTATACGTGGCCGGCGTGGCCAGCGCCATGGTGCTGCTGTTGGGCTTCACCCTGGCCGACACCTACTGGCTGGCGTTCGCCCTGCTGGTGGCGGTGGGGGTGGGCGGCGGCCTGTTCGGCTCCACCCAGAGCGCGCTGGTGATGGCCGAGAGCCCCGAGCACCTGCGGGGCCGGGCCCTGGGGCTGCTGTCGATGGCCATCGGGGCCCTGCCGCTGGGGATGTACGTGCTGGGCGAGGTGGCCCAGCACCTCGGGATCGCCGAGGCGCTGGCCATCCACGTGGGCCTGGGCCTGGCGCTCCACCTGGCCTGGATCGCCCGCCACCCCGAGGTCCGCCGCATCACGACCGACTGACGGCGCCGCCGGGAGGGGCGCCGCCAGCAGTCAGAACTCCTGGAGGCGGGCGGTGGGGAGGTAGTCGGGCGAGTGGGGGCGGGGGACCTGTTCGGCCGGCGGCAGCCGATCGGACGGATCGCGCCCGCTGACCAGGTCGACGGCGTGTTCGGCCCAACTGCGTTCCGCCGCCAGCTCGGCCACACGCCGCCCCCGGTTGCGCCGGTTCTGCTCGGTCATGGCGTCGGCCCAGGCCTGGGCCCAGTCGATCGAGGCGCCGTGGAGCGAGGCGGCCAGCCGGCGGGCCTCGTCGTCGTCGGCTGCGGCCTGGAGTCGGAACTGGTCGCCCAGGGGGCCGCGCCAGGCGAGGGACGCCTCGCTGGCCGCCCCCGACCGATCGTCGAGCGCCCCTTCGAGCCAGATCGACACGTCGTACAAGGAGCGGGCCAGTTGGAGGGCGCCGTCGAAGTCGAACGCCACGTCGCCGGTACCGGTGGTCACGCCGTCATCTTAGCCTCATCGACGCTCGACAACGCTACTTTACGCTCGATGGGTCCCGATCATCCGCCGGCCCCGGTGGCCGACGGCGGCCGGTGGCCCACGACCACATGGTCGAACGCCACCCGCTGGCCCTCGGGCGTCTCGGCCGCCCGCTCCACCACCTCGGCCCGGGTCACGGTGAGGCCCACAGCCTCCTGCAACGCCCGCACCTCGTCCGGCGTGGCCAACACCTCGGGGCTCGACGGGCCACCCCAGCCACCGTCGTGGTTCGATCGGTCGTGGGAGACCATCAGCAGGGTGCCCCCGGGTGCCAGGGCATCGGCGGCATGGGCCACCGCCGCCTTGCGGTCGTCGGCCGGCACCTGGAGATAGCAGATCAGCACCAGGTCGTAGGCTCCCACCGCCGGGCGGTAGGTGGTCACGTCGGCCACCTCGGTCTCGATCGCCACGCCCCGGCCCGCCGCCAGCTCCCGAGCCTTGCCGATGGCCACATCGGAGTAGTCGACCGCCGTGACCCGCCAGCCCTGCTCGGCCAGCCATACCGCGTGGCGGCCCACCCCGGCGGCCAGATCCAGCGCCCGGCCCGGTGCCAGGGCGGCGGCCTCGGCCACCACGAGGGGGCTGGGCTCGGTCCTGCCTCCCCGCACCCCGGTCCGGTACCGCTCGTTCCAGTCCTGTCGATCCATGCCCTCATCCTGCCCCAGGAACCGATCCGACGGCAGAGCCAGGGGTCACAAATGTCCGTACTTTTAAAGTACGGACATCCGTGCTAATCTGGACCCCATGTGCCGACAGATCACGTGCCGTAGTTGCGGGAAGCCGAGTTGGGCCGGGTGCGGGGCCCACGTGGAGCAGGTGCTGGGTGCCGTGCCCCGGGACCAGCGCTGCCAGTGCCGCACCGCAGGCGCCGCCCGCCAGCCGACCCCGGCCGCGCCGGGCGGGGGCGGGGGCTGGCTGTCCCGCCTCCGGCGACGCTGACGATCAGGGACCGGCGGTCGGTCAGCGGCCGTGGTGCAGGTACTCCTCGAGCACCTGCGTCTCCTGCTCCAGCTCGGTGAGGCGGTTCTTGACCACGTCGCCGATGCTGACGATGCCACCCAGGCGGCCGTCGACCTCGACCGGCAGGTGGCGGATCCGTTTCTCGGTCATCAGCGCCATCAACGCCTCCACCCGGTCGGTGGGGGCGCAGGTGCGCACCGGGCTGCTCATGATGCTGGCCACGAGCTGATCGAGCAGCGTACGCCGGGGCCCGCCCAGGGCCCGTACGATGTCGCGCTCGGACAGGATGCCGTCGATCGTCCGGCCGTCGGCCGACACCACGAGCGCCCCCACCGACCACTGGCGTAGCGCCTCGACGGCCTCGGCCACCGTGGCATCCGGATGGATGGTGGCCACAGCGTTCCCCTTCTGCCTCAGGATGTCCGCTACCTGCACGTCTGTCCTCCCTGCTCCGGGCCCACCCGCAGGCCCACTGTGGCCGATGGGCAGGCCGACGTTGTCGATACTTCCCAGGGCGGCGCGGTTCTGCTCCGGTTTCCCCCTGCCAGCGGCCGGGTACTCCCTTGTCCGACAAGCTCACAGGAGGCTGGGGAGAACATGAACGCAACCGTGCTATGGATTATCGCAGTGATCATCGCCATCATTGGCGTCGTTCAGCTGCTGCAGGGGCAGATCATTCTGGGAATCGTCCTGCTGGTGGCAGCCGCTCTGGTCGGCCCCGGTGGCTACAGCATCTTCCGGACAAGGGCCTGACCTGTGACCGCCATCCGGATGCCCGAACTATGGGGCAGATCTGAGCCCTCCGGGACGGCGCATGCAATCCGGCTTCCCGATCTGCGGGTACCGGACGCTGTCCAGGATCTGACCCGGGCTCATGGGGTGGCGGCCTCGACGGCGCTGGCCGTCGTCGGGGCCGCCCTGGCCTGGTGGCTGCCAGGAGCGGGACCGATGCACACCCTGGGCCTGGCCCTGGTGGTGCTCGGACCCCTCACCCTCCTCGCCACCCTCACGCTGGTGGACCCGGTCGAGGTCAGCGAGGTCGAACGGGAGCTGACCGCAACGACGCCGCCCGCACCCACGTCGATCGAGCGCGACGCCGACGTCGCCTCTGACGACGGGGTCGACGAGCGCCTGCCGGAGCTGGAGCTCCAGCACAGCGTGCGTCCCTGATCCGCAGGAGGAACTGCGATGCCCGATCTTCAACACGCCGCTCGCGAGGCGGCCGATCTCACCGAGCAGGCCGTCTCCGCGGTGCGGGGTGGAGCCGCCAGTGCCGGCGACACCGTGCTCGGCACGGCCGGCGATCTGCTGCACCAGGTCCATCCGGGCAAGCGGCGTAGCCGCTCCACCTGGCCTCTGGTCCTGATCGTGGTGGCCGTCGCCGCCTGGCTCGTGGCCCGCCGGGCCCGCCGACCCGACCACCTGCAGGCCGTACCGAACTGAGCACCGCCCCCGCCCGTCCTGGCCGCACCGGCTTGCCGGCCGTCACCTCCCCTGCGGATACTGGGGAGGGGCGGCGGGGAGCCGCAACCGGAAGGACGAAGGCCATGGGGAAGCTGGGGCTGATCGACGTGCCGATCGTCGACTACGGCGAGGCGGAGGCGGCGATGGCCGACTACCGGGCCGAGGGTGAAGCCCGGGCCCGGTCACTGGGCAACAAGGGGCCGGTGCGCTATGGGGCCGACGGCACGCTCCATCCCGACATCGTGGCGTCCTACACCGAGCACGGTTTCTACATCTTCACCGGTGTGCTCGGGCCTCAGGAGCTGGCCGAGATCGAGGCCGACGTGGCCGGCATGCTCGACCGGGCGCCGATCATCAAAGGGGCGGAGGTGGACCGCCACGGCCGTCCCGCCCTCGGAACCGGTCTCCAGGGCCGGAACGTCACCTGGGTGCGGCCCCTGTCGGACCCGCTGGGGGGCACCACCGCCGCCCACGGTCGCCACCCGGCCAAGATGTTCGAGCCGCGCCCGCCCGATGGCGCCCCCGACTGGGTGGTGCAGCTCTTCCTCGGATCGCTGCAGTTCTCCGAGGCCTGCCTGCGGGTCTACGGCCACCCCGACCTGCTCCGGGTGGCCGAAGCCATCAACGGCCCCGACTTCACGCCGTTCAACGAGGCGGTGTGGATCAAGCAGCCCGGTCTGGGCGGCTCGGTGGCCTGGCACCAGGACGGGTGGACCCACTGGGACAGCCCACTGCTCGACGAGCACACCCACGGGTTCAACTTCATGGGTCAGCTCTACGGGTGCAACGCCGTCAACGGGCTGTGGGTGCTCCCCGGCTCGCACCGGATGGGCAAGGTCGACATCAAGGCCATGATCGACGCCGCCGGGTCGGACCGCCTCCCAGGGGCGGTGCCGCTCCTGTGCGAACCGGGCGACGTGGCGATGACCAGCCGCCAGGCCGTCCACGGCTCGTTCGCCAACACCTGCTCCGAACCCCGGGTCACGATCAACTTCGGTTTCCACCGGCGTTCGTCGGTGCTCGGGGTCACCAGCGGCGGGGTCCACAACGAGATCGCGGTCTACGACGAGGAGCGGATCGAGCGGCGGTCGCGGGCCATCATGTGGGCCATCGACGCCCGGGCCCGCCATGCCCCCCACGAGGAACGGTACGTCTACCAACCGTTCGCCGGCCGGGAGGACGAGTTCCGCTGGGGCCCCGAGGCGGCGGCCGAGCTGCGGGACTACAACCTGCTCGACCTGGGGATCTGACCGCCGTCCTCGCCGGTGTGACACATCAACATCGCCGGATGGCCGCTTCAGGGAGCGGCGCCAAGCCTCCTGGGGCATGATCTCCAACATGGTTCAACCGATGATCCCCGAAGCAATGGGCCGGGAGGCCGGGATCAAGGTGTGCGAGCTCTTACGGCGCCGGCCGGGGATGTCGGTGGAGGAGTTCCAGGCGTACTGGAGTGAGGTCCACGGCCCGATCGTGGCCGAGCTGCCCGGCTTGCGCCGCTACGCCCAGTCCCATCCGTTGCCCGGCGGCTATCGCAAGGGCGCTCTCCCCTACGACGGCGTCGCCGAGCTGTGGTTCGACGACAAGGAAGGTCTGCGGGCCATCGCCGGTACCCACGAGTTCGCCCGGGCCAAGGCCGACGAGGCCAACTTCACCGACATCACGAAGATGGTGGAGCTGGTGCTCGACGAGGTGACGCTGAAGGACGGACCCGTCGCCGAGGGCGGGATCAAGTCGATCGGGTTGGTGCGGCTCCGGCGCGACGTGTCACCGGACGAGGCCCACCGCTACTGGGCCGAAGTGCACGGGCCGCTGGCCGTGCCGATCCCCCAGCTCCGCCGCTACGTGCAGAGCCATGTGCGGGCCGGGGCCTACGGAGCCGGCAAGCGTCCCGCCTACGACGGTCTCACCGTCACCTGGTTCGACTCGGTCGACGACATGCGGGCGTCCGCCACCACGGCCGCCTACGCCGCCGTGATCGACGACGGTCCCCGCACGCTGGACCCGTCGGGTATTCCTACCCCCACCCTGCTCACCCGGGAGCTGGTCTTCGTCGACCGCTGATTCCGCCGCCTGCTCCGAGCTACAGTGGCCCACGCGGGCCAGAGCAGGGACGTTCCGTCGATGGACTACGAGGAGATGGTTGATGTGGCAGCGTCGACGCTGGCCCTCGGCCTGGTCGTCGTCGCCTTCGTCCAGCTGCTCACCGGCGGCGCCTTCAAGTTGGGCCACGCCTTCCGTTCCACCGTGGAACCGGTGCTGGCGTCGATCCGGGAGTCGTCCCGGCTGTCCCGGGCCGAGCTGGCCGACCGCACGATGCTGGTGGCCATCGCCCTGGCCGCCGCCGGCGCGGTATGGCAGCGATCGGTGGCCGGCGTCGTCATGGTGATCGTGCTGTGGAAGTTCCGGCCGCTGGTGCGCCGCACCACCCGGGAGGAGCACAAGCTCCTGGCCATGGCCGGCACCCTGTCGATCGACCTCGTGGTGGGGTTCTACATCCCGATGACGCTGGCCCAGCTGCTGCTGCTGCAGTACCTGTTCGCCGCCTCGATGGTGGCGGTGATGGTGGCCCTGTGCTGGCCCGCTGGCGGCGGATCCCTCCGCCGACGGCGCCTGCAGCTCGCCCCCGTCAAGGTCTGACCCACGCCCGGTCGGGCGGCGTCGGGCGTGGCAGGTGCATGCCGCCCGCCGCCCGCCGGGTCCCGGACGCGCCACGGGCGGCCGCCGGAGCGACCGCCCGTGGGTGCCGAGGGCGCAGAGCTCAGCTCGGGTTCATCCGGAACGACGGATCGTGACGGCGGATCTCCCGGCGGGCGATCGTCATCTTGTGGACCTCGTCGGGCCCGTCGGCGATCCGCAGCGTGCGCTGGTGGGCGTACATGTGGGCCAGCGGCGTGAACTGGGTGACGCCGGCCGCTCCGTGCACCTGGATGGCCCGGTCGATGACCTTGAGCGTCATGTTGGGGATGGCGACCTTGATGCCCGAGATCTCCTGGGCCGCTGCCTTGTTGCCCACGGTGTCCATGAGATGGGCCACGTGGTAGACGTACTGGCGGGCCTGGTCGATCTCGATGCGGGCCTCGGCGATCCAGTCCTGCACCAGGCCGTGCTGGGCTACCAGCCGGCCGAAGGTGGAGCGCTGCAGGGCCCGGTTGACCATGATCTCGAGCGCCCGCTCGGCCACGCCGATGGAGCGCATGCAGTGGTGGATGCGGCCCGGGCCGAGGCGGGCCTGGCTGATGGCGAAGCCCTCGCCCTCGCCACCCAGGATGTGGTCTTCCGGCACCCGCACGTTCTCGTAGATCACCTCGGGGTGACCGCCCCGGTCGTGGTAGCCGAACACGTGGGGGTCGCGGCCGAAGCTGATGCCCTTGGTGGCCTTGGGCACCACGATCATCGACTGCTGGCGGTGGGCCGGGCCGTCGGGATCGTTCTTGCCCATCACGATCAGCACCTCGCACTCGGGGCGCAGGGCGTTGGACGAGAACCACTTCCGGCCGTTGAGGACGTACTCGTTGCCGTCCTTGTCGATCCGGAGCTGGATGTTGGAGGCGTCCGACGAGGCCACCTCGGGCTCGGTCATGGAGAAGGCGGACCGGATCTCGCCCTCGAGCAGGGGCGACAGCCAGCGCTGCTTCACCGCGTCCGAGGCGTAGAGGTTGAGGATCTCCATGTTGCCCGTGTCGGGGGCGGCGCAGTTCAGGGCCTCGGAGGCGAAGTTGACCTTGCCCAGCATCTCCGAGATGGGGGCGTAGTCGTAGTTCGACATCTTGGTGCCGGGGGCCTGGGGGTCCAGGTGGGGGATGAAGAGGTTCCACAGGCCCCGTTCCTTGGCCGCCGCCTTCAGCTTCTCCATCATCGGCGGGGTGGCGTGGACATCGTTGAGGGATTCGTACTCGGCGTAGTACTCCTCCTCGTTGGGATAGATGAAGTCGTCCATGTACGACTTCACCGCCTCCTGCATCTCCAGGCCTTTGGCCGTGAACTCGGGCATGGTGGGCTACCTCCGCGGTCTTTCTCGCACTCTTGGCTTTGGGGCCGGTGCCCCCCTTGGTAGCAGCTTCCGGGCCTCCCGGTCGACTTCTGGCCCGGCACCGCCCGCTCCCCGTCGGGCGCCGCAGGCCGGCTCGACGCCCGACCTGCGGCCTCCGGTTCAGGGGACGGTGGTGGCCGTGATCGACGGGTCCGCTCCCCCGCCGGCCGTGGTCGCCGGCCCCCCGGAGGGGTCGGCACCGGCCGGGGCCGTCGTGCTCCCCGTGATCACCGTGGTCTCCGGGGCCGGCGTGGAGGGGGCCGGGGCGGTGGACGTGGCCGTGGTGGCGGTGGTGGTGGCGGTGGTGGCGGTGGCCGTGACCGCTCCCGGCACCCGCACCGGCGGGGGCGGGAGCGGCTGGCGGCGCACTCCCCCGTCGGGCTGGCCGTAGTCCAGCTGGAAGAGCTGGCGGGGATAGAGGTTGGGCACCGGCACCCCGTTGGCATCGCTCGGCGACACCACCTCGATCTCCTCGCCGGTGCTGTCGCTGTAGACGCGGGCCGCCCGCTCGTTCATGTCGCCCACGGCGGCGCCCACCACCAGCGGGCGGCCGTTCTCGTCGTAGAGCAGGACGGGGCCCACCGGGGTGCCGTCGGGCCGGTAGGCGTACACGTTGAGGGCGGTCTCGGGCGATGCCTGGGCCCCCACCGGCGACAGCGGGGGAACGGCCAGGGTGTCGACCGCCTGGTCGAAGGCCGGGCCCGAGTCCGAACGGGCCACCACGAACGACAGGCCGAGCAGCACCACCACGATCCCGGCCAGGATCACCAGGCCGGCCGCGATCCCGGCCGATCGCGGCACCTGGAGCCGGCGGGCCCGACCCCAGCGCACCGACCACACGATCGCCGCCACCAGGGCGACCAGGCCCACCACCACGCTCCCGAACAGCCGGGGCAACAGGACGGGACCGCCGCCCACGAAGGCGTCGCCGGCGCTGGTGAGGGCCCCCAGCACGGCCACCGCCAGCCAGGCCCGGACCACCCACCACGCCGGCACCAGCTCGGGCAGGAACCCGGTCACCCCCTGCCACCAACGGTGGCCGGTGACCCGGCCGGCGGCATCGGTGACCGCGTGGCCCAGGGCGTCGCCCGGTCGGTGGACCCCGCTGACCACCCCGGGCGGGGGCAGCGGCCCCTGGGGCGGAGGCGGCAGCGCCGAACCCGCCCCCGGAGGCGGGCCCTCGGGCGGAGGTGGGAGCACCGAGGCGGGGCCCGACGGGGGCGGCGGCGGCGGTGAGGGCGCCCCGGCGTCGACGGCCCCGGCCGCAGTGCCGGCACCGGCACCAACACCGGCCGCGGCGCCGGCACCGGCACCAACACCGGCCGCGGCGCCGACCAGGACCGGCTCAGGCGACGTCTCACCAACGGGGCGGCTGTCACCGGCGGCCGGTTCGCCCAACCCGGCGGCGGCCCGCAGCTCGGCGGCGTAACGCCGGGGTGGTCCCAGGATCTCGGCCATGGGGCGCCCGGCCCCGATGCTGCGGACCTCGTGGAGATGCGACGCCAGATCGTCCACCACCTCCTCCAGCTCGTCGGGCTCCAGATCAGCCAGCTCGGCCCGTACTGCGGCCAGGTAGGCGGCGTCGCCCGCCGCCGTGTCGGGGGCCGGCGCCGGTGAGGGCATCGGATCGGTGGATTCGGTCATCGGGCCACTCCTTCCAGCAGGCCGTCGAGGGTGCGGGTGAACTCGGTCCAGCCCTTCATCGAGGCGTGGAGCTGGTCCCGGCCCATTTGATTGAGGCCGTAGTACTTGCGGTGGGGTCCCTCGTCGGACGGCTTGACGTAGCTCGTCAGCCGGCCCGCCCGGTACAGGCGGCGCAAGGTGCCGTACACGGAGGCGTCGCCCACGTCCTCCAGGCCGGCGTCCCGCAGGGTGCGGACGATGTCGTAGCCGTAGGCGTCGCCCCGGTCGAGCACGGCCAGCACGGCCAGATCGAGCACCCCCTTCAACAACTGGCTGGTGTCCATCCCGTCACCGTCCACTGGTAGGCCTCCCATCGCCGGATCCACTTGCGCTGCACACACTACCGCACAATGCGCACTAGTTGGTCGCGGCCTGTTCAGGGGATCGTTCTGCGCGACGAAAACCGCGCCCCCTCCCACCGACCTGCGTCACGTTTTCACCAGATTCCGACGGTTTCGCGGCGCAGTTCGCCGCAGTGACGCGGTTTTTCGTCGCGCAGAACGGAGGACGATGACGGGCGGCCCCTTACGAAGCCGACGGCGGTGCTCAGGCCCGGATCGGCTCCCGGCCCCAGCCCTTCACCACCGGCAGCACCTCACGGGCGAACAGCTGCATGGCGTCGGGCGGACCGGGGGCCCAGGCGAAATGGGTGAGGGCGGTGGACCCGATCCGCTCCTCCAGCGTGGCCAGGACCTGGTCGGGCGTGCCGGTGATGGCGTTGGCCGACGGGTGCTCGGTGTCGACGTCGTGGGCCGTGCCGGCGAACACCGTCTCCCGGCTGGAGTAGAAGCTCATGAAGTCCCGCACCCCCGCCTCGTAGGCGGCGGCCCGCTCCGGCGTCCACTGCGCGGCCACGCTGCCCCCGGTGAAGACGTGGAAGTTCTTGCGCTCCGGGTCGTGCCCGGCGGCCCGGGCCGCCGCCGAATACCGCTCCCAGAACGGGCCGAGCTGGGCCATCACCGGGGTCTGGAAGTGGAAGCCGGCCCGGGCCACCCGCTCGATCGTCTTGGGCCCGGCCGACGCCACCCACAGCGGCAGCGGCTGCTGCACCGGCTGGGTGGTCATCCGCACGTTGGGGAAGGTGAAGTAGCGGCCCTCGTGATCGAAGCGGTCCTCGCTGAAGCAGCGGCGGAGGATGTCGGCCGTCTCGAACGTGCGCCCCCAGCGCTCGCCGGGAGCCACGGCGAAGGTGTCGAACTCGTCGCGGATGGAGCCGGTGCCGAGCACGACGTCGAGCCGGCCGTTCGACAACAGGTCCACCGTGGCGATGTCCTCGGCCAGCCGCAGGGGGTTGTGGTAGGGGGCCACGATCACGTTGGTCCCCAGCCGCAGCGTGGTGGTGCGGGCGGCGATGGCGGCCAAGAGCGGCAGGGGCGACGGGTTCCACTGGTTGGGGGCGAAGTGGTGCTCACCCACCCAGAGGAAGTCGTACCCCCAGCTCTCGGCCTGCACCGCCAGCTCCACCTGATCCCGGTACAGCTCGGCCAGCGGCCGGGTATCGCCGGCACGACGGATGACCGATCCCTGCAGTCCCACGTCCATCGCCCAGTTGTAGCACCGACCCTCGGGTCGTGGGGTCGGACCGAAAGCCGACGAATCCGGTTGGCTTTTCCGAGAATCGCTCGATACGGTGACGATGACCCTATTCCCGACCGCTTGAATCAGGTTTTCGCGTGCCCGTCGGTCTCGACCCAGCCCCCACCTATGCGGTCACCTATGCGGTGAACCTGCTGCTCGCCGGCCGCCCCGTGCTGGTGGTGGGCGGTGGTCGGGTGGCGGTCCACAAGGTGGCCGGGCTGCGCCGGGCCGGGGCCCGGGTGACGGTGGTCGCACCCCGCATCGAGCCGGGCCTGGCCGCCGACGAGGGCCTGACCTGCCACCGCCGTCCCTACGAGCCGGGCGAGGTGGCCGGCTACCACCTGGCCATCGCCTGCACCGACGATCCGGCGGTCAACGCCGCGGTGGCGGCCGACGGCGAGGCCGCCGGGGTGCTGGTGAACTCGGCCGACGATCCGGCCAACTGCCACTTCTTCCTGCCGGCGGTGGCCCAGCGCCCCCCGATCCAGATCGCCGTGTCCACCGGCGGGGCCAGCCCGGCCCTGGCCTCCTGGCTCCGGCGCCGGCTGGAGGCCGAGATCGACACCGGGCGGTACGCCGAGCTGGCGGCGATCCTGGCCGAAGCGAGGGCCGAGCTGCGGGCCCGCACCGGCACATCGGAGCACGGGGGCTGGGCCGACGCCCTCGACCGTGGCCTGGCGGAGCTGGTGGCGGTGGGTGATCTGGAGGGAGCCCGCCACCAGCTCCGTCATCATCTGGGGCTCGACGGCCCGCCGCCGGGACCCGATGCCACCACCCCCCGTCCTCTCCCGACGAGGGCGGCCGGCCGGTGACCGTGCACCTGGTGGGCGCCGGGCCGGGTGATCCCGACCTGCTGACCGTGCGGGCTGTGCGCCTGCTGCAGGCGGCCGACGTGGTGGTGGTCGACCGGCTGGTGTCGGCTGGGGTGCTGGCGCTGGTCAACCCGGGGGCCGAGGTGATCCCCGTGGGCAAGGATCCGGGCGGCCCGTCCACCCCCCAGCACGAGATCAACCGTCTGCTGGTGGACCGGGGGCGTCGCCACACGGTGGTGGTGCGGCTCAAGGGCGGCGACCCGTTCGTGTTCGGCCGGGGCGGCGAGGAGGCCGAAGCGCTGGTGCGGGCCGGGATCGAGGTGGCGGTGGTCCCCGGGGTCACGTCGGCCCTGGCCGGCCCGGCGGTGGCCGGCATCCCCGTCACCCACCGGGGGGTGTCGAGCGCCTTCACCGTCGTCACCGCCCACCAGGATCCCGCCACCGACACCACGCTCGATTGGGACGCCCTGGCCCGCCTCGGCACCACGCTCGTCATCCTGATGGGGGCGGCCCGGGCCGGGGCCATCCGCCGCCGGCTGCTGGGGGCCGGCCGCTGCCCCGACACCCCGGTGGCCGTCGTCACGGCCGCCACCACCCCCCGCCAGCGGGTGGCCCGTCTCACGCTCGCCGAGCTGGGTGACACGCCGGTGGCCAACCCGTCGATCATCGTGGTGGGTGAGGTGGCGGCGCGATCCGTGCTCGGTCGTGGCACCCTCGAGGGTGAACCGCGGCTGGCCCTCCTGGCCGACACCCCGCCCGCCGCCTGATCGCCGCCCTCTCCTCGCCACCCCGACCCACCTCCCACCGAGGCCCGCATGACCCCTCCCTCCTCCGACCGCCGTGCCCCCGACGAGCCGGCGTCCCGCCCCTGGCGGGAGGCCACCGTGCTGATCCGGGGTGGGCTCACCCGCTCCGCCCACGACGAGACGGCCGAGGCCATCTACCCCACCTCGGGCTTCGTCTACGGCTCGGCGGCCGAGGCCGAGGCCGCCTTCGCCGGCGAGGTCGACCGCTACATCTACGGCCGCTACGGCAACCCCACCGTCTCCATGTTCGAGGAGCGGCTGCGGCTGCTGGAGGGGGCCGAGGCCTGCCGGGCCACGGCCAGCGGGATGGCCGCCGTGTTCGCCGCCCTGGCCTCCCGGCTGGAGGCGGGCGACCACATCGTCAGCTCCCGGGCCCTGTTCGGATCGTGCCGGGTGATCGTGGACGAGATCCTCCCCCGCTGGGGCGTCCGCTCCACCCTGGTCGACGGGTGCGACCTGGCCCAGTGGGAACAGGCCCTGGCCGGCGGGGCCCGGATGGTGTTCCTGGAGACCCCGTCGAACCCGGGGCTCGACGTGATCGACCTGCCGGCGGTGGCCGAGCTGGCCCATGCGGCCAAGGCCCTGGTGGTGGTGGACAACGTGTTCGCCACGCCGGTGCTGCAGAAGCCCCTGGAGCTGGGGGCCGACATCGTGGTCTACTCCGCCACCAAGCACATCGACGGCCAGGGCCGCACGCTGGGCGGGGCCGTGCTCGCCTCCCAGCGGTTCATGGAGGACTACCTCGACCAGTTCCTCCGCCACACCGGGCCCAGCCTCAGCCCGTTCAACGCCTGGGTGCTGGTGAAGGGTCTTGAGACCCTGCGCCTCCGGGTGGAGGCCCAGTGCGACCGGGCCACCATCCTGGCCGAGCGGTTGAGCACCCATCCGGCCATCACCACGGTGCGCTACCCCGGCCTCGCCTCCCACCCCCAGCACGACATCGCCAAGCGGCAGATGAGCCGGGGCGGCACCGTGCTCACGATCGACCTGGCCACCAAGGAGCGGGCGTTCACCTTCCTCGACCGGCTGGCCGTGTTCGACATCTCCAACAACCTGGGCGACGCCAAGAGCCTCGTCACCCACCCGGCCACCACCACCCACCGGCGGCTGTCGGCCTCGGCCCGGTCGACGGTGGGGATCGGCGACGGGATGGTGCGCCTGTCCATAGGCTTGGAAGACGTGGAAGACCTGTACGACGACCTGAGCCAGGCCCTGGCGGTGCTGCGATGACGCCCCCCGTGGGGTTCAGCCGCAGCAGCGGCGGCGACGAGACCGCCGGCCGGCTGCGGTACCGGCTGCTGACCGGGCCCGACGACCACGCCTTCTGTGAACGCGTGTCGGAGGCCCTGGCCGAGGGATACGTGCTGTATGGGTCGCCCGCCATCACGTTCGACGGCGACACGGCCATCGTGGCCCAGGCCGTGATCCTGCCTTGATCCTGCACTGACGGTGGCGGGCGCCATGACCGACACCACCGGCGTGACGGCCTACCTCGCTCCCCCGGGGTACGAGGCGGAGCTGGGCCAGGAGCTGCGCCGGGCGGGCGTGGCCGCCGGCGCGGTGCGCTGGGTCCACGACCGCCTGGCCGTGGTCGACGGGCCGCCGCCGGCGGGCCCGGTGGCGTGGGCCCTCAACACCTGGTTCGACGTCGAGACGCTGGCCGTCGCGTCCATCGGCGACGCCGCCCGGCAGCTGCGCGCCCGGCAGCGCAACTGGGCCTGCTTCGCCCCCTCACCGGGGGGCCGGGCCGGGCTCATCGCCGAGAAGCTGCCTCACGTGTCGGGCCGGCCGCTCACGCTGGGCGAGCTGCCGCCCGCCAGCCCGCTCGGGTCATGGACGCTGGCGGAGCCCGGGCTGGTGCTGGCCGCCGGGCGTTGCTCCAGCCCGTTCCCCAACGGCGAGGTGCCGCTGGTCGAGCTGCGGGAGGGCCCGCCGAGCCGGGCCTACCGCAAGCTGTGGGAGGCGTTGGTGACCCTGGGCCGGTTCCCCCGGCCGGGCGAGCGGGCCGTCGATCTCGGCGCCAGCCCCGGGGGCTGGACGTGGCTGCTGGCCCAGCTCGGCTGTGAGGTGCTGGCCGTCGACAAGGCCCCGCTCGATCCGGCGGTCGACGCCCTGCCGGGGGTGGCGTGGCTCCAGGGCAGCGCCTTCGGCGTCGACCCCGCCGCCGCCTGCGACCGCTTGGGCGGGCCCCCGGCCTGGGTGTGCTGCGACATCATCTGCTACCCCGAGCGCCTGTTCGGCCTGCTCGAACGGTGGCGGGACGCCCTCACCCCGGCCCCCACCGTGATCTGCACCGTCAAGTTCCAGGGCGCCACCGACCACGACGTGACCGACCGCCTCCGGGCCCTCCCCGGCGCCCACCTCACCCATCTCTTCCACAACCGCCACGAGCTCACCCTGCTCTTCGACAGCTGACCTCGGCCCCGCCGCCGGCTGTATTTCTCGCATTTGGCCGAACCTTGTTGAGAAATGCCGCCAGAGCCGGCATTTCTCGACAGAGTTCAGCCCATCGGAGGGTGAGGCCGGACAAACTGAGGCGGCTCAGCTACATAACAACATCTTTATATTTCGATCCTGGGATGCTACCCTGCCCGGATGGACAGGCTGATCCAGGCCCTCCGGGCCGCGGGAGAACCCACCCGCCTCCGCATCCTGGTGATGCTGGAGGGCGGGTCGGAGCTGACCGTCACCGAGATCTGCCGGGTGCTGGGCCAGAGCCAGCCCCGGGTCAGCCGCCACCTCAAGCTCCTGTGCGACGCCGGCCTCCTGGCCCGCCAGGCCGAGGGCACCAGCGCCTACTACCGCCACGCCCGCTCCCCCTTCGCCCGCACCTTCCTGTCCGGGCTCGACCCGCTGGTCACCGACGACGCCGCCGGCACCATCACGAGGGACGAGGCCCAGCTGGCCGCCATCCGGGCCGAGCGGGCCGAGCTGGCCGCCCGCTCCTTCGAGCGGATCGCCCTGGAAGAAGAGGTGCTGCGGGGCCGGGCCGTCAACCAGCCGGCGGTGGAGGCGGCAATGGTGGCCCTGGCCGCCGAGCAGCCGATCGAGCGCCTGCTCGACATCGGCACCGGCACCGGCCGGGTGCTGGAGCTGTTCGCCCCCCACGTACGGGCCGGGGTGGGCGTGGAGCTGAGCCGGGAGATGCTCAACCTGGCCCGCACCCGCCTCGAGGCCAACCACCTCGACCACCTGTCGGTGCGCTACGGCAACGCCTACCACCTCGACGTGGAGATGGGCAGCGTCGGCCTGGCCGTCCTCCACCACGTGCTCCACTTCCTCGACGAGCCGGCCCGGGCGGTGGAGCAGGCGGCGCGGGCGGTGTGGGCCGGGGGCCGGCTCCTCATCGTCGACTTCGCCCCCCACCACCTCGAAGCCCTCCGCACCGAGCACGGCCACCGCCGCCTCGGCTTCACCGACGCCGAGGTCGTGCACTGGTGCACGGCCGCCGGCATGGCGTCGGTCACCGTGTCCCACATCACCCTGCCCGACCCCGGGCCCGATTCGCTCACCGTCACCGTGTGGGTGGCCACCCAGGCCGCCGACGCCCCAGTAGTCCGCAACCTGGAGGTTGCCTGACATGATCCCGCTGCCGCACACCCCCCGGGTGTCGTTCGAGTTCTTCCCGCCCGCCGCCGACGACGCCC
>JAWKIL010000020.1:0-102825 GCA_041394285.1 Acidimicrobiales bacterium | reverse complement strand
ATTGCTGATGGCGCTCGGCGTCACCACCATCGCCGTCCTGGCGCTGGCCTGAACCCCCGCACAACCGCGACACAGATCGAGGTGACGTCGCGGGTGTTGCGCTGAGCGCTCACATCGCGGCACCGCTTCGGACTGTGTCGCGGTTGTGCGGGCGGGTGGACGGTTTGTGCGGGCGGGTGGCGGATCGAAGCGGGGCGGGTGGACGGTTGTGTGGGCGGGTGAGCGGATCGAAGCGGGCCGGGGGTGACGGCCGGGACGATCAGGGGGTCGGCGTCAGGCTGATCGAGGTGGTGACGGCGGCGGAGCTGGCGGTGGTGACCGTCAGGGGCGCCGAGGTGGCTTGGTCGAAGCCGGTGCGGGTCACGGTGGCCACGTAGTCGGTGGCGGCCGACAGGCCGGTGAAGCTGTATACGCCGTTGGTGCCGGCCGACAGGGTGGCCACCGTGCCCCCCTGGCTCACGCTCGACAACACCACGGTGGCGTCGTTCACGTTGGCCGCCTGGTCGTCGGTGACCGTCACCCGGATCGTGCCCAACGCCACCAGGCTCACCGAGCTGTCGGTGACCAGCGCGCCCTGGGTCAGGGTGACCGGCACGACCTGGGTCAGCGGGTGGTAGCCGGCGGCGGTGGAGACCACCTGGTAGCCGTCGTAGGTGCCGGCCACCAGGTCGGGGAAGTCGAAGGTGGTGGCCGTGGAGTGGGTGACGGCGCCGGTGAAGGTGCCGTCGCTGGCCTTGCGCAGCTTCACCGTCACCGTGGGGTTGGCCGGGCCCGACGGGTCGGCGGCCACGGTGACCTGCAAGGTCGGCCGGGGCTGGAGGGCGGCGGTGGCGGTGACCGTGGCGTCGACCACCACCGTCCTGGTCTGGGTCGAGGTGCTCCAGAACGACTTCGACACGGTCACCGTGTAGGGCCCGTCCGCCACCGCCAGGTTCGTGAACCCGTGGCTCGCGCCCGCCGGCGTGACGTTGCCCACCTCGTTGCCGCCGGCGTCGGTGACCACGATGGCGGCCCCCGAGAGCGGGTCGGTCCCGTCGTCGGTGACCTCCACCTGGAGGGTGCCCTTGTGCCGCTGCAGGGTGACCGCGGCGGTCACCGTGGCGCCGGGGGTGACGGTGGGGGTGCTCACCGTGGCGTTGGTGTGGTGGTCGGCGGCGGTCACCGTCAGCTGATGGGCCACCCCGGTGGGCAGGTCGGCGAGCACGTAGCGGCTGTTGGCCGCGTCCCACAGGGCCGTGTGGGTGGGGTCAGCGGTGAGTGCCACGGTGGCGCCCGACACCACGTCGCCGGCGTCGTCGGTCACCGTGACGTGGGCCGTACCCTGCCGGTTCAGGGTGAGCGGGGGCACGGTGACGGCGCCCCCCGGGCCCACCGTGACCGTGGCCGTCGCCGGGTCGTACCCGCTGCGGGTGGCGGTGAGGGTGTAGGCGGTGGTGGCCGGCTGCACGGCGGCGAAGGTGGCCGACCCGACGGTGCCGGTGGTGGCGGTGGTGGCGCTGTAGGTGGCGAAGCCGGTGAGCTGGAGGGCCACGCCCCCCAGGGCGGCGCCCGTGTCGTCCCGGGTGGAGGCCGTGACCGCCACCGGGGAGGCGGTGACGAGCACGTCGGCCGTGGTCACCTGGCCCGACGTCACCGACACGCTGGTGGTGACGGTACCGATCCCCACCCCGCTCACGGTCACCGTGTAGGAACCGTTGCGCAGGACGAGGAACGAGTAGCTGGCGGTGGACGACGAGCTGATCCGGGCCACCTCGGTGCTGGAGCCGTTGCGGATCCGGTTGAGCACGATGGTGGCCCCGGTGAACGGGGCGACCGGCGTGGCGCTCGACTGCCGCCGCCACTCGATGGTGCCGACGATCCCGCCCGTGTTCGCCTCCAGCAGGGTGGCGCCCTGGCCGATGGCGGCGTTCTCCCCCCGGGCCAGGGCGTACTCGATCGTGACGTCGGCGTAACCGGTGGCCGACAGGGTGAGGGTGTAGGTGGCGGCGTCGAGATCGGTGAACGTGACCCCGGTGGGCGTGGGCGACGATTCGGGGTCGGGTGAGCTGAGCGTGGCCAGCACGGTGGACGAGCCCTTCAGCCGCAGGGCCACGCTGGCCCCGGCGATCGGCTCCGGCGGATCGAAGTTGTCGGACCACACGGCGAGCTGGATCGATCCCTTCTGGGCCGCCAGCGTCAGGTTGCCCAGGTCGGTGGTACCGCTGTTCCAGGTGACAGCCTGGGCGATGGGGCCGGGGTCGACGAAACCGGGGGCGTCCACCGTGACGTCCCACGTGCCCTGCACCAGGCCGCTCAGGGTGAAGGTGCCGTCGGTGGGCTGGGTGACGGCGGTGACCACCACCCCCGGCGAGCCGCTGCCCTGGAGGGTGGCGGTGACCGTGTAGCCCACCAGCGGGTTGGTGTTGCCGGCGGTGGTGCCCCGCAGCTTGCCGCCGATGGTGGCGAACGCCGACAGGGTCACGTCGAGCGGAGCCGGATCGCTGCCCCAGGCCACCGTGATGTCGGGGACGGTGGTCACCGCGTCGTTCACGTCGGTGACGGCGTAGCCGGCCCGACTGACGGTCACCGCGTGGTCACCCTCCGGCACGCCGGCGAACACGTGGGTGCCGGGGGTGGGTTCGGTGTGGGCGAACGAGCCGCCGCCCAGGTTCACGGTGACCCCGCTCAGCGGGCTGCCGTTGGCGGCCACCCGGACGGTGACCGTGCGCAGCTGGTTGAGATCGCCGGGGCCGGCGGTGCCGGCCTCCCCCGGTCCCACGGTGACGGTGCCCGGTTGCGTGGCCACCTGGAAGTTCGCCTTGGCCACGGTGATGGTCCACGTGCCGGGCAGCAGGTCGTCGCGGCTCCAGTGGCCGGCAACGTCGGTGGTGGCGGTGCGGACCGTGCCGCCGGCGCCGGGGTCGAGGGTGACGGTGGCCCCGCTGAGCGGGTTGCCGTCGGCCGTGACCGAGCCCGAGATCGTGGCCGGCCGCGGGGTCAGGGCCACGTCGACGGCCGCCGGGTCTGTCCCGGGGGCGACGGTGACGGTGGTGGCGGCGTCGTCGAAGCGGCCGTCGTCGACGGTGATGGTGTAGGTGGCGGAGCCCGCCGCCTGGCCCGCCGCCGACCAGTTGGGCCCGGTGCCGCTGGCCGTCAGGCTCCCCCGCACCTCCACCACGGTGGGGGTGGAGGCGGTGTGGTCGGTGATCACGTTGGCCGCCGACAGGTGCCAGGCGGCGCCGGCCTCCAGGTCGTGGCGGGTGCCGGTGGCGTCGAGCCAGTGCAGGGTGCCCGACACGGTGGAGCTCTGGGGCACGATCAGCTCCACCGAACGGGCCTCGTTGTTGGCCAGCGCGGTCACGTCGACCGCGCGCAGATCCGCTCCCAGCACCACCCGGTAGTCGCCGGGGTCGAGGGCGTCGGGGTCGAACGAGAAGTACCCGCCGGCCCCCGAGGTGGTGCTGGCCACCACGCCGCCGTCGCTGGCCCGCTCGATGGTGACCGTGCGGCCCGAGACGCCCACGAACAGGTTGGACGAGTTGAGCCGGCGCACGAAGCCGTCGACCGTGGGGTCGGGGAAGAGGGTGGCGGTGAGGCCGGTGACCTGGTTGCGGGCCAGGTTCTGGAGGGCCAGGACGAGGGTGTCCTGGAGGCCGCTGGGGCCGGTGACGGTGAGCTCGTAGAGGCCTTCCACCAGATCGGTCTTGGTGAAGCGGGCCACCCCCGACCCGTTGGTGGTGGTGCTGCCGGTGTCGAGCACGGTGACGGCGTCGATGTCGAGGAGCTTGTAGCTGACGGTCACCCCGGCCAGCGGGGTGAGGTTCTTGTCGCGGACCGTCACCGACACCTGCGGGTTCGCGTCGACCTGGAGGTTCTCGGTGGGGCTGGTGTCGAGGTTGAGGGTGAACTGGGGCCCGGTGGTGGCCAGGTTCCCGGCACCCACGTCGGTGGCCCGCAGCCGCCAGGTGCCCGCTGTGAGCTGGTCGGCCGGGATGGTGTACTGGCCCGAGGCGTTGGTGGTGACGGCGGCGCCCACCGCCGCCCAGGCGTTGGAGCCGGTGTCGAACCGTTCGGCCTGGATCGTGGCCGACGGCACCGGCTGGAGGCCGGCGTCGCCGTCCATGGCCCGCACCGTGCCGCTCAACGACGGGTTGACGGGCAGGGTGATGTCGGCCGTGCGGATCTCGTTGAGGGCCAGGTTCGAGGTGTCGGGCAGGGTGGGGGTGGCGAACCGGGCCGGCAGCCCCGTGAGGGCGAGCTCCCACGAACCGACGGCCAACGCAGTGTTGGGAATGGTGTAGGAGCCGTCGGTGCTGGACACCGGCACCTCGGCGAACGGATCGGACGTCCCGGCCGGCCGGAACTGGACCGTCACCCCGGCCACCCCGGTGAGGGCCACCGGCACCCCGCTCGAGTTGCGGAAGCGGAGCACACCGGTGATGCGGGGCTGGCTGAACAGGCTGACGTTGAGCTCGGTGGAGGTGCCGGTCTGGCCGGCGAACTGGCGGGTGGCGGTCACGAAACCGTCGGCCGAGAACGTGACCGTGTACTGCTGGCTGCCCAGCTTGCGCTCGATGCTGTAGCTGCCGTCGACGTCGGTGAACAGCGGGTCGAGGCTGGAGGTGACGGTCTGGTTGCCCACCGTGGTCTGGAAGCTCACGATGATGGCGGCGCCCGGCACGGGGATGCCGTCGGTGTCGGTGACCACGCCGAACAGGTCGCCCAGCGCCTGAAGAGCCACCGTGCGCTCCACGTGGGTGCGGGGCCCGAGGCGCACGGTCTGGATCACCGTCTGGTAGCTGGGATGGGAGATCGTCAGCATGTAGGTGCCGACGGGGATGTTCGACAGGGTGTACCGGTTGTCGGGCCCCACCGTGGTGGTGGTGTGGGTGCTGGCCCCCTGGAGCTTCACCGTGGCCCCGGGCACCAGCACGCCGCCGTCCTCGGGGCTGACGCTGACCGACGCCTCGGACGTGATGCTGGGGGCGTCCTTGGCCTCCAGGGCGACGTCGAGGGGGCGGACGTCGCCGGCGGCCACCGTGACCAGCGACGAGGCCGGTTGGTACTCGAAGCGGTCGAAGCCGATCACGTAGCTGCCGGGCTCCATGCCGGTGAGCTCGTAGGAGCCGGCGGGGGCGATGGCGGTGGTGGTCTTGTAGACGTGGGTGCCGTCGGAGGCGGTCACGCCCACGCCGCTCACCGGCTGGCCGGCGCCGTCGGTCACGGTGCCGGCCACGATGGCGGCCGAGCTGACGAGTTGCACCACCACGCCGGTCGCCTTGCCGTCGCTGCCGCTGCTGCCGCTGCCGTCGCCGCCGTCGCCGCCGCTGCCGTCCCCGGTGCCGTTCAGGGCCACGTCGAGGGTCTGGGTGATGAACCCGTCGGCCGACACGGTCACGGTGTAGTTGCCGGGCAGGGGGAGCTGGGGCAGGAGGAACGAGCCGATGTCGGTCTCGGTCAGCGAGGAGGTGGAACGGGTGACGTCGCCGTTGGTGGCCGTGACCGTCACGCCCCCCTTGGGCTGGCCCAGGTACTGGATCGAGCCGCTGATGGAGCCCACCCCGGGAGTGAGGGTGGTGGTGATGGCGTCGGCCGTTCCTCCTGCGGCCAGCTCCAGGGCCTGGGTCTCGGTACCGAAGCCCCGGCGGTCGATCGTCACCAGGTACCGGCCGGGAGTGGCCAGGCCCTCCACCGACCAGCGACCGACGCCGTCGGACGAGCCGGTGCCGGTGGTGGCGGTGGCGGTGGACGTGGTGTAGCTGACGGTGCCGTCGGTGATGGTGACGGTGGCGCCCCCCACCGGCGCGCCGCCGGCCGAGACGAGCCCGCCCAGGCGGCCGTCGCCGGGGTCGAGGGCCACGTCGAGCGCCACCGGCTCGTCGCCGGCGTCGAGGCTGATCAGGTGGCTCCGGGTGACGTAGCCGGCCTTGGCGAAGCGGGCCTCGTAGGTGCCGGGGGCGGCGACGTTGGCGAAGGCCCAGTCACCCTCCTCGTTGGACGTGGTGGTGCGGGTGGCGAGCAGTCCGGTGACAGGGGTGGGCCCGTCGTGCAGGGCCGACACCTTGCCCACGCCGGGCGTGTCGACGTCGGCCGGGCTCACGGCGCGGAGCGTCACGGTGACGCCGGCCGGATCGGCCGACCCCAGGTCGACCGTGCCGCCCACGTCCACCGCGGTGCTGTCGGCGAAGGCCAGCGCCGTGCCCTCACCTTCCTCGCCCTCTCCGCCGGCACCGCCGCCCGGGCCGCCGCCGGCCTCTCCGCTCGTTCCGTCGCCCCCCGTTCCCCCGCCGGCCGCCTCCGCCGCGGCCTGGGCCGCCGCCTCCTGGCGGGCCTGCTCCGCCGCCTGGCCGGCGGCCCGGCGGTCGAGGAACTGGACGCCGGCGGTGAGGGCGGCGGCCCACACGGCCATGGCCACCACGATGGCGGTGAGCTTCCGGGCGCCGACCGGCACCAGGGGCCGGGGGGCGTAGGCGGCGGTGGCCCGCACCGGCGTGGTGTGGCCCTGGGCCACCACGGTGAACAGGCGGGGGTCGTCGCCCAGTGTCTGGGCCACGGCCCGCCGGCCGCGACCGGTGGCGGCCACCGAACGGCGGACCCGGCCCTGGAGGCGGACCCGGTCGCCGGGAGGCAGCACAACGGTGTCGGGGGTGACGGCGACGTCGAGGCCCTCGCCCTCCCCGTCCAGGCGCAGCTTGATGGTCTCGTCGCCCCGGTTGGTGAGGTGGGCCTGGAACCGGCCCCGGCGCCGGCCCGACACCCGGGCGGGCGAGATCGACAGGGCGACGGGAGCGGCCGAAGCCAGGCTGAGCGTCACGTGGCCCAGGGCCACCGTGCCGTCGTCGCCGGTCACCTCCACCCCGATCCGCTGGTCGCCCGGGCTCTGCCCGGCGGGAACGACGACCGCAACGTCGGCCTCGAGCCACTGACCGGGCTCGATGGGGCCCAGCCAGGGCTGGTCGGAAACCTCGAGGCCGCCCGTGCCCACCAGCCGGACCCGGGCGCGAGCGGGCCGCCGCCCGTCGTTGCCCAGCTGGAGGCGCAGCACCACCCGTTCGCCGGGGGCGACCGGGCGCGCCTCGTCGATGATTCGTAGGTCCACGGTGCCCCGTCGTCTCGAGATCGCTCCCCTCACATCGGCACGCCGTCCCCATTCGTTGAGCCCAGGCTCCGGGGCCCCGACGGCGGTGGGGAGCCGGCCGCAGGCCGGCGGTGGGAGGCGGCCGCAGGCCGGCGGTGGCTACGGCCCTAATTGACGGCGAAGTCGATCGCCGTGACCTGCTGCGAGGCCGAGACCTGGAGCACCCGGGAGTCGACGGGGGTGCCGCCGGCGGTCGGGGCCACCTCCACCACATAGTTGGCCGGGGCGACCAGATCGGGGAAGGCGTAGGTGCCGCCGGCGCCGGTGATCACGGTGCGCAGCGGGGAGAGGGGATAGTTCTCGAACTCGTACAGGTTCACCTCGGCCCCCACCTTGGGCGGCCCGGTGAGCGTGCCGCCGCCGTGGACGGTGCCGCTGATGGAGGCCCGGGTGGCCACCTCGATGTCGAGCGTCTTCACCTGGCCCGAGGTGACGGTGGCCAGGATCGTCTGGGCCGTGGACCCGGGCCGGCTGAAGGTCACCGTGTAGGTGCCGGGGGGTACGTTGCGGATCTCGTAGGCCCCCAGCGGCCGGTCGGCGCTGCGGGAGGTGAGCGACACCTGCCCGTCGGACACGGTGACCGTGACCCCGCCCACCGGGCCGTTCTCGTCGGTCACCGTTCCCCTGATGATCGCCCCCACCGGGGTGAGGGAGGCGTCGACCCCGGTCACGTCGTTGGTGGCCAGCGGGTCGAGGTCCACCGAGCGGGTCTGGCTCACCAGGCCGGGCCGGGAGAAGGTCACCGTGTAGGTGCCGGGTGACGGCAGGCCCTGGATCGACCAGGCCCCGACGTCACCGGTGCTGAGGGTGGTGGTGAACAGGGTGACGGTGCCGTCGGTCACCGTCACCTTCACCCCGCCGATGGCGCCCACCCCGCCGATGGCGCCCACCCCGCCGGAGGGGCCGCCTCCGAGCAGGCTGGCCCGGCCCGAGACCGAGCCGGTGTTGCGGGCCAGCACCACGGCCACCCCGTCGAGATGCTGGCCCTGGTCGAGCACCACGGTCACCACCTCGTCCCGGAAACCGGGACCGCTGGCGGTGATGGAGTAGGAGGCGGGGGTGACGAGGTCGCGGAGGGTGAACGAGCCGACCTCACCGGTGGTGAGGGTGGAGGTGGCCACGCTGGCCGCCCCGTCGGATGCGGTCACGGTGATGCCGCCGGCCGGCCCGTCGGGGCCCACCACGGTGCCCTTGATCTCGCCGTCGCCGTGGCGCAGGGTGACCTGGATGTCGTCTACCGCCTCGGCCGCCCCCAGGGTGACGGTACGGGTCTCCTTGGCATAGCCCGGCTTGGTCACCTCCAGGCGGTAGGTGGCGGGGGCCGGGACCTCCTCGAACACGAACGTGCCGTCGCTGGCCACGTTGACCGTGGCCACCACGGCGTCGGTGTCGGAGCCGATGGCGGCGCCCGGCAGGTACAGGGTGGCCACCGCCCCCACCGGATCGTCGACGATCACCGTGCCCTTGGCCGTGCCGGGCTCACCCCCGATGGCCACGTCGAGCCCTTCGACGTCGGTACCGGGCTCCACCTCCACCTCGGTGGCCCCGTCGAAGGTGGCCGCCCCCTCGTACCAGCTCTCGGTGAACCCGGCGCCCACGAAGCGGATCTTGTAGCTGCCGCCGGCCACCCCCGTGAGCTGGAAGGCGCCGCTGTCGTCGGTGGCGGCGGTGCGCAGAGCGACCAGGGGGTCGTCGGCGTCGTACAGCTCCACCGTCACCCCGGCCACCCCGGCCCCGCTGGCGGCCTCGGTGACGGTGCCGCTGAGCAGGGCGGGAACGGCGGCGATCGCCGCCACCTGCTCCTCGTTCTCGATCGCCTCCACCAGCAGGGCGTCGTCGACCTTGGTCTTGTCGACCACGCGGTCCAGGTTGTCGGCCAGCACCGCGGTGAACACGGTGGCCGCCGCCAGGAGGCCGGTGAACGCCACCAGGCCCCGCCCGATCCACGGCTTCTGCACGAAGGTGGCGGTGGTCTCGGCCGGCATGTCGGTGCCGCCCAGGGCCACGGTGACGGTGCGGGCCTCGGGCGAGCCGATCAGGGGGCGGCGACCGATGACGGTCATGGCCGTGATCCGGCGCTCCCGGGGGGCGAGCGACACCACCGGCGGGTCGAACTCGGCCCGTACCGCGTCCTGGAGGTCGGTGGCGGCCGGGGTGAGATCCACCGGGGTGTTGCCCGTGTTCTCCACGACGAGGGAGAAGGCGGCCCGCCGGCCGCCGGTCACGAGCGGGGGGTGGATCTCGAGGAGGGCCCGGTGCTCGGGGGCCCGCTCCACCACCAGGTCGACCAGCTCGGGCCGGTCGCTGCCCGTGGTCTCGGTGACCTGGAGGGCGAGGTGCTGGGGGCCGGCCGGGAGGTCGGCGGGCAGGTCCACCACCACCGTGGCGTAGCCGGTGGAGTCGGGGAACAGGGCCAGACCGGAGCCCTCGTCGGCGGCGATCCGGCACCACGACGGATCGACCCCGAGCACGGCCAGCTCGTAGGAGCGGATCACGGGATCGGGGTTGTAGATCTCGACGCTGAACACGGCCGGGCCCACGGGCCCGATGTCGGCCCGCGTCGGCTCCACCCGCACCTTCATTCGTCCACCCCTCCCGTCATCGGTGGGGCTGGCCCGTCATCGAGGGTCCACCGGGCGAGGTCATCCCGGCACCAGATCGGCGTCGACGTCGGCGTCCTGGCCCGGGCCGACGGTCACCAGCGCCGTCTGGTCCTCGAAGCCGGCGGCGCTGAACGTGACGGTCCACGTGCCGGGCTCCAGGTTGGCCACCAGCCAGGCCCCGGCGGGGCTCGTGGCCGACGACGTGGTGCGCTCGATCGATCCGTTGCTCACCGTCACCGTGACCCCCGACCGGGGGCTGCCGCCCGAGGTCACGGTGCCCGACACCGAGCCCACGCTGCGGGGCAGGGTGACGTCGATGCCGTCCTGGCCGGCGCTGGCCGCCAGATCGGTCACCCGGGTGTCGCTGTCGTGGCCGGCCATGGTGAACGTGATCGTGTAGCGGCCGGGGGTGGGCAGGTCGAGCACCCGCCAGGTGCCCACGTCTCCCGCCGTGAGCGACTGGGTGGTGGCCTTCACCGGCCCGCCCGAGACGGTCACGTCGACCCCGCCCAGGGGCCGGCCCGACTCGTCCACCACCCGCCCGGCCAGGGAGCCGGTGCCGCCGGCCAGGGTGACGTTGACGTCGGCGCGGGTCTGGCCCGGGCCGAGATCGAGGGCGATCGTCTGGGTGCCGTACCCCTCCAGGGCGAAGGTGACGAGGTAGGTGGCCGGGGTGGGCAGGTCGGGCACCGCCCACACCCCCACCTGGCCCGACGTGGGGGTGGTGGTCTCCACCCGGAACGCCCCGTTGGCCACGGTCACGGTCACCCCGCCCAAGGGTCGGTTCTTGTCGCCCGTCACCAGACCCCCCATCTGGCCCGGGCCGGCGGCGAGGCGGATCGTGTTGGCCACCAGGTCCTCCCCGCCCCGCACGCTCACCGGCACCGGCAGGTCCTCGAAGCCCTCGGAGCTGACGAGCAGCTCGTAGTCGGCCGGGGTGGGCACGTCGACGAAGGTGAACGTGCCGGCGGGGTCGGTGGTGACGGTGGCGATCGGCTCGCCCCGCACCTCGTCGGCCACCGGCACCAGGGCCACCTGGGCCGTGGCCTGGGTGCCGGCCAGGGCGTTGACCAGGACGGTCCCGGTGATCGAGCCCGACTCGCCGGCGATCACCAGCGCCAGGTCGCCGGTGGCGGCGCTGGCCTCCACCCGGGTCGGGACGGCGGCCGACGGGCTGGCCGCCCCGGTGCTTCCCGGCCCCCCGTACCAGCTGGGCACGAAGCCGGGGGCGGTGGCCCGCAACAGGTAGGTGCCAGGAAGGAGACCGGCCAGCTCGAACGTGCCGTCCTCGGTGGTGGCGGCCGAGGCCGAGATCTCGGGGCCGTCCCGGCCGTTGCGGTACGCCTCCACCGTGATCCGGGGCAGGGGCTGCCCGCTGGTGCCGGCCCGCACCACCCCGGCCAGGGAGCCCGAGACGGCGGCGGTGTCGAGGTCCGTCTGGGCCAGGGGGAACACCTCGGGCCGGTCCTTGCCCAATGCGTCGTTGGCCAGGACCCGGTTGACGCCGAGGGTGAAGGCGGTCACCCACACGCCGAGGATGAAGGCCAGGGTGAGGGCGGTGATGGCGCCCCGGGGGATGCGGGCCTTCTGGTTGAACGTGGCCGCCGCCGTGAGCTCGGCCCCGGCCGCCCCCTCGGCCGACACGGTGATGGTCCGGGTGAGGGGCGAACCGAACCAGGGACGGGGCCCGCTGGCGGTGACGGCGGCCTCGGCCTCCTGGCCCGGTCCCACCACGAGATGGCGGGGCTCGATGTCGAATCCCAGCACCCGGAGCTGGTCGCGGGCGTCGAGGGCCAGGGTGAGGGGCTGGTTCGACTGGTTGGATACCACGGCCCGGAAGCGGGCCGAACGGCCGGCGGTCACCAGCGCCGGGCGGAGGCGGAGATCGGCCCGGGTGATGGGGGCCACGTCGACCTGCACGACGTCGCTCACCGCATCGTCGGGCTCCACCGCTGAGGACACCACGATCACGAGGTCGTGCTGGCCGGCCGGGTAGTGCTCGGGCAGATCGATGCGGGCGCTGAGCTCGACCCGGGAGTCGGGGAACAGGGCGGCCCGCCGTTCGCCTCCCGTGATCCAGGCCGGGTCGAGACCGGGGGCGTCGAGCCAGATCTCGTCGATCACGGCCGAGGTGTTGACCACCTCCATGCGCACCACGATGGGCTGGCCGGGGGCGGCGGCCACGGTGGGGGTGAGCAGCTCGGCCCGCATGTCGCCCGCGCCCTTCCGCTCAGCGGCCGGCGGCCCGGCCGGCCGGCTCCTCCACCGTGGCGGTGGCCCGGCGGCGGCTGTGATGGCCGGCGCCCTCGCGGTCGGCGGTGGCCACCTCCATCTCCTCCACCGGGGGCCCGGCCTCGGTGGCGCGGCCGATGTCCACCGCCATGGTCACCACGAGGTCGAGACCGGCCTTGAGCTGGCCGTCGAGCGCGCTCCACAGGTCGCCCTGGGAGCTGCCGCCGGGCGGGGTGCCGGCCAGCTCCACCACCGGCAGGGGGTCGAGGCCCGCCAGGTCGCCCCGCAGGAGGTCGGCCGGGACGTCGGGCTGGGCCACCACCGTGCGCAGCACGGCACCGAGGAGCTGGTGCTGGTCTCGGTTCTCCGAAGCCCATGCCGTCACCAGGTACCGGAACTCCACCCGGGGGGCGGGGCGGCGTCGGTGGAGACGGCCGTCGACCTCCACCTGCTCCAATCCGGACACGCCCCGGCGTGCGCTGCGGCGCACGTCCCACAGGAACAGGTTGATCGTGGGGCGGGTGACGCCCGACCCCCATTCGCGGTCGGGCGTGTCGAACGAGACGTCCACGTCACCGGTGGGGAGGGGGACGAGGGCGCGCAGGTACGCCTCGAGAGTGTCGTCGAGATGATGGAGCATGAGCGGGAACCGTGACGCCGACCGCGCATGGGGGCCGGTCGCCAGCAGCCGTGATCGTAGTGAGCGTCACTCCGACGCCGGTGGATGGGCCGTACCGCCCACCCCACCGTCCCACCGTCCCCGGGGGGCCGGGGCGGGGGCACCGCTCAGGCCGAGCCGACCTCGGCGCCGTCGTGTTGGGGCAGCCGGCCGTCGGGCGCAGCCCGACTCGACACCACCACACCGGCCAGGCACGCCGCCAGGGAGACGGCCCAGCCGGCGGCCAGCATGCCGGACAAGGAGCCTGTGCCCCGGTCGGCCACGGCGACGAGGGCACCGGTGACGGCGGGACCGGCGGCGAAGGCCAGCGTGTCGGCCAGGGCCACCCACGACGATGCCTTCCCCTCCTCCCCCTCGGGGGCCGCCCCCAGCACGAGGGCCGACTGCAGCCCGTAGGCCATGCCCGTGCCGTAGCCGGCCAGCGCCGTGCCCACCAGCGCCACCGCCAGGGGCACGGCGGCGACCACATAGCCCATCTGGATGGCCACGCCGGCGCCGAGCACGGCGAACCCGAGGCGCAGGATCGGCCCCGGCCCCAGCCGCTTCACCAGCCGTTCCGCCGTCCATGTGCCGCCGGTCCAGGTGAGGGTGCCGGCGGTGACGGCCAGCGAGCCGACGAGAACGGACCGGCCCCGGACGTCGGTGACGGCCAGGGGGACGAAGGCGTCGACGGCCACGAAGCCGTAGAGCAGGAGGAACCGGGAGCCGACGGCGGCCGGCGACCCGGGGACGAGGCGCAGGGTGCCGGCCGGCAGGAACCTCCCGGCCCGGGCGGCGGCCGCCCCCAGCCCGAGGCCGGCGGCGGCCAGGGCGACGGCCACGGGCCAGGCCGACACCCCCGATCCGGCCAGCACCAGGGCGGCGGCCACCGTGAAGGCCACCGCCGGGACCACCGGCGCCCGGGTCGGCCCGCCCCTGCCGCCGTCCCGGCCGTCGCCAGGCCCGGCCGGGACCGGTGGCCGGCGCTCGCCAGCGGCACCGGCGTCGCCCTCGGGCGACCCCGACACGGTGCGCAGGCCGGCGCCGGTGACCACGGCGGCCAGGACCACGAACGGGGCCATCCCGGCGAACACCCACCGCCAGCCCAGGTGCTCGGTCACCAGGCCGGCCAGGCCGGGGCCGGCCACGCCGGGCAGCACCCAGGCGGTGGAGGTGAGCGAGAACATGCGGAGCTGGCTGTCCTCGTCGCGATAGCCGCGGCCGATGGCGGCGTAGAGCACGGGGGTCATGGCCCCCGCGCCGAGGCCCTGCACCGCCCGCCCGGCGATGAACTGGGCCATGCTCTGGGCCGAGCCGGCGATCACCAGCCCGGCGGCGAAGGCGGCGACGGCCGTGAGGTAGGGGCGGGACGGGCCGAGACGGTCGGCGGCCGGACCGCCGAGGAGGACGCCGAGCACGCTGGCCACGGCGAAGCTGCTGATGGCCACGCCGTAGCCGGTGCGGCCCAGCTCGTCGGCCACCGCCGGCAGGGCCGTGGCCACGGCCAGCAGCTCGGTGGCCGACAGTGTGATCGAGGCCACGATTCCCGCTGTCAGCGCCCGCCTCGACGGCGCCCAGACCCCGCCGGTGTCAGCCACGGCCTCCGACCCTAGACGATCGGCTCCACCCGACCCGACGCCCACGCCCCACCGAACATCCCAGCCGCCCCTGTTCTACGCGACGCGAACCGCGCCCCGCCGCCGTTCTGCGTCACGAAACCTCCGGAACGCGTCGAAAACGTCGCGCAGATCGGTGGGAGGGCGCGGTTTCCGTCGCGCAGAACGGGGCGGGCGTACGCTGCGGGCCATGGGTGAGACGCTCAAGATCACAGCCACGTTCGAGCAGCGGGGGCCGGCCGGGGCCTTCGTGCTGACCGACGATCAGGTCCTCGCCCTGGGCGGTGGCCGCAAGGCGTTCCCGGTGACCCTCACCGTCAACGGCGCCACCTTCCCCCTCCGCCTGGCCCGCATGGGGGGCGAGAACCTCATCGGCCTGCGCAAGGACGTCCGGGAGGCGGCCGGACTGGCCTACGGCGACGTGACCGCCATCGAGGTGGCGGCCGACGAGGGCGAGCGGACGGTCGAGGTACCCGACGACCTGGCTGCCGCCCTGGCCGCCGCTCCGGCGGCCGAGGCCGCGTTCGCCGCCATGGCCTACAGCCACCGCAAGGAGTACGTGCGGTGGGTGACCGAGGCGAGGAAGGCGGAGACCCGGGCCACCCGGATCGGCAAGGCGGTGGCGATGATCGGCGAGGGCCGCACCCGGTAGCTTCCGGCGGCCCCCCGGGGCCACAATGGCCCGATGGCGAACGACCGGCAGTGGGGATTCCGTACCAGGGCATTGCATGCGGGGGGTCAGCCCGACTCCGCCACCGGGGCCCGGGCCGTTCCCATCTACCAGACCACGAGCTTCGTGTTCGAGGACACCACCGACGCCGCCGACCTGTTCGCCCTGCAGAAGTACGGCACGATCTACTCCCGCATCGCCAACCCCACCAACGCCGCCTTCGAGGAGCGGATCGCCAGCCTGGAGGGCGGGATAGGCGCCGTGGCCACCGCCAGCGGCCAGGCCGCCGAGTTCCTCACCATCACCACCCTGGCCGGTGCCGGTGATCACGTGGTGGCGGCGGCCAGCCTCTACGGCGGCACCTACACCCTGTTGGCCACCACCCTGGCCCGGTTGGGGGTCGAGACCACGTTCGTGGCCAACACCTCGGTCGACGGCTTCGCCGCCGCCATCACCGACCGCACGAAGCTGCTCTACACCGAAATCATCGGCAACCCCACCGGGGCCATCGCCGACATCGAGGCCCTGGCCGACGTGGCCCACGCCCACGGTCTGCCCCTGGTGGTCGACGCCACCTTCGCCACCCCCTACCTGTGCCGGCCGATGGAGTTCGGGGCCGACATCGTGCTCCATTCGGCCACCAAGTTCCTGGGCGGCCACGGCACCAGCATCGCCGGCGTGGTCAGCGAGGCCGGCAACTTCGACTGGACGGCGTCGGGCCGGTTCCCCCGCTTCACCGACCCCATCCCCACGTACAACAACCTCCGGTGGCACGACAACTTCGGGGAGTACGCCTTCTGCACGGCCCTGCGGTCCGAGCAGCTGCGCGACGTGGGGGCCTGCCTGTCGCCGTTCAACGCCTTCCTGCTGCTCCAGGGCATCGAGACCCTGCCCCAGCGGATGGAGGGCCACGTGGCCAACGCCAAGGCGGTGGCCCAGTGGCTCGACGAGGACCCCCGGGTCAGCTGGGTGGCCTACGCCGACCGTCCGAGCTCGCCCTACCACGAGCTGGCCCGCAAGTACCTGCCGCTCGGGCCGGGGGCCATCTTCACCTTCGGCCTCAACGGCGGCCGCAAGGCGGGCCAGCTGTTCATCGAGAACCTGGAGCTGGTCAGCCATCTGGCCAACGTGGGCGACGCCCGCACCCTGGTCATCCACCCGGCGTCGACCACCCATCAGCAGATGACCGACGAGCAGCTCGAGGCGGCCGGGGTCGGTCCCGACATGGTGCGGCTGTCGGTGGGCCTGGAAGACCTCGACGACATCCTCTACGACCTCGACCAGGCCATGACCGCGGCCCAGGCCGCGCTGTAAGGTCTGGTTCGGCGATGCAGCACCACAGGAGACAGCGATGACGGCCACCGATACCCGGCCCCCGATCGAGGGCTGGACGCCCCCCGGCGCCGCCGAGCGCAAGCGCATCCTCGACTCCACGAAGTCGATCGCCCTGGTGGGGGCGTCGTCGAACCCGGCCCGGGCCTCGAACTTCGTGATCACGTACCTGAAGTCGTCGGTGTGCGACTACACCCTCTACCCGGTGAACCCCCGGGAGGACGAGATCCTGGGGCTGAAGGTGTACCCCTCGTTGGCCGACCTGCCCGAGCCCCCCGATTTGGTGAGCGTGTTCCGCCGGTCCGAGGATTGCCCCGACGTGGCCCGGGAGGTGGTGGCGGCGGGGGCCAAGACCCTGTGGCTGCAGCTCGGGATCTGGAGCGAGGAGGCGGCCCGGATCGCCAGCTCGGCCGGGCTCAACGTGGTGATGGACCGGTGCTGCAAGATCGAGCACGCCCGCTTCGCCGGCGGGCTGCACCTGGCCGGCTTCAACACCGGCGTCATCTCCAGCCGCCGCGGCTGAGCGACACCCCGACACCTCCCTCCACCTCCCGCCGGTGCGATCTCGGCCCACAGAGGCTAGAAATGATGGCGCATGTCTCGTCATCTGTCCTCGTGGCGGCCGTTCCGGGCCGCTGGTCTCGCTCTGGCCTTGTCGCTGACTCTGGCCGCCTGCGGCGGCGGAGGCCCGGGCAGTCAGGAGGACCTGGTCAACTCGCTCACCCGCGAGGGCGGGTTCGAGCAGGCCCAGGCCGAGTGCATCGCCGCCAACGTCTTCGACAAGTACGGTGCCGACGAGAACGCCCTCAAGCAGATCTCCGGTACCGGCGACTACGCCGCTCTCACCGGTGAAGGCGGCGTCGACGGCTTCGGCGAGTTCTTCGACAACACCATCAAGGCCTGCACCGGCACCTGAGGTGGTGATGCCGACGTCGGGCTCCCGTCGTCAGTCCCCAGCTCCGGGCCTGGGGTCGCCGGTGAGGCGGGGTTGCAGCCAGAACCGCCACACCAGGGCCGACGCCACCAGGGCCAGCACCACGATCACGCCCGTCTGCAGCACCCCGACCACCTCGCCCACCCGCTCCCACTGATCGCCCAGCAGGGCACCGGCCCCGATGAGGGCGCTGTTCCACACCAGGCTCCCCAGGCCGGTGTACAGGGTGAACAGGCCGATCGGCATGTGGTGGAACCCGGCCGGAACCGACACCAGCGACCGTAGGAGCGGCACGCACCGCCCCACCAGGACCACGATGGCGCCCCGGCTGGCGAACCACAGCTCGGCCCGGTCTATGTGCCGGGCCTCGACCCGCAGCCACCGGCGGTGGCGGAGCATGAAGGCCCGTAGCCGGAGCGGGCCGACGAGGGCCGAGATGCCGTACAGGAGCCAGGCCCCCACCACCGAGCCCGCCGTGGCCGCTGCGATCATCCCCACCAGCGAAGCGTCGCCCCGCCCGGCGATGAACCCGGCCAACGGCAGCACGGCCTCCGACGGGATCGGGGGCAGCACGTTCTCCAGCGCCAC
This sequence comes from Acidimicrobiales bacterium, assembly GCA_041394285.1. GTDB lineage: Bacteria > Actinomycetota > Acidimicrobiia > Acidimicrobiales > SZUA-35 > CADEDH01. The sequence goes on along the minus strand of JAWKIL010000020.1, from coordinate 85,075 downwards.
CAGGAGGGCCACCCCGAGGTACCCCAGGCGATCGATGATGTCGTGGATGGAGTCGTTCAACGGGCCGACCGATCGGTGGGGTTCAATTGATCTGGCGGTCGCGGCCCTCCCAGAAGGGAGCCCGGAGGTTGCGCTTGAGGACCTTGCCCGGCCCCGATTTGGGCAGCGGCTCGCTCTGGAAGCCCACCGACTTCGGCACCTTGTAGCCGGCGATCCGGGTACGGCAGTGGGCGATCAGCTCGGCCTCGGTGAGGGCCGACCCCTCCCGGGGCACCACCACGGCGTGCACGGCCTCGCCCCACTGCTCGTCGGGGATGCCGAACACGGTGGCCTCCAGAACCTGGGGATGGGTGTAGAGGGCGTCCTCCACCTCGGTGCAGTACACGTTCTCCCCACCCGACACGATCATGTCCTTGGACCGGTCGACCAGGAACAGATAGCCCTCGCCGTCGAGGTAGCCGAGGTCGCCGGTGCGGTACCAGCCGTCGGCGTCGAGCGCGGCCTTGGTCTCGGCCGGCTTGTTCCAGTACCCGATCATCACGTTCGGGCCCTTCACCGTCACCTCGCCGACCTCACCCACGCCCAGGCGGCGGCCCTCCAGATCCCGGATCTGCAGATCCACCCCGGGCGGGGCCTGGCCACAGCTCTTGGCCCGGTCGCCCTCCAGGAACCGGTCCTCGTGGCGGAAGATCGTGGCCAGGGGCGACAGCTCGGTGGCTCCGTAGAGGTGGATCAGCTCGCACCCGAACAGCTCCAGCCCCCGCTTCAGCACCTCGAGCGCGATGGGCGACGCCCCGTGCGACAGCCACCGCAGGCAGGACACGTCGCGCGGTGAGGCGGCCTGGGCCTCGATCATGGCCGCCAGCATGGCCGGCACGGCGATGGCGCAGGTGATCCGCTCCCGCTCCATCAGGTCGAGCACCGCCCCCGGGTCGAAGGCCGGCACCACGATGTTCGACGCCCCCACCCACACCAGGGCCAGGGCGGCGTACACCCCGGCGGCGTGGAACATGGGGGCCATCGTGAGGTACCGGTCGTCGCCCTCGATGGGCTGGGCCAGCTGGGTGTGCACGGCGTTGGCCATGAGGTTGGCGTGGGTGAGCATCACACCCTTCGACGCCCCGGTGGTGCCGCCGGTGTAGAACAGCCCGGCCAGCGTGCCCGGTTCGATGGCCGGCTCGGCCTCGGGGGCGGCGGCCAGCAGCTCGTCGTACTCGCCGGTGTCGAGCCGGATCACCCGGTCCACCACGGCAGCCAGGCCACCGGGGTCTCGGTCGCAGATCAGCACCCGGGCCCCGGCGTCTTCGGTGGCGTAGATCAGCTCCGGCTCGGCCCACCGGGTGTTGTGGGGCACGATGGCCCGGTTGGCGCACGGGATCCCGAGGAACAGCTCCAGGTAGCGGTCCGAGTTGAGGGCCCACACGGCCACCCGGTCGCCGGGCTCGGTGATGCCCTCCAGCAGGCCGGCCACCCGGCGGACCCGGGCGGCCAGCTCACCGTAGGTGCGGCGGACGTCCCCGCCGCAGACCACGGCCTCCCGGCCGGCGAACAGCTGCTCGGCCCGCCGGAGCGGGTCCCGCATCGTGTACATGACCTCTCGCTCCTTCCCGGAGCTTGCCGTAGGCAAGCTCAAGGAACCCGAAGGGTTCCCCTCCAGCTTGCCGTAGGCAAGCTCAAGGAACCCGAAGGGTTCCCGTTCAGCTCTGGGCGTTGACCGCTTCGGCCAGCACGTCGACGCAGGTGTCGATCTGCTCGTCGGTGATCACCAGCGGCGGGCAGAAGGCGAGGGCGGTGCCGATGGGACGCACGGCCACCCCCCGCTCCAGCATCCCATCGCGCACGGCGAGGGCGTCCTGGCCGTCGTTCAGCTGGGCCGCCCACACTGCGCCGGCACCTCGCACGTCGGCGATGGTGCCGTCGGCGGCCAGGCTGCGCAGCCCCTCGCTGAGGCGGGCACCCACCTTGGGGGCCCGGTCGATCACACCGTCGGCCAGGACCTCGAGGTTGGCCAGGGCCCCGGCGGTGGCCGCCGGATGGCCGGAGTAGGTGTAGCCGTGGCGCAGCATCCAGGTGGGGTCGGCCTCCAGCGGGTCGAGCACCTTGCGGGACAGGACCACACCCGACACCGGCTGGTAGCCCGAGCTGACACCCTTGGCGAAGGTGATCATGTCGGGGATGACGCCGAAGTGCTCGGCCGCGAACCAGGTGCCCATGCGGCCGAACCCGCAGATCACCTCGTCGAAGATGAGGTAGGCGCCGTGCTGGTCGCACAGGCGGCGCAGGCCCTCCAGGTAGCCGTCGGGCGGGGGCCACACCCCGCCGGCGCCCTGCACCGGCTCGGTGATCACGGCCGCGATCTTGTCGCCCGAGTTGGCGAACAGGGTGGCCATGCCCTCGATGTCGTCCGCCGGGACCTGGACCACCTCGGGCAGCAGCGGCCCGAAGCCCTCCTTGTTGAGGGCGATGCCCTGGGCCGACATGCCCCCGTAGTTCACCCCGTGGTAGCCCCGGTCCCGGCTCACGATGATCGAGCGCTCCGGATGCCCGGCCCGCACCTGGGAGGCCCGGGCCAGCTTCATGGCCGTGTCGACCGCCTCGGAGCCGGAGTTGCCCAGGAACACCCGGGCGTCGTCGTAGGGCGACACCTCCACGATCCGGGCGGCCAGGGCCTCCGAGGGCTCGTTGGCGAACTTCTCGAACGTGTGGAAGGTGGCCAGCTTGCGCATCTGGGTGGTGACGGCGTCGACGATGGGCTGGCATCCGTGGCCCACCTGGACGTACCACAGCGACGCCAGGCCGTCGATGTAGTCCTTGCCGTTGGAGTCGGTGACCACCGCCCCCTCGCCCTTCACCAGGGTGATGAAGTCTTCCCGGGCCGGGACGGCGTAGGGGTGGAGAAGCTTCGGTACTGCCATGGCGCTGCTGCCTTTCGGGATGGGGACCTGGGGTGGGGGCTGGGGAGGAAGCTGGGAGGCCGGCGACGATCGTTCACAGCTCGTGGCCGTCGATGATCTGATAGGCGTAGCCCTGCTCGGCCAGGAACCGCTGCCGGCGCTGGGCGTACTCCTGCTCCACAGTATCCCGGGCCACCAGCGTGTAGAAGTGTGCCTGTCGACCGTCGGCCTTGGGCCGCAGGATCCGGCCCAGCCGCTGGGCCTCCTCCTGGCGGCTGCCGAACGTGCCCGACACCTGCACCGCCACCGACACCTCGGGCAGATCGAGGCTGAAATTGGCCACCTTCGACACCACCAGCACGTCCAGCTCGCCGTTGCGGAGCTGGTCGAACCAGGCCAGGCGCTGGGCGGTGGGCGTGGCCCCGGTGACCAGCGGTGCCCCCAGGGCCTCGGCCACCGGGCCCAGGCCGTCGAGGTAGGTGCCGATGACCAGGGCCGGCTCACCCGGATGGCGGGCCAGCAACCGCCCCACCAGCTGGGCCTTGGCCCCCACGGTGGCGGCCACGTGGGGCTTGTCCCGCACCGCGGCCCGGGCGTGGGCCAGGCGCTCGGCGTCGCTCGGCACCACCCGCACCTCGGTGCAGGTGGCCGGGGCCAGCCAGCCCTGGAGCTCCAGGTCCCGCCAGGGGACGTCGAACCGCTTCGGGCCGATCAGGCTGAACACGTCGCCCTGGCGGCCGTCCTCCCGGATCAGGGTGGCGGTGACGCCGAGGCGGCGCCGGGCCTGGATGCCGGCGGTGAGGCCGAACACGGCGGAGGGCAGCAGGTGGACCTCGTCGTACACCACGAGGCCCCAGTCGCCCTGCTCCATGAGGGCGGCGTGGCGCAGGCGGCCGTCCTTTTTCGTGGTGAGCACGTTGTAGGTGGCGATGGTGACCGGGCGGAGCTGCTTGGACCGGGCCGAGTAGCAGCCGATCAGCTCGGGATCGAGGGTGGTGAAGCGGGTCAGCTCCCGGTGCCACTGCTGGAGCGAGGCGTCGCCGGTGACGAGCACCAGGGTGTTGGCCCCCACGGCGGCGGCCGCGGCGATGGCGGTGACGGTCTTGCCCGCCCCGCAGGGCAGCACCACCACCCCGTTGCCCGACGGCAGCCAGCTGTCGACGGCCTGGCGCTGGTAGGGGCGCAGCTCGAGGCTGGGGTCGAGACCGATCGTGAGCCCGGCCCCCGGGCTCAGGGCGGCCCGGTCGTCGGCCGGCCACCGCAGCTCCACCAGGCGCTGCTTGAGGCGGCCCCGGTTGGCCGGGTCGAGGGCGGCGGTGGTGCCGTCGAGGCGGGGGCCGAGCAGGGCCCCCAGGCTGGGATCGAGCACCAGCTCGTCGAGCAGGGCCTCGGTGTCGGTGCGGACCGCCAGCACGGCCTCGCCCGCCGCCCCACCCCCCACGGCCCCGTCGAACACCTCCCAGCCGACGGCGCCGCCCTCGATGGTCACCCGGCCGAAGCGGTCCATGGTGTCGGCCACCGAGCGGAGCACGGCGTGGGGCACGGGCCCGGCGCACCACCGCAGCAGGATGTCGGCCACCTGGGCCGGGGTGACGCCGGCGGCCCGGGCGTTCCACAGGCCGAGGTCGCTGAGGCGGTAAGTGTGGACGTGCTCGGGTGACGACTCCAGCTCGGCGAACGCGGCCAGCTCGGCCCGGCACGACTCGGCCGCCGGGTGGTCGACCTGCAGCAGCAGGGTGTCGGCCGCCGGCAGCAGGAGCGGGCCGCCGGCGGCGTCCGGCGAGGGCGACGCCGGGACGCGGTCGGCGCTCAACGAGCGGGGTCCTCCACCGCCACCACGGTGTCGAGGGGGAGTTCCTCGATCCCGTTGTCGCACAGCAGGGTCAGCGTCTCGTCCACCCCCACCAGCACGCCCCGGACCTCGGCCAGGTGCCCGTCGCGGCGGTGGCGCACCAGCGTGGTGCGGTTCCAGTGGAGGTGGAGGCGGTGATCGATCTCGGTCGCCGCCGCCTCGGTGCGGTCGGTCACGAGCTGGTCGACGGCGTCCGCCACCTCGGCCGGCAACACCGCCGCCTCCAGGGCCGGGCCGGTCCAGTCGGCCGGTAGCGGATCGGGCCGGGGCCGTTCGGGCCGGGGCTGGTCGGGCGCCGGGGCCCGGGAGGGTGTCGACACCTCGTCGGCTCGACCCCGCCGCCCACCCCCGCCGGCCCGGCCCACGGTGGCCACGCCGCCGTCGAGCACGGGGAACCAGCCTTCGGCCCGCAGCTCCTCCACCAGGCGGTGGGGTTCCACCGGACCCACCAGCACGGTGGGGGCCACCAGCCGGAGCCCGATACGGGCGGCCCGGTTGGTGGAGGCGATCTCCACCGCCAGGGCCTCGTCGTCGGTGATGATCACGGCCGAGGCGGTGAGCACCCGCACCGCGCCGTAGCGGCGCTCCACGTCGGACAGCAGGTACTCGAGGGGTTGGGGCACGCCGGACAGGGCGTGGTCGGCCAGGAAGCGGCCGATGCCGTCGGCCGTCCAGCCCCGGTCCAGGGCCCGGCGCACACTGGCCTCGGTGAAGCGGTAGGTGGGCACCGAACGGCCCCAGTGACGGTCGGCCACCTCACCCAGGCTGCCGGCCACGGCCGGTTCCAGCGGGCCGAGGGCCAGGGCGGTGAGGTCGCCCTGCAGGACGAACCGGTCCTGGTCGACGCCGAGGGAGGCGGCGGCCAGCGACTCGACGGCCGCCTCGTCGCCCGCCACCAGCGCCCGCAGCACGGGCACCGGAGCGTGGCCGGCCACCAGGCCCAGCAGGTCGGCCTCCTCCAGCGTCCAGGCCACCAGCTCCTCGGGCGGCGGGAAGCCGGTGCCCCACAGGTTGGGGCTGCGCCACACCACGGTCTCGGCCAGCTGCTCGGGATCGAATGCCTCGCCGTCGGGCACGGCGGCCACCACGTCCAGCGTCACGGCCCGGGCGGCGGCGGCCGCCGCCACCGGCTCGGAGTCGCCCAGGGCGGGGCGGGGGTTGCCGTCCTCGTCGGCGCTGAGGGCCCGTGACACGAAGCCCGACGAGCCGAGCCAGGCCCGCACCAGCACCAGCCAGCGGCGGCTGCGGCTCAGGCCCCACCAGGTGGCGGCGAGGTCCGTGGCCACCAGGGCCGACGGCTCGGGGGCGACCAACCGGGCCTGGTGGCACAGCTCCACCAGGCGGCCGACGTCGCGGGGCTCGAGCTGGAGCAGCTTGGCCACCCGGTTCACCTCCCGCACGCCGAGCCCGCCGGCCCGGCGCAGGCCGATCTCGCCGTCGCCGGCCAGGCGTACCAGGCCTCGGCGGCGTCGAGGGCGGCGGCGGCCCGGTCGGCGCCGGTGGCGCCCACGGCGTCGGCCCGCAGGCCGGTGACGGGCCGGAGGCGGATGGGGCGGAGCACGGCACCGGGGGCCAGGCCGCCCGGCAGGGAGCCCATCACCACCTCGCGCGGTACCTCGGCCACACCGTCGGTCACGGCCACCAGCAGACCGTGGTCGAGCAGCCAGCCCCTTGCGTCGCCGGTGGGCGACGGAGCCGACCCCCGGTACAGGAAGCCGGCGGGGAGGCCGACGGCACCCGAGCGCCGCTCCACCAGGGCGGCCAGCAGGTCCCGGCTGTCGTCGGGGGCGGTGCCGAGCAGCCGGCCCAGGGTGCCGGGATCCCGCAGGCGGCGGGCGATGGCCCGGGCGGTGGCCGACCGCTTGCGGGCCCCGCCCACGCCCAGCACGCCCACCATGCGCTCGAACACGGCGTCGGGCACCCGGTCCACCAGATCGGTGAAGGACGGGCCGAGGCCGAGGGGCCGGTAGAGCAGGTCTTCCAGGGCGCCCACCGGGGTGGCCACGCCCTGCTCCACCACCACCAGACCCCGGCGCCGGAGCCGGTCGAGCGCCCCGATCACACCGTCGACGTCGTTCGTGCCCAGCAGCTCGTCGATCTCGTCGGCCGTGGCCGGGTTGGCCACCGTGAGGGCTTCGGCCACCACCAGCATGCCGACATCGGAGCGGATGAGGCAGCGGCCAAGCGACACCGGGGTGGCGGCCCGGCGGGCCAGGGCATCGAAACCGGCCTCCGACGCCGGGACGAGATCGGGGCGCGCCAGCAACAGCTCGGTCAGGTCCTGGGGGGACCAGGCACGAAGGTGGTCGCCGAAGCGCATCCCACCAGATTGCCCCAAAATCACCCCGCCGCGACCCCTCAGGGCCGGCGGCTGGTCGTCCGACCGCCGAATCTCGTGAAGAACTGCCGATCCCGGCCGCATTTTCTCGCCGCGCTCGGCGACGGTGCGGTCCCGGCCCCAGTCAGTCGGGGGCGGAGACGGAAGTTGAGGCAGAGGTTGAGGCAGAGGTTGAGGCGGAGGCGGTGTCCGCCACGACGAGGGCGGCGATCTCGTCGGCGATCTCGCCCGGGGTGCGGCCCTCGGTGGGGACCGGAGGGAACCGGCCGTAGCCGTCGGCCCGCTCGGCCAGCAGGTCGCGCACCCGGCGCTCGGGGTCGTCGCCGGCCAGCATGGGCCGGTCCTCCACCCCGGTGGCGTCGGTCCGGAGCCGGGCCACGATGGCCTCGGCGCTGGCCTGGAGGCAGACCACCACGGCCGGCGGCGCCCCCAGCGTGGCCACGTTGGCCGGATCCAGCATCAGGCGCCCGCCGGTGGCGACCACCAGGCCGGGCTGGCCGGCCAGCTCGGCCGCCACCTCCCGCTCGATCCGGCGGAAGGCGCCCTCGCCCTGCTGGGCGAAGATGGCAGGTATCGGGCCGTGACGCTCGGTGATCACGGCGTCGGTGTCGACGAAGCGGTACCCCAGACGGTCGGCCAGTACCCGGCCCACCGTGGTCTTGCCGGTGGCCATGAACCCCGTGAGCACGACGGACGGCCCGTTCATCATGGTCGCCACGCTATCGACCCCGCCGAATTTAGGAGCCTGAGTGGCGCTGAGCGCCGCTGAGGCTCCTAGTTTGGCTCGGGGCCGAGGGTCCAGGGCCAGATCCGGGTGAAGTCGGCGCCGGCCAGGTCGTCGTCGACGGCCCGCCACCGGGCCACCACGGCCTCGATCAGCTCCCGCCGGGTACCGGCCCGGGCCGCCTCGGCCGCCAGCAGGCTCACGTCCTTGGCCATCAGGGTGGTGGTGAACCCGGCGTCGTAGCTGCCGGTGACCACCCGGTTGGGAAACTTGTCGTCGGTGGCCGAGCTCCGCCCGCTCGACACATTGAGCACGTCGAGCATCAGGGCCAGGTCGAGCCCTTGCGACCGCCCGAAGGCGAGCGCCTCGGCCGTGGCCGCCAGGGCGGTGGCCGACAGCACGTTGTTGACCAGCTTCATGGCCTGGCCCTGGCCCGGCCGGTCGCCCACGGGGAACACGTTGGACGAGATCGCCGCCAGCACCGGCCGGTACCGCTTCGCCACGTCGTCGGGGCCGGAGAACATGAGCGACACCGTGCCGGCCCGGGCCCCCGAGGTACCGCCCGACACCGGCCCGTCGGCGTAGGCGATCCCGGCGGCGCCGAGCACGGCGGCCGCCTCGGCCGCCGCCGCCGGCCCGATCGTGGACAGGTCGACCACGGCCGCCACCCGGCGCCGATCGGCCGGCACCGCGGCCAGCCCGGTGGCCACGGCCAGCGAGGCCGCCCCGTCGGGGACGCTCACCAGCACCAGCTCGGCCGCCGCTGCCACCTCGTCCAGGCCCGACGCCGGTCGGGCCCCCTCGGGGCACCGCTGGGCCGAGCCGGCCCGGTCGTAGCCGATCAGCTCGAAGCCGGCCGCCGCCACCCGGTCGGCCATGGGCCGGCCCATGTTGCCCAGGCCCACGAACCCCACGACGGGTCCGGCCCCGCCACCCTCGCTTACACCCTGCTCCCCCGCCATCGCCGGCCCTACCCGAGGTCGCCCAGGTCGGGCATGTCCGACGGGTCGGCCGCCGGCGGGGTGATCCCCTCGGCCTCCAGCACCTCCCGGGCCAGGCGGAACGCCTCGACCCCGGCCGGCACGCCGGCGTACACGGCGATCTGGATCAGCGTCTCCCGCAGCTCCTCCAGCGTGGCCCCGTTGCGCAGGGCGCCCCGGAAGTGGAGCTTGAACTCGGTGCCCCGGTTGAGCGAGGCCAGGATGCACAGGTTGTTGAGGCTGCGCTGCTTGTCGCTGAGCGCCGTCTGGCCCCACACCCCACCCCAGCAGTACTCGGTGACGAGCTTCTGGAAGGCGAGGTTGAACGAATCGGCGGTGCCGAACGCCCGGGTGACGTACTCCGGCCCGAGCACCCGGGAACGGGCGTCGATACCGGCATCGAACAGCTCTTTGTCCATGGCCGGGAACCCTAGCCCCCGACCCCGGGCTCAGACCCGTTCGACGATCTCAGACCCGTTCGATGATCATCGCCATACCCTGCCCGCCGCCCACGCACATCGTCTCCAGGCCGACGGTGCCGCCGGTCTCCTCCAGGCTGTTGATCAGGGTGCTCATGATCCGGGCCCCGGTCATGCCGAACGGGTGGCCGAGGGCGATGGCGCCCCCGTTGACGTTGAGCTTGTCGAGGTCGATCCCGAGGTGGCGGGCCGACGGCAGCACCTGGGCGGCGAACGCCTCGTTGATCTCCACCAGGTCAACGTCGTCGATCGTCATCCCCGCCCGCTGCAGCGCCATCCGCACCGCTTCGATGGGGCCGAGGCCCATGATCTCGGGGTTGAGCCCGGTGACCCCGCTCGACACGATCCGGGCCAGGGGGGTGATACCCAGCTCCCGGGCCCGCACGTCGCTCATCACCACCACGGCGGCCGCCCCGTCGTTGAGGGGGCAGGAGTTGCCGGCGGTCACCGTGCCGTCGGGCCGGAACACCGGCTTGAGGCCGGCCACGGCCTCGATCGTCGTGCCGGGCCGGGGCCCGTCGTCGTGGGCCAGCACGGTGCCGTTGGCCAGGGTCACCGGGGTGATGTCGCGCTCGTAAAAGCCCCGCTTGATGGCGTCCTCGGCCCGGTTCTGGCTCCGCACCCCCCAGGCGTCCTGCTCCTGGCGGCTCACGTGCTCCAGCTGGGCCACGTTCTCGGCCGTCTGACCCATGGCGATGTAGATGTCGGGCAGGCCCGCCGGCGGGGTCCACACCGGCGCCCCGGGCGCCGACCGCTCGGCTGAGCGGGCCTGGGCGTCGGTGAACACGGGGTTGACGGCGTCGGCGTTGTCGGACGCCCCGTTGCCGTAGCGGGAGACGAACTCCACCCCGGCGGCCACGAAGGCGTGGCCCTCGCCGGCCCGGATGGCGTGGGCCGCCATGCGGATGGTCTGCAGCGACGACGAGCAGTAGCGGTTCACGGTGACGCCCGGGACGTCGTTCAAGCCGGCCAGCACGGCCACCACCCGGGCGGCGTTGAAGCCCTGCTCGCCGGCGGGCGAGCCGGTGCCGAGCATCAGGTCCTCCACCTCGGCCGGGTCGAGGGCCGGCACCTGGGCCAGGGCGGCGCTGACCATCTGGGCGGTGATGTCGTCAGGCCGCTCGTTGACCAGGGACCCCTTGAAGGCCCGGCCGATGGGGCTGCGGGCGGTGGAAACGATGACGGCTTCGGGCATGGGTGTCGGTGCCTCCAGTGGGGTGGCGGGTGAACAGGGGGTCTCGATGGTGGGCATCCATCGTGCCAAAGCTGGCGTTGGACGGTCCATTCCCGTTCCGGCCCGGTTGTAGCCTGTGGATACCGTGAACCACGCCCGCCGCCCACTCCTGCTGCGCTCCGTGCTCAGCCGCCGCCAGGCCCTGACCCGGATGCTGGGCCTCGGGGCGGCCGCCGCGGCGCCGGGCCTGTTGCGGGCCCCGGCCGCCAGCGGCCGACCCCACCAGACGCCGCCCCCCTCCCCCACCCCGATCCCGACGGCGGGCTCGGCCCCGGCCGGCGGTGCCGCCGATCCGGCCGACGCCCTGCGGCCCGCCATCCGGCCCCGGGCCGACTGGGCCGCTAACCGGCCGGTAACGGGCCCGCTGGTGGCCGAGGACGACGTCCGGTTCCTGCTCGTCCACCACACGGCGTCCACCAACGACTACGGACCCGACCAGGTGGCGGAGCAGATCCAGGGCTTCTACGACTTCCACACGGGGCCGGAGAAGGGCTGGCCCGACGTGGCCTACAACTTCTTCGTCGACCGCTACGGCGGCATCTGGGAGGGCCGTGACGGCAGCCTGGCCGGCGCCGTGCGGGGCGACGCCACCGGCGGCTCCCAGGGGTTCGCCCAGCTGTGCAGCCTGATCGGGAACTACCAGGAGGGCCCGGTCACGGCCGAGCAGCAGGCCAGCCTCACCCAGCTCCTGGCCTGGCTGGCCCAACGGCACGGGATCGACACCACACCCGGAGCCACCGTCACCTTCGTGTCCCGGGGGTCGAACCGGTGGCCGGCCGGGCAGGAGGTGACGGCCCACACCATCGCCGGCCACCGCGACATGTCGCTCACCAGCTGCCCCGGGGACCAGGCCTACGCCCTGGTGGCCGAGACCCTGCCGGCCGGGGCCACCACCCTGCGAGCCGAAGCGGCGGCGGCCACCAGCACCACCGCCGTGCCGCCTCCGGCCACCACGGCCCCCACGTCGACACCGGCCACCTCGGCCCCGCCGGCCGTCCCGGCCACTTTGGGGGCCGACACCGTGCCGGCCGGCAGCGACCTGGCGGCCGCTCCCATCGGCGGCCCGGCCGACGACGACCCGTCCCCCCTCCTGCTGGTGGGCGGAGCCGGTGCCGGGCTGCTGGCTGTGCTGGCCGGCATCGGCGGCCGCCTCCGCCGCCGGAGTGGCGACCACCCCGGCCCACCGGCGCCTCCCGGTGGCCCGTAGCTGGCCCTCCAGGCCCGCCTCCCGGAGCCGATGGAGGCGGGTGACGTCAACCGCCGACGCCCCCGAGCGTCCTCACCCCGGCCCGGCCGCCGATCCCCTGGCGGTGGACGCCGGCGGCGCTGGGCCCGCCAGCCCGCTGTGGCTGGCCCATCACTGGCCCGATCACTACGCCGACCGCTGTGTGCGGATCGGCCGCCACCATGTGTGCCGGCGGTGCCTGGCCCTGTACCCCCTGTCGTTCGTCGTGGCCTTCGCCTCGGCCGGTGGCCATCCGCCCTGGCCCGGGAGCTGGGACCCGGCGATCGTGTGGGTGCTGTCGCTGCCGGCGACAGCGGCCTATGTGGGCGAGGCGGTGGGCTGGTTCCGCTACCGGCCGTGGGTGCAGGTGGTCACCACGCTGATCGCCGCGCTGGCCTTCGGGCGGGCCCTGGGCTACGAGCTGCTGGACCGGTGGCAGCCGGTGTTCTGGGGGCCGATCGCCGTGTTCGGCGGGATCTGGTTCTTCGCCACCCTCATCGGCCAGCGCCGCCGCCCGCCTTCTGCCGCCCCGGACCGTCATCCCTGACGCCCCCGGACATCAGGTCACGCTCAGTACAGGGCGGCGATCAGGTCGTCGAGCTCCTCGGCCGTGTTGTAGTAGTGCACCGAGGCCCGGATGAGGCCGTGGCGGGTACGGCCGGTGGGGTCGAACGCCGCCGGCTGGGGCTGCACCACCGACGTGTTGATGCCCCAGGCCCGCAGGGCGGCGGCCACGGCGTCGGTGCTGCGGCCCTCCACGTAGAAGGTGACGATGGCGCTCTGCTCACCGCCCAGCTCGGCCAGCTTCACCAGCGGCTGGGACGCCAGCCGGGTCCGCAGGGCCTCGGCCAGCTCGTCGATCCGCTTGGCGATCGAGTCGAGCCCGATCCGCAGGGCGTACTCGATGGCCACCCCCAGGCCCACCTTGGCCGCCAGGTTCGTCTCGAAGGTCTCGTAGCGCTGGGCGCCGGCGCTCAGCTCGTAGTCCCAGTCTCCGACCCAGGCGGCCGAGCGGCCGTCCATGATCGGGGGATCGAGCAGGTCGAGCCCGGACCGCACGTAGAGCAGGCCGGTGCCCCGGGGGCCGCGCAGGAACTTGCGGCCGGTCAGCACGAGCAGGTCGCACGCCAACTCATCGACCGCCAGCGGCATCTGACCGACCGACTGGGTGGCGTCGACCAGGTACAGGGCCCCGGTGTCGTCCACCAGGCGGCCGATCTCGGCCACCGGGTTCACCAGCCCGCCGCCGGTGGGGACGTGGGTGGCGCACACCAGCTTCACCCGGTCGTCGAGCATCGACGCCAGCGCGTCGACCGAGGCCCGCCCGTCTTCGTCGTCGGGGACCAGCTCCACCTCCACCCCCCGACGCTGGAGCTGGATCAGGCCGTACACGTTGGCCACGTACTCGGCCGTGGTGGCCAGCACCCGGTCGCCCGCCTTCAGCGGCACCACGCTGAGCGCGGTGTGCCACGCCAGGCTGGCACTCTGCGTGAACGCGAGCTCACTGGGCTTGCACCCGAGCAGCAGGGCCCCAGCGTCGTACACACGATTAAGATCCTCCGCCCGGGAGGCCGCCACCTCATAGCCGCCTTTCCGTGCCTCGACCTCGAGGAAGTCGATCTCGGCCGAGAGCACGGGGTTCGGGGGCAGTGCCGCCCCCGCATTGTTGAGGTGTACGACCTCGGCGGCCCCGGGCGTATCGGCCCGTACGGCGTCGATGTCGATTGCACTCACCGCCTGGAAGCTAGCGGGAACCCTGCGGGTTCCTTCAAGTTCGCCACGGCGAACTAGCGCGGGAACCCTGCGGGTTCCTTCAAGTTCCTTCAAGTTCGCCACGGCGAACTAGTAGTCGATTCCCTTTTTGGCCACGAGTCCGGCATCGAAAGCGTGCTTTATCTTGACCATCTCGGTCACGGTGTCGGCCACATCGATGATCTCGGGCGGCATGTCCCGCCCCGTGAGGATGATGTTGACCCGCTCGGGACGGGCCGAGATGGCGGCCGCCACGGCCGCCGTGTCGATCCAACCCCAGGTCATGGCGTAGCTGATCTCGTCGAGCACGACCAGGCGATGGTCACCCGCCCCGATCAGGCCCGATGCCAGGTCCCAGGCGGCCCGGGCCGTGGCCCGGGACTCGTCGAGATCGTCGGAATCCCAGGTGAACCCGTCGCCGGCGGTGTACCAGTCGACGCCGAGATCACGGCAGATCTTCTCCTCTCCCACCCGCCACTCGCCGCTCTTGAGGAACTGGACCACGGCCACCGGCCACCCCAGGGCCACGGCCCGCAGGACGGTGCCGAAGGCGGCGGTCGACTTGCCCTTGCCGTGCCCGGTGTTGACCAGCACCAGCGAGGGCGGGGTCTTCATGCCCCCCTTGTCGGGCGTCTCGGTGGGAGGGGCCTGGGTGTCGGCCGGGTCCTCGTCCGGCCCGGTGCCGGTGGGGTCGCTCGGGTTGCTCACAGCTCTACTCGATTCACAGCTCTACTCGATTCGGGTTCGGGGGGGGCGGGTGGTACGGAGGGGGACGACGACCGCGGTGCCATCGGCGCTGTGCAGCACCTCCACCGGGGTCTGGTAGTACCGGGACAGGATGGGCTCGGTCAACACCTCGTGGGGCGTGCCGTGGGCCACCAGCTCGCCCTGGTGCAGGAGGGCCAGGCGGTCGGCGAAGCGGCCGGCCGAGCCCAGGTCGTGCATGGCCGAGATCACGGTGAGGGCCCGGTCCCGGCGGAGCTCGTCGACCAGCTCCAGCACCCCGATGCCGTGGCCCAGGTCGAGGGCGCTGGTGGGCTCGTCGAGCAGGAGCACCTCGGCCTCCTGCACCAGGGCCCGGGCCAGCACCACCCGCTGGAGCTCACCGCCGGACATGGCGGTGAGGTGGCGGGTGCCGAAGCGGGCCAGGTCGAGCCGGTCCAGCACCTCGGCCGCCGCCCGGCGGTCGGCCCGGCCCTCGGCCCGCAGCCATCCGAGGTGGGCGGTACGACCGAGCAGCACGTACTCGGCCACCGTCATCCCCGGCGGCAGCACCGGCTGCTGGGCCACGTAGGCCACCAACCGGGCCCGGGCCCGGTGGTCGCAAGGGCCGATCTGGGTCCCCTGGGGCAGGGAGACCGTCCCGGCATGGGCCACCAGACCGGCCGCCGCCCGCAGCAGGCTCGACTTGCCGGCTCCGTTCGGCCCGATGAGGGCCAGCCACTCGCCGGCGGCGACGTCGAGCGACACGTTGCGGACCACCGGCGGTCCACCACGGCCGTAGCGGACCTCCACCCGATCGAGGCTGAGCGCCGGCCGGGTCGGGGCGGCAGCGGGACTCTCGGCCGGAAGGCTGCGAGCGGCGGCCGGGCCGGCACCGCTGGTGACGGCGCCGTGCACCGGGGGACGGATCACAGCGCTCATGCGATGGCCCGCCGTCCGGTCCACAACACGAAGGCGAAGAACGGGGCACCGACGAAGGCGGTGATCACCCCGATCGGCACCTCGGCCGGGCTGGCCAGGGTGCGGGCTCCCAGATCGGCCAGCATCAGGAAGGCCGCCCCGCCCAGGGCCGACAGGGGCAGCACCACCCGGTTGCTCGAACCCACCAGGAGCCGGACCAGATGGGGCACCACGATCCCGACGAAGGAGATCAGGCCGCTCACGGCCACGGCGGCGGCGGCCAGGAGCGACGCCGCCACGATCAACACCAGACGGACGCGCCCGGGGTCGAGCCCCAGGCTGGCCGCCTCGGCGTCGCCCAGCCGCAGCACGTCGAGCTGGCGCCGGAGGGCCAGGATCACGGCGCCGCACACGGCCACGTAGGGGGCCAGGAGGGCCACGTCGCCCCACCCGGAGGTGACGAGCTGACCCAGGATCCAGGTGTAGACCTCGCGGAAGCCGTCGCTGTCCCGCTGCACCAGGTAGGTCTGCACGGCGGTGAGGAAGGAGGCGACGGCCACGCCGGCCAACAGCAGGGCGGCGGGCGAGGAGCCGGCGCCCCGGCCGAGAGCAGCGGCCAGGAGCACCCCGGCCAGGGCACCGACGAAGGCGGCGGCGGCCACCGTGTCGAGCGGGCCCCAGCCCGCCTGCAGGTGGCCGCCGATCACGATGGTTGCGCCGAGGCCCGCCCCCGCCGCCACCCCCAGCAGGTAGGGGTCGGCCAGCGGGTTGCGGAAGACCCCTTGGTAGGTGGCGCCGCTGAGAGCCAGCGCCGCGCCCACCAGGCCACCGAGCACGGCTCGGGGCAGGCGCCACTGGAACAGGATCACCTGCTCCTGGGGGGTGAGGGTGGTGTGCGCCCCGGGCAGCGCCAGCCGATCGGCCACGGCCGGGAGGATCTGGCTGAGCGGGATGCGGAACGGGCCCACGGCCACGCTCAGCCCGAGCGCGGCCACCGTCACCGCCACGGTGGCGGCGAGGGCCGCCGGATGCAGCCGGAACGCGCCGGAGATACCGTCCCCCTCGGCCAAGCCCTCGGGCATACCGTCCCCCTCGGCCAAGCCCTCGGGCAGGGACCCGTCGAGGGAACCACCGCCGGGCGCCGCCGCCGCCGGAGCGGTCACTGCTGGGCGGCTCCGGCCGGGACGGGCGTGGCGTCGGCGATGGTGCGCAGGAAGTCGACCACCCGCGGGCCCCAGCGGGAGGCGACGTCGTCGTTCACCACCACCACCCGGTCGTCGGCCACCGCCTTGATCGTGTTCCAACCGGGTCGGGCGGCGATGTCGGCCGGCCCGTAGCTGTAGGCGTCGGTGATCACGATCAGGTCGGGGTTGGCCTGGATGATCAGCTCGGCGTTGAGCTGCGGGTACCCCACGGAACCATCGGGGTCGGCGGCGTCGGCGATGTTGTCGTAGCCCAGCAGCTGGTACAGCTGGCCGATGAAGCTGCCCGACGAGGCGCTGTAGAAGGTGTCGTCGAGCTCGTGGTACACCGTCGGCTTGGCCCCCGGCGTCGCCGGCATGCCCTGCACCACCGCCTCGATCCCGGAGCGGAGCGAGGCCACGGCGGCCGCCGCCTCGTCGGGGTGACCGGTGGCCAGGCCCAGCTCGGTCATCTGGCTGTAGGTGTCGTCCAGGCCGGTGGCCGCCTCCTCCAGCAGCACGGGAATACCGAGCCCGCTCAGGCCGGCCTGGATCTCGTCGTTGGCGAAGCCCAGCACCACGAGGTCGGGCTGCTGGGCGGCGATGGCCTCCAGGTTGGGCTCGTAGGCCGACAGATCGGTCACCGGGGTGCCCTCGGGGTAGTTCGAGAGCGAGTCGACGGCCTTCACCTGATCGCCGGCACCGACCGCCCACAGCATCTCGGTGGCGGTGGGCGACATCGACACGATGGCCTCGGGCCTGGCCTCGATGGTGACCGGGCCGGCGGCGGTGTCGATCTCGACCGGGAAGTCGGGGTCGCCGGTGCCGGCGTTGGCGGCTGCTGCCGTGGTGTCGGCGGCATCCGGTTCGGTGTCGACGGCGCCGGTCTCGGCTCCGCTGCCACAGGCGGCGAGCAGGCCGGCCGCCACGGCCAGCGCGAGCAGCAGGGCGCGGCCGGGCCGCGGAGCGGGCGACGATGGGGACGGTCGGGTGGTCAACGGATACCTCCTGTAGCTCGGAGGTTCTGTCGAGGTCCCTGGGACCTGCGACCTGTCCTTCCTCCGAGGACGGTTACGCACCCGAACCCCGAGGCGACCTGGCTTACCCTCCCCGTTGCGGGAGGAGGGATCACAGTTGCGGGACAGCGCCGGAATCGCACCGGCTTCGCTCGTTGCACGGGACCGACCATGGGGGCCGGCGAGCCGACTGTAGCCCGTGGCGGGCCTCGACGGCATGGAAACCCAACAAACCGACAAAGTTGATTGGATTGGTCGGTTTTGAGTTAGGGTGAAAGCCGACCCGATAACTCGGCTTTGCCGCCTGCGGAGGCGCCGGCCGGGTTCGACCTCCGGACACCCGGGTGAAGGAGAACTGCCGTGGCACCCTCGGCCGTGGAACAGGTGAAGGCCGACAGCTCCCATCTCCGGGGCGACCTGGCGGCCGAGCTGGGTGACGGGACCGACCACTTCGGAGCGTCGTCGGTGAACCTGCTGAAGTTCCACGGGATCTACCAGCAGGACGATCGGGACCAGCGCCGGGCCCGCACCTCGTCCGGCGGCCAGCTCGCCTTCTCCTGCATGGTGCGGTGCTCGGTGCCGGGCGGCATCCTGCGCCGGGAGCAGTGGGCCGAGATCGACCGCCTGGCTGACGAGGTGGGCGACGGTTCGCTGCGTCTCACCACCCGCCAGGGCGTCCAGTACCACTTCATCCACAAGGGCGGGCTCAAACCCCTGATCGGAGCGCTCAACCGGCGCCTCGTCACCACCTACGCCGCCTGCGGCGACGTGGTCCGCAACGTGATGTTCTCCTCCACCCCCGAAGCCGGGCGGCCGCTGGAGCGGGTGGAGGCGCTGGGCCGGGTGCTGGCCAACCGCTTCAAGCCCCGGTCCGAGGCCTACTGGGAGCTGTGGCTCGACGGCGAGCGGGCGGTGTCGGCCGGACCGCCGGCCTCGGTGCCCGAGCCGATCTACGGTGACACCTACCTCCCCCGCAAGTTCAAGATCGGCGTCACCTGGCCCGGCGACAACTCGATCGACGTCTACACCCAGGACGTCGGCCTGGTGCTCGTGCCCGGCCCCGACGGGGCCGACGGCGCCGTGGTGCTGGCCGGCGGCGGCCTGGGCCGCAGCGCCAGCGATCCCACCACGTTCCCCCGCCTGGCCGAACCGCTGGCCTGGGTGCCCGAGCCCGAGCTGCCCGACGTGGTGGAGGCGATCGTCACCATCTTCCGGGACTTCGGCAACCGGGACGACCGGAGCAAGGCCCGGCTCAAGTACCTGGTGGAGGAACGGGGCATCGGCTGGCTCAAGGCGGCGGTGGAGGGCCGGCTGGGGCGCCCGCTGGCCGACCCGGTGGCGCTGCCCCCGTGGGGCGGCGCCCGCGACCACCTCGGCTGGCACCGGATGGACGACGCGGCGAACGGCGAGGATGACCTCTGGTTCCTCGGCCTGCCGGTGCCCACCGGCCGCCTCAACGACGGCCCGGCCGGCGGCGACAGCGACGGTGCTGGCAGCCCGGGGCCGGAGCGGCGCACGGCGGTGCGCACGATCCTGGCCTCCCTGGCCGACCACGTGCGGATCACTCCCCACCAGGACCTGCTGCTGTGTGGCATCCGGGGGGCCGACAAGGCAGCGGTGGAGGAGATCCTGGCCCGCCACCGGGTGCCCCGGGCCGAGCACCTGCCGCTCGCCGTGCTGTCGTCGATGGCCTGCCCCGCCCTGCCCACCTGCGCCCAGGCCCTGGGCGAGGCGGAGCGCATCCTGCCCCAGCTCACCGAGCTGCTCGACGGCCTCCTGCGCCAGCGCCGGCTGCACGAGGTCCGGATCGAGACCCGGGTCACGGGCTGCCCCAACGGCTGCGCCCGGCCCTACGTGGCCGAGCTGGGCGTGGTGGCCCGCACCAAGCGGAACTACGACGTCTACGTGGGCGGCGACGCCGCCGGCACCCGCCTGGCCGTGCCCCTCGTGGAGTCCGTGCCCCTGCCCAAGCTCGACACCGTGCTCGCTCCCCTGCTCGACGGCTACGCCGCCACCCGCAAGCGGGGCGAAGGCTTCGGCGACTGGGCGGTGCGCACCGGGATCGACACCGTCGGACCCACCCTGCCCACCTTCCGCCGCACCCCGGGAGAAGCGTGATGACCGTTTCCGAGCTCAACTGGACCGAGACCTCGGCGGCCGACGCCGTGGCCTGGGCCGCCGCCACCTTCGGGCCCGACCTGACCCTGCTGTCGTCGGGCCAGGACGCGGTGCTGATCGACGTGGCCCTCCGGGTCGACCCCACGATCGAGGTGGCCTTCATCGACACCGGCTTCCACTTCAACGAGACGATCGAGACCATGCTGCGCATCGCCGAGCGCTACCGGCCGCGGCTGCGGGTGATCGGGCCGTGGCGCCAGCTGCCCGGCGTGGGCCGGCCCGGGTTCTGCTGCAGCGACCACAAGGTGGAGCAGCTGGATGCGGCGCTGGCCGGCAAGCGGGCGTGGTTGAGCGGGGTCCGCCGGGCCGACGGCGACAGCCGGGCCGGGGCCCGCCAGGTGGAGCTCGACCGGCGGGGTCTGGTGAAGATCAACCCGCTGGTGGCCTGGACCGACGGCGAGGTGGCGGCCTACGAGCAGGCCAACGACATCATCGTCAACCCCCTACGGGACCGGGGGTACCCGTCGATCGGGTGCCGGCCCTGCACCAGCCCGTCCGACGACCTCGACGACCCCCGGGCCGGGCGCTGGGCCGGCTCGGCCAAGACCGAGTGCGGCCTGCACCTGTAGGTGTCCGTGTCCCGTTCGGGGACCCGTCATTCGGTGAGGAGGGCGGCCACCTCGTCGGCGGCCCGGCGGGCCCGGTCGGCCAACTCGTCGAGGGTGGCCGACGAGATGGGGTGGTCGATCACCACGAACGGGTAGCCGGGCAGGCCGAGGACCTTGGCCATCAGCTCGGCCGCCGACACGAACTGGGTGGTCATGATGCCAGCCGAGGGCACGCCGATGCGCTCACCGGACACGGCGTCGTGCAGACTGCACGACGAGCAGCTGCCTCAATCCCCCACCGCCGCCACCAGGGCGTTCCACTCCCGGGCCCGGTCGATGATCTCCGGGTCGGCCGGGGCCGAGTAGTTGGTCTTGACCGTGCGCACCACCTCGGCCACGCCATGGCGGTCCCGCAGCTCCCGCTCCAGGGCGTCGAGGAACTCCCGCACGCCCTGCTTGCCGTTGCTGATGAAGCCCACCGTGGCCCCCTGCAGGGAGGCCAGCCGGGGGGCCCGGGCCAGCGCCGCGGCCTCGGTCTCGTGGGTCGGGTCGAGCACCTCGAACGTCATCGTCTGCTCCTCTGCGGCCCGGCGGCCGCTCAACAGTCCACGCAGGCGCCCACCGCGGTGGTGACGACCTTGCTCTTGTGCCCCAGCCAGGGCGGGATCACGATGCCGAACCCACCGGCGGGGCCGCCGGCCGACAGCACCAGCAGGTGGTCGGGGTCCCGCAGGGCCCGGTACTCCCAGTCGCCCCGGTCGACCACCACCGAGCTCTTGCCCACGTCGGCCCACTGGCGGCGGTGGACGAAGGCCCGCTCGTACACGTAGGACCGCACGTCGGCTTTCGACCAGCCGGCCCGGTGGAAGTGCTCCCGCAGCTGGCTGGGCACGCAGATGGCGTACGAGCCGTGCCAGATCGAGTAATGGAGCATGTTGGCCTTGATCTCGGCCACGAAGGTGTCGAGGATCTCGGCCGGGTCGGTGGTCCACTCGTTCATGATCTGGCGGGGACCCATGGCGGCCATAACCGTGACCGACGACATGTCGGGGTCGCCGCCGAGACGCTCCAGGCCGAGCGGCAGCCAGGGGGCGCCGCCTTCCTCGTCCTCGGCCAGGCAGTAGCTGAACTTGCCGGGGTGGCCGAAGGTGGAGCGGTCGATGCCGCCAGGGCGGACGTCGAGCAGGTTGATCAGGATCAGGCGCAGGGCCCGGCCGATGCAGCTGGTGGCCCGGTCGCTCTGGCCCAGGGCGTTGAACGTGCCGTCCATCCCCAGCTCCCGGCGGATGGGGCCGTTGACGATGCACAGGATGGCCGAGCCGCCGGTGCTGGCGCTGGGGCCGTGGACCTCGAAGTCGGGGTGGAGCATGCCGGTGACGGCGGTGATCACCACCGGGAGGTGCATGGGGAGGCAGCCGGCCATGATGGCGTTGACGGCCACCTTCTCGGCTGTGATGGCCCGCTGGCGAACCGGCTCGATACCGATGAGCTGGTCGGGGGGCATACCCACCCAGTCGAGGGCGGCCTCCACGGCGGCCGCGGTGGGGGGCACGATGGGCAGGCCATCGGTCCATCCCCGGGAATGGAAGTACTCCTGGGCGTCGGCCGGATCGTCGAGGGGGATCCGGCGGGAGCCCAGCACCCTGGTCTCGGTGGCCATGGGCGCATGCTAGGTCAGGCGGGGCATCCCGGGCGAAGGCACCTGGGACGGCAGTGCTCAGCGGCACTGCACGGCGGGAGTGCACAGCGCCGGGGCCGGGGCGGCCGACTCAGCGGTTGACGACCCAGGTGAAGCCCTGGGTGAAGCGCGAGCCGGCCGAGCTGACCACCGTCACCTGCACGCTGGTGGTCTCGGCCGCCGGCGAGACACCGGTGACGAGGCCGGTGGCGGCGTCGATCGACAGGCCCCGGGGCAGGCCGGTGGCGCTGAACGTCAGCACCTCGCCGGGCCGGGACGACACGCCGATCTGATACCGCACGGCCTGGTTGGCGGTGGTGGCGACGAGGCCGGGGTTGGCGATGAACGGAGGGTCGTTGGGGCCCCGGGCCTGGGTGGACCCGGTGGCGTAACCGGGTACGGCAGTGGTGGCGGGGGGCCGGGGGGTGGCCGGTGGACGGGTGGCGGCGGTCTGTAGCGGAGGCTGCTGGCTGGCCGGCGGCTGGGTGGTGGCCGGTGGCTGCGTGGTGGCCGGTGGCCGGGTGGCGGCCGGTGGGCGGCCCGTGCCGGGCGGTTGCGGGGCGGCGGAGCTGCCCCCGATCGAGCTCCCGGCCGTGGGCCCGGCCGGCGAGGCCGGGCCTGCCGGCGCTGTCGCCGGTCCGGCGGCGGTGGTGACGGCGCCCGACGTGGGCGACGCCGGGACCGGCACCGTCGGGACCGTGGCGGGCCCGCTGAGGGCGGTATCGCCCGGGCCGGCGTCGGTGGCGACCGGAGGAGAGGGGGTCGAGGTCCGGGCCGGGCCGACAGCATCGATGGGGTCGGCCGCCTCGGCGGTGACGGACCCGGGGCGGGCGGGGGCCGACCCCAGGGGCACCCGGGTCGGGGGGTCGTCGGGTTTGGCCCCGAAGGCCAGGGCCACGGCCGCCGCTATCAGGACCAGGAACAACGCCGTGATCGGCACCCGCCAGCGCTGGAACCATCCCAGTGGATCCTGGCCGGGCGGGATCGGGCCGCCCGGGTGGGGCCCGGTGGGCCGGGGCGCGAACGGCAGCTCGTCCTCGAGGAACGCACCGGGGTGCTCGTCCGCCGCCAGCACCCCCCGGACTGTAGCCCCCTCACCCGTCTACCGTGGTGGCGATGTCGACGTCGACCGGGCCGAGGCGGAACAGGGTGGATCCCTGGGGTGACCTGCGGGCCGAGGCGGCCCGGGGGCTGTTCACCGGCAACCGGGGGTGCCTGGTCGACGACGACCGCCAGCTGGTGCGGCACCATCGCGGCTCGCTGTGGATCACGTGCCTGACCTCGTTCAAGGGCCGGCGCCACGAGCTCGACCAACCTCGGCGGTGGACGCCGCTGTTCTTCCTCGACGACGCGGTGGCCCTGGCCGCCGGGCACCGCCCGTGCGGGGAGTGCCGGCCGGCGGCCTACCGGGCCTACCGCGACGGCGTGGCCCGCGGCCTCGGCCTACCGGCCGGAGCGGTGACGGCGGGCGACCTCAACCGCCGATTGGCCGCGGAGCGTCTGAGCCCGGGGCGGGGCATGGAGCAGGCCCGCCATCGCCGGTTGTGGCCGGCCCCCATCCGGGGCCTGCCCCCCGGCACGGTGGTCGTCGATCCCACAGCCGGCCGGCCCCTGCTGGTGACGGGCGAAGGGGTGCGGCCGTTCACCTTCGCCGGTTGGGGTCCCCAGGCGCCGGCCCCCGAGGGCGAGCTGTCCGTGCTGACCCCGCCCACGTCGGTCCTGGCCCTGGCCCACGGTTTCGGGCCCGTGCTCCACCCCAGCGCCTCGGCCTGACCGCCCACACGCCGGAGCACCGCGGCTCACTGGCGACCCCTGAAGCACCGATGGGGTCAGGTGGGCCGAGGACAACGGCGGCGAACGGTTACGGTGGCCGTGTGCTCATCGAACGGGTGGAGGTACGGCTGCTGTCGTTGCCGATGCGGGAGGCGTTCGGAGCGGCCCACGGCACGGTGCAGCGGCGGGAGATCACCGTGGTGCGGATGGCGACCGACCGGGGACACGGCTGGGGCGAGTGCGCCGCTCTCACCGAACCCACCTACAGCGACGAGCACGCCGCCGGTGCCTTCGACGTGCTGGCCGGCACGATGCTGCCCCGTCTCGTCGGGCAGCGGTGCGATCCTGCCGGTGCCGCCCGCCGCCTGGCCGATGTGCCCGGCAACCCGATGGCCAAGGCCGCCGTGGAGATGGCGCTGCTCGACGCCGCGCTGCGCTCGACGGGGCGATCGCTGGCCTCGTGGCTGGCCGACTCCGTGCTGACCGACACCGCGCCGGCCGACACCGTGCTGGCCGACACCGCGCCGGCCGACTCCGGCGGGGCGGGACCGGCATCTTCGGTTCCGGCCGGAGCGGTGGTGGGGCTGGGCGCCCCGGCCGAGGTGGCCGACCGGGCGGCGGAGCTGGCGGCCGAAGGCTTCGGCCGGGTGAAGATCAAGATCATGCCGGGTCACGACCGGGAGGTCGTGACGGCGGTAAAGGCGCGCTGCCCCCACCTCGACCTCCACGCCGACGCCAACGGCTCCTACGGCGCCGCCGACCTGCCCCTGCTGGCCTCGCTGGGCGACGACGGGCTCGGCGCCCTGGAGCAGCCGTTCCCGCCCGCCGAGCCCGGGTGGGCGGCAGACCTGGTGGCGGCCACAAGCGGCTCCGACCTGATGGTGGTGGCCGACGAGGCCGCCGTCGACCTGCCGGCCGTTCAGGAGCTGCACCGGCGCCGGGCCCTGCGGGGGGTGGCGGTGAAACCGTCCCGTCTCGCCGGGCTGGCCGCGGCCCGGGAGTTGCACGGCTGGTGCCGGAGCGCCGGGTTGGCCTTGACCGCCGGGGGGATGGTGGAAACGGGTCTCGGCCGCCACGCCCTGGCCGCCCTGGCCAGCCTCCCGGGCTTCACCGTCACCGGCGACGTGTCGCCCGCCGGCCGCTGGCTGGCCGCCGACCCGTGGCCCGACCTGGCCATGGCCGGCGGCCGCATCGAGGTGCCGACATCTCCCGGCGTCGCCCCCGATCCCGACCCCGATGTGCTCGCCCGCCACACGCTGCGCCGGGTCGAGCTGTAACCCACCCTCGCCGCCCGGCGGAGCCGTCGGCCGGCGGGGGCCGACCTCAGTACTCCCAGCCCAGCTCGGCGGCCAGGAACGAGCGCACCGCGGCGGCCGCCGCCGTGGGCTGGGCCAGGTGCACGGCGTGGGTGCCGGGCAGGGTGCGCATCCGGGCCCGGGGCAGGTGCTCCACCAACCGGCTGCCCTCGGCCGTGAACTTGGCGTCGTCGGCGCCGGCCAGCACCAGAACGGGCATCGTGAGCTGCGCCAGGTCCCCCCACAGGGGCTCCTGGGTGCCGGTGCCGGTGTGGCGGAGGCTGTCGGCCAGCCCTTCGGGCCGGTTCGCCAGCCGCTGCTCCACGGCGGCGGCCGACGGGGGCAGCCCGGCGAACAGCGGGTTGGCCAGCCATCGCTGGAGGAAGGTCGGGAGACCGCCGGCCAGGAGGTCGGCCGCCAGGGCGTCGTCGGCCTGGCGCCGGGCGGACCGGGCGGCGGGATCGTCCATCCCGGCCGTCGCCCCGATCAGGACCAGGGCCCGGACCCGGTCGGGACGGGCCAGGGCGGCATGGAGGGCGGTGCGACCGCCCATGGAGTAGCCGACGTAGACGGCGTCGCCCCCGATCTCGGCCAGGAGCCGGCCGGCCGCGGCGAGGTCGGCCGTGTCGTGGGCCGGATCGGTGCGGCCGTGGCCCGGAAGGTCCACGGCCACCACCTCGTGATCGGCGGCCAGATCGTGGCCGAACGGCCCCCAGCACCGGCTGTTCTGGGTGAAGCCGTGCGCCAACACCAGCCGCTCGCCCCGGCCCCACACCTCCGCCGCCAGACCCTGCTCGCTCATGGCCCCAGCATGCCCGCAAACCCCCCGCGATCTGATGCTCCACACCGTCACCGGTGACGCCCACCGGCACCAGATCGGGCCCCCACGATCTGATGCCCCACACCGTCACCGGTGACGCCCACCGGCACCAGATCGGGGCTGGCCGTGGATCCCGCCGGGGCGGATGGCGCCGGATACGGTGGGCGGGGTGACCGAGACGACCGTGGCCGCCACGTTCTGCGCCACGCTGGTGGACGAGTGGGTGCGGGGCGGCGTCACCCTGGCCTGCGTCGCCCCCGGTTCCCGCTCCACTCCCCTGGCCCTGGCACTGGCGGCCGACGCCCGGATCGAGGTGGCCGTCTTCACCGACGAGCGCAGCGCCGCCTTCGCCGCCCTGGGCCATGGCCTGTCCACCGGCCGGCCCGCCGTCGCCCTGTGCACCAGCGGCACCGCCGCCACCCACTTCCACGCCGCCGTGGTGGAAGCCCACCTCTCGTCGGTGCCCCTCATCGCCTGCACCGCCGACCGGCCGCCCGAGCTGTGGGACCTGGGTGCCCCCCAGACGATCGACCAGACCCGCCTGTACGGCCCGTCGGTACGGTTCTTCGCCCAACCCGGCGTGCCCGATGCCGGCACCGCCACCACCTGGCGGCCGCTGGCCTCTCGGCTGGTGGCCGAAGCCCTGGGGTGGTCGGGGCGCCCCGGCCCGGTCCAGGCCAACCTGAGCTTCCGCGACCCCCTGGTGGGCGCGCCCGGCGATCTGCCGCCGGGCCGTCCCGGCGGCAGCCCCTGGTACGAGGTGGTGCCGACCCGGGCCGGCACCGGGCTCGACTTCGACGCCGCCGCAGCGCTGGCGTCGCTCGTCGCCCCCGATGGCGAGGCCCGGCCCGGCGTGATCGTGGCCGGCCGGGGCAGCCCGCCGGCCCCCGTGGTACACGCCCTGGCCCGGCGCCTGGGGTGGCCGATCGTGGCCGACCACCGCTCGGGCTGCCGGAGCGGCAGCCATGCCGTCGCCCACTTCGACGCCCTCCTGCGCAGCGACCGGTTCCTGTCCGCCGCCCGGCCCGAGCTGGTGCTGCGCCTGGGCGAGCCGCTGGCCAGCAAGGTGCTGGGCCAGTGGCTGACCGGGCTGCCGGCCGCCGATCCGCCGGGCCGGGTGGTGGCCGTGGTCGACGACAGCCGCTGGATAGACCCTGAGCTGGTGGCCGCCACCGTGGTGGCCGCCCCCGGCGCCGTGGCGGCCCTGCTCGACGCCCTCGATCCCGACGTGAAGCCGGCGCCCACCGCCGACGTCTGGCTCGACGCCGACCGCCTCGCCGCCGCCGCCATCGGCCGCCACCTGCGCACCGGGGGCTCCGGGGGCGACGGACCCGGCGAGCAGCACGCTGACGGCCGGCCCGGCACCGTGAGCGAGGTGGAGGTGGCGCGAGCGGTGGTGGCCGGCGTGTCGGCCGGTGGGGCGCTGGTGGTGTCGTCGTCGATGCCGGTACGGGACGTGGAGTGGTACGGCCCCAGCCGCAACGACATCGACGTGTTCTCCAACCGGGGCGCCAACGGGATCGACGGGGTGATCGCCACCGCCATCGGCGTGGCCATCGGTGGCCGCCCCACCACGGTGCTGGTGGGCGACGTCGCCTTCCTCCACGACGCGTCGTCGCTGACCGCCCTCCGACACCGGCCGATAGCGCTCGACGTGGTGGTGGTCGACAACGACGGCGGCGGCATCTTCTCTTTCCTCCCCCAGGCCACCCAGGTGGCGGCCGACCGCTTCGAGCAGCTGTTCGGCACCCCCCACGGCACCGACCTGGCTGCGCTGGCCCGGGCCCACGGCCTGGAGGTCGACTCCTGGCCGCTCCCGCCCCGCCCGGCCACGGCCGACGGGGCGGCGGCTCCCGGCGTGCGGGTGTGTGTCGTGCGGAGCGACCGGGCGGCCAACCTGGCCCTCCACGGCCGGCTCACCGCTTCGGTGCTCGAAGCCCTGGAACCCGGCACCCTTCGCTGAGCCGGCACCCTTCGCTGAGCCGGCACCCTTCGCTGAGGCGGCTTGCTGAGGGGACCAAACTTAAGGTCTCCGGGGGAGACACAGTAGCGTCGGCCGGCAAGAAGGGGGTCCGCCCGGGCGAGCCGGGCGGCGCACGCACTCAGGAGGACGGACGCCATGCTGGAGCCCTACCGGGTCCTCGACCTCAGCGACGAGCGGGGGCTGTTCTGCTCCCGGATCCTGTCCGAGTTGGGGGCCGACGTCATCCACGTGGAGCCTCCCGGCGGTTCCCCCGCCCGCCACCGGGGCCGGTTCGCCGGCGGCACCCCGGATCCGGAGAAGTCCCTGACCTGGTGGGCCATGGCCCGGGGCGACCGCAGCGTGGTGCTCGCCCTCGACGACGCCGATCAGCGCCGCACCTTCCTCGATCTCGTGCGGACGGCCGACATCCTCGTCGAGTCGGCCGACCCGGGTGCCTGGCAGGCCCGGGGCCTCGGCTATGACGCACTGGCGGCCGTCAACCCCCGCCTGGTGTGGGTGTCGATGACCCCGTTCGGCCCCGATGGACCCAAGGCCACCTACGCCGCCACCGACCTGATCGTGCAGGCCGCCTCGGGTGCCATGGCCCTCACCGGGGAAGCCGGCCGGCCGCCGCTGCGGGCCGCCGCCGTGCCGGCCTGGACCCACGCTGCGGCCGAGGCCGCCGGGGGCGCCCTGATCGCGCTGTGGGAGGCGCAGCGCAGCGGCCAGGGCCAGAAGGTGGAGGTGACGGCCCAGCGGGCCACCAACCTCACGGCCCAGTTCATGCAGTCGGCCGACGTGGTGGGCCACAACCCGATCGTCCGGGCCGGCGGCTTCACCCTCCAGGGCATCGACTTCCCGTTCATCTGGCCGGTGGCCGACGGCTATGTGTCGGTGACGCTGGCCCTCGACCCGGTGAACAAGCCGTTCCTCGATCGGCTCATGCAGTTCATGGTGGCCGAGGGCCACGGGGCCGAGGGCATCACCGACCGGGACTGGACGGTGCATCTGCGGGCGATCCGCTCGGGCGACGCCCCCCGGGAGGACCTGGTCGCCCTCCGGGACGCCGTGGGCGCCTTCCTGGCCACCCGGACCAAGGCCGAGCTGTTCTCGGCCGCCCTCGACCGCAAGCTGCTGCTGGTGCCGGTCTCGACCTTCGACGACCTGTACGAGAGCCCCCAGCTGGCCCACCGGGAGTTCTGGACCGCCGAGGAGCTGCCCGACGGCTCCCAGGCCCTCCTGGCCGACCACCTGGTCCGCTCCACCCGGCCCCGGAGCCGACCCCGCTCCCCCGCCCCCCGCATCGGTCAGCACACCGACGAGGTGCTGGCCGAGCTGGCGGCCGCCTCGGCCCCCGGGCCGGCTCCGGCCGGCGCCTCCGCCGCCCTCGACCAGTCCGAGTCGGCCCACCTCCCCCTGGAAGGGGTGAAGGTGCTGGACATGATGTGGGTCATGGCCGGGCCCCAGTCGTCCGGCGTGTTGGCCCAGTACGGGGCCACCGTGATCCGGGTGGAGAACGAGGCCCGGCTCGACACGGCCCGCCTGCTCGCCCCGTGGTACGACGGCAAGGTGTCGAAGGAGGGGTCGTTCGGCTTCGCTTCGATCAACGCCAACAAGCAGAGCATCACGGTCGACCCCAACTCGCCCGAGGGCCGCGAGGTGCTGCTCGAGCTGGTGCAGTGGGCCGACGTGGTCACCGAGTCGTTCTCACCCCGGGCCATGACCAAGTGGGGCCTCGACTACGAGTCGCTGCGCAAGGTGAAGCCCGACCTCATCATGATCAGCTCGTGCCTGATGGGCCAGGACGGGCCCCACGCCTACGTGGCCGGCTACGGCACGATGGGGGCGGCGGCGGCGGGGCTTGTCACACCGACCGGCTGGTCCGACCTGAAGCCGTCGGGACCCTACGGGGCCTACACCGACTACTGCGCCCCCCGCATCAGCGTGGCGGCGGTGATGGCGGCGCTCGACCACCGGCGCCGCACCGGCGAGGGCCAGTACATCGACCAGAGCCAGATCGAGTCCACGCTCAACTACGCCATGCCGGCCGTGCTCGACCACCAGGTCAACGGGTCGCCGTGGGACCGGCTGGGCAACGCGGACGACGACATGAGCCCCCACGCCGTGTACGCCGCCGGCGGCGACGACGAGTGGGTGGCCGTGGCCTGCCGCCACGACGACGACTGGGCCCGCCTGTGCACCGTGATCGGGCGGCCCGAGTGGGCCCGGTTCGGCCTCACAGAGCGCCGGGCCCGAGCCGACGAGATCGACGCCGCCATCACCGCCTGGTCGTCGCAGCGGCCGCCCACCGAGGCCGAGACGGCACTGCAGGCGGCCGGGGTACCGGCCCACGCCGTGCTCCACGCCGCCATGCCGCCCGACCCCCAGATGGCCCATCTGGGCCACCTAGCCGAGGTGGAGCACCCCGATCGGGGCCGGGTTCCCATCGAGCGGACCCGGATCCAACTGTCGCGGACCCCGCCCCGGCCCACCCATTTCCCCAAACTGGGCCAGCACACCGAGGAGGTGCTGCGCACCGTGCTCGGCTACGACGAGGCCCGGATCACCGCCCTGCGCCGGGCCGGCGCCCTGGGTACGGCCCGGATCAAGTAGCGGAGGCGGCGCGCCGGCCCAGTGATCGCCGGATTTCCCGCGGGAAATCCTGGCGACGGCGCCGGCCTCTACATCTGCGTCTGCATCTGCATCTGCCCGGCCTTCGATGTCACACCCCCTGCGTACTGTCGGGGTGGGTGGCGATGCCGGCTGCGGCGCCGCCACCATCGACACGAGGGAGGCGGCGATGACACGAACGGCGGGACACCCGGGGGACCGAACCGGCTGGGACGACCCGGCCGGGCTGTCGGTGGAGGGGTTGGCGGCGGCCCTGGCCGGGGCGTCGGCCGTCGAGGCAGCGTCCAAGGCCCGGTTCCTCGCTCTGCTGGGCGAGTTCCTCGACCGCGAGGCCTGGGAGGACGACGGTTGTGTGAGCCCCGCCCAGTGGCTGTCGTGGCGCTGCGGCCTGGGGTCGGTGGCGGCCTCGGAGCACATCCGGGTAGCCCAGGCCCTGCGCTGCCTGCCGGCGATCGCCCAGGCTCTCAACTCGGGGGCGATCACCTGGTCCAAGGTGCGGGCCGTCACCCGTATCGCCACGCCGGCCACCGAGACCACCTGGCTGAACGTGGCCCTCGACGCCACCGCGGCCCAGGTCGAGCAGATCGTCCGCAACCAGCGCCACATCCAGGCCGCCGACGCCGATCACCAGGAGGCCACGCGCTCGTTGTCGTGGCGCCAGGCCGACGACGACGGCTCGCTGGTCATCACCCTGCGGGTACCAGCCGTCGAGAGGGCCGCAGTGATCGCCGCCGTCCAGGACCACACCACCCCGCAAGCCGGTGTCCCGATCGCCGCCCGCCGGGCCGACGCCATGGTCGAGTTGGTCCTCGGCCCCGAGATCGCCACCCCCACGGTCACCATCGTGACCACCGCCGACACCCTCGCCCCAGGACCGGCCGGTGACGACGACGGCGATGGCAACCCGGGGACGTGCGCCACCGAGATCGGGATCACCATCGATCCCGGCACGGCCGCCGCTGCGGCCTGCGATGGGCCCGTCATCACCGCCGACCCCGACGGGACCTACCGCCAACAGCGCTACCCGACCACAGCCACCCGTCGCCTCCTCGCCCTACGAGATCCGACCTGCCGGTTTCCGGGTTGCCATCACACCGGACGACGCGAAGCCCATCACCTCACCCACTGGATCCACGGCGGATCACGACGCCCCGACAACCTCCTGTTGATCTGCGCCGCCCATCACCGGCTCGTCCACCGCCGGAACATCACCCTCCGGCTCGAACCCACCGGTTCCGTCACCGCCTGGGGAGCCGACGGCCACCCCTACCACCGCCCGCCTGCGCCGCTCCCCCAACCGTGGCCCCAACCGACGGCAGACCCGCTACCCACCTGGGACGGCCACCGCCTCGACCACCACTGGATCGCTACCTGCCTGGCCCAGCCGGCCTCCGCCAAGTGACGCTGGATCTCCCGCGGAAAATCCGCGTGCACCGCCGGCCTTTACCGAGACGCCGCCGTCGCGCCTGGTCTATCAGGGTCAGCGACTCGTCAGCTCCTCGGCGAACATCACAAGAATCCCGCTGGGGCCGCGCACGTAGGTCAGCTTGTACGCATCCTCGTAGGTCGCGACACCCCGCAGTGGGTGACATCCATGCCTCGCTGCGATCGCAAGGGCATCGTCGATCTCATCGACGGAGAAGGCGACGCGGTGCATGCCAATTTCGTTGGGCCGGGTGGGTTCCGTGTCGATCGCGTCCGGGTGAATGTATTCGAACAGCTCCAGTTGTCCGTTGCCATCCGGTGTCTGCAGCATCGCGATCCTCGCGTGGTTGCCGTCCAAACCGACAGCGGTGTCGGCCCATTCTCCACTGATGGTGGCCTGGCCGATGACGGTCAAACCGAGGTCGGTGAAGAAGGCGATCGTGGCGTCGAGGTCGCGGACAGCAATGCCAACGTTCTCCATTTTGATCGGCATCCGTCGAACGGTACAGACCCCACGCCCCCTATCACTCTGAACGGCGCAGCCGGGCGGCCAGGTCAGGAAGCCCGGTCAGGAAGCCCGGTCAGGAGGCGGGGGTCTCCGCCGCAGCAGCGACCCGTTCGAGAGTGAACGCCATCCCGTCCCGGGTGTGCTCAGCCCGATCCGAGACACGGGGGCGAGAGCCGCGATCGGCTTGAACCAACCGCCGCTCCCAAGGACGGGGCCGGCCAATAGCCTGATCGCCTATGACCGACCAACAAGCTGCGGCGTCCAACTCCCCGTCACCGACGGCGAAGGTGTCGGAGATCTTCGATCCCGAGGCGTGGGACGTGGTGCCCGGCTTCGACTTCACCGACATCACCTACCATCGGGCCAGGGAGGTCGGCGCGGTGCGGGTGGCGTTCAACCGGCCCGAGATCCGCAACGCCTTCCGCCCCCACACGGTGGACGAGCTGTACCGGGCGCTCGACCACGCCCGGATGAGCACCGACGTGGGCTGCGTGCTCCTCACCGGCAACGGACCTTCGCCCAAAGACGGGGGCTGGGCCTTCTGCTCCGGCGGTGACCAGCGGATCCGGGGCCGGGACGGCTACCGCTACGCCGAGGGCGAGACGGCCGACACGATCGACCCCGGCCGCTCCGGCCGGCTCCACATCCTCGAGGTCCAGCGCCTGATCCGGATGATGCCCAAGGTGGTGATCTGCGTGGTGCCGGGGTGGGCCGCCGGCGGAGGCCACAGCCTGCACTCGGTGTGCGACCTGACGCTGGCCAGCCGGGAGCACGCCCGGTTCAAGCAGACCGACACCGACGTCGCCAGCTTCGACGGCGGCTTCGGCTCGGCCTATCTGGCCCGCCAGATGGGCCAGAAGTTCGCCCGGGAGGTGTTCTTCCTGGGCCGCACGTACACCGCCGAGCAGGCGCACTTCCAGGGGGCGGTGAACGCCGTGATCGACCACGCCGACCTCGAGACCGAAGCTCTGCAGTGGGCCCGGGAGATCTGCTCCAAGAGCCCAACCGCCCAGCGGATGGCCAAGTTCTCCCTCAACCTGATCGACGACGGCCTGGTGGGTCAGCAGGTGTTCGCCGGCGAGGCCACCCGCCTGGCCTACATGACCGACGAGGCCCAGGAGGGCCGCGATGCCTTCCTGGAGAAGCGCGACCCCAACTGGGCCGGCTTCCCCTATCACTTCTGAGCCGTGCCCCCGGCCGACCAGCTGACCGGTCGGGCCGTCCCTCCTGCACCCTGCACCCGGTAATAGACGGCGAACCCGTAGGAGAGGTGGTACTCCGGCGGCTCCTCCACGGCGACTGGTCCGCCCTCGCTGGTCCCCTGGGGGAACCTGGGGGAAGCGCCGATCGGGGCGGCCGGTCCATGGTCGTCGGTCCTGTGGATCCAGCCGGGCGACGCTCCCGAGATTTCACCGCCGCAGCGGGAACCAGCGGGCGGGATGGCATCGTCAAAGCCAGGACGAGGAGAGCGTCATGGTTGCGACCAGTGGATCGGGGAAACAGGTGCGGGGCTGGCAGCGGGCGTTGGCCTGCGTCGTGGCGCTGGCATTGATGGCCACGAGCTGCTCACTGTTCGGAGATGATGATGGTGCCGCCCCCGGCGGCGACGGAGGAGGAGGACCGGTGGGATCTGGCCGCGGCGGATCGGGTTCGGATCAGCTCCGGGTCCTGCTGAGCGAGGGCCAGCCGCTGGCCCCGGAAGCGCTGCGCACACCGGTGGTGGACGGCACCGCCCTGTCGGCGGCCGAGGTCGAGGCCCTGCTGGCCCGCCTGCCCGACGCCGGCCCGGGTACGGCCGAGCCCGGTGATGCCACGGGGTTCAACCGTCCGGCCCTGTCGCTGCCCCCTCCGTTGGTGGGCGACACGATCACCGCCCCCTTCCCCCCGCTGTCGGCCGAGCCGCCCGACCCCGCCGCCACCGCCACCGGCCCCCTCCACGTGCTGCGGGTCCAACCCGAGGGCGAGGTGGGCGTCGCTCCGTTCCTCACCGTCACCTTCGACCAGGCCATGGTGCCGATCGGCACGGTCGACGACGTGGCATCGGCCGACGTGCCCGTGACGCTGGAGCCCACGGTCGAGGGCCGCTGGCGCTGGATCGGCACCCGCACCCTGCGCTTCGAGGTGGTGCCCGGCCCCGACGCCAACGGCACCCCCGACCGGCTGCCGGCGGCCACGGAGTACACCGTGACCGTGCCGGCCGGCACGCGGTCGGCCAACGGGGGCGAGCTGGCCGAGGCGTACCGCTGGACCTTCGCCACCCCCGCCCCCCAGGTGGCGTCGTTCACCGACCTGTCGGCCCCGGTGGGCCTCACCCCGGTGCTGGTGGCCGTGTTCGACCAGCAGGTCGACCCCGAGGCCGTGCTGGCCACGGTGTCGCTCACGGCCGACGGCGACGAGCGGGCCGTGCGGCTGGCCTCACCCGAGGAGATCGACGCCGACAACGCCGCCGCCCGGGCCGTCAAGGGCGCGCTGGCCGGCCGGTGGGTGGCGTTCCGGCCCGACGAGCCGCTGCCCGCCGCCGCCGACCTGGCGATCGAGATCGGTCCCGGCACGCCGTCGGCCGAGGGCCCCCGCACCACCGCCGATGCCAGCCGCCACACGGGCCGCACGTTCGACGCCTTCGCCGTGACCGGCCACCAGTGCAACTACGGCGGCCCGTGCCAGCCGGCCACCCCGATCGCCATCGAGCTCAACAACCCGGTGGACGTCGATCGGTTCGACCCCGGCCTGGTCACCGTCAGCCCCGACGTGCCCGGGCTCCGGGTCACCGCCAGCGGCAACCAGCTCGTGATCACCGGGGCCACCAAGGGCCGCACCACCTACACCGTGCGGGTGGGAGCCGGCCTGGCCGACACGTTCGGCCAGACCCTGGGCTCGGACCACACCGAGAAGGTGGAGATCGGCCCGGCCCAGCCCCGCCTCGAACCGTTCCCCCGCCAGTACCTCACCACCGACCCCATGGCGGCCCGCCCCACCCTCACCGTCTCCACCGTCAACCAGCCCTCGCTGCGGGTCACGGCCTGGAAGGTGTCCGGCGGCGACCTCGCCGCCTTCCAGCGTTTCCTCGAGACCACCTGGTCCGACACCGACCCCGGAGCCCCGCCCTTCCCCGAGGTCCTGTCGGCCGAGGTGCCGGTGACGGCCGACGCCGACGCCCCAGCCGAGACCGTGATCGACCTGGGCGACGCCTTCGCTCAGGCCGGAACCGGCCAGCTGGTGGTGCGGGTGGCGCCCACCCGCACCGTCGAGCCGACGAGCGACCAGTACTGGATGAACCGGCCCACCTGGGCCTGGGTCCAGGCCACCACGCTCGGGATCGACGCCATCGTCGATGGCCAGCGGCTCCTGGTGTGGACCACCGACCTCACCACCGGCCGGCCCCGGCCCGGCGTCGAGGTGACGCCCCTCGGCTCGGGCGACCCGGTGACCACCGACGGGCACGGCGTGGCCACCCTGCCGCTCACCGCCGCCGTCCTGGGGCTGGAGGCCGCCGATCCCGGCGGCCCCGGCGGCCCCGGAGCCCAGGCCGTGCTGGCGTCGTCGATGTACGGGGGCTGGGTGCCCAGCCCGGTCCGGAGCGAGGCCCGCTGGTACACCTTCGACGACCGCGGGGTCTACAAACCGGGCGAGACGGCCCGGATCACGGGCTGGCTGCGCCGCCTGGCCAACACCGGCGACGCCCAACCCGAGCTACCGGGAGCCACCACCGTCACCTGGCAGGCCTTCGATCCCCAGGGCGCGTCGCTGGGGTCGGGCGCCGTCCCCCTGAACCCGCTGGGCGGTTTCAACCTCAGCGTCACCCTGCCGGCCGGGGCCAACCTGGGCCCGGCCTGGGTCCAGCTGACGGCCGACGTGCCGGAGATGGACCCCGGTGCCGCGTCCTGGACCCACCAGTTCCAGATCCAGGAGTTCCGCACCCCCGAGTTCGAGGTGACGGCCCGGCCCGAGTCGCCCGGCCCGTACTACACCACCGAACCGGCCACGGTGGCCGCCGATGCCGCCTACTACGCCGGCGGTCCCCTGCCCGATGCCGACACCACGTGGACGGTCACCACAACCACCACCACCTACCGCCCTCCGGGCTGGCAGCCGTTCACGTTCGGGATCTGGCAGCCGTGGTGGCTCGTCGGCGGGCCCGGGGCCGGCTTCGGCGACGGGTTCGGCGGGGCCCGGTTCGGCGGCCCGTCCTGCTTCCCCCCGGGATGCCCGCCCGGCTCCGAGGCCGTGGTCGAGACGTTCACCGGGCGGACCGGCACCGACGGCTCGCACTATCTCCGGCTCGACTTCGACGGTCCGGCGGTCGACCTGCCCACCACGGTCACGGCCGAGGCCGCCGTCACCGACGTCAACCGCCAGACGTGGGCGTCGCGCACCGACCTCCTGGTCCACCCGGCCCGGGCCTACGTGGGCCTGCGCACCGACCGCCCCTTCGTGGAACAGGGCACGCCGCTGCGGATCGACACCGTGGTCACCGACGTCGACGGCAACCCGCTGGCCGACCGCCCGGTGGAGGTGACGGCGGGGCGCCTCGAGTGGGTGTACCGCAACGGCGCCTGGACCGAAGAGCTGGGCGACGACACCCAGACCTGCGCGCTCACCTCGGTGGCTATGGCCCCCGGCGATCCCACTCCCGATGCCATGCGCTGCGAGCTGGCTACCGACGTGGGCGGCACCTGGCAGGTGACGGCGGTGGTGACCGACGCCCAGGGCCACCGCAACCGCAGCCAGCTCACCGTGTGGGTGTCGGGAGGCGAGGCCCGCCCGGCCCGACTCGTCACCCAGGAGCAGGTCACGATCGTGCCCGACCAGCCCACCTACGGTGCCGGCGACACGGCCCGGCTGCTGGTCCAGAGCCCGTTCGGGCCGGCGTCGGGCCTGGCCACGGTGAGCCGGGGCACGATCGTGTCCACAGTGCCCTTCGAGGCGGACGACGGCAGCGCAGTGGTGGAGATCCCGATCGACGAGGCCTGGACGCCGGGTGTCACCGTGCAGGTGGACCTGGTGGGCACCGCCCCCCGCCTCGACGACGACGGCACCCCGGCCGACGGTGCACCGCCCCGCCCCGCGTTCGCTGTCGGGACGGTGGAGCTGAAGGTCCCGCCGACCACCCGGGCCCTGGCGGTCACGGCCACCCCGGCCGCCGCCAACCTCTCACCCGGAGCCGACACGACGGTGACGGTGGCCGTGGCCGGACCGGACGGCGCACCGGTGGCGGGGGCCGACGTGGCCCTGCTGGTGGTGGACGAGGCGGTGCTGTCGCTCACCGGCTACGACCTGGTGGACCCCCTCGACATGTTCTACGGCCCCTGGTACTCCAACGTGTACGGCGAGTACACCCGGGCCTCGATCCTGCTGGGCCGGCCCGATCTGGTGGCCGCCGGCCTGGGCAGCGGGACCGACACCGCGTCCGGCGACGCCGCGCTCGAGAGCGCCGGCGGTGCGCCACCGATGGCGACGGCCACCACCGCCGCCGCCCGGTCGTCGGCCCCGGTCGACGAGATGGCGGCCAAGGCCGAGGGGGCCGACCAGGTCGGCCAGCCCATCCAGCTGCGGTCCGACCTCCAGCCGGTGGCTGTCTACGCCCCCGACCGCTCAACCGGCCCCGACGGCACGGTGACGGTGGACGTGCCCCTGCCCGACAACCTGACCCGCTACCGGGTCATGGCGGTGGCGGTGGACGGGGCCCAGCGCTTCGGCCAGGGAGAGTCGACCATCACGGCCCGCCTGCCGTTGATGGTTCGCCCGTCGGCCCCCCGGTTCCTCAACTTCGGCGACCGATTCGAGCTGCCGGTGGTGGTCCAGAACCAGACGGGGGCGGCCCTGGAGGTCGACGTGGCCCTCGACGCCGCCAACCTGTCGCTCACCGGGCCCGCCGGCAAGCGCGTGACGGTGCCGGCCAACGACCGGGTGGAGGTGCGCTTCCCGGCCTCGGCCGAGCAGGCCGGTACCGCCCGGTTCCGGGCCGTGGCCGCGACCGCCGCCGGGCCCGAGGCCGACGCCGCCGCCGTCGAGCTGCCGGTGTACACCCCGGCCACCACCGAGGCCTTCGCCACCTACGGCACGATCGACGGATCGGATGCCACAGCCGGTGGGCCGGCGGCGGTGGCCCAGCCCTTCTCCGCCCCGTCGGATGTGTTCCCCCAGTTCGGGGGCCTCGAGATCGACACCTCGGCCACGGCGCTGCAGTCGCTGACCGACGCCGTCCTCTTCCTCGACGACTACCGCTGGGACATGGCCGAGGCCTACGCCTCCCGCATCCTGGCCGTGGCCGCCCTCCGTGATGTGCTCGACGCCTTCGACGCCGAGGGCCTGCCCGACCCGGCGGCGCTGAACGCCCAGGTCGACCGGGACATCACCCGGCTGGTGGCCCTGCAGAACGACGACGGCGGGTTCCCGTCGTGGCAGCGGGGCCGGCGTTCGGAGGCCTGGACGTCGATCCAGGCCACCCACGCCCTGCTGGCGGCGAAGGGGGCCGGCTACAGCGTGCCGGCCGAGGCCCTGACGGCCGCCCTCGGCCGCCTGGCCGACGTCGAGTCGCTGTTCCCGGCCGGGCTCGGGCCGGAGGGCCGGGCCACGCTCAGCGCCTACGCCCTGAACGTCCGCCACCAGGGCGGCACCGGCGACCCGGCCAAGGCCCTGGCCCTCTACCGGCGGGAGGGCGACGCCCTGCCCCTCGACGCCCTGGCCTGGCTGTGGCCCGCCCTCGACGATGCGGCGGCCACCGCCGCCATCGGTCGCTCGATCGCCAACTCGGCCACCGACACCGCCGGGGCCGCCAGCTTCGCCACCGGCTTCACCGAGCAGGCCGACGCCGCCGTGGTGGCGGCGTCGGATCGGCGGACCGACGGGATCGTGCTCGACGCCCTAATCAGCGAACAGCCCTCGTCGGACCTCATCCCCAAGGTGGTGAACGGGCTGCTGGCCAGCCGGGTGAAGGGGCGGTGGGCCAACGCCTTCGAGAACACCTTCATCCTCCTCGCCCTGAAGCACTACTTCGACGCGTTCGAGGCGGCGGAGCCGAGCTTCACCGCCCGGGCCTGGCTGGGCGACCTCTACGCCAGCGAGCACCGCTTCGAGGGCCGCACCACCGATCGGGCGGCCACCGTGGTGCCGATGGCCGACGTGATCGCCGGAGGCGACCAGCGGGTGGTGGTGGCCAAGGACGGGCCGGGCCGGCTCTACTGGCGCCTCGGCCTGCGCTACGCCCCGACCGACCTGACGCTGGATCCGCGGGACGAGGGCTTCGTCGTCGACCGCACCTATGAGTCCACCGGCGACCCCGATGATGTCACCCGCAGCGCGGACGGCACCTGGCGGGTGAAGCCGGGGGCCACGGTGCGGGTGACGGTGACGATGGTGGCCGACGCCGTGCGCCATCACGTGGCCCTGGTCGATCCGCTGCCGGCCGGGCTGGAGCCGCTCAACCCGGCCCTGGCGTCGTCCCCCACGCCCCCGCCGCCGCCCGACACCGGCGACCCGGCGGTGCCCGAGGTGGGGTGGTGCTGGTGCTGGCAGTGGTACGAGCACCAGAACCTGCGCGACGACCGGGCCGAGGCCTTCTCCAGCTACCTCCCGGGCGGCACCTACACCTACAGCTACACCGCCCGGGCCACCACCCCCGGCACGTTCGTGGTGCCCCCGGCCCGGGCCGAGGAGCTCTACGCCCCCGAGACCTTCGGCCGCTCCGCCTCCGCCACCGTCGTGGTCGGCTGACAGGGCCGCCACGGCCCTCCCTCCTCCCCATTCTGCGCGACGGAATTCGCGACCCGCCGGCATTCTGCGTCGCGAACCCTCCGAGATCCGGCGAGAACGTGACACAGAACGGTGGGGTGGCGCGGTTTACGTCGCGCAGAACGGCCGAGATCGGCGACGCCCGACGGGCGTACTCAGTCGTCGTGGCCGGCAAGGAAGGCGGCGGTGGTGACGGCGACCAGCTGGGGGGCGTCGATCCAGGGGGCGTGGCCGGTGCCGACGAGGGACAGCCGGGCCCCCGGCACCCGGGGGGCGAAGGCCTCGGCCGCCGAGGCGCCGCCGAAGGGGTCGTCGGTACCCCACACGAGCAGCGTGGGGGCCTGGATCCGGCGCAGCACGGCGTCGGGTAGCAGGGCCTCGGGCCGCTGGCCCCGGCGGCCGAGCACCGGGGGGACGGCGGCCAGCTCGTTGCGCATCGTCGGCGTGCGGTCGAGGAGGGCCCGGAACCAGGCCACTCCGGCCGGGCCGAGGGCGTCGGCCCCGATGCCAGCCCCTTCACCGTCCTGCGCACGGTGCGGTCGCTCACCGGCAGGCGGGCGCCGAGTCGGCCCAGCCACCCGATCGAGGCCAGCCGCACCGCCAACGGCACCGGGTCTCCCGGCGCCCCCACTGGCCACCCCAGGCACACCAGCCGCTCCACCCGATCGGGATGGGCGGCAGCCGCCCGGAGCCCGAGGTGGCCGCCGAGCGAGGTGGCCACCAGCGCCGCCCGCTCCACGCCCAGCCCGTCGAGCACGGCCACCGCCAATTCGTCGGCCAGGGCGGCGAACCCGTCGAAGGCGTCCGCCCGGCGCCGCCCGGAGCCCGATCCGAAACGGAGGGCTTCAGGCGGCGCCGGGCTCAGCCCGCACCCGGGGCGATCGACGAGCAGGCAGCGGTGCCGGCCAGCCAGGCGGGCGGCCAGCGGGGCCCAGACGGCGGCGCCGCTGGAGGCGCCGTGGAGGAACAGCACCGGCGGCCCCTCCCCCACCTCGAGCACCCGCACCACCGTGTCCAGGCCCGGCAGGTTGATCCAGTGCTCCTTCGGCCGCAGCTTCACGGTGTCGAACCACCGCTGCTCGGCGTGGCGGTATCGGGCCTCGTCGGCCGGACGGACAGCGGGAGCCAGGACCGGCGCCGGCGCCACGCCCGGGGCGGCCGGCCGATCTGCCTCCGGGCCGCAGGGGGCCGGCTCCTCGGCCACGTCGTAGCTCGGGCCGGACGGAAGCAACCCGGAAGTTGCGGCGCGATCCGCCATGCTCATGCCCGACGGCAACCTGCCCCAGCTGCCTGTCATCGCTTCACCAGTATGAAGCACCGGTGGCCAACGTGCGAGCCCGTTTGTCACATGGAAAGCTGCCCACGTGACCGATATCGACGGCACCAGCCCGCCCTACCTCCGCAACCGCTACGCCATAGCCGGCATCGGGGAGACCACCTACCAGCGGGGCTACGCCCCCGGTGAGGAACGCACCACCCGCAGCCTGGCCACCTGGGCCGTGGGCAACGCCATGGCCGACGCCGGGCTCACCGCGGCCGACGTCGACGGGATGCTGTCGTACTCCGGCAACGACTCCACCTTCTCCCCCTTCGTGGCCGGCGACCTCGGCATCCGGCTCAACTTCTACATGGACTGCTTCGGCGGCGGCTCGTCCACCGAGGCCCTGATCGGGATCGCCATGGGCGTGATCGAGGCCGGCATGTGCGACACGGTCGCCGTGTTCCGCTCGATGAACGGCTTCAGCCAGGTCCGCATCGGGGGTACCGGGGCCCGGGCCGCCGCCCCCGTCTCGGGCGACGCCCTCCACGGGCGGGCCTACGGCTGGGGCAGCGCCGGCCAGATGTTCGCCCCCACCTTCATGCGCCACATGTACGAGTACGGCACCACCCCCGAACAGGTGGCGGCGGTGAAGGTGGCCCACTCCCGGCACGCCTCCAACAACCCCAAGGCCTTCTACCGCCAGCGGGTGACGGTGGACGACGTGGTCAACAGCCGCATGGTGTGCAAGCCGCTGCACCTGCTCGACTGCTGCGTGGAGACCGACAACGCCACCTGCGTGATCGTCACCTCGGCCGAACGGGCCCGGGACATGCGACAGCCCCTGGTCACGATCCGCTCGGTGGTGGGCCGCTGCTCCAAGCCCCGGCTCGACATGCACTACCAGCACGGCCCGATCACCCGGGTGGCCGGCTACTACGCCAAGGACATCCTGTGGCCCAACGCCGGCGTGGGGCCCGACGAGATCGACATCACCGGCTCCTACGACGCCTTCACCTTCACCACCATGCTCCAGCTGGAGGACTACGGGTTCTGCGCCAAGGGCGAGGGCGGCGACTACGTGTCGTCCGGCATCATCGAGCTGGGGGGCGGCCGACCCAACAACAC
Source organism: Acidimicrobiales bacterium (assembly GCA_041394285.1). GTDB lineage: Bacteria > Actinomycetota > Acidimicrobiia > Acidimicrobiales > SZUA-35 > CADEDH01. Next base: position 42,841 of record JAWKIL010000020.1, on the reverse strand, counting down.
CTCGGGCGGCCACCTGTGCGAGGGCTACACCCACGGCATGTCCATGGTGATCGAGAACGTGCGCCAGCTCCGCCACGACATCGACGACTCGTGCCCGGCCGGGCCCGACGGCCGCCGGCAGCACACCTACGACTACTCGGAGGGGGGCTGCCGCCAGGTCCGGGACCCGGAGCTGACGGCCAACCTGGGATGGGCCATGCCGGCCACCGGCTCGGCCCTCGTGATGCAGAAGGGCTGGTGAGCGCCATGCCGCAGGGAACCCATCTCGGCATGCCCGTATCGATCGACGATCTCGACCGGGAGAACCTGGCCTACTTCCGGTCCTGCGCCGAGGGCGTGTTCCGCCTTCAGCGGGGCCGCCAGTCGGGCCTGCTCCGCTACCCGCCCACCACCGCCTGCCCCTGGACGGGCGACCGTGAGTACGATTGGGTGGAGGTGGAGCCCCGGGGCGCGGTGTACAGCTACGCCGAGGTGCACCACGCCATCCAGCCCTCGTTCCGGGAGCACAGCCCGTATCTGGTGCTGCTGGTGGAGCTCGACACCCAACGGGGGGAGCCGACCGAGCACGAGGCGCTGCGGATCGTCGGCAACCTGGTGACGGCCGACGGCGCGCTGGCCCCGCCCGAGGTGGTGGCCCAGGTGGGTATCGGCACCCGGGTACGGATGGTGTTCAACCCGGTGAGCGACGACATCGCCATCCCCCAGTGGACGATCGACGAGACCGTCGAGCAACCCGTCCCCTGGCGCTACCCCGAGTAAGCCCGAAATTAGGAGCCTGAGCGGCGCTGAGCGCCGCTCAGGCTCCTAATTTCGGGCGGGTTCAGCGCGGTCACGGGCGGATCAGGGCACCCAGCATGGCCCGGAACTTGGTGCGGGTCTCGGCCAGCTCCGCCTCCGGGTCGCTGTCGGCCACCACGCCCACCCCGGCGAAGAAGCGGGTGGTGAGGCCGTCGATCTGAGCCGAGCGGATGGCGACGGCGAAGGCGCCGTTGCCCGCCCCGTCGACCCAGCCGGTGGGGCCGGCGTACAGGCCCCGCTCGGCCCGCTCCAGCTCGGCGATGACGGCCAGCGCCGCGGCCTGGGGATCGCCTCCCACCGCCGGCGTGGGGTGCAGGGCGGCCGCCAGCTCCAGCACCGACGCCGGAGGCGACGACAACCGCCCCTCCACCCGGGTGCCGAGGTGGTGGAGGTTGGCCAGCGTCACGATGGTGGGCTCGGGCTCGGCGTCGACGTAGGAGCAGAACGGCAGCAGCCCGTCGAGCAGCCACTCGATCGTGATGCGGTGCTCCCCCTGGTCCTTGGTGGAGGCCAGCAGGCCGGCGGCCAGGCGGCCGTCGGCGGCGGGGTCGGCCGAGCGGGGGGCGGTGCCGGCCAAGGGGTGGGCCCGCACGATGTCGCCGTGGCGGCTCACCAGGAGCTCGGGGGTGGCGCCCAGGAACCCGCCGATGCGGAAGACGATGGCGGTGGGGAAGCTGTCCCGCAGGGCGCCGATCACGGCCGGCGGGGCGAGCGGATGGTCGGTCTCCAGCACCAGCTCCCGGGCCAGCACCACCTTGTCGAGCTCACCCCGGCGGATCCGGTCACGGGCCGGGGCCACCACGTCGTCCCGCCACACTTCGGGCGGGAGGGGCGAGCGCAGGTCGTACGACGTCGGCTCGGGGGTCGCCGGCGATCCCGGTGGGGGGCCACCGTCGAGCACCTGGCGGGCCTGGGCCAGGGCGTCGTCGGGACCGAGCGACCCGTCGCCCACGATCGTGAGCCAGCGACGGCCGTCGGCCCCCCGGCCCACCACGATCTCGGGGACCACCAGCTCGCCAGGGGCGGTGCGGTCGAACGGGAAGGCCCCGAAGGCGACCACGCCGGTGCCGGGGCCGCCCACCTCGTTGGGGCCGCCGAGGGCGGCCAGCGCCGCCTGGGCCTGGGCCGCCCCGCCCGGCCGCTCCACGTCGAGGCGGATGGCCCGGCCGATGCCGGCCAGCACTGGCACCGGATCGTCGGCCTGGGGGCGGGTCCACAGGAGCCCCGATCGGGCCCCCAGGGCCACCAGATCGAGGTCGGCGTCGAGCCGGACCGTCAGTGACTTCACCCGCCCCAGCGTACGCTGGCGGGGTGGATCAGCAGTTCAGCGCCGAGCTCACCACCGGCCCCGATCGGGTCTATCCCCTGGTGGCCGACCTCACCCGCTACCCCGAGTTCCTCGACATCGTGCACCGGGTGGAGCCGGCCTCCGACGGGGCCGAGGGGGAGCCACCGGCGTGGCTGGTGACCCTGCGGGCCAAGATCGGCCCCTTCGCCCGGTCCAAACGGCTCCGCATGGTGCGCACCGTGGCCGACGAGGGCCACCAGGCCCGGTTCGAGCGGGCCGAGATCGACGGGCGGAGCCACTCGGCCTGGGTGCTGGAGGCCACGGTCGCGCCCCGCCCCGCCGGCGACGCCAGCAACGGGGGCAACGGGGGCAGCTCGCTCACCATGCGCCTGGCCTACTCGGGCGGGCTGTGGAGCTCGGCTCTCGACGGCCTGCTCCGAGCCCAGGTCGACCGGGCCGCCACCCGCCTCGACTCGCTCGCCGCCACCACCGGCCGATAGGCCGGGCGGTGGGGATGGGGCCCCCACCGCAGATGGGGGAGGCCCGCAGGGCCGGCGGGGGCGCCAGCCCCCGAACAAGACCGATAGGCCGGGCGGTGGGGATGGGGCCCCCGCCAAACCACCCTCAGCCGACCCGCCGGCCGCTGATCCGGTCCGGGGCCACCCGGAGGTACCGGTGCTTGGGGGATGACACCCACGGGTCGACGCCCAGATCCTCGGCGTGGAGCCGGGCCTCGGTGCCGGCCACCTCGGCGGCCCGACCGTGGATCACGACGCTCCAGCCGGTATGGGCCGCCTCGTCGATCTGGTCGACCTCGAAGGCCACCTCGCCGCCCAGCACGGCCCCGGCCAGCTTGAGCCCGGGCGCGGTGCGGACCACCACCGCCCCGTCGGTGTCGAGCCGGTAGTTGACGGGGAAGATCTCGGGCACCCCGGCGACGCACACCGCCAGGCGCCCCAACTCCCGCCCCCGCACCAACTCCCAGGCCTCGGTCTCGGGCACCACGTCCAGGTCGTGCCCGGCGGCATCGTCGTCCATCATCTGCTCTCCTTCCGGCCCCGGCTCGGCCCCGCCGCCCTCAGGGCAGCAGGGCCCGCACGTCGGAGGCCAACGCCTGCTCGGTCACGTTCGGCGGCCACACCACCCGGAGTGCCCCGTCGGGGCCGATCCCTATCAGCGAGGCACTGTGGTCGATGGTGGATCCTCCGGCGTCGTCGGGGGCGAAGTACACGCCGTAGAGGCTGGCGATCCGGTTGGTCACGTCGTCCGGGCCCCGCACCCCCTCGAACGTCGGGTCGAACGACGTCACGTACCGCTCCAGGGTGGAGGCGTCGTCGCGGGCGGGGTCGACCGACACCATCAGCACCCGCACCCGTTCCCGCTCCCCCGGGCTCAACCCGGCCACCGTGCGGCCCAGGGCCGCCATGGTGGTGGGGCACACGTCGGGGCAGTTGGTGTACCCGAAGAACACCAGCGTCACGTCGCCTTCGAGGGCCTGCATGGTCACCGGCTCACCGGAGGTGAACGTGAGCCCTTCCAGGCTGGGGGCCGGGCGGTCGCTCTGGAGCACGGTGCCGGCGTAGAGGTGGGGCTGGAAGCGGGCCACGACGCGGGGCCCTACCACCACCAGCGCGAGAACGGCGAGGATCACGCCCATCAGCGCCTGGCTGTGGCGCAGGGCGGCCGACCGGGGACGGTGCCGGGACGGGGCGGGCGGTGGGACCTCGCCGGCCGGCCCGGGGGCCGGCGGCGGGGCGGGGGCCCGCTCGGGGGTGGGCGGCGGCGGCGGGGCGGAGGTTCGGAGGGCGGTCATCGTCGGCTCCTCAGGGGTAGCACAGGAAGAGGTGGGCGGCTTCGTAGGCGACGGTGGCGGCACCGTGGGCGTTGCGGATCTCGCCCGCCAACACCTTCAGGTTGCCCACCAGCCTGTCGACCTCGGGAGCGGTGGTGCGGTAGCGGTAGTCGCCCCGGATCACCCCGTTGCCGTCGACCAGCACGAACCCGGGATCGGCGGCGGTCTCCCCGTCGGGGCCGGTGCCGATGCTGCGGTGGAAGCCGGAGCCCACCAGGGTCCGCACCCGGTCTTCGCCGCCCCCGATCCAGCGCCACCGCTCGCCGTCGGCTCCGGAGCGGGCGGCCGCCGCGGCGAGGGCCGAGGGGTCATCGCCCACCGGGTCGAGGGCGATCGTCACCACCCGGAACCCCACGTCGCCCAGGTCCACCTCGGCCGGCACCCGGCTGAGCACCTCGGCCAGCGTGGCATCGGTTCCGGCGCACCGGTCGCCGCAGTCCAGCGGGGCGAAGTTGTAGAGGGTCACCGACCCCCGGCCCGACTCGCTCGTGTACTGCTGGCCCCGCTGGTCGACCAGGGCGTAGCCCGGTGCCAGCTCGATACGGGGGAGCACCTGGATCGGCTGCCAGACGGTGAAGGCGAAGGCAGCCAGCACCAGTGCCGCCACCGTCCAGCCGGCCACCTTCACCCAGCGGGGGAGGCCGAGGCTTTCGTCATGGTCGACCGGGCCGCCGCCGACCCGAGAGCCCGCCAGAGGCGGGCGTGTACGCCAACGGCGTACCCGAGGAACCCGAAGGGTTCCCGTAGAATCGGCGGCGTGAGCCGACGCACCCGTACCAGGCTGGCGTGGGCGGCCGGTACCGTCGCCTTCCTCCTCATGCTCTACTTCTTCGCCCTGCCCGGCGCCCTCCCGGCGAGCGAGGACCGCACCGGCGGGCTCCCCGGCACCTACACCGTCAACGGCACCGACCCCACGGGCGGCGAGTACTCCGGCACGGTCGTCATCACGGGCACCGACGCCCCCGACACCTTCGCCCTGGAATGGATCATCACCGGTGCCCTCCAGCGCGGCACCGGGATCCGGAGCGGCAACCAGCTCGCCGTCACCTGGACTTCCGTCGCTTCCGGCAACGGAAGCGAGATCAGCGGCACCGGCACCTACGCCATCGGCGACGACGGGCGCCTCACCGGCACCTGGCAGCTCGACGACGGCACCGGCGCCGGCTCCGAGGAGATCGTTCCCGAGCCCTGACCGCACGTCCATCACCCACCCTCCGTGGTCTGCGTGGCGCCCGCCGGCTCGTCGGTCAGCGTCATCAGATAGGCGACGAGGGCGTCGAGCTGTTCCTCGCTGAACCGCTCCCGGTAGATCGGCAGCATCTGGCCGGCGGGGAAGCCGGGCACCACGAACTGGTCGGGCAGCAGGATCGAGTTGCGCAGGTACAGCTCGGGGGTCAGCCCCTCCACCCGGGTCCCGGCCCGGGTGGCCACCCCGTACAACGACGGTCCGATCCCGTCGTCGCCCTCGTCGACCGAGTGGCAGGTGGGGCAACCGGCGGCCCGGGAGTTGAACACGTCCCGCCCCTCCGCCACCCCGGGCGGAGGCGGCACGTCGCGGATCGGGATGACCAGCCGGCGCCCGGCCACCAGGTCGGCGGCGCCCTCGTAGACCGTGACCGGCCCACCGTCGGTCTCGGCCACGACCGACACGGTGGCCGGGCCGGGGTCGACGCCCACGTCGATCAGGCCCACCGCCACCGGCCCGCTCCGGGGAACCGAGCGCCGGGCCACGGCCTGCCCGTCGAGACGGACCTCGACGGCGGTGACGGCACCCACCGGGCCGTTGTCATCAGCCTCGGTCACCGCCCCCGCTGCGGTCGGCCCCCCACCGTCGACCAACCCGCCCTCCGGCACGGCCAGCAGCTCGTTGCCCGCCTCGTGATCCACCACCACCCGCACCCCTGACCGGTCGCTGCCGGTGAACGGGGCCCGGGTGGCGAAGACCACCGCCACCAGCGAGAGCGCCACCAGCACAGCGGCACCGGCCAGCACGTCGCGCCGGCCGGGCAGGCGGGAGTCGTCGACCGACGGGTGAGCGCCAGGGTGGTTGAGGGCGCCGGCCAGCTCGGTGGGGGCCACCCAGTCCTCGACCACCACGCCCTGCCACCGCCGGGGCGGGTGGGGTGCCCGCTCCCCGCTCAGCCGCTCGGCCGCCAGGCGGTTGCCGACGCCGTAGCGGCAGTCGTGGGGCGGGCAGCCGACCACGTGCACGCCGGTGGCCCCGTCGTTCATCAGATGGCCGATGGCGGCCGGGGCGAACATGCCGGCGCACCGGACCCGGAGCACCACCGGCTCGGTCCCGGCATCGACGTCGGGGGCGCCGGCGGCCCGCAGGGCGTCGGCCGACAGCTCCAGGTGCCGGTCGCAGGCCACCACCACCGGCCGGCCGGCCACGGCCAGCTTCTCGTGCCCCGTGCCGTCACCGGTGACGCCGCCCGGCATGAGGTCGCCGAGGCGGCCGGGGAGGGTGATGGCGTCGAAGGCGCAGGACCCGACGCAGATCCCGCAGGCCACGCAGGCCGCCGGGTCCACCTGGGCGATGGCCCGGTGCCCAGCGCCGGTCGGGCCGTTCCCAGCGCCAGGGCCGTCGCCGGTCGGGCCAGTGCCGTCGCCGGTCGGGCCGGCGCCGCCCCCCACCATGGTCAGGGCCCGGTAGGGGCAGTCGACGACGCACAGCTCGCAGCCGGTGCAGGCGTCGGCGTCGATCACGACAGGGGCCGGGTCGGCCGCCCGCAGCAACCGGGGCAACCACAGCACCAGCGCCGTCGCCACCCCGCCCGCCGCCACCGCCGCCCACCGCCAACCCGACAGCAGCGGCGGCAGCAGGAACAATACGAACGGGTCGAGCGGCATGTGACCCGGCAGCCGGCTGGCCGAGGCCGCCGGCAGCATCCCCACCGGGAAGGCCAGCCCCACCAGCACCAGGGCGCCGCCCATGAGGATCATCCAGTGGCGGGGCGGCAGCCACGGCAGGCGCGACCGCCGCAGGTGGCGGAACAGGAACCAGCCGACCACCCCGGTGAGGAACAGGTGGACGAACCAGACCACCACCAGCAGCCAGGAGCCGGAGCCGGTGCCGGCCCCGCTCAGGTGCCGCGTCGCCCACGCCGCCCCCTGGGCCGACGGCGCCAGCAGGGCCGACGCTGCGTCCGACAGGGCCTGGGCCCGGACGTCCTGCACCAGCCAGTAGCCGGTGACGCCGGCCAGCCAGATCACGAGCAGGGCGGCCACGCCGGTGGCCCACCGCCACCGCCGGGGACGGCCGGTGAACCGGGCCCCCACGAAGATCCGCCAGGCGTGGACCACGGTCGTGAGCACTAGCGCGGCCGAGCTGTAGCGGTGGACCGCCCGCACCACCCTCTGGATGGCGTTGCCCTCCATGGCCGACACCGCCCGGTACGACGCCTCGCTCCCGTACTGGAAGAACAGGGTGATGTAGATCCCGGTCAGGACGACCACCCCGAGCAGGAACACGCTGATGGTGCCGGCGTGGGGCAGCGGGTTGAGCCGGTTGGACCCGACGAGCCGCCGGACCGGGCGTTCGGCGGTGAACGTCACCCGGTCGAGCGCGGCCAGAGGTCGCGACAGCCGGGTGTCGGCCCCGGCAGCCGCTGCGGGCTGCGGGGCCGATCCCGTCGGGTCGTCAGGCTTTCTCACCGGGGGTCCCGCCTACGTCCTCGCCCTACCAGGGCGTGAAGCTCGTCCCGGGAGCGTTGAGGTGCATGTTGAGGATCTGGTCCACCAGCTGGGGCCCGTAGGCGATGACCAGCAGCACCGCCGCCGCCAGCAGCCACGGCTTGAACCGGTCGAGCCACACCGGCGTGAGCTGGGGGTGACGGATCGACTCGGCGATCGGCACGCTCGGCACCTCCTCCGGCGCCACCTTCGGGCCGAAGGCGGTGCGGATCATGACCAGCCCGTAGAGGATCACGGCGACCAGCAGGATGGCACCGCCGATCGACACCCGCAGCAGGTTGCCGTTCCAGGCTTCGGGCACGTAGGTGGCCTCTCCCAGCGGGGTGCGCCGGGGAGCGCCCAGGAGGCCGAGCACGTGCATGGCGTTGGAGAAGATGATCATCCCCACGAACCACACCCAGGCCTGCACCAGCGCCACCCGGGGTCCCCACAGCTTCTTGCCCATGAGGTAGGGGACCATCCAGTAGGTGATGCCGATGAACGACAGGGTCACCGCGCTGGCCACCGTGAGGTGGAAGTGGCCCGGCACCCAGGCCGTGTTGTGGATCACCAGGTTCAGGTTGTACGAGGCGTTGGTCAGACCCCCGATGCCGCCGAACATGAACAGGATGGCCGCCAGGAGCTGGGCCGCCACGGAGGGGTCGGTCCAGGGGAGCTGGCGCACCCAGCCGATGAGGCCCGTACCACCCCGCTTGCGGGCGGCATACTCGAGCGAGGCGATGACGGTGAAGGCGGTCAGGGTGGAGGGGAAGAACACCGAGTAGGTCAGCCCGGCGTGGATCCACTTCCAGGTCTGGGGCACCCCGGGGTCGACGAACTGGTGGTGGAACCCGACCGGCACCGAGACCAGGAGGAACATCCAGAAGGCGAGGCGGGCCAGCGAGTCGCTGAACAGTTTGCCGCCGGCCTGGTGGGGCAGCATGCCGTACCACGAGACGTAGGCCGGCAGCAGCCAGAAGTACACCAACGGGTGGCCGGTGAACCAGAAGTAGGTGCGGGACAGCTCGGGGTCCACGCCGTCGATCAGGCCGAGCGACCACGGCAGCAGCATGGTGAGGATCGACGCCGCCAGGCCCAGGGTGGCGATCTGCCACATGGCGGCGTTGATGATCCCGCCCAGGGCGATGAAGGGCGAGCGCACCCCCCGGTGCTCCTTGCGCCAGGCCCACAGGGTCAGGTAGAAGCCGAGCCCCTCGATCCAGCTGCCCACCACCACCAGGGTGAGGCCCAGGTAGAAGGCCCAGCTCGCCTTGAGTGGGGCGTAGAAGGTGTAGAGCACGGTGGCGGCGTTACCCAGCAGGGGAACGGCCGCCGTGAGCAGGCCCACCACCATCACCCAGAACCCGATCTTGTTGATCCACGGGTGGCTCAGCGGGCGCTGCAGGCCCCGAATGGTGGTCAGGTTGGTGAAGCCGACGATGAAGAACGTCGTCCACACCAGGGCGTTGAGCACACCGTGGATGGTGAGGCCCTGGTAGTAGGAGTGGATGATGGGCTCGATGTAGGGGTAGAGGTTCACCCCGGAGTACTCGAAGGCCTGCAGCGGCCCCATGAGGCTGCCCACCATCAGGGCCGAGATGGCCACGATCAGGTGCCAGCCGACGAAGCGGCGCTCCTCGGGGGTGAGCTCCCGGGCCGGCGCGGCCTGGCGGGCGGGAGCGAGCGGAGCCTGGGGGTCGGGCTGGTCGAGCACGGTCATCGGGACGCCTCCGTGGTAGCACCGCTCGAAGAATTGACGGCAGTTGTAGCTGATCCATTTGTGCCACTAGCAGACTCACCGGAATCAGCAACAACCTTGACGGTGCCATACATCGTTGCGTGTCCTTTGCCGCAGTATTCGGTGCACAGATATGGGAATTCACCCACCGTGTCGAAGGTGTACACCAACTTGGACACCTGACCGGGGACGATCTGCATGTTGATATTTGTATCGGTGACCTTGAACCCGTGCTGCAGGTCCGAGCTGGTCACGTAGATCGTCACCTTGGACCCCACCGGCACTTCGAGCACCCGGGGGTTGAACGTCCAGGCCTGGGCCACCACGTAGGCCTCGTACTCACCCGGGGCCACCTCCCGCAGGCCGGGGTTGGCCCACGGCTCGGACTGGGCCAGGGTGCGGGGGTCCACCTCGCCGGACACCCCTGAGACCTGGAATCCCATGGCGAACCCGCCGATGGTCACGACGGCGAAGAAGACGGCGAGGATCAGGATCGACACCCGCATCCAGTTCCTCTCGTAGGGGTCGATCCCCATCGTGAGGTGCTCGGCGGGCGGCTCCCCCGACGGTCGATCGGGGGCGTCGGTGGCGGTCACACCGTCACCCCCCGGCTGAGCAGGATCACGTAGACCGACGCCCACAACAAGATGAGGGCGGCGAGGAACATGGCCAGGATGAAGATGGTGCCGGTGGGCTTGAAGTGCTCTTCACCCTCGGTGCTCTGGGGACCGTTGGTCACGGCAAGCTCCGTTCAGGAGTCGATGATGCCTCCGCAGTGTCCCTGCCCGACACGAGGGCATGTAGGGACCAAGGGCCCTATTGGCACCATTCACTGCGCTCGTAAGTTGCGACCGCGTGATTCAACCAGAACTAGCTGGTGGACAACGTGCCAGCAGTCACCTGCAGGTGTCAAGGGTCACGTCGAAATTTGCTTAGATTCTCTCAGTAGGAGCCAGCGGAGATGCGGAGTTTCCCCGCCAAGTTGGGCCGGACAGGCGGCATGGTGGCGCTGGCCTCGGCCGCGTTGCTGGTGGCCCTGGCCACCACCGCCCACGGCCCCCGGCCGGCTGCGGCCCAGACCGACGGCACCACCACCACAGCCGACGGCGGCACCACCACCACAGCGGACGGCGGCACCGCCACCACGGCAGCCGCCACCGGCGTCACCACCGCTGATTCCACCACCGCCGACACGATGGACCCGGCCCGGGCCGCGCAGATCGTGGCCGGCTCCGAGGTCTACTCCCAGATCTGCTCGGCGTGCCACCAGCCCGGAGGCACCGGTCTCCCCGGCCAGTACCCGCCGCTGAACGGCAACCCCAAGGTGGCGGACGCGGCCTACGTCACCGGCGTGATCACCAACGGCAAGCAGGGCCAGATCGAGGTGCTGGGCCAGACCTACAACGGCGTGATGCCGTCGTTCTCCACCCTCTCCGACGACGACATCGCGGCCGTGATCGCCTACATCCAGAACGGATTCCAGGTGCCGGCCGGCACCGCCCCCGTGGGGCCCACCGGCCCGGTGGCCGGCACCGAGCTGCCGGCGCTGGCCAACATGGGCTCGCTGGTGGCCTTCCTCCTGGCCGCCGCCGTGGGCGGCCTCGTGCTCTACCCTCGCCTGGCCAGCCAGAACAGCCGGCTCGAGGTGCCGTGGCTCGATGCCTGGCTCAAGACGGCGGCCATCGTCGCCGCCGTGGTCCTGCTGGTGGTGGTGGTCCCCGACTGGGCGCTCAAGACCTCCGCAGTGAGCAAGCTGCCCCGGGCGGGCCAGGACGTGGTCGGTCTCGGCCTGTGGGGCGCCGGGCTCGGTGTGGTGCTGGCGGCCCTGTGGTACGCGCACAAGGAATCGAGGGTGTGATGGCGGACGGACCGGCCGGCATCGGCGACCTTCCCGTCGGGGTTCCCGACCTCGAGTACTACGACGAGAACATCCCCTGCCTGGCCGCCTGCCCGGTGCACACCAACGCCGGGCTCTACGTGGCCGCCATCGCCGACGGCGACGACCGCCGGGCCTACCTCACGGCCCGACTCCCCAACCCGTTCGCCTCGGTGTGCGGCCGGGTGTGCGCCGCCCCCTGCGAGGACGCCTGCCGGCGGGGCAAGATCGACCGGCCCATCGCCATCCGGGCCCTCAAGCGGTTCGTGACCGAGCAGTTCGGGTCGGAGAACGGGCCCGACGCCCTGGTGGTGGCGCCCCCGGCCCCCGACCGTCCCCAGAGCATCGGCATCGTCGGCGGCGGCCCGGCCGGCATGGCCTGCGCCCACGATCTGCGCCGCCTCGGCTACCGGGTCTCGGTCTACGAGGCCACCGACAAGCTGGGCGGCGCCATGTGGCTCGGCATCCCCGAGTACCGGCTCGACCGCAAGGTCCTGGCCGCCGACATCGACGCCATCGTGAACATGGGCGTCGACGTCCACCTCGACGTCCGCCTGGGACACGACGTCACGCTCGACCAGCTGCGCCAGCATCACGACGCCGTGTTCCTCGGCATCGGGGCCACCTTGGGCCGCGGCCTCGACCTGCCCGGAGCCGACGCCGACGGCGTGTTCAAGGCCATCGAGTTCCTGATCAACATGAACCGCGGGTTCAAGGTCGACGTGGGCGAGCGGGTGATCGTGATCGGTGGTGGCGACGTGGCCATGGACGCCGCCCGCACCGCCCTGCGGGCCGCCGACTACACAGCCCGGTCGGCCGCCGACTACACAGCCCGGTCGGGCGCCGAGAACACAGCCCGGTCGGGCACCGACGGCACAGACGGCGAGCGCAACCCCATGACCACCGCCTTCGACGCCGCCCGGACGGCCCGCCGGGCCGGGGCCCGCGAGATCACGATCGTGTCGCTCGAGGCTCGCGACGAGATGCCGGCCCACGAGTTCGAGATCGAGGAGGCCGAGCACGAGGGGATCCGGTTCGTGAACCGCCGGGGCCCGGCCGCCATCACCGTGACCGGGGGCCGGGCCACCGGTCTGGAGACCATCGGTGTGCGCTCGGTGTTCGACGCCGATCACCGCTTCGCCCCGGTGTTCGATCCCGAGGATCGCCAGGTGCTGGAGGCCGACACGATCATCCTGGCCATCGGCCAGGCCATCGACCTGGAGGCCCTGGGCCCCGACGGGCCCGAGACGAGCCCCCGGCGCACGATCGCCGTCGACAACGAGACGGGCGCCACCTCGATTCCGGGGGTGTGGGCCGGAGGCGATGCGGCCAAGGGTCCCCGCACCCTCATCGACGCCATCGCCGACGGCCGCCGCTCGGCTGCCGACATCCACCGGGCCCTGAGCGGGGAGGCCGACCCCAACGGGGCCGCCGCCCTCTCCCCCGGCTCCCCCGCCACCAACGGCCGCCACCCCGGCACCATGGTGGAGCTCCGCCAGTTCCACCGGCTCGACGACCTGTACGACCGCCAGGACCGGGTGGCCGTGCCCACCCGCGACACCGGCCGCCGGATGGGCCTGGCCGAGGTGGAGCTCGGCTTCACCCCTGAGCAGGCCCGGTGCGAGGCCAACCGCTGCCTGCGGTGCTTCGCCAACATCGTGCTCGACACCGAGGCCTGCGTGCTGTGCGCCCTGTGCGCCGACGTGTGCCCGGTGAACGTGATCTCGCTCGTGCCGGGCGAGGAGATCGACGCAACCGTCGGCACCGGGCAGACCGCCCTCCTGCTCGACGAGGAGGCCTGCATCCGCTGCGGGCTGTGCATCGAGCGTTGTCCCCCCAAGGCGTTGTCGATGGCCATGTGGTCAGGAGTAGGAGTCCCACCGTGGCAGTGATCGAACAGGACCGGACCGAGCCGACGCCGAACCCACCGCCGGTGCGACCCTCGGGACCGATCGACCGGGTCAGGGCGACATCGGTCGGCCGGTCGATCTGGCGGACCCCGCGCCGCCACACCCCACGCGACGCCGCCGCCTCCCACTGGTCGAGCTTCCTGCTCCACATCTACCCGGTGAAGGTGCGCAAGGCCGAGCTGGGGTTCAAGTACTCGTGGTACCTGGGCGTGATCTCCACCGTGCTGCTGGGCTCGCTCGTGCTGTCGGGCGTGTACCTGATGTTCTTCTACGTGCCGTCGCCCGGCTCGGCCTACACCAACATCCAGACCCTCCAGGCCGAGGTGGCCTTCGGGCAGTACGTGCGCAACGTGCACCGCTGGTCGGCCCACCTGATGGTGCTGGCGGTGGTGGCCCACATGGGCAAGGTGTTCTACCGGGGGGCCTACAAGCCGCCCCGGGAGTTCAACTGGGTCATCGGGGTGGTCCTCCTCACCCTCACCCTGCTGATGTCGTTCACCGGCTACCTGCTCCCCTGGGACCAGCTGGCCTACTGGGCGGTCACGGTCGGCACCCAGATGGCGTCGTACGTGCCCTTCATCGGCGACCAGGTGCAGAGCCTGATGCTGGGCGGCTCCACGGTGGGATCGGCCACCCTGCTGCGCTTCTACGTGCTCCACGTGGCGGTGCTGCCCACCACCCTGATCTTCGTGCTGATGATCCACCTGTGGCGGTGGCGCAAGGACTCGATGCTGGAGCTGGAACGGAATGAGCCCGATGTCTGAGCAGATCGCGGCGAACGCCGCCCAACGCACAGCGACGACCGCCAGCCCCGGTGCCGGTACCGAGACGCCGGTCCGGCTGCGGCCCGACCCGGCCAACATCGACGGCCGGCGGGTGCTGGGCATGGTGCCGGGCAAGCCGGTGGCCGGCGAACGCAAGGAGCCGTCCGACGACGACATGGTGCTGGTGTGGCCCCACCTGCTGGTGCGCCACGCCGTGGCCGGCCTGTCGGTGACGCTCCTGGTGGCGGTGATCGCCGTGTTCGTCGACGCCCCCCTGCGGGAGGTGGCCAATCCCACCGTCACCCCCAACCCGGAGAAAGCGCCGTGGTACTTCGCCGCCCTCCAGGAGCTGCTGGCCCACTTCCACCCCCTGGTGGCGGGGGTCCTGATCCCCACCGCCATCATCGTGGGGCTGATGGCGCTGCCCTACATCGACCGCAGCCTGTTCCTGAAGCCCCAGCACCGCCGGGTGGCGGTGGCCACCTTCACCACCTTCCTCGTCCTGTTCGTGATCCTCACGCTGGTCGGCTTCGCCTTCCGGGGACCGAACTGGGGCTGGGTGTGGCCCTGGCAGGAATGGCACGGCGAGCTGTGAGCCGAAGGCCGAAGCAGTTGAGGAGGATGCAGAGCAATGGCTGAGTTCATCCAGAGGCGGCAGTTCCTGGCCCGCTTGTGGGGCGCCGGCACCGGCCTGATCGCCGTGGCCGCCGCCTGGACCTCGTGGGACCTGCTGCAACCGCTGCGCACCACCGGCTTCGGCGGGCTGGTGCGGGCGATCAAACCCGAGGCGGTGCCCGACACCGGCATCATCGAGGTGGCGGCGGCCCGGTCGTACCTGACCAAGGTCGACGGCGACGTCCGGGCCCTGTCCGAGAAGTGCACCCACCTCGGCTGCCGGGTGCCGTTCTGCGAGTCGTCGGGCCGCTTCGAGTGCCCGTGCCACGGCTCGGTGTTCAGCCGGTCGGGCGAGTACGTGGCCGGCCCCGCCCCCCGGGGCATGGACCGCTACCCGACCTCGGTCAACGCCGACGACGGCCTGCTCTACATCGACACCGGCTCCCGGGAAGAGGGCCCGGCCCCGGGATCGGGTCCGGTCGAGGACCCCACCGGGCCGTCGTGCGCGGCGGAAGGTCAGGGCTGACATGTCCACCGGGCTGTACGAGACCGACGAGGAGCTCGAACGCTCCACCAACAAGCTGATGGCCGTCGGGTTCGCCCTGATGGTGGCCCTCGTGCTGATCTTCCCCCTGTACCGGGTGGTGGAGCCCACCAGCCGGGAGGACGAACGGGCCAGCCAGCTGCAGGCCCTGGCCACCTCGGGTGAGCAGACGTGGTCGGTGACCTGCGCCTCGTGCCACGGGCTCAACGGCGAAGGCGGGGTCGGGCCCTCGCTCAACTCCCAGCAGTTCCTGTCGTCGGCCACCAACGCCCAGATCGAGCTGCTCGTCTCGGTGGGCGTGCCCGGTACCCAGATGGCCGCCTTCTCCCAGGATCACGCCGGCCCCCTCACCTCGGAGCAGATCAAAGCTGTCGTCACCTACATCCGGTCGTGGGAGAAGGATGCTCCCGACAACCCCGACTGGCGGACACCCGGCAGCACCTCGACGACCGCCGGCTGAGCGTCACAGGGGCGTCAGCCAACGGCCCGACAGGCGGTGCCGGCCCCCAACCAGGGCGTCGAGGTCGGCGCCCAGCTGGGCGGCCACCGGGCCCGGGGCGGGGTAGGCGACGTCGTCGAGCTCGGCCACGGGCCGGATGAACCGGCTCGTCGACACGAGCAGGAGCTCCGCCGCCCCGGTGACCTCGTCCCAGCGGATCGAGCGGACGTCGACGGCCAGGCCCCGGTCGAGAGCCAGGTCGAGCACCAGGCGGCGGGTGACGCCGTCGAGCACCGAGTCGAGCGGCGGCGCCAGGAGGTGGCCGTCGTCCGTGACCACCAGCAGGCTCTGGCTGGGGGCCTCGGCAAGGTCGCCGTCGGCCGTGCGCAGCAGCACGTCGTCGTACCCGTCGGCCCGGGCCGCCAGCTGGAGGCGGACGGCCGCCGTGTACAGCGCCGCCACCTTCAGCGTGGTCGGGAGCACGTCGGCCGGGATCCGGCCCCCCGGCACCGACCGCAGGCGGGCCGGCTGGTCGGCCAGGACCCCGGGCGAAGCGATCGGGGCGCAGGCCACGAACACCACGGGCACGAGCGACGTGGGCACCGTGGCCGGCGGCACCTCGGCCCACGCCGCCACCAGCTTCACCAACCGGTCGGCCGGGCCCGGGTTGGCGGCCACGGTCTCGGCCACCGCCCGCTCCAGGGTGCCGATGTCCCACGGGCTGGCCATCCCCATGAGGGCCATCGAGTGCTCGAAGCGGGCCACGTGGGGCCGCAGGCCCACCGCAACCGGCGCCCCTCCCCCACCCGGCCCGGGCAGCACCCGGAGCACGTCGAACACCTCCGAGCCCCGGTTGGCAGCGTGGGACAGGACGTGCACGGTGGCCTCGGCCCAGGGGATGAGCCGCCCGTCCCGCCACACCACCCCCGCCGGGTCTGGTGGGGCCGCCGCATCGCCAGGCACCTGGGTCACGGGGAGAGACAGTACTCTTGCAGGGTGGCCGAGGTGGTAGCTCTGGCGATGCCGGCCGGACCGGCCTACGTGGACGCGATCCGCCGTGTGTGGGACGCCGGCGACGCCTTCGCCCCGCTCGATCTGCGCCTTCCGCCCGACGAGCGGGCCCGCCAGGTGGCCGCCATCGCCCCCACGGCGGTGATCGACGAGCACGGCGAGCGCCACCGGATGGAGGGGGGCCGGCCGACCGAGGCCGGCGACGCCCTGCTGATCGCCACCAGCGGCACCACCGGCCAGCCCAAGGTGGCGATCCACACCCACGCCGGTGTCGAGGCGTCGGCCCGGGCCATCAGTGCCGCCCTGGCCGTCGATCCTGCGGCCGACCGGTGGTTGGCCTGCCTACCGGTGGCCCACATCGGCGGCCTGTCGGTGATCCTGCGCTCGATCCTCACCGGCACCCCGGTGGAGGTCCACGACCACTTCTCCCCCGCCGCCACCGTGGACGCGCTGGACCGGGGAGCGACGCTGGCCTCGTTCGTCACCCGGGCCCTGGCCCAGGTGCCGGCCGAGCGGTTCCGGATCATCCTGCTGGGTGGGGCCGCCCCGCCCCCCGACCGGCCGGCCAACACCATCGCCACCTACGGGCTCACCGAGACCGGCTCGGGCGTGGTCTACGAGGGCCGCCCGCTGGCCGGGGTGGAGATGTCGTTCAGCCCGGAGGGCGAGATCCTGCTGCGCTGCCCCATGCTGCTGCGGGCCTACCGCCACGACCCCGACCCCTTCCGCGCCGGCGGCTGGTTCGCCACCGGCGATCTGGGCCACCTCGGGCCCGACGGTCAGCTGGTGGTGGAGGGTCGGGGCGACGATGTGATCGTCACCGGCGGCGAGAAGGTGTGGCCCGACCGGGTGGAGGCCGTGTTGGCCCGTCACCCGGGGGTGGCCGAGGTGGCGGTGGTGGGCCGACCCGACGCCGATTGGGGCCACCGGGTGGTGGCGGTGGTGGTTCCGGCCGACCCGGCAGCTCCTCCCCGCCTGGAGGAGCTGCGGGCGGCGGTGAAGGAGTCCCTCGGCCCGTGGTACGCCCCCCGGGAGCTGGAGCTCCGCTCGGAGGTGCTGCCCCGGACCAGCCTGGGCAAGATCAGGCGGAACGCTCTGGCTCCGACACTCTGACGGGCACGGGGAGCGGGGCCGGCTGCAGCCGGTTGCGCTCCCGGGCTGCGTTGACCAGCAGCCAGCCGACGGCGACCAGGCCGACCCCGGCCGACGCCACCAGCCAGGTCTCCCAACCGGTGTAGGCCAGCTGCCGGGGGGCGGTGGTGGTGGCCGGCGCCGTGGCCTTGGGCTGCAGGGCGGCCGGCTTCTTCTGGACCAGCGGCTTGGCCGGGGTCACCGGCTCGGCCGGCGCGGCGGCCAGGGCCCGCACGGTGGCGCCGTCGGATCCGGTGGCCGCCGCCACCCCGGTGAGGGAGGCCCCGGTCTCGTCGACGGCGCTGGCCGTCACCGCCGGCACCGGCGTGTAGCCGTCGGCCGGCAGGTCGGCGGGGGCGTCGGCCTCCAGGAACAAGCGGAGCGAGGCACCGGGGGCCAGGGGAAGGCCGCCCTCGCCGAGCAGGGTGGGGGCGGCGTCGACCCCGAGGTCGGCGAACGACAGCCCGGCCAGGTGGGTGGTGCCGGTGTTGGTGACGGTGTAGCAGTAGGTGATGGCGTCGCCCTGGTGGACCAGGGTCTCGTCCGCCGCCGGGCAGCCGTGGCCGCCGTCGTGGCCGGCGTAGACCGAGGTGGCGAGGCTGACGCCGGCCAGCGGGAGCTCGGCCGGCGGGTAGACGACGGCTTCGGCCGTGGCGATCACGGGGACCGCCCCGTCGAGTATGGCGCCGGTCTCATCGACCGGCAGCGCGCTGGCCGAGGCCGTGGCCAGGTAGGTCTCGTCGATGACGCCGTCGGCTTCGTCGGCCGGGGGGACCGCCTCGAGGTAGAAGTGGGCCGAGCCGCCCGGGGCGAGCGGGGTGGAGTCGGCCGACACGAGCACCGGGGCGTTGGCCGCCAGCGGGTCGCTGACCACCACCGACGCCAGACCGGTGCTGCCCGTGTTGGTCACGGTGAAGCAGTAGGTGACCGGGTCGCCCTGGCGGGCCTCGGCCCAGGACTGGGCCCCACCGCAGCCGGCGCCACCGTCGTGACCGGCGTAGACGGTCGTGGTCAGGCTGACGCTGGGGCCATCCTGTTCGGCCAGAGCCGGGCCGGCGGCCAGACCGGGGGCGATCCCGGCCAGGGCCACGGCGGCAGCGACGGCGAATCCTCGGTGCATGGCGTCTCGTCCTCGGTGTAGGCGGGTGGGGACGGGGGCCGGGCGGCACCCGGCTCCTACGCCATCCGTCGGACGGGTCGCATGGTTCTTGAGAACTACGTGTCCCCTTCAGATCAGCTGATCACCTGCCGGCGAGGGCGGCCCGCGTCAGCTCCAGGTCCTCGGGATTGGTGATCCCGATCCACTGCTCGCCCGAGCGGACCACCTCCACCCGGAGCCGGTCGGCCGCCATCAGCTCGCCCACCACGGTGGGGAGCTGGCACTCGGCTTTGGGGTCGCCGCCGGCCCGCTCCTGGAACGCCAGCCACCGCTCGGTGAGATCGTCGAGGATCGCCGGGTGGAAGCACCACAGGTTCATCGACACCGGGGTGTCGCCGGCCACGATGGCCCCGCCGGCCGAGAACCGCCCGTCGGCCAGGCGCTCGCATCTCTCGGTCTCGACGATGGCCACCAGCCAGCCGCCGTCGACCTGGGTGACACCCCGGGTCACGGAGCCCGACGGGGGCACGGTCTGGCCGATCTCGAAGGCCACGTTGGCCGCCTGCCCCGGGCCCACCCGGGCCAGGCAGTCGGCGGCCAGCTGGTAGGAGCTGGGGCCGTAGTAGTCGTCGGCGTTGATGACGGCGAAGGGACCGTCGATGGCCCGGGCGGCGCTGAGGATGGCGTGGGCCGTGCCCCACGGCTTGGCCCGGGGCGGGCCCAGGTCGTCCTGGCGGACGTAGACCCACTCGGCCCCCCGGTCGGCGTGGCGGGGGCCGAGGTGCTCCCGGACGTCGGCCTCGATGTCGGAGCGGACGATCACCACGATCCGGCCGAACCCGGCGGCCACGGCATCGGCGATGGAGAAGTCGATGATGGCCTCACCGTCGGGACCCACCCGGGCCAGCTGCTTCACTCCCCCGAAGCGGCTGCCGAGTCCGGCGGCCATGATGACAAGCGTTGGATCCACGGGTGACATGGTGTCGGGTCCGGCGCTCGCCACCAACGTCGGCCGGTGGGTGATCTGGATCTGGTGCCCGGGGACGTCACCGGTGACGGCCGTAGGCATCAGAACGGGGTGGGGCGCGGCCCACCTAGCCTGGCCGGCATCGAAGCCTCCACTGCATCCGACGCCGAGGCGGCACCGTCCGGGCTGTCGCCGAGGGCCTGGGGCCTGTTGGCCGTGGCCATCACGGCCGTGTCGTCGGCCGCCATCCTGGCCCGCTGGGCCCGGACCGAACCCCTGGCCCTGGCCTTCTGGCGCACGGCCGGCGGGGCAGCGGTGCTCGGCGCGCCGGCCTGGCGGGCGCCGGTGCGCCCCCGGGGCCGCCAATGGTGGTGGCTGGCGGCAGCCGGGCTGGCGCTCGCTCTGCATTTCGCCACCTGGCTGGCATCGCTCCGCCTCACCTCGGTGGGGGCCTCGGTGACGCTGGTGTGCTCCTCGCCCCTCATGATCGCCCTGTGGTTGTGGGCCGCCGGCCGCCGCCCGTCGGGGCGGACCTGGGCCGCCATCGGCCTGTCGTTCCTCGGCGTGGCCCTGATCCTGGCGGGCGACGCCGCCGGCGGCGCCCCACCGCCCGGGGGCGGTCGGGGCTCGGCCCTCGCCGGCGACCTGCTGGCGCTGGCCGGTGCGGCCTGCGTCGCCGTCTACTTCGTCATCGGCGACCGGCTCCGGGCCACCCTCCCCACCGCCGTCTACGCCGGCTGGACCTACGGGGCGGCGGCCGCCGCGCTGGCCCCGATGGCCCTGCTGAGCGGCGTGTCGCTCGTGCACCTCGACGGCCGGGCCTGGGTGGCGGTGGCGGCCACCGTGATCGGCCCCCAGCTGGCGGGCCACACCGTGCTCAACGCCCTGTTGAAGCAGCTGGGCTCGATCACGGTGTCGCTGGCCCTCCTGCTGGAGCCGTTCGGGTCGAGTCTCCTGGCCTGGGTGCTGCTGGCCGAGGTGCCGCCGCTGGCCGTGGTGGCCGGCGCCCCCCTGGTGGTGGCCGGCCTGGCCCTCCAGCTCGTCGGCTCCCGCCCCGCCCCGGCGGCCATCTAGGATCCGGCGGTGACCGAGCAGAAGGCAGCCGGAACCGGAGGGTGGCCGGGCGTGCCGGGCCGCTTCGACGAGCTGACGTCGAGCTGGATGGAAGCGGCGCTCCGGGCCGGGCCGGTGCCGGGCGACGGGGCGGGGGCGACGGGCCTCGACGTCGAGGTGGCCTCGGTGGCTGTCAGACCGCTGGGGACCACGGTCGGCTTCCTGGGCGACCTGGCCCGGGTGGCGATCACCTACGCCCGGGGCGACGGGCCGCCGACGGTGATCGTGAAGCTGCCCACGGCCGACCCCGGCGGCCACCAGGTGGGTTCGATCCTGCGGGCCTGGGCCCGGGAGGTGGCCTTCTACCGGGAGGTGGCGCCGGCTTCGCCCGGTGCCAAGGTGCCTCGGTGCTGGCACACCGGGGCCGACGAGGCCGCCGGCCGCTGGGTGGTGGTGCTGGAGGACGTGCCGGCGCTGCCCATCGACACCGGACGGGGGGCCACCTCGGCCCAGGCCGGCGAGGCGGTGGGCGCCCTGGCCGGGTTCCACGCCGCCTGGTGGGACGCCGGCGACGACGGCCCCCCGGCCGCCGGCCGCTTCGGCTGGATGCCGGGGTTCGACACCACCGGGGTGGGCGGGCTGGCTCCCCTCTGGGCCGACGCCCATCCCCGCTTCCTGGAGCGCTACGGCCATGTGGTCCCCTCCCCCACCGACCGCTGGCTGCTGGCTCTGGCCGACTGGCTGGGCCCCTGGTCGGCCCGGGCCGCCACCGAACCGCTGACCGTGGTGCACGCCGACTACCGCCTCGACAACCTCCTGATCGGCGAGGCGTCGGTGACCATGATCGACTGGCAGACCGCCCTGCGGGGCCCGGGACCGATGGACCTCACCTCGTTCGTGGCCACCGCCCTCACCGTCGAGGACCGCCGGGTCTCGGAGGACGGCCTGATCCGCCGCTACGCCGACGGTCTCGAGGAGCGGGGCTGCCGGATCGACCGGGAGTGGCTGCTACGCAGCTACGACGAGAACCTGCTGTGGTGGATGGGCCAGTTCGCCAACAACCTGTCCCGCCTCGCCCCCGACGATCCCGACGCCCGGCGGGCGCTCGACACGATGGTGGAACGCACCTTCACCGCCGCCCTCGACCGGGACTGCGGCCGCCTGCTGCCCTGACCCGGGAGCCGGGGCGGCGGGGTCACAGGACGAGGCGGCGGGAGGCCAGCGTGGCGTAGATGTCGAGTGCCTCCTCGGCCAGGGGGCGGAGGTGGGGTGGCAGCCGGTCGACACCGCCGGCGGCCCGGGACCGGGGGCGGTTGAAGCCGGTCGACGACTCGACGGCGGCGTACCAGTAGGGGGCCCAGCAGCCGTCGCTGTCCCGCCGACCGGCCGGCCACGACAGCATCCGCTCGCTGAAGGGCAGGTCCAGGCGCTGGCACAGGATCTCGAGGTAGGCCTGCGGGTCGCCGAGGAAGTCGTCGGCGTCGATCACCAGCTCGGCCCGGTCCACCAGCTCCAGCTGCTGGGGAAGGCCGATGTCGGCCAGCGTCACCGCCTCCCGCACCTGGGTGTAGGAGGCCAGCACGGCCACCGGGTCCCGGAGCAGCATGAAGTGGCGGAGCTCGTCGAGCCAGCCCCGGTCGAGCTCGGGGAGGAGGTGGTGGGTCATGTGCTTCTGGTAGACGGCCCGGACGCCGGGCGGCGCCGGGGCCAGGCACCGGGCCACCGCTCCCTCGGCGTCGGCCGGGTAGGCGGCCAGGATCTCGTGGCGGCCCGGGTGGTCGAGCCCGGTACGGGCCAGGTACCAGGCGTACAGGGGTTCGTCGAGCACCGCGGTGTCGGGCCGGTTCTCCCAGGCCCGCATGAGGGCGGTGGACAGGTTGCGGGGCCCCGACCACATCGCCACCCGCACCGGGCCCGGCACCGGCCCGGGGCCGGTCCCCGTCGTCGCAGCCACCCCACTCACCGCAGCCACCAGGGGGTGGCGGAGCGGTCGACCCCGGCCGCCCGGTCGACGTCGCGGTCGAGCAGGCCGCGGTAGAGCGCCTGGAGCCGCTCGGTCACCGGGCCCCGCCGTCCGGCGCCGATCACCCGGCCGTCGACCTCGGTGACCGGGGCCAGGCCGGCGAAGGTGCCGGTGACGAAGGCCTCGTCGGCCCCGTAGACCTCGGTGAGGCTGATGTTCCGCTCCCGGGCCGTGATCCCGAACTCCCGGCACAGGGCGAGCACGTTGGCCCGGGTGATGCCGGCCAGGCAGTAGTCCCCGGTGGAGGTCCACACCTCCCCACCCCGGACCACGAAGAAGTGGGTGGAGTTGCAGGTGGCGACGAACCCGTGGGGGTCGAGCATCAGCGCCTCGTCGGCCCCGGCCTTGGCCGCCTGGATGCAGGCGGTGATGCAGTTGAGCTTGGAATGGGAGTTCAGCTTGGGGTCCTGCACGTCGGGGTGGCCCCGCCTCACGTGCACGGTGAACAGGCGGATCCCCTCGCTCGCCGTCTCGGGGCGGGGCGCCTTGTGCTCGGCGATGACGACGATGGTGGGAGGCGAGATCGTGAAGCGGGGATCCTGGTAGGGGGTGGACTTGATCCCCCGGCTCACCATGAGGCGCACGTGCACGGCGTCGTCGGCCTCGGCAGCCTCGGCGGCCTCACGGTGGGTGGCGGCGGGGGCCTCCCCGGCGGGGGCCGGGCCCATCCCGTTGGCGTCGAGGACCCGGCGGATCATGGCCGCCAGCTCGGCCGGCGGCCGCCCGATGTCGAGGTCGATGGCTTTGGCCCCCTCGTAGAGCCGGGCCAGATGGGCGTCGAGGAAGGCCGGCTGGCCCCGATGGACCCGGATCCCCTCCCACACGCCGTCGCCCAGGATGAACCCGGAGTCGAACACCGAGACCACGGCCTGCTCCCGGGGCAGGAGATCGTCGTTGACGCCGATCACGATGGCGGCGTTGCGGGGGTCGGGTAGGTGGTCGTGCGTGCCGTGGGCCATGAGCGGAGCTTGGCACAGCCGGCGGCCGCCCCGCCGCTACCAGAGCCGCCCGTCGGGGTCGGGCGGGCGGGGGATCAGCCGCCGGCCGGGCCGAAGCTGAACTCCACCCGGCGGTTGACGGCCCGGCCGGCCGGATCGCTGTTGGGCGCGATCGGCTCGCTCTCGCCCTTGCCCTCCGCCGTGAGCCGCTCGGGCTCGATGCCGGCCGACACCAGATACGCCACGACCGAACGGGCCCGATCCTCGCTCAACGTCTGGTTCAGATCGTCGGGTCCGGTGGCATCGGTGTGGCCGGTCACGGTCATGGCCACCGACAGGTCCCGGGCCATGATCGACACACCGATATCGAGCACCTTGGCCGCCTCGGGCGAGATGTCGGTGGAGTTGATGGCGAAGCCGACACCGCCCTGGAGCGTGCCCGACGCCTGACCGTTCACCACCTGCAGGTTGTAGCGGGGGAACGGGGTGAACAACTGGAAGATGCCGGGCATGGTGTACATCCAGAACGAGGTGTACGTCTTGTCGTTGACCGTGAGCGTGCTGGCCACATTGTCCTGGCCGTAGGCGGCGGCGGCTCCCCCTTCGAGCAGCGCCTTCACGGCGTCAGCCGGGACCTCGCCACTGAGCGTGACCTTGCCGTCCATCACGTCGGCCTCGAACTGCGGTGGCACGAGGTCGGTGATCGTCTTGTTGACCATGGTCACCGGCATGCCGCCGCCCAGTTGGGTGAGCGCCCCCTCGAACAGGGCCAGGTACTCCGGGTTGGGCGACCGGGCGTCGACCTCGATCCCCTTGTCGGAGACCCGGATCGTGCCGTCGGTGACGCTGGGCAGCAACCCGATCAGGCGGGCGCTGGGCGCCAGCCACGGCGCCGACTCCACCGTGGGATCGATCTCGAGGTCGGACGTCACGTAGGGGGCGTACGACACCTCGGCCGCCGTGCGCAGCAGCTCGGCCGTCTGGGCGTCGGGCACCCGGCCCGACAGGGTGAACAGGCCGGGGTTGGGGCCGGCGTCGAGGTTGAGCCGAGCCTGCACATAGGCCCCGTCGGGGGCCGGGCTCGCGCTGAGCGTGGTGACGGCCGACGGCACCACGCTGTTGCCGGTGGCGTCGGCCGACGTGCTGGAGGAGTCGCCGCTGGCGTCACTCCCCGTGGCCGATGCGGCGGCCGTCGTCGATGAGCCGGCGCCCGCCGGTTGGATGGCGCTCTCGGTGCTCCCGCCATCTCCCCCGCCCGACAGGGCCACGAACGACCCGAATCCCAACGCGAACAGGAGCAATGCCGCGATTCCGAGAGCTATTGGATTCCGGGTGATCCCGCGCCTGCTCTCTTCGTGGTCGAAGCCCTCGCCGACCCCGACCGAAGAGTCACCAGAAAGCACCACTATGTGCGCCCCGCCTCATGAAGTATTCTCTTGTTGAAGAGGAGCCACGCTAGCGGCACGAGCCGGTCGGAGTCGATGGGCTGATTTCGGTGTGAATGAGGCGATCCGTTCACCACCTAGGGTGGTGGCGCCAGGATACGATGGGGTCTTCCATGGCTGAACTGGAGATGCTGCCGGCTTGGGCCGGCCGTTTGGCGGAGCCCACCCATCCGCCCCAGCCCCCGACGCCACCGCGCCGGTACGCCGACGATGACAGCCCCGCCGATGAGAGTGCCGAAGCCGACCACGACCGTGGATCCAGCAACGGCAGCCTGACCGAGCACGACGGAGCGGAGCCGGCCCTGAACGGCGACGGCCACCCCGGCACCAATGGCCACAGCCCGGCGGTCATGGCCGGCCAGCCGCCCCTGCCCTCCGGTGCGCACCGGCTCGGGCCGGAGTCCACAACCGCCCATCCGGCCTCCCCCGCCGAGGAGGACCTCGACGGCGACGAAGCCGGAGGCCGCACGGCGGCGATGACCACCAGCGAGCTGCCGGTGGTGTCCATCCCGTTCGACGACGAGGCCGCCCCGGCCCCGAATCCGCCCACGGCCGACGACGATTCGCTGATCGCCAGGGTGGAAGCACCCGCCGACGCCGCCGAAGACACCGTGCTCTCGGAAGACACCGTGCTCCTGGAAGACACCGTGCTCCTGGAAGACACCGTGCTCCTGGAAGACACCGAAACGATCGAGCTCTCCCCGGAAGACAACTCGCCGGTGGTGGTGCCGGTCGCCCCTCCCGATCCGGGGCAGGAGCCGACACAGGGCAGACAGGAGCGGGACGCCGAGCGAGACCGCCCGGCACGGCGCGTGCTCAGCCTGCTGGCCCTCGCCCTCCTGGTGGTCGCCGCCGGGGTCGCCGCCGGGTACCTGTTCGTCGCCCTGACCGGGAGCTGACCCCCGGCGCCCGCCCGGGATGCGTGGCCGTCGCCGGTGACCGGCGGGTAGGGTTCTCGGCGAATGCGGCGGAACTCGAAGCGGCGGAGCTGTCTGGTGAGCGCGGCCCTGGTGGCGCTCGGATCGGCGGCCTCCTGCTCCCGCGCTGCGGACAGCAGCGACGACGAGCCCCGGGTGCTGGCCCAGGGGACCGTGGAGTGGGGCACCGGACAGCCGGCCGATCACTTCGACTGGAACCTGGCCGAGATCGCCGGCTTCACCCACGCCGTCACGTTCAACACCACCAGCGAGGACCGGCTCAGCACCCGTAGCGCCGCCCGCCAGGGCCCCGACGACGACCTGTGGTTCAACGCCGCCAGCCTGGGCGACGGGGCGCCGGTGATGGTCTTCGGCGGGGCCGCCGGTGAGGTGGACCAGGTGGTGCTGGTCGACGCCGCCGGGGCCCAGCTCCGACTCGACCTGGAATCGGTACCGGACCGGGATTGGCAGGTGGCCGTGGCCCAGCTCCCGGCCGGCTGGCCCGACCCCACCGCCCCCGTGCTCGACGTGGTGGGCCTGGCCGATGGGGCCGAGGTGGCCCGGGAACCCCTGGCCGGCCTGTCCTAGACGGTGGCCGCCGGCGATCCGTCGGGTCCGGAACGGGAACCCCCCGGCACGGCGCCGGTGGCGCAAGGTTGACCGTGCCGGTACCGGCCGTCCATGCTCACACCCGGGAGCACCGAGGCTCGCCCCTGCCGTTCCGGCAGCCGCCACGATCGGAGAGACGCACGATGCCCGGCATCACGATCACCGAAAGCCGGCCCAACGAGGTGCTGGCCGCCCTCCACGCCTCCGCCGAGGCCGAGCGCGAATACCTGTTCGCCGCCCGGGAGGCCCAACCCGACGACCTCATCCTGGTGGCCTGGATCGACGAGCGGGCCGTGGGTTACATCGCCACCAGCGACGAGCGGGGCGAGGGCCTGCTGGTGTGGGAGCACGTGGTGGTGCCCGACCACCGGGGCGAGGGGATCGGCCAGCGCCTGCTGGTGGAGGCGGCCCGCCGCACCCAACCGGGCACGGTCATCGTCATCGACCCGATGGCCGAGCTCGACACCGACCGCATCGCCGACTACTACAGCCGCCTCGGCTTCACCCGCCCCTCCGACGGCGGCCTGTGGGCCACCGCCAACGACGTGATCCGGGCCACCCGGCGCCGCCAGGGCGCCCAGGGCGAAGGATCGACGCCCGTGAGCGTGATCGTCAACGGCAAGGCGCCGGGTGTGGTCACGGTGACCCCCGACGCCCCGGTGCGCCACGCCGTGTCGACCATGAGCGCCGAGGGCGTGGGGGCCGTGGTGGTGTCGAGCGATGCCAGCCGGGTGGAGGGCATCCTGTCCGAGCGTGACGTGCTCACCGGGCTGGACCGGTTGGGCCCGGCGCTCCTCGACCAGCCGGTCTCGGCGGTGTGCACCACCGACGTGGTCACCGCCACCGTCTACGACTCGGTGGCCGACGTGATGGAGCTGATGACCAGCCGGCGGATCCGCCACCTGCCGGTCACCAGCACCGGCCAGCTCTACGGCGTGGTGAGCGTGGGCGACCTGGTGCTCCATCGCCTCTACTCGCTCGACGACCACCCCGCCGGGGCCTGAACGGCCCCGCCGGCGGACGCTGCTGGGCGAGGCTCAGCGGTGCACGCCGGGATCGGCCTGGCGCACCCAGGTCCGCACCGTGTAGACGCTGTCGCCCGACAGGATCCCGCCCCGGGCCAGCAGCCGGCCCGTCTGCCAGTTGGACAGGCCGAGCTCGGGGCGGCCCAGGGCGTACTGCCCGTCGACCCAGCGGGTGAACCCGTCGCCCACGAACGGGGCGTCCACCGTGTCCCAGAACCGGCGCTGCTCCGCCTCGTCGCTGCTGATCAGACTGGCCGTGAACCGGGGCGACTGGCGGTTGAACAGGGCCACGGCGTGATCCACCGAGTCGACGACGGTCAGCGTGATCTCGGGGTCGTCCTCCCACTCCCACTCCCGGCCCAGCTCGTCGTCGGCGGCCAGCTCCACCCCGGTCCAGGCGTCGGGCACCCACCCGGCGGCGGCCGAGGTGACGTGGAGCCGGGGCTTCGACCCCCGGGCCTCGGCCGCCCGGGCCAGGCCCTCGAGCACGGCCGGCACCAGCTCGCCGGCCCGGCTGGCGAGCACGCAACAGGTGTTGAGCGTGTTGCACACCTTGCGGTCGAGCGAGTGGGCCACCACCTCGGTGAGGCGGGCCGGATCGCAGGCGGTGCCCGTGACCATCCAGGCGCCACCGGTGCCGTGCAGGCTCACCGGGGTGCCCGACTGGCGGGCCACCGCCCCCAGCTGGGCGACGGCCGGGCCGCTCCCCCGGGCCACGGCCAGGGCCAGGCCGCGGTGGGCGAACAGGGCCCACCCGGCGGCATGGGCCGGGCTGTCGAGCAGGACGGCCGAGCCGGCAGGGAGGCCGGCGGCGGCCAGCGCCGGCTCCAGGGCCCGGACCACGATGGCCCGGGCCGTGTCGCGGGCATCGGATCCGATGCGGAAGACCACCGTGTTGCCGCTGCGGAGCACGCCGCAGGCGTCGGCGAAGACGTTGGGCCGGCCTTCGAACACGAAGCCGATCACGCCCAGGCCCGCCTGGCGCTGCTCCACCCGCCAACCCGGGTGCTCCACCACCTCCACCACCCGGTCCCGTCCGGACGGGGCGTCGGCCCACAGGCGCAGCCCGTCGATCATGGCCGCCCGCATGGCCGCCGTCAGCTCCAGGCGGGTGGTGGACCGGCC
Source organism: Acidimicrobiales bacterium (assembly GCA_041394285.1). Taxonomy (GTDB): domain Bacteria; phylum Actinomycetota; class Acidimicrobiia; order Acidimicrobiales; family SZUA-35; genus CADEDH01. Next base: position 13,999 of record JAWKIL010000020.1, on the reverse strand, counting down.
CCGCTGGCGGGCCGACACCACGTCGGCGGCGTTGGCCGTGGCGATGGGCTCGAACGCGTCGTCGTCGGCCAGGCGGTCGGCGAAGTGGTGGTAGAAGGCCGTGACGGCCTCGTCGGTCACCGCGCCGAGCCGGGTGAAGGCGTCGGCCGCCCGCTCGACGGCCCCGGCCGCCACGTCCCACTCCCGGGCCGGGATGTGGAGCAACTGGCCGCTCTGGTCGTCCACCACGAGACGGTCGCCGGGCCCGAAGGCCCGGGCCAGCTCCCCGGTCACGGTGACCGCCTTGTTCCCGCCGAAGCAGACCACCTGCCCGGCCTCCAGCGCCGTCAACTCCGAGATCATGATCTCGACGGTACCGGCCCGGATGAGGCGTCCCCGTACGGACCTGGAGTTTCGCCGTCGAGGGGACGGCCTAGCTGTAGGCCGCCTCGGCGTGCTCGCTGCGGTCCAGCCCTTCCAGCTCGGCGTCGGGGGCCACCCGGAGGCCGATCGTGGCCTTCAGCACCGTGGCGATCACCCAGGTGACGGCGAAGGCGTAGACCAGCACCACCGCGTTGGCCAGGATCTGCTCGCCCAGCAGGCCGAGCCCGCCGCCGAAGAACAGGCCGTCGTGGTCGGGGTTGGGCTCGGCGAACATCGAGGAATCGGCCACCAGCCCGATGAGAAGTCCGCCCACCAGGCCACCCACCATGTGGACGCCCACCACGTCGAGGGCGTCGTCGTAGCCGAGCTTGAACTTGAGCCGCACCGCCAGGGCGCACAGGGCACCGGCCACGGCCCCCACCACGGTGGCCCCGGCCAGGCCCATGAAGCCGGCGCCGGGGGTGATGCCGACCAGGCCGGCCACGATGCCGGAGGCGGCGCCGAGGGAGGTGGCGTGGCCGTCGACGATCCGTTCCACGGCCAGCCAGGCCACCATGGCCACGGCGGCGGCCAGGAACGTGTTGGCGAAGGCCTGGACAGCCACCTCGTTCACGGCCAGCGCCGAGCCGGCGTTGAACCCGAACCAGCCGAACCACAGGATGCCGGCACCGAGCATGGTGAAGGGGAGGTTGTGGGGCAGGATCGGCTCCACCTGCCACCCCTGACGCTTGCCCAGCACCAGCACCAGGGCCAGCGAGGAGGCGCCGGCGGCGACGTGGACCACCGTACCCCCGGCGAAGTCGAGGCTCCCCCGGGAGCTCAGCAGCCCGTTGTCGCCCCGGAAGACCCAGGCCCACGTGGGAACGAACACCAGCATCAGCCACACCGGCACGAACACCACCCAGGCGCTGAACTTGAGCCGGTCGGCCACCGCGCCCGAGATCAGGGCCGGTGTGATGGCGGCGAAGGTGAGGGCGAAGAAGGCGAGGAGCATGGGGCTGGTGCCGTCGTCGGCCACGAGGTCGACCCCCTTGAAGAACAGGTGGTCGAAGTTGCCGATGAGCTTGGTGCCGCTGGGCGCCGACGACAGCGTGTACCCCGCCACCACCCACACGATGGGCACGATCCCGAGGCAGACCATGTTCATCATCAGCATGTTGAGCATGTTCTTGGAGCGGCTCATGCCCCCGTAGAACAGCGCCAGGCCCGGCACCATGAACAGCACCAGGGCTGCCGACACCAACACCCACACCGCGTTGACCGCGTCCATCCGACACCCTTCCCGTCGTCCCGACTCGGGGGCCAGTCTCCGGGGGCCGTGATTCCTGTTCGTTTCCGGTTTATTGCGCCTGTGTTAACAACGTCTTGCGTCAAGGCGGCCGCCCTGCCTCCTGAGGGGTCGGGTCGGCGCCGGACCGACCCGGAACGGCCGGTTGGCGTCAGTCTGACACAAGGGGAACGAAACGTACTGGGCCGAGATCCTCAGGCTCGTACCGCCCGCCGTGGCGCCGGATCCGCACCAGGTTCTGGATCCGGCCCGGCTCACCCACGGGGAGCACGAGGGCGCCACCGTCGGCCAGTTGGGCCACCAGAGCCCGGGGTACCTCGGAGGCGGCGGCGGTGACGACGATGGCGTCCCACGGGGCCAGGCCGGCGCCGTCGGGGTGGAGACCGGCCGCACCGTCGCCCACGAGCACCTGTACCCCGCCGGGCCCGTCGGCCGGCACCCCCTCGGCCTCGAGGTGACGGCGGGCCTCGTCGGCCAGGGGGGCCAGGCGCTCGATCGTCCACACCTCGGCCCCGAGCGCGGCCAGCACCGCCGCCCCGTACCCCGAGCCGGTGCCCACCTCCAGCACCCGGTCACCCGGCTCGATCCCGGCCGCCTCGGCCATGACGGCCACGATGTAGGGCTGGCTGATCGTCTGCCCCAGGCCGATGTCGAGCGGGCCGTCGTCGTAGGCCCGGTCGGCCAGCTCGGCCGGCACGAACCGCTCCCGTCGCACCGACCCCAGTGCCGCCAGGACCCGCTCGTCGCTCACGCCCCGGGCCGCCACCTGGGCCACCATGCGTCGCCGCTTCTCCTCGATGACCGCCATGATGACATACATGCCCAGCGGCCGCTTCGCTCCCACTCCCAGCGGGCCGCTGCACGTGGGCAACCTGCGTACGGCCCTGGTGGCCTGGCTGTTCGCCCGCACCGACGCCAGCCCCCTGTGGCTCCGGTTCGACGATCTCGACGCCGAGGCGGTGCGCCCGGAGCACTACCGGAGCCAGGCCGACGACCTGGCCGCCCTCGGCCTGGGCTGGGACGGCGAGCCGGTGCGCCAGTCGGAGCGGCTCCCCCGCTACCGGGCCGCCCTGGCCGAGCTGGAGGCGGCCGGCGTGGTGTATCCCTGCTTCTGCTCCCGGCGCGAGATCCGGGAAGCGGCCCAGGCCCCCAACAGCCCGCTGTCCGGCCACGGCTATCCCGGCACCTGCCGGGACCTGGCGCCGGCCGAACGGGCCCGGCGGCGGGCAGCGGGACGTACGCCGGCCCTGCGTCTACGGGCCGAGGGCGCCGTGATCACCTTCGACGACCGCCTGGCCGGCCCCCAGCGCCACCGGCTCGACGATTTCGTGGTCATGCGCAACGACGGGACCCCGGCCTACCACCTCGTCAACGTCGTCGACGACCACGAGATGGGGATCGATCTGGTGGTGCGGGGCGACGACCTGCTGCCCTCGGCCGCCCGCCAGCTGTTCCTGGCCCGGCTGCTGGAACGGCCCGAGCCGGCCCAGGCCCACGTGCCCCTGGTGCTGTCGCCCGGCGGGGAGCGCCTGGCCAAGCGGCACGGAGCGGTCGGCCTGGCCGACCGGGCGGCCCGGGGCGAGGCCCCGGAACGGGTACTGTCGTTCCTCGCCGCCTCGCTCGGCCTGGCCGAGCCGGGCGAACCGGTGACCCCGGACCAGCTCGTGGCCCGGTTCGATCCCGCCGCCCTGCCCCGGGAACCGTTCGTGCTCGCTGCGGCGTGGTTGGCGGCGCCCGAATGACGGCATCCTGGAGCTGCACCATGAGCACGCCACGATGAGCACCGCCCCCGACCTGTACAACCCCGGCGACGAGGAGCGGCAGCGGGACCTGCGGCGCATGAAGGCGCTCGCCACCGGCCTGCTGGCCCTGGCCGCTGTCGTGTTCCTGATCAGCCGGGCCCTGGAGCCCGGCCGCCCCTGGCTGGGGTACGTGCGGGCCACGGCCGAGGCGGCCATGGTGGGGGCCCTGGCCGACTGGTTCGCCGTCACCGCCCTGTTCCGCCGGCCCCTCGGCCTCCCCATCCCCCACACCGCCATCATCCAGACCCGTAAGGACCAGATCGGGGTGAGCCTGGGCGGTTTCGTGCGCGACAACTTCCTCACCGCCCCGGTCATCGCCGAGCGCCTGGAACACGCCGAGCTGGCCCGCCGGGTGGGGCGGTGGCTGGCCCAACCCGACAACGCCGCCACCGTGTCGGCCCAGAGCGCGGCCGTGGTGCGGGGGGTCACCGAGGTGTTGCAGGACGACCTGGTGCAGGGCGGCATCGAGCAGGTGGCGCTCGACCGGATCCGGGCGGTGCCCGTGAGCCCCCTGGTGGGCCGCGTGGTCGACGCTGCGGTGGAGGGCGACCATCACCAGGCCCTGCTCGACGGGGTGCTGGGCGGCCTGGCCACCTTCCTCGACGAGAACCGGCCCGCCTTCCGGGACCGCCTCAACCAGGAATCGCCGTGGTGGGTGCCCGACGCCCTCGACGACGTGGTGTTCGACAAGATCTACACCGCGGTCAAGAGCTTCCTGTCCGACCTGCAGGCCGATCCCGACCACCAGTTCCGGGCCGACTTCGACCGCCGGGTCCGCCGCTTCGCCGACGATCTCAAGACCTCGCCCGAGCTCCGCCGGCGGGGCGAGCAGCTGCGCGACGAGGTGCTCGACCATCCCGAGGTGCGGGCCTGGTCGGCCACCCTGTGGACCCGGATCAAGACGTCGCTGCTGGAGGCGGCGGAGGACCCCCGTTCCGAGCTACGGGTCCGCCTCGACGAGGCGCTGGTGTCGGCCGGGCGCTCCCTCCAGGACGACCCGGCGCTCCAGAGCCGGATCGACCGCTGGATCGTGGAGGCCACCGGCTACGTGGCCGAGCAGTTCCGGGGCGAGGTGGCCGACCTGATCGCCACCACCGTGCAGCGGTGGGACACGGCGGAGACGGCGGAGCGCCTGGAGCTCCAGGTGGGCCGGGACCTCCAGTTCATCCGCATCAACGGCACCGTGGTGGGCGGCCTGGCCGGCCTGGCCATCTACACCCTGTCGCAGCTGCTGTTCTGACCGCCGGCGTGGCCGGCCCGGTGGTGGAGCCCCCGCCAAAGCACTGCTACAGGATCGTTCGCAGGACCTTGAACGCCTCGGCGTGCTCGACCCCGATCTCCTTGCCCCGCAGGCAGGCCAGCGCCGTCACCGACTCCTCGCTGCGGATGTGGGGCGAGGGCCGGGCCTGGGTGGCGTACAGGGCCAGGGCCTCCAGCTTGCGATCGAGCACGTCGCTGATGTCGACGAAGACCTCGGGGCGGGGCACGTCGGTGTGCCACCACATGATCTTGGGCGACTCGTACACCAGCACGTGGGGCACGAGCCACTTGCCGAACACGGGGGCGATCGGCCGCAGGGCGGCCAGCGCCGTGTCGAACGTGGCCACGTGATCCTGGTCGTAGTCGGCCCCCGAGGGGATCAGCACCAGCTCGGGCTCGAACTCGTTCAGCTCCCGCTCGAAGCGGTCCACCAGATCCCGCTTGGGCACCGTGTCCAGCTTCTCGATCAGGTCCTGGTCGCCGTAGACGATCTCCCACTCGAAGCGCAGGAGGTCGGCCACCGCCTCGATCTCCTTCACCCGGTCCTGGTAGGTGGTCGTGCCGTCCAGGCCGTAGTGGTGGAAGCCGTCGACCGTCATGTACAGGACCCGCACCTCGGTGCCCTGGGCCCCCAGGCGGGCCATGGTCCCGCCGCAGGCCAGCGCCTCGTCGTCGGCGTGGGGCGAGATGACCAGAGCCCGGCGTATGCCGGCCAGATCAGGCAACGTCGGCCCGCCCGGCCCGGGAGGAGGCGGCGACGACCAACGGCCGGTAGTACTCGATGGTCTCGAGGATCAGCGCTTCGAGGTCCACCTTGGGGGCCCAGCCGACCGACAGGGAGTTGTCGAGCACCGGGGTCTTCTCGAAGGAGTGGGCCTCCTCGTAGAGATCGCCGTGGATCTTCTTGGCGTCGGCGTAGACCACGGTGGACGGGGAGCCGGTCAGCTCCTTCACCATGTCGGCCAGACCCCTCACCGTGATCTTGTTGGCCGGGTTGCCCACGTTGAACAGGAGGTGGCCCGACGCCAGCGCGTCGTCCATGTGGTCGGTGATGAACCGGGTGAGGTCCGACACCGACAGGAACGCCCGCAGCTGCTCACCGGTGGCGAAGACCGTGATGTCATCGCCCACCAGGGCCTGCTGCACGAAGGTGGGGACCACGAACCCGCCCATCTCGCTCTGACGGGGACCGGTGACGTTGAACGGCCGGATCACGATGCCCTTGAGGCCGCGGTGGCGGCTGTTGGCCACCATCGACTCGGTGAGCGCCTTGGCGATGGCGTACTCCACCCGCACCGAGTAGTCCACCGGCACGTGCAGCGTGTCGGGCTCGGCCAGCTGGCCCGAACGGCCGTAGACCTCGGCCGAGGAGAACACGACCACCGGCACGTCGTGCACGATGCACTGCTCGATCACCGTCTCGGCCGACCGCACGATCTCGGGGCCGAGGCGGCCGGCGAAGCGCAGGATCCCGGCCGGGCCCACCAGCGAGGCGGCGTGGATCACCCGGTCGGCGCCGGCCACGGTGCCGCCCCGGACGAAGTAGTCCTCCACCTTCATCCGCAGGACCGTGCAGTTGGGGTCGTCGTCGTAGGGGCGGGTGGAGATCACGGAGCTGACCATCGAATCGATGATCACCACCTTCCGTCCGGCCGCCAGGTAGGCGTCGGCCACGAAGGACCCGATGAAACCGAGCCCGCCGGTCACGATCACCGCCCCCTCGGTATCGACCGTCTCGACTTCGACCACACCCAGCTCCATCACTTCGCTCCTTGTTTCCATGCTCGTTCTGATCTGCTCTGTCTGTCTTGCTGTTTGGGCGAGTTGCCTGCGGTGGGTCATGACGCGCCAAGGCGACCGCAGGCGGGTCGCCCGGAGGTTCATCGGCCCCTCAGCCGCTTCCGGCCGTCGGTCGGGCCCCAAGGGCCCGACGGCTGCGCACCCAGAGGAGGGGGCCCACGACGCGGCCCGCCATGTTCGCCGCCACGTGCCGGAACCGCATCGGCACGTCGTCGAGCCGGGCGATCGAGTCGGGCAGGGCCTCGGGAGCCAGCAGGTAGCGGGCACCGAAGGGCGCCCGCCGCAGCACCTGCCAGCGGGTGCGGCGGTCGGCCAGGTGGCTGGCCAGGAAGGCGGTGAGACCGACGCCGTAGGTGTACATGTGGGTGCCGAAGCCCCGGTCGTCGTAGCGGTCGGCGTGCCAGCCGATGGCGGCCGGCTCGTACACGCACTGGCCCCCGTCGAGCAGCACCCGCACCGGAGCGTCGAGGTCTTCCCCGCCCCGGGCGATCGTGCCCGGGCCCAGTGTCTCGTCGAAGCCGCCGGCGGCGCGGAACCAGGCCGTGTCGAAGCTCATGTTGGCCCCCACCCCGATGCCGATGCGGTAGGGGTAGAGCCGGTCGCCGGCCAGGTGGGGCCCCACCAGCCGGGCCTCGAACCCGTTGCGCCAACCCCAGGCCATGGTCTTCTCGAAGACGAGCTGGGCCTCGGTGTCGAGGTACATCGGGGGGCAGTAACCCACCACGCAGCGCACGTCGGGGGCCCGGCGGAAGGCTCGGACCACAGCGGCCAGCCACAGGCTGTCGACCACGATGTCGTCGGACAGGAAGGCCGTGATCGGGTGGCTGGCGGCGGCCAGGCCGATGTTGCGGGCCCGGGACAGGCCGGGCCGGGTCTCGTGGATGTAGCGGACCCGTTCGTCGTCGCCGAACTCGGCGGCGATGGCCGTGCCGGTGGCATCGGACGAGGCCCCGTTGTCGACCACGATCACCTCGACCGGGCCGGGATAGGTCTGCTTGAGCACCCGGGCAACGCAGTTGACGGCATGATCGGGTCGGTTGCGGGTACCCACCACGACGCTGACCCCGGGCCGGTCCGGATCGTCGATCACGGCAGCCAGCTCGGGCGACAGCAGGGGCAGGGAGCCGGAGACCCGGCGCCGCCAGTCGGTCCCCAGGCGCCGATGGATGGCCGGGGCGAACTGCTCGCAGGCCTCGGCCACCACGGCCTCCACCGGAGCTTCGCCCCGGGTGAGCGCCACGCTCATGACCCCGAGCGGTTCGCCCTGCAGGCGGATCAGGATGCGGGCCCGCTGGTAGCGCTCACCCTCCACTCCCCCGGCCAGGGGACGGTCGGCCACGATGCGGGGCGGCGGGTCGGCGAGCTCGATCTCGCTCACCCAGAGCGGGGTCAGCGCCGTGCTCACCGTGCCGTAGCCTTCCGGTCGTCCCTACCCACTCGATGCGCCCCAGGTGATACGCGCGGCAGAGTCGCCCTACCGTGCCCCAAACAGATTCGTGCCGCCGCTCGTGTCCCGGTGCATCCATTCCATGACTCGACGGAATTGACCGGCACACGAACCAACAACGAACCCCAACAATACTCGCTGATCACGCCCCATCTACGAGGAAGGCTCACCCGGCCCACACTGGTGGGTGAGACGACTCACGAACGCCAGAATCGCAGGTGACAGGTGTCATTCCCCCGCCTCACAACGAGCCGTGCCCGGGCCCTGAGGGCCACTGTGGGCGTTGCCGTTGCGGTGGCCGCCTTCGCCTGGGCCCTGCCTGCATTTGCGTCGTATCGTGAAGCCTGGAGCCAGCTGGCCGAGGTGAAACCGGGTGCGGCCATAGCGCTGCTGGTGGTGGGCCTGGCCAACATCTTGTCGCCGTCGGCCAACCAGTGCGCCGCCCTGCCCGGGCTGCGATTCCGCGACGCCGTGACCGCCGACTGGACGACCTCGGCCATCACCAACACGATCCCCGGCGGCAGCGCGTTGGCCATCGCCACCACCTGGCGGATGTACCGCAGCTACGGCATCGCCGGGCGGGACACGGCCCGCTGCGTGGTGGTCACGGGGGTGTGGGACATGATCGTCAAGCTCAGCACACCCCTGGTGGCGGTGGCCTGGCTGTCGGCTGAGCGGCCGGTGGATGCCGGCCTGCTACAGGCCGCCCTGGTGGGGACAGCCCTGTTCGCCGTGCTGGTGGTGCTGGGCGTGGTGTTGCTGGCCGGCCCGGCGGCGGCCGACCGGCTGGGCCGGGCGCTGGACCGGGTGCGGTGGCTGGGCGCCCGCTGGCCCGAGCGGCTCCACGAGCTGCGGGTCGACACGGCGTGGCTCCTGCGCAACCGGTGGCGGAGCCTGACCGTGTGGACGGTGGCCGGCCACGCCAACCTCTACCTGCTGCTGGTGGTGTGCCTCCGGGCGGTGGGGGTGACCTCGGCCGAGCTCAGCCTGGCCGCCGTGCTGGCCGCCTTCGCCTTCGGCCGTCTGGTGACGGCCCTGCCCCTGTCGCCCGGGGGCCTGGGGGTGATGGAGGTCGGGCTCACCGGGGCGCTGGCCGCCGTGGGCGACGCCCCGGCGGCGTCGGTGGTGGCGGCCGTGCTGCTCTTCCGGTTCCTCACCTTCGCCCTGCCCATTCCCCTGGGTGCCGCATGCTGGCTGGCCTGGACGGCCCGGCCCCAGGCCGGGGCCGACGGGGTTGGGGCCCCCGGCGGCGATGGGGCCGACGGGGTTGGGGCCCCCGGCGGCGATGGGGAGCTCAGCGCCAGCTGAGCGGGGGCGCAGCCCCCCTAGAGCAGAGCGTGGAGGCGGGCGGCCTGCTCGGCCGCCTTGGCCCGGACTTCGGCCTCGTCGACCCGGGTGGGCACGCCCCCCACCACCACGGCCTCGCCGTCCACCGTGACGTCGAGGGCCCGGACCCCGGTGGTGTAGGCCAGATGCCAAGGGTCGGCGCAGGGATAGGCCCAGGTGACCTGATCGCCGGCGGCTTCGGGGAACAGGTCCCAACCGGCGGCCAGCCAGGCCCAGGCCTGGTCGGGTCCGGCCGTCACGTCGGTGGCCCGCAGGGCGGCGAAGGCGAGGCGGAACTCCTCCAGCATGTCGGCCCCGATCCCGTCGGTACCGAGCGCCACCGGGCCGGCGAAGCGGGCCGGGCGGGCGTAGCCGACGGCGTTGTTCATGTTCGACCGGGGGTTGTGCACGATCGTGGCCGCCGTCTCGAAACCGTCGGGCAGGTGGACCCCGTGCACCAGCAGCCAATCGGGTCCGGCCCGCTGGGCCAGGGCCAGGCCGGCCCCGGCGTCCACCGGGCCCTCGGCCACGTGCACGTGGACCCCCACGCCCAGGTCGGCGGCCAGGCCGACGGCGGCGTCGAGGGTGCCCGGCTCGCAGGTGAAGGCGGCGTGGATGCCCACCAGGCCCCGACCGCCCCCCCGCAGGTACCGCTCGTTCTCGGCCAGCCCGGCCGCCGCTCCGTCCGGGCCGTGGCGGTCGGTCACCCCGTAGGCGCAGCTCACCCGCACCCCCACCTCGGCGCAGGCGTCGGCGATCACACCGAGGCTGCCCTCAATGGCGTGGGGCGACTCGTGGTGGTCGATGATGGCCGTGCACCCGGCGAGCAGGGCCTCCATCGCCCCCAGGCGGGCCGACGCCGCCAGCATCTCCAGGTCCAGCGCGGTGTCGAGGCGCCACCACACCTGCTCCAGGATCTCGGTGAAGCTGTGGGGCTGGCGGGGCGGGGCCGGCATGCCCCGGGCCAGGGCCGAGTACAGGTGGTGATGGGCGCAGACCAGGCCGGAGGTGTGGGCCCGCCCCCCCGGTCCATCCCCGCCGTCAGTCATCGGCGCCGCCGGCGCCCGCCGTCCCGGACCGCATCGGGAGCCGGTTGCGCCACACGCCGTCGACCTCGTGGAGCATGGCGGCCACCGCTCCCGCCGTGGGCACCAGGCCGATCTCACCCACACCCTTGATCCCGTAGGGGGCGTTGGGCTGGGGCGACTCCACCAGGATCGTGGTCACCTCGGGCATGTCCTTGGGGCGGATGATGCCGAGCGAGCGCAGGGTGGTGTTGAGCAGCACCCCCTGGTCGTCGGTGGGGAAGTCTTCGCTCAGGGCGTAGCCCAGGCCCATGTGCACCGCCCCCTCCACCTGCCCCTCGCACAGCTGGGGGTTCACGGCCCGGCCCACGTCGTGGGCCGCCACCACCCGCTCGATCTTTCCCGTGGCCGCATCGGCGATCACCAGCTGGGCGGCGTACCCGAAGGTGGAGTGGATGACGGGATTCTCCAGGCCCTCCTCCAGCTTGTTCGTCCAGTCGACCCGGTACTCGCCCGGGTAGTCGACCTCGGGCCGGCAGCCGTCGGCCAGGGCGGCCCGGCACGCCTCGGCCACCGAGCCGGCCCCCATCAGCGTGCCCCGACTGCCCGTGGTCTGGCCCGCCCCCAGCTCACGGGTGGTGTCGACCAGCACCTCGATCCGTTCCGGCTCGATGCCCAGCTCCTCCACCGCCACCTGGAGGGCCACGGTGTGCACCCCCTGGCCCATCTCGGTCCAGCAGTGGCGCACCTCCACCTGGCCGTCGGCCCGGAACCGCACCACGGCCCGGGCGATCTCCTTGAACCCGTTGCCCAGGCCCGAGTTCTTGAGCCCGATGCCGAGGCCCACCGCCTTGCCGGCGGCCTTCGCCTCCCGGTAGTGGGGCTCGATCTCGTCCAGGCATCGGGCCACGCCGAGGCAGCCGTCGTCCATGATCTGACCCGGTCCCCACACGGTGCCGGGATGCACGATGTTGCGGCGCCGCATCTCCAGGCCGTCGATCCCCACCCGCTGGGCCAGCCGGTCGATCACGCCCTCCATGGCGAACTGGGCCTGGTTGGCCCCGAAGCCCCGGAAGGCGCCGCACACCGGGTTGTTGGTGCGGGCGGCCAGGGCCTCCACGTCGATCACGGGCACGTGGTACGGGCCGCTGGCGTGGCCGGCCGCCCGCTCCAGCACCTTCATGCCCACCGAGGCGTAGGGCCCGGAGTCTCCCACCATGCGGCTCTTCATGGCCGTGAGGCGGCCGTCGGCGTCGCACCCGGCCCAGGTCTCGATCCGGATCGGGTGGCGCTTGGCGTGGATCCGCAGCGACTGGTCGCGCGTCAGGGTGCACTTCACCGGCCGCCCGGTGAGGATGGCGGCCAGGGCCGTCTGGGCCTGGTTCGACATGTCCTCCTTGCCGCCGAACGCTCCCCCGTTCGACACGAGCTCCACCGTCACCCGGGCCGGATCGATGTCGAGGATGCGGGCGATCTGATCCCGGTCGTCCCACACGCCCTGACCCCCCGACCACACGTACAGGGTGCCGTCGGCCCGCGGCTCCACCAGGGTGGACTCCGGCTCGAGGAAGGCCTGCTCGATCCGCTGGGTCTGGAACACCTCGTGCACCACGTGGGCGCTGGCGGCCAGGGCGGCGTCGACGTCGCCCCCCCGGGTGTAGGCCGAGCGGCTGAGCAGGTTGCCCTCCAGGCCCCACACCGCGTCTTCGGCCGATGCCAGGGCCGCCACCGGATCGGTGAACGGCTCCAACACGTCGTAGCCCACCTCGATGGCCTCGGCCCCGGCGTGGGCCGCCACCTTGGTGTCGGCCACCACGATGGCCAGCACGTCGCCCCGGTGGCTGGTGGTACCGCCCACCGGGATGAAGCACGGCCAGTCCTGGTGGATGAGGCCGGTCTTGAGCACACCGGGCACGTCGGCCCCGGTGTAGACGGCGGTGACACCGGGGACGGCCATGGCCGGGGCGGTGTCTATCGAGGTGACGGTGGCCCGGGCGTGGTCGCTGAGGCGGAGCGCCCCGTGGAGCATCCCGGGGAGCGTCAGATCGTCGATGTAGGGGCGGGCCCCGACGGCCAGGGCCAGCGCCTCGTACTTCACCCCCGAACTGCCGATCCCGCCCGGCCGGGCCGGTTCCAGCGTCTTGCCCTGGGCCAGGGCCTCCACCGCGTCGAGGATCTTCACGTAGCCGGTGCAGCGGCACAGGTGGGCGCCGAGGTGGCGGGCGGCGTCGTCGCGGGTCAGGCCGGCGCCCTTGCGGTCGACCAGAGCCTTGGTGCGCACCACGATGCCAGGGGTGCAGAAGCCGCACTGGAGGGCCCCGCAGGCGGCGAAGGTGTCGGCGTAGCGGGCCGCCTCGGCGGCGTCGAAGCCTTCGAGGGTGGTGACCTCCTTGCCCGCCACCTTGGCCAGCGCCAGGTTGCACGACACCACGGCCTTGCCGTCGACCAGCACCGTGCAACACCCGCACTGACCCGACGGGGCGCAGCCGTCCTTGGGCGAGGTGACGCCGAGCTCCTCCCGCAGGGCCGACAGCAGATGGGGGTGCCGACCCCGCACCTCCACCGGTGTGCCGTTCAGCCCGAACGTCACTGGCTCCGGTGTGACCGGTGCCGCCGCCGTTGCCGCCGTCTCCGTCATGTGGGGCTTACCTCCTCCAGCTCGCCGCCGGTCTCGCCGCTGCCGACAGGGGCCGTAGCCGGCGGGAGCACGGCACCCTTCTGGGCCGTGATCCGGCCGTAGTACTGGGGCATGCGGTAGTAGTCGAAGTCGAACAGGGTTCCCTTGTAGTTGTTGCACCAGTCCAGATCGCAGGTGGCCACCACCAGCTCGTCGCCAGTGGTGGCGGCCCGGGCCACGATCTCACCCGAGGGGGCGATGATGGCCGACTCGCACAGCGAGTCGACTCCCTCCTCTACCCCGCCCTTGGCCACGCCGACCACCCAGGTGCCGTTCTGGTAGGCCCCGGCCTGCATCACCAGCTGGTTGTGGAACCCCTGGAGCCGGTCCTGGGAGGGGTCGGGGGCGTAGTGCAGCGGCGTGTTGTAGCCGCACAGGATCATCTCCACACCCTGCAGGCCCATCACCCGGTAGGTCTCGGGCCACCGCCGGTCGTTGCAGATCATCATCCCCATCAGGCCCCCGAATGCCCGCCACACCCCGAACCCGTCGGGGCCGGGCTCGAAGTAGCGCCGCTCCAGGTGCTGGAAGGGCCGCCACGCCTCGTTGGCGTCGTGGCCCGGGATGTGGATCTTGCGGAACGTGGCCACGTGGCGGCCGTTCCGCTCCACCAGGATCTGGGAGTTGTACCGGTGCACCGTGCCGTCGGCGTCGGTGGCCAGCTCGGCGTAGCCCAGGCAGAAGCCGATGCCCAGGTCCCGGGCCCGATCGAACAGAGGTTGGGTGGCCGGGCCCGGCATCGCGGTCTCGTAGTACGAGTCGATCTCGTCCGGGTCCTCCAGGTACCAGCGGGGGAAGAACGTGGTGAGAGCGAGCTCGGGGTACACCACCAGCTCCACGCCGGCCGCCGCCGCCTGTTCCAGGAGGGCCAGGAGGCGGGCCACGACCGTGTCCCGGCTGTCGTTGCGGGCGATCGGGCCGAGCTGGGCCGCTCCCACGGTGAGGTTCCTGGTCACTCGGGCGCTCCAGCCGTCAGTGGTCTCATCGGACCATATTGCCGCGCCAGTGTGA
>JAWKIL010000019.1:0-139579 GCA_041394285.1 Acidimicrobiales bacterium | reverse complement strand
CATCCCCAGCCCGCACCCATTCCCCCTCCCCTGCCCGCCCTGACAGGCATCTCCGGTGATGTGCGACGGGTGAGGGCGTGGTAGGAAAACACGGGTGCCACGAGAAGCGCGGGAAGCGTTCCACGACGTCATCGAGCAGGAGCTGAACGCCGAGCGGGCGGCCGTTCTGGGCAAGGCCGGCCGGAAGATGGAGGCGGCGCTGGCCGAGTGTGCCCAGGCCGCCGAGGTGCTGGCCGCCGCCGGGCCCGAGCAACGGGCGGCCGCCGCCGACGGCTACCGGGCCGCCTTCCGCCGCTATCAGGACGCCCGCATGGGGCTGTGCATCTACCGGGAGGCCCTGGGGCTGAACGACCATCGCCGGGTGGACGAGATCTTCAGACCGCCGCCCCCTCCTCCCCCGCGCGACAAGGCCTGAACCGCCGAGGGCTGGCGCCGGCCGGCGAGCCGGCCGAGACTGGCGGCCATGGACCTCTACGACGTGATGCGCACCACCTTCGCCGCCCGGGACTTCGACGGCGACGACGTGCCCGACGAGGTGCTGCACCGGGTGCTCGACCATGCCCGCTTCGCCCCCAGCGGCGGCAACCGCCAGGGCTGGAAGGTGATCGTGGTACGGCGGCCCGAGACCAAGAAGCGGCTGGGCGAGCTGTGCATCCCGGCCCTGCGCATCGCCGCCGCCCAGATCCAGGCGGGCGAGGTGTACTGGCAGGCGGTGACGCCGACCACCGTCGACACGGCGGCCGCCGTCGACGACGACAGCCTGCCCCTGATCGTGCCGCTGTTCGACCACCTCGACGAGGTGCCGGTGGTGCTGGTGGTGGCCGTCGACCTGCGACGGGTGGCGTCGATGGACAAGGATCTCGACCGGGTGGGTGTGGTGAGCGGGGGCTCGGTGTACCCGATGGCGTGGAACATCCTGCTCGGCCTGCGCAACGAGGGCTACGGCGGGGCCCTCACCACGCTCGTGGCGTCGGCTGAGCCGGCAGCCCAGGAGTTGCTGGGCCTCGCCCCCCACGAAGCCGTGGCCGCCATGCTGCTGTGCGGCCGTCCCCGCAAGCAGATCACCAAGCTGAAGCGGCGCCCGGTGGAGGCCTTCGCCTTCCGGGAGCGGGCCGACGGCGAACCGTTCCTGGCCTGACCCGGCGGCTCCGATCCGGCAAGGATCTGATATCCGTCAGATCCCGGCTCAGCTCGGCGCCACCTCGTCGCCTGCCGGGGCACCGTCGGCCGACGGATCCTCGGCGTCCATGTGGAAGGTCAACATCCTCGTGGCATCGATCCGGGCGTAGACCCCGGAGTCCATGAACTGCTCCCATTCGGGCCCGTAGCGGGGGATGTAGATGTCGAGCACGGTCTTGCGCAGGCCGGCGTTGGCCGGATCGGCCATGTCCAGCACGACAGCCCTCCCGTGCACGCTCACCGACAGCTCTTCCCCCGGAAGGTGGGTGGCGCTGACCTGGGGCCGGGCTGCGATGTGGCGGAATCGCACCGAGTGGGGCGACGACCCGAAATGGAACGCTCCCCGGTAGAAGAACCCGTCGACCGGGCCCGTGATCGGGCGACCGTCGGCCGTGACCGTGGCCAGCACCAGCAGACGCATCCCGTCGAGCCGGGCGGTGAGGGTGGACGCATCGAGCCGGCGCTCGGGCGTGATCACCTCCTTCAGGTGCTTGCCGGCTGCGGCGTACGAATCGTCGAGCAGCTGCTGCAGCCGCTCCAGGTCCTCAGGCGTCTCGTGCATACCAGAGATACTGCCCGGGTCCGGTGACAGTGAGGCCTCCGGCCGGGTGCGAACCCCTCGGCGATGGCCCGACCGTCAGCCCGACGGGCGTAGCATGCCCCGCAGCGCCACCGCCAGAGCCGCCTCGAAGTGCTCCATGGCCTCGGCCATGGAGCTGGCCCCGGCGTGGCGGAGCTGCTGGAGCGGGTACCAGAGGTAGAACAGGTTGCGGGCCAGCTGGAACGGCGTGATCCCGGGGTCGAGCTCGCCCCGCTCCTGGGCCCGAACCAGCAGGTTGGCGATCCCCCCGAAGATGAACCGCATCGACTCGTTGACCCCCGCCCGCACGGCGGGCGACACGAACAGCACCTCCTTGAGGAAGGCCCGGGCCAGCTCCGGTTCACCCTCGTGGAAGCGGGTGACGTGGCCGAACACGGCCGTCAGCTGCTCGGCCAGCGGACGATCGACCGGAGCGAGGGCGAAGGCGTCGCCCCAGGCCCGCTCGATGTCGGCCTGGAAGACCTCGACCAGCAACTCCTCCTTGGAGGAGGCGTAGAGGTAGAAGGTGCCGGTTCCCACGCCGGCGGCCGAGGCGATGGCGGCGGCGGTGGTGGCTTCGAACCCCTCGGTGCGGAACAGCAGCCGCCCGGCGGCCACGATCCGCCGCCGCTTGTCGGCCTTGTTCGCCTCCCGGCGGCTCAGCGGGCGGGCGCCGGGCGCGCCGGCGGACCCGGTGTCGGTGGCGGCGGTGCTGTCATCAGGCCCGTCCAAACCGGGACCTCCGTGGATGACCGGATTCTGATGGGGGTCACTCTACGGGTGGGTCATTCAGCCCGTCCAACGCCCGGCCCCGGCGACGTTCTGCCATCATCGGCTTTGCAGCTAAAACTGACGCCTGTCAGAATCAGTGTCGCACACGTGCGGACGCTGCTCCAGCCTCGCTGCGAGCCGTCCATCCGACCCCACGAGGCGAGCGAGACGAGAAGCCATGCCAGCGAGAACCGGCGAGCAGTACCTGAAGGGCCTCAAGGCCAGCAACCGTGAGCTGTGGCTCGGGCCCGAACGGGTGGACGACGTCACCACGCACCCCCAACTGGCCGGCGCCGCCCGGTCCATGGGCCGGATCTTCGACCGCCAGCACGAATGCGCCGACGACTGCCTCATGGACGACCCCGAGACGGGCGAGCCGATCAACGTGTCCCACATGATCCCCGCCTCCCGGGACGACCTGTGGCGGCGCCACCGGGGCCTGGAGCGGATCGCCGAGGCCAGTGTGGGCCTCATGGGCCGCACCCCCGACTACAAGAACGTCACCTTCGCCGGCTTCGCCGGCCGGTGGCGGGAGTGGGCCGGCCCCGAGGAACGCAACGGCCAGGGGGCGGAGAACCTCGTCGCCTTCCAGAAGCGCCTCCGCCGCAACGACATCTCTCTCACCCACACCCTGGTGCACCCCACGGTGGACAAGCGCAAGGGCGACGTACCGGTGGCCGGGGCCGAGGTGCCGTTGCACAAGGTGGGCGAGACGGCGGACTCGATCGTGCTGCGGGGCGCCCGCATCCTGGCCACGTCGGCCCCCTTCGCCGACGAGATGGTCGTCTACCCCGGCTTCCCGCTGCTGGGCGACCCCAACGACCTCAAGCCGTTTGCCCTCAGCTTCTCCATCCCCATGGACACCCCGGGTCTCATCTTCCTGTGCCGCGACAGCTTCTCCACCGGTGGCGACAGCTTCGACCGGCCGCTGTCCACCAACTTCGACGAGCAGGACGCCTTCGTGATCTTCGACGATGTCGAGGTGCCGAAGAGCAATGTGTTCATCGACGGCGACGTGGAGGTCTACTCGTCGGTGATGCGGACCACCTGGTGGCCCAACATCATGCAGCAGACCACGATCCGGGCCCTGACCAAGCTCGAGTTCGCCTACGGCCTGGCCTCCCAGATGGCGGCCGCCATCGGCGACTACAGCGACCTCACGGCCGACATGATGGGCGAGCTGCTCACCTACGTGGAGATGACCCGCAGCGGCCTGCTGCTGTCGGTCGAGCACGCCCGCGACTACGGCGACGGCGTGTGGTTCCCCGACGAGCGCCCCCTGGCCCCGCTACGGGCGACGCTGACGTACTGGATCCCCCGGGCGTTCGAGATCCTCACCCTGATCGGGAGCCACAACCTGATCGCCGCGCCCAGCAAGGGGATGCTCGACGATGCCCGGCTGCGCCCCCTGATCGACAAGTACCTGGCCGGCGCCGACGACCTCGACGCCGAGAAGCGGGCCGCCGTGTTCCGCCTGGCCTGGGACTTCTGCGGTTCGGCCCTGGCCGGCCGCCACGGCCTGTACGAGCGCTTCTACCTGGGCTCGGCCGCCCGCAACAAGAAGACCCTGTACATGAACGCCGAAGGAACGATGACCGGCGAGCCCGGCCCGGTGAAGATCCGGGGCGACGAGCTGGTCGAGGGCATGCTGGCCCTGGGGCGCACCGCCGCCGCCAGCTAGCCCGAACCCGCGTGGAGGTGCGCACGTCCCCCCGGCGCACCTCCACCGGTCACTCCCGGCCCGGGGCCTCCCTCCAGCCCCGGGCCGGCTGCCGTTTTCCGGCACGGTCGCCCAAGCCTCCTCCGACCCCCGCCGCCGGCTCCCGGCCGCTCGGCGCGACGAAAACCGCGCCGCCAGGCCGATCTGCGTCACGTTCTCTACGAGTCCCGAAGGTTTCGCGACGCAGATCAACGGCGTGTCGCGGTTTTCGTCGCGCAGAACGGGAGCGAGCAGGGGCGAAGTAGGGGGCCGCCCTGAAGGCTGCTTCAGGGGGCTTCAGGGCGGGTACAGGCGCTCGTGGCGACACTTGGCGGTAGGAGAGGCGGCACACTCGTGGTGTCGCCGGCGCTCCGCCTCGAAGGAGATCCGTATGCCCACAAGTTCCCCGTCGCCACCCACCCTGGTCATCCTGGGCGGTTCCGGTGACCTGACCCGGCGGTTGCTGTTCCCCGCCATCCACCGCCTGGTGGCCGACGGCCTCCTCCCGATCGACACCCGCATCGTCGGCTTCGCCATCGACGAGCTGACCACCGAGCAGTTCCTGGACCGCCTCCGCCGCGGGGTGGAGGAGCACGGGGGTGGCCTCGACCAGTCGGCCTGGGCCGCCCTCAGCGCCAACGCCACCTACCTACAGGGCGACCTGACGCCCGACGCCCTGAAGGCGCTGGCCCCCCACACCGTCGGGCCGTCGGTGTTCTACCTGGCCCTGCCGCCCACCCTGTTCGGCACGGCGGCCGCCGCCCTGGCCGACGCCGGACTGGCCGCCGAGCACGACGGAAGCTGGCGGCGCCTCGTGATCGAGAAGCCGTTCGGCACCAGCCTCGACACCGCCGGCGCCCTCCAGGCCCAGCTGCTGGCCGGCTGGCGGGAGGAGCAGATCTTCCGCATCGACCACTTCCTGGGCAAGGACACGGTGCAGAACCTGCTCGTGTTCCGCTTGGCCAACCGGTTCGTGGAGGCGATCTGGAACAACGCCAGCATCGCCCAGGTGCAGATCACGGCGGCCGAGTCGCTGGGCCTCGAGGGCCGGTGGCGCTACTACGACCAGGCCGGCGCCTTGCGGGACATGCTGCAGAACCACCTGATGCAGCTGTTCGCCGTCACCGCCATGGAGCCGCCGTCGGTGTGGGAGGGCGAGACCCTGCGCCAGCACAAGGTGGACGTGCTGCGGGCCACCCGGGGCCCCACGGCCGGCAACGCCGGCACCTGGGCCGTGCGGGGCCGCTACACCGCCGGCACCGTGCAGCGCCCGGGCGAGCCCGAGCCGGTCACCGTGCCCGGCTACCGGGAGGAACCCAACATCCCGCCCGACACCCGAACCGAGACCTACGCCGCCCTCCGCCTGGAGGTCGACAACTGGCGGTGGCAGGGCGTGCCCTTCTACCTCCGCAGCGGCAAGCGCCTGGGCGGCGACCTCACCGAGATCGCCCTCCAGCTCCGCCCCGCCCCCCGCCTCCACTTCCAGCGCACCGCCTCGATCGACCCCGGCATCGAGAACGGCGGGACCCAGTGGGTCGTGCTGCGCCTCCGACCGGACGAGACGATCGAGGTGCATGCCGTGGCCAAGCGGGCCGGCCTGGGCATGGCCCTGGAGCGCATCACGCTCACCGCCACCGACCACGCGGCCGACGCCGCCGATTACTCGGCCTACGAGCAGCTGCTGGTGGACCTCGTGGCCGGCGACCGGGGCCTGTTCGTGCGGGGCGACGAGGCGCTGGAGGCGTGGCGGATCTGCCAGCCCGTGCTCGACGCCTGGGCCACCGGGGAGCCGACCCCCTACGGAGCCGGATCCGTCGGCCCCGAGCCGCCCCCCGGCTTCTTCGAGCCGGGCCTGGCCGGCTGGCGCCCGGTGGCGGCTCCGGCGTCGGCCCTGAACGGTCAGCGCGACGGCACCACCACCGCCATGTCCTCCCCGCCCCCGGTGGCTGCGCCGGCCGCCGAGGCCATGGTGGTCGGCCAGCAGGGCGATCCGGGTCCGGCCGTCCGGTGAGCGGCACCCTGGCCGGCGAGCCGACGGCCATCACCGCCGACGCCCAGGCGGTGGCGACCACCGTGACCCCCGAGCCGTCGGGCACGGCGCCCGGCGGACCCGGCATCCCGCCCACCTTCGCCGCCGGCGACAAGGACCTGGTGCTGACCGCCCTGGGGTCGAGCCGGGTGTGGGCCACGGTGGGCGGCGGCGTGATCAACGAGCTCTTCTGGCCCACCACCGGCCGACCCCAGCTCCGGGATCTGGGCTTCCTCGTGTCCGGCAGCGGCTGGTGGACCGAGGTGAAGCGAACGGCCGACTACACGGTGGAGACCCCGGCCCCCGACGTCCCCTCCCCCACCATCGTCCACCACGACCCCCGCTTCCGCCTGACCCTCCGCCTGGTGTGCGACCCGTGCCGGGACGTGGTGGCCGTCGACTACCGCCTCGACGACCTCGGCACCGAACCCGACCCCGCCCTCGCCCTCCACGTGCTCGTCGCCCCCCACCTGGGCGGCAACGGCCACCACAACACGGCCCGGGCCACGGCCGAGGCCCTGCTGGCCGAACGGGAGGCTGAGGCCCTGGCCGTGGTGGCCGACGGCGGCTTCACCCTGACGAGCGCCGGCTTCGTCGGCGCCAGCGACGGGTGGCACGACACCGACCTCCACGGCCGCCCCACCTGGTCCTACGCCTCGGCCCCCGACGGCAACGTGGCCCTCACCGGCACCCTGGCCCGCCCCGCCGGCACACTGGCCGTCGGCTTCGCCACCACCCCGCTGGGTGCCCTCGGCCTGGCCCGGGCCAGCCTGGTGGAGGGGTTCGACACGCTGGCCGGGGGCTACGAGAGCGCCTGGCGCCGGTGGGCCGCCGGCATCGACCTGCCGCCGGGGCCGACCGAGCTGGCCGCGCTGGCCCGCCGGTCGGCCATGGTGCTGCGGGTCCACGAAGACCTCACGTTCCCCGGCGCCGTGGTGGCCAGCCTGGCCACCCCCTGGGGGTTCGCCTACGACGACCCCGGCGGCTACCACCTCGTGTGGCCCCGGGACTGTGCCGAGACCGGGCTGGCCCTGGCCGCCCTGGGCCTCGTGCCCGACGCCCTGCGGATGTTGGAGCTGCTGGCGGCCCAGCAGAGCCCCGACGGGCACTGGCCCCAGAACTTCACCCCCGAGGGCCAGCCCTACTGGACCGGGGTGCAGCTCGACGAGACCGCCCTGCCGGTGGTGCTGGCGGCCAAGCTCGACGAGCTGGGCGTGCTGCCCCCGGCGCTGCGGGCCCGGCTCCGGGTCACCGTGCGCCGGGCCTGCCGCTACATCGTGGCCAACGGTCCGCTCAGCCCGCAGGACCGGTGGGAGGAGGCGGCCGGGGCCAACCCGTTCACCCTGGCGGCGGTGATCGCGGCGCTGGTGGGGGCGGGCGCCGCCGGCTGGCTGGCGCCCGACGAGGCGGCCTACGCCCGCTCGCTGGCCTGCTGGTGGAACGAGCGGGTGGAACCGCTGCTGTACGTGGTCGGCTCTCCCCTCGACGAGCGCCTGGGCACGCCGGGCCATTACGTCCGCATCTCCGACGGGCGGGCCGTCGATCCCCGGCACGGCCCCAGCGGCCGCCTGATGCTGGCCAACCGGGACGGCGAGGAGCTCGACATCTCCGAGGTGGTGGGCCTCGAGTTCCTGGCCCTCGTGCGCTACGGGCTGCGGGCCCCCGACGACCCCCGGATCCGCCACACCGTGTCGATCGTCGACCGCACCCTGCGCGGCCCCGACGCCATCGGACCCCTGTACTGGCGCTATCCGGACGACGGCTACGGCGAGAATCCCGACGGCTCCCCCTTCGACGGGTCGGGCATCGGGCGGCTGTGGCCCCTCCTGGCCGGCGAGCGGGCCATGTACGCCGTGGCTGCCGGCGAGCCGCCCGAGCCCTACCTGGAGGCCATGGCCCGCAGCGTGACGGCCGGCGGGATGCTGCCCGAACAGGTGTGGGACACCTACCCGATACCCGAGCGACGCCTGTACCCGGGACGGCCCAGCGGTAGCGCCGCCCCTCTCGTGTGGGCCCACGCCGAGTTCGTGAAGGTGTACCTGGCGGCCTACGGCGGGGCCCGGCCCGACACGCTCGACAGCGTGGTCCGCCTGCTCGGGGGCACCCCGCCGCCCGCCCCCACCGCCCACCTTCGGGACGAGACGGGGCCGGTGACGGTTCCCGCCGGCGACCTGCTGGTGGAGTCGGACCGGCCGTTCACCCTGCACTGGGGGCACGACGGCTGGCATGACGTGAGCGAGGTGGCGTCGGCGCCGCTGCCCTTCGGCCGCCACGGCGCCCGCCTGGCCCGGACCGTCCTGCCCCCGGGCGCCGCCACCGTGGAGTGGACCCGCCACCACGGCGACGGCTGGGAGGGCGTCGACCACCAGGTCCTGCTCACGGTCCCGCTGCCGTGAGCGACCGGCCGCCGACGGCTCTGTTCCGCCATCAGCCGCTGCTGGGCACGGTGGTCGAGGTGCGGTGCGACGGCATCGAGGACGACCGGCAGGCGGAGGCGGTCGACGCCGCCGTGGTGGCGGAGATCGAGCGGCTGGAGCGCATCCTCACCGTCCACGAACCCGGCTCCGAGCTGCGGCGCTGGCAGCGGGGCGAGGTGGACATCCCGTCGCCCGAGCTCGCCGAGGTGCTGGCCCTGGCTCTCGGCTGGCAGGCCCGCTCGGGCGGGGCCTTCAACCCCGCAGCCGGGGCCGTGGTGGCGCTGTGGCGGGCGGCCGAGGCCCGGGGCGAGCCACCCACCCCGGCCGAGCAGGCGGCGGTTTCCGCAGTGGTGGGTCGGCCCCTGTTCCATCTCGACCCGGCCGGGATCCCCCGCCTCGACGTTGCCATCGACCCCGACGCCGACCGCGGGGTGATCGACCTCAACGCCCTGGCCAAGGGATGGATCGTCGACCGGGCCCTGGCCGCCGGTCGAGCCCTGGCCCCACCCGACACCGACCTGGTGGTGAGCGCCGGCGGCGACCTCCGCCACGGCGGCCCCGGCTCGGCCCGGGTCGGGATCGAGAACCCGCTCCGCCCCTTCGACAACGAACCGCCGATCGTGACGGTGGAGGTCAGCGACGCCGCGCTGGCCACCAGCGGGAGGGCCCGACGGGGGTTCCGCATCGGGGGCCGGTGGTACGGGCATGTGGTCGACCCCCGCACCGGGGCCACCGCCGACCACGTGGCGGGCATCACCGTGGTCGCCCCCGACACCGCCACCGCCGACGTGTTGGCCACCGTGCTCGGCCTGATGTCGCCGGCCGACGCCGCCGCTCATGGCGAGGAGCAGGGTGCGGCCTGCCTGGTCGTCGCCCCCGACGGGATGGTCACCACCAACGACCGCTGGCGGTCCCTCCCGGGCGCCGTCGACACCCCGGCCCGGGTCGGGAGCCGGCGGGTCTGATCGGTCGCCGGCTCGACCCATCCTCCCCGACGGCGCGACGGCGCGACGGATATCGCGCCTCGGCAGCGTTCTGCGTTGCGAAACCTCCGGAACTCGTCGAAAGCGTGACGCAGATGGCGGGCGGGGCGCGGTTTGCGTGGCGGCGGAACGGACCGCCCGGGGGGGAAGGGGGACACCAGCCTGCTGCTCCACGTCGAGGCGGAACTCGCCGTTGTCCACGTCGAAGAGCAGGTCGGCCGACCACCCCGTAGGTGTCGCGCACGTACTCCGAGCCCCCCCGCCGGGGCCGCTCTGCGAGGCGCCTGGGTGTAGGTGAAGTCGAGAACGAGTTCCGCGTCACCGGCAGCCGGTGCGGCGGCCGGGCTCCCGGTGACAGCCGAGCCGTCCGCACCCGACCCGGAGGTCGTCGATCCTCCCGATCCGGCGGACGATGCGCCGCCCCCGAGCGCCTGGGCGTCGTTGTTGCCGCCGCAGGCCACGGGGAGGACGGTGAGGCGCCGACGGCGGCCAGCTGGGCGAGGCGGGACCGGCGGACGGTCGACGAGAGCCGAAGCGGGGGAGGCGGGAATCGGTCATCGGGCCCCATGGTGACAAGCCAACCTGTGGATCTGCTGAGAGTCGGCCGAGGATCGGCTGGGATCGAGATTCGCTCGCGATGCCAGCCCCCGGCAGGATCCGGATCAGGGGCCGGCGCCGCCGAGGCGGAGGGCGGCGGCCTCCAGGGAGTCGGCCAGGAGGTCGGCCAGCTGCCGTCGGGTGGCCACGGCCTCGGCCGGATCGGCCCGGGCCCGGTCGGCCCCCTCGTCGTCGACCTGGAGCGAGATGAAGATGCCGTCGCTGGCGGCCATCGTGAACCGGGCCAGCAGCTCGGGCAGGCCGGGTGACCGCTCCTCGTGCCCCTCGGGCAGCACGGCGGCCCACCACCGGGCCATGGCGGCCTGCACCCGCTGGCGGATCTCGAGGAACCGGGCCCGGGCCTGCGGCTCCACCGGCTGGCGCTCGAGGGACAGCATCAGGCCGAGCCGCCAGAACTCGGGGCTGGTGGCGATGGACTCGATCGCCGAGCGGATCTGCACCGACAGGGCGTCGGCCCGGCGCTCCCCCTCCGTCGGTGGCGTCCACCGGGGCATGGCCGCCTCCCACTGGTCGAAGCTGTACTGGATGACCTCGGCGAACAGGGCGTCCTTGTCGGCGAAGTGCCAGTACACGGAGCTGGCGGGCAGGCCGGAGCGGGCCGACACCTTGGCGATCGAGGTGCCCTGGTAGCCCTGCTCGTGGGCGATCTCGAACGTGGCGTCGATGATCCGTTGGCGCGACTCCTGACCCTGGCGGCTCCGCCTCGGGGTCTTGGGCCGGGGCGTCTTGGGCTTCACCCGCCCCACCTCGCTCCCCGGTCCCTCTTTACCTTTACCGTAACGATCACTACAGTGAAGCTACACAATGACGACAGCCGCTGGCAATGGCCCGGCACCGACACCAAGGAGGCGCCGTGGGCGCACGTACCGGGCAGGAGTTCCTCGACGGGCTCCGCAAGACGAGCCGGGAGATCTGGGTCGACGGCGAGCGGATCGACGACGTGACCGCCCACCCGAAGCTGGCCGGCGGTGCCACCACCCTGGCCTCGATCTTCGACCGGCAGCACACCTTCGCCGACGAATGCCTCTACACCCACCCGGAAACGGGCGAGCCCACCAACGTCAGCCACATGATCCCCCGGTCGCACGAGGACCTGTGGAAGCGCCACGCCGGACTCACCCGGCTGTCGGAGGGGTCTATGGGCATCATGGGCCGCACGCCGGACTACATGAACATGAAGTACTCCGGCTTCGCCTCCGCCCCCGAGGTGTGGGCCGGGCCCGACGGCCGCAACGGACAGGGGGCCGAGAACCTGGTCGCCTTCCAGCGCTACCTCGGCCAGGCCGACATCTCCCTCACCCATACGATCATCAACCCCACCGTCGACAAGCGGACCGACGGCACCCTCGTGGGCAACAACGTGCCCGTCCACAAGGTGGGCGAGACGGCCGAGGGCATCATCGTTCGGGGGGCCAAGGTGCTCGCCACCCTCGCCCCCTACGCCGACGAGCAGACCGTCTACCCGGCGCTGCCCATCCCGCCCGAGGCCTCGGCCTACGCCCTGGCCTTCGCCGTGCCGCTCGACACCCCGGGCCTCAAGTTCCTGTGCCGAGACTCGGCCGCCGCTCCCGGCGCCAACCTGTTCGACCGGCCCATCTCGGCCCGCTTCGACGAGCAGGACGCCTTCTGCATCTTCGACGACGTGCTCATCCCCTGGGACCGGGTGTTCATCGACGGCGACGTCGAGATCTACAACAACATCCGGGCCACCGGCTTCATCGTCCACATGACCGCCCAGTCCACCACCCGGGCCCTCACCAAGTTGGAGTTCGCCTACGGCCTGGCCACCCGGATGGCCGAGATGATCGGCGACTACACCCCGTCCACGCTGGAGATGCTGGGCGAGCTGGCCTGCTACGTGCGGATGACCCGCAACGCGGTGGAGCTGGCGGTGGAGCAGGGGGCCGAGCGGGCCGACGGCGTGTGGTTCCCCAACGGCGCCGCCCTCGACCCGATGCGGGCCATGCTCGCCATCTGGATGCCCCGGGTCAACGAGATCATCACCCTGATCGGCGGCCACAACCTGCTCACCACCCCCACCCGGGGCCAGCTCGACGATCCGGAGCTGCGGCCCCTGATCGACGAGATGCTGCACGGGGCCGACGACGTGTCGGCCGACGAGCGGGCCGCCGTGTTCCGGATGGCGTGGGACTTCGTGGGCTCGTCGCTGGCCGGGCGGGGCTTCCTCTACGAGCGCTTTTATCTCACCTCGGCGGCCCGCAACAAGCAGATGATGCAGATGGGCGTGTTCGACCAGACCCGGTCCCGGGCCCTGCTGGCCGACATGCTGTCCCGCTCCCGGGCCCTGTAGCCACCCACTCCGCTCGGCCCCCGCCCCCCGCCGCGGGACCGGGGCCGAAGCGATCGAACGACATCCGTCGCTGGCCGGCAAACGGCCGTTTCGGCCCAGACGGTCAGATCCGCCAGGCCTGATCCCGCCACTGCAGGGTCGCGGTCTTGGCCGCCAGCCCCGAGAGCCGGCACGTATAGGTGACCTCGGGCTGCGCCGAGTTGGTCGTGTCGATACGGACCGCGGCCAGCCCGTCCCGGCGGGCGTCGTCCTCGGAGAGCATCAGCACGTTCTCCCCCCTCCCCGACGCCCAGGAGCGCTCAGGAAGGGCGATCCGGTCCCCTAGCCAGCCCAGCAGGTCGGCGCCCCCCTTGACGAGCCTCTTCTTCCAGGGGATCTTCAGCAACCCGCGGGTGTCGAGGCTTTCGATGAGGCTCATCGGGGAGCTGACGATCTCCAGCACGCTGCCACCCAGCGCCAGCCGGGCCGAGTGCGCGTGCACATCGCCGGCGAGAATGAGCGTGGGCCACCCCGCCCGGCTCCGGGTTTCGACCGCCTCCAGCAGGCGCTCGTACTGCTCGCGGTAGTGTTCCGGCGCCGTCTCGGCGAAGAACGGCACCACGATGCGCTTCCGGGGCTGGCCGACGATCGGTCGCGACAGGCACAACACCACCAGGTGGTCCCGCTCACGGAGCAGCGTCTCGACCTCGATCAGCGCCGCCTCCGAGCTGAAGCCGGCGTGACGCTTGCCGTGGCTGGACCGAAGCATGGTTCGGTTCCATCGCGTGTCGAGCAGGGCCACGGTGAAGGTGTCGCTGCCGAAGGTGGCGACTCCGGCGTAGGGCGATGGCCCGTCGGCGTCGGGGAACGGCGACACCCGGTCGTTGAACCGGTTGAGGTCGTCGTCGAAGGAGGGGGACTGGAAGGTCATGAAGGCGGCGCCCGCCATGCGACCCCAGTCTCCCTGGTGGAAGGGGTGGCTCGGTTCCGCCTTGTGGGTGACGTAACGACGGGCCTGCTCCTTCAGCCGGCCGGCCGTGTGCCCCAGCAGCGTGATGTTGGCTCGGGGGTAGCCGTTCCACAGCTCGTGGTCGTCGGTCAGGAACCAGTTGGCCGACCGGCCCAAGAGGTGGGCGAAGCCCGAGCGGCCACCGAGCCCCCAGGTCTGGGCGTAGCGATCGAGGATCCGCTGGTGGATCCTGATCGAGGCCAACGACCCCACGCGGGGATCGTCGAGGTAGACCTGATCGCCGAGCCAGAGGTTGTAGACCGGATCCCCGCTGCCCGCCGTCAGCTCGCCGTACGCCTCGACCATGTGCCGTCGGATCGTTTCGTCGAACGCCTCGTCGTCCAGGTGGCGCACGTTGCGCAGGCCGAAGCAGGAGCCGAAGGCCAGCGTGCAGCGACGGGTGTCGGGCCCCGGTGCCGCCCAGGCCGAACCGGTGACCGTCTCAGCACCCACCACCTTGAGCGAGACCTCGGTCGCGGCCCGGACGTTCGGCTTCTCCTTGGCGGCCCAGAGCTCGAAGTCGGCGCCTTCCTTCCCCTCGAACGGCGCGTGGCAGTTGCGCCACTCGGTGACGGGGATGGTCTGGTCGTGACCATTCACCGTGGCCACCAGTTTCATGTCGTCGGGCTTCGGCCCGCGGTGGAACAGGGCCACCACGAGCCCATCGGGCGTCCCCATGGGCACGAGCACCGTCCGGGTAGTTGCCATCACCAGCACCTCTCGTTCTTCAGGCCCCGGGTACCGATCGGTGCCCCCGGCTCTGCTGCGGCACAAACACAGAGCGGGACGAGCTGGTTTGGATACGCGGGCCGGAACGACCCGACAGGAAATCAGACCGGCACCGTCCACACCAGGGCGGTGCCGGTGCCTTGGGGGGCGGGGGCGATCTCGAAGCTGCCCCCGAGGTCGGCCGCCCGCTGGCGGAGGTTGACCAGGCCGTGGCCGGCACCGTCTCCGGGGCGCCCGGCCAGGCCGATGCCGTTGTCGGTGACCCGCAGGGTGACGGAGCCGTCGGCGCACGTGAGGTCCACCGTGACCTCGCTGGCCCGGGCATGGCGGGCGACGTTGGACAGGGCCTCCCGCAGGGCCGGCACGGCCTGGGCGATCACCTCCGGCGTAGCCATCGTGTCGACCAGGCCCGACAGCACGAGCGAGGGCCGGAACCCCAGGATCCGCACCGACTCGTCGAGCACGGCCTGGACCTGATCGGTCAGGCTGTCGCCGTTGCGCTTGGCCGTGAGGCCGAAGATGGCGGTGCGGATCTGGCGGATCACCTCGTCCTGGCGCTCCACGATCTCCATGAGCCGGGGCTGGAGTTCGGCCCCGGCCAGGAATGCGATGCTCTGGAGGGCCAGGCCGGCGCCGAACAGATCCTGGATGGCGGTGTCGTGCAGGTCGCGGGCGATCCGCTCCCGGTCGGCGACCAGGGCCGTCAACTCGGCCACGGCCTGCTGCTGGGCCAACTGGGCCAGCTGGACCGAGATGTCGCGCACCACGGCCACCACCTGGGTGGGCTCGCCCCTGATCGGGGTGGGCAGGCTGACGTCGCACTCCACCATCAGGTCGACGCCGTCCTTGCGCCGCAGCTCGGTGGTGAACGTCACCGGGCGCTCCCGCAGGTCGGCCAGGAGCTGGGCCGCCCGCTCCCGATCCCACGACGGGAGCAGGTGGAGGGGCGTCATGGCCACCAGCTCGTCGTGGTCGTAGCCGGTGAGGCGGCAGGCGGCCCGATTGGCGTAACCGATCGCCATGTCGTCGGCGTCGGCGAAGAACACGGCCTCGCCCAGCCCGGCCAGGAGCTCGCTCACGTTGCGCAGCTGCTGCTGGGCCAGGCGGCGGGTGGTGACATCGCGCACGGTGGCGATCACGAGCTGCTCCTCGCCCGCCGCCACCACCGGGCTGAGAGCGATCTCCAGCGGAAACTCGGCCCCGTCGGAACGCCGGCCCCACAGCTCCCGGTTCTCGCCCATGGGGCGGCTGCGGGGCGCAGCGGTGTACCGCAGGCGGTGGGCCGTGTGGACCCGGCGGTCGGCCAGCGGTAGCAGGCACTCGACCGACTGCCCCTCCAGCTCGCCCGACTGGTAGCCGAACATCTCGGCGATCTTCGGGTTGGCCAGGCGGATCGTGCCGGCCCGGTCGACCACCACGATCCCGTCGGGGCTCGACTCGATGAGGGCCCGCGCCAAATCAGTGCTCGCCGGCAGCGGGGCCGTCTCTGACCTCTGCTGTTCCATCCTCGGCTCTTCCTCCGGGCTCCCTCCGGCGATGCGCCCGGAGCGGGCGCAGGCCATGCTCGGACACTCCCCCACTATGGCACCTGGGAGGCCCCGACGCGCACCTCGGAAGGGTCAGGTCTGTGACAGATCCTGCCCGGCGGGCGACGGCACCGGCCGCCGCCGCCGGCTAGCCCGGCGGCGAGGTGTAGACGAGGCAGCCGTCATCGAGATCCACGGCCGGCAGCGCGTCCTTCTCGGCCCAGTAGTCCTGGGTGTGCCGCCATTCGGGCTTGTCGCCCCGCTGGGGCATGCGGTGCATGGAACGCATCAGGTAGCCAGGGTTGAAATCGTCGGGATCGATCCAGGAATGCAGCTCCATGCCCGCATCCGCGTCCGGCCGCAGGCGGGGGGTGACGATCGGCGTGCCCTTGGCCTCCATGTGGCGCAGCAGGCGGACCACGAGGTCGGCCACCAGGTCCACCCGCAGCGTCCACGACGCCCGGAAGTAGCCGAAGATCCACACCAGGTTCGGCACCCCGGTGAACATCATCCCCCGCCACGTGACCGTCTGGGCCAGGTCGAGCGGGGCGCCGTCGACCGTGAAGGGGATGTCGCCCAGCACGCTGAGATCGAAGCCGGTGGCGGTGACGATCACGTCGGCCTCCAGCTCCTGGCCCGATGCGGTGCGGATGCCGGTCTCGGTGAACGTGTCGATCTCGTCGGTCACCATCGACGCCTGGCCCGACGAGATGCCGGCGAACAGATCACCCTCGGGCACGAAGGCGATCCGCTGCTGCCACGGGCGGTACCGGGGGTTGAAGTGGCGGTCCACGTCGTACCCCTCGGGCAGGCGGTCGGCCACCCCCTTGATCAGCTCCTTGCGCACCAGCTCGGGCTGCTCCCTCGCCATCCGGGTGAACACGGCCTGGTCATGGAGGATCTTGCGCCGGGTGATCTCGTGGATCCACGTCTCGTCGACGTCGAGCTGACGCAGGGTGTCGGCCAGGTCGTTGGCGTTGCGGGCCGGGATGAAGAAGGTCGGCGACCGCTGGAGCACCGTCACGTGCTCCACGATCGGGGCGATGGCGGGCACGACGGTGGCGGCGGTGGCGCCCGAACCGATGACGATCACCCGCTTGCCCGTGACGTCGAGATCGTCGGGCCAGGTCTGGGGGTGCACGATCCGCCCCTGGAAGCGGTCCATTCCCGGCCACTCGGGCGTGTAGCCCTGGGCGTGGCGGTAGTAGCCCTGGCACATCCACAGGAACGGGGTGACCACCGTGTGGACGACCGGATCGTGACCGGCCCCGGCGCCGCGGTCTTCCACCGTGACGGTCCAGGTGGCGGTGGCACTGCTCCACGACGCCCCGGTGACCTGGTGGCGGTAGTGGATGTGGGGGCCGAGGTCGTTGTCGTCGATCACCTCGCCCAGGTACCGGTTGATCTCCTCGGCCGTGGCGATCGGCGCCCCCACCCACGGCTTGAACCGGTAGCCGAAGGTGTAGAGGTCACTGTCGGAGCGGATGCCGGGGAACCGGTGGGTGCGCCACGTGCCACCGAAGGAGGCCTGGCTCTCCACCACGGCGAAGGTGGTGCCGGGCATCTGGTCGGCCAGGTGGTAGGCGGCCCCGATGCCGGAGATACCGGCCCCCACGATCAGCACGTCCACCCGGGCCGGCAGGGTCCCGGCCCCGGCGGCCGTGGATGTCGCCACGTCGGTCATCGCCACGCCTCCTCGATTGCGGTTCCGCCCAGCATCGCATCCAGGCTACGGACCGCCCAGGTACCAAAGGCCCTTGACCGCCCGTCACCGCTGGGCCCCCGGCACCGCCGGGGACCTCCGGGATGACGCCGGCGTGCCCCGGCTGCTAGACAAGCCCTCCATGAGTGGCATGTACTACGAGGAGTTCGAGGTCGGGAAGCGCTACGAGCACCAGCCCGGCCGGACGGTCACCGAGACCGACAACCTGCTGTTCACCACGCTGTCCATGAACGTGCAGCCGCTCCACCTCGACGCCGAGTTCGCGTCCAAGACGCAGTTCGGCCAGATCCTGGTCAACTCGCTGTTCACCCTGGCCACCGTGATCGGGCTGTCGGTGGGTGAGACCACGCTGGGCACCACGGTGGGCAACCTCGGCTTCGACGAGACCCGCTTCCCCAACCCGGTGTTCATCGGCGACACGATCTACTCCTCCACCGTGGTGAAGGAGAAGCGGGAGTCGAACAGCCGGCCCGACTGGGGCATCGTGACCTTCGAGCACCAGGGTCACAACCAGCGGGGCGAGCTGGTCTGCAGCTGCATCCGCAAGGGCATGATGATCAAGCGCTCGTCGCTCCAGGATTGAGGGGAACCCCGACCATGGCCCGTGTTCGTCGCTGTGCCCATTTCGTGCCGGGAGCATCGGAGAAGATGCTGAACAAGGCCCTGGCCACCGAGGCCGATGCCCTGGTGCTGGACCTGGAAGACGCCGTCACCCCCGAGAACAAGGACTCGGCCCGCGAGGTCATCTGCTCCTGGCTGCGGGACGTGGACTTCGGGCCCCACGAGCGGATGGTGCGGATCAACCCCATCGACACCCCCTGGTTCCGGGCCGACATGGAAGCCACGATGGTCGATCCGCCCGATTCCTACCTCGTGCCCAAGGTGTCGGGCGCCGACGACGTGCGACTGATCGACCGGGTGGTCTCGGCCCTGGAGGCCCAGCACGGCCACGAGCCGGGCTCGGTGAAGCTGGTGGTGCTGGGCACCGAGACGGCCCGGGGGTTCCAGAACATCGCCGACATCCCCTGCGTTCCCCGGGTCGACGCCCTGAGCTGGGGGGCCGAGGACCTGTCGGCCGCCCTCGGGGCCCGGCGCAACCGGGGGCCCGACGGGCGCTACCTGCCGGTGTTCGAGCACGCCCGCACGGCCTGCCTGATCTCGGCCGCCGCTGCCGGCGTGCAGCCGCTCGACACGGTGTTCACCGACGTGACCGACCCCGAGGGACTGCGCCGGGACTGCCTCGACGGGGCCTGGGTGGGCTTCACCGGCAAGATCAGCATCCACCCGAGCCAGATCGACGTGATCAACGAGGTGTTCACCCCCTCGGCCGAGGATGTGGCCCGGGCCCGGGCCCTGCTGGCCGAGCTCGAGGTCCAGCAGGCCGCCGGCCGGATGGCGTTCCGGTTCGAGGGGCAGATGGTGGACGTGCCCCACTTCACCCAGGCCCGCCGGATCCTGGCCCTGGCCGAGGCTCTGGCCGCCCGGGGAAGCTGACCCCTCCGGATCAGGTGATCGTCACGCCAGCGCCTCGATGTAGGCCACGATGGCGTCGATCTGCCCGGGGGTGAGCGAGGTGTTGGTGGGCATGACGATCGTGTACCCCGCCGGGATCTGGGCCCCGGGATCGGTGATCGACCGCCGCAGGTAGTCCTCGTCGGCCACCACGCTGGTGCCGTCGGTCAGGGTGACGGTGGAGCCGGCCAGGCCGGTCCAGGCCGGGCCCACCCCGCCTTCGCCGTTCTTGCCGTGACAGCCGGAGCAGCCCGAGTCGATCGCCACCTGGCGCCCCTCGGCCGCCGTCGGGGCCAGCGACACGCCAGGGCCGGCGTCGTCGGCACCGCCGCAGGCGGCGAGGACACCGCCGCAGGCGGCGAGGGCGAGCGCGAGGGCCACTGGGGCGGTGGCAGCCCGACCGCCGTGGCGGATGCGGCTACGGGGCATCGGTGCGCACCTCGACGTCGACCGTCTCGTCGCCCGCCCGCTGGAAGTGGAGGACGAGGGGGAACGAGTCGCCCGCAGCGAGGGGCCGGGCCAGCTCCTGCAGCATGATGTGGTAGCCGCCGGGCCCGAGCACGATGTCTCGGCCCGACGGTATGGCCAGCCCGCCGGTGAGCGGCTTCATGATCATGGCCTGTTCCTGTCCGGACGGGGCGTCGGCGTCGGCCG
This sequence comes from Acidimicrobiales bacterium, assembly GCA_041394285.1. Lineage (GTDB taxonomy): Bacteria > Actinomycetota > Acidimicrobiia > Acidimicrobiales > SZUA-35 > CADEDH01. The sequence goes on along the minus strand of JAWKIL010000019.1, from coordinate 119,860 downwards.
CCGCCCCGTCGTCGCCGGATCCGCCATGGTCGTGGTGGCCGCCGCCTCCGCCGCCGCTGTTGCTGCCGGCCACCACCGTGCCGTCGGCCGCCACCATCTGGTGGAGCTCGGCGGCGGCGGCGATCGACGGGTCGACGGTGAGCGAGTCGAGACGGTCGGTCTGGTGGCCCGTGATCGTCAGGTACACCACGCCGGTGGTGGCGCCCGAGGCCGTGGTGCGGGCCCACGCCCCGGTCACCTCGACGCCGCTGGCGGGCGCCGCTTCGCTGGTGCCGCAGGCGGCGACCACCGCGGCCAGGGCGGCCACGAGCGCCGGCCCGGCCCTCAGCCGGGATCGTCGGTGCAGGTTCGGCATCGGGGGCTGCCACCTCCTGGGGCTCGCCGGGGGCCCGGGGAACCGAGCCCTACGTGGAAGGTAGATCGTCGGCCGGGGCCACCGGTTCCCGTCCATGACCGAAGTCACCGTCCACCGGGTGGAAGAACCCAGGGAACTCCGAAACGGTCCGGGCGGTCTACGGGGCGATCCCATTCGTCTCTTCGCGGGAGAACCCGGAGGTGGCCCACCGTGACGGATACCCTACAAGCCCCCGATGCCGACCAGTCGACGGGGCCGGTGGACTCGCCCCGGCCCCAGCCGGCCGCCTCCGGAAGCGGGGGTGACAGCTCCCGGCAGTGGCGCTCCCTGTGGCGCATGCACTTCTACGCCGGCATGTTCGCCATCCCGTTCATGCTGCTCATGGCGACCACGGGGCTGGTGATCCTCTACACCCAGCCCATCCACGACGCCCTGGAGGGCGACGTCCGGACGGTGGCCCGGGGCACGCAGACGGTGTCCTACGACGAGCAGGCCCAGGCGGTGGAAACGGCCTACCCCGATCTGCCGGTGCTGTACATGATCACCCCGCCCGACGACCACCACGCCACCGCCTTCGGCGTCGACGACGGAGCCAACGAGGTCTACGTCGACCCCTACACCGGTGAGGTGCTGGGCAAGATCGACGCCGGTGGCGGGATAGTGGGCCTGGCCAACCGGCTCCACGGCTTCTTCAACAACGAGACGTTCACCGTGAGCCTGCCCACCGTGTCGGCCCTGTGGGACGGCGAAGCCGTCATGCGGCCCTACGTGGTGAGCGACCTCGTGCTCGAGGTCCTCGGCGTGTGGACGATCGTGCTGATGGTCACCGGCCTGTACCTGTGGATGCCCCGGCGCAGCCGTAACGGGGGCGATGCGAGGAACGGGCGGGGCTGGTTCTCGCTCCGGCTGCAGAAGAAGGGCCGGGCCCGGTGGCGCGACCTGCACGGCCTGTCGGGCCTGGTGATGATCCCGGTGCTGGCCCTCACGATCGTGTCCGGCATGGGGTGGAGCACGTACTGGGGGCCGAACTTCGGCTCCCTGGCCGACAAGCTCACGCCGGGCAACCCGGTCGACCCGCCCACCAGCGAGGTCGCCACCCGGGGCGACCTCGACCGCCTGGGCAACAGGATCACCTGGAACACCGGCGACCGCCCGATACCGGCCAGCTACGCCCCGGCGGCCGACGTCACGATGCCGGCTCCGGTGTCGCTCGACACCGTGACCGCCATCGCCGACGACGAGGGCATGCTCCCCGGCTACACGGTCTTCTTCCCCACCAACGCCACCGACGAGCAGGGCGCGCCCACCTTCGGTGCCTTCACCATGTCGAACTCCTGGCCCCGCAAGACCGGCGAGGCCCGCGACCTGAGCATCGATCAGTTCACCGGTGAGACCCTCACCGACCAGACGGCCTACGGGCTGGGCACGATCGGCTACGGCATGGACGTCCTGGTGAGCACGCACATGGGCACCCAGCTCGGCATCGTCAGCCGGATCTTCATGACGCTGCTTTGCGTGCTGGCCATCTGGTCGTCGATCTCGGCCCTGATCATGTTCACCAAGCGGCGCCGACCCGGCACCCTCGGGCTGCCCAAGCGACCGGCCGACGTGCGCCTCTCCGGCCGGGTCAAGCTGGTCGGCGTCACCCTGGGCGTGCTGTTCCCCCAGTGGGCCGCCACCGCCCTCGTCATCCTCGGCTTCGACCGCTTCCTCATCCGCCGGGTGCGACCCCTGCGGCTGGCCTTCGGCCAGCGCTGAACGGGCCGTGGAGGGCAGGGATCGGGTCCGGCGCGACGACCAGGCGCGCCGGACCCGCATCCCTCGGTGTCATCGCTCGAGAGGGTTGAGAGGGTTGAGAGGGTTGAGAGGGTTGAGAGGGTTGAGACGGTTCAGAAGGTTCAGAAGGTGATGACCGTGCGGGCCACCTCGCCCCGCTTCATCATCTCGTAGCCCTCGTTCACCCCGTCGAGGCCGATGGTGGCCGACACCATCTCGTCGAGCAGCAGGCGGCCCGACAGGTACATGTCGATCATCCGGGGGATGTCGGTGCGGAACTGGTTGGAGCCCATGTTCGAGCCCTGGAGCTTCTTCTCCTGCAGGAAGTCGATGCCCCGGAGTTGCACGGTGTCCTTGGACGGGACCATGCCGATCACCGTGGCGGTGCCGCCGGTGGCCAGCATGTCGAACGCCTGGCGCACGGTGGCGGCCCGGCCGATGGCCTCGAACGAGTAGTCGACGCCGCCGCCCGACAGGTCGCGCACGGCGGCCACCACGTCCTCCACCTCCGAGGCGTTGACGAAGTGGGTGGCCCCCATCTGGCCCGCCGTCTCCAGCTTGGCCTTCGACACGTCCACGGCGATGATCTTGTTGGCCCCGGCCACCCGGGATCCCTGGATGGCGGCCAGGCCGATACCGCCGGCCCCGATCACGCACACGGTGGAGCCCACCTCCACCTTGGCCGTGCGCACGGCGGCGCCGAAGCCGGTGGTGATGCCGCAGCCGATCAGGCACGCCTTGTCCAGCGGCATCTCCTCGGTCACCTTCACCAGGCCGTTCTGGTGCACCAGCATCTCCTCGGCGAACCCGCCGAGGCGGGCCATCTGGTCCACCGGGGTGCCGTCGGCCCGGGACAGGCGGGGAGCGGAACCCTTGGGCCGGGAGGTGGCGGCCGGGTTGGAGCACCGGTTGGGATGGCCGCCCAGGCACTGGGCGCACTGGCCGCAGAAGATCGACAGGCAGGCCACCACGTGGTCGCCGGGCTTGACGTAGGTGACGTCGGGGCCCACGGCCTGCACGATGCCGGCCGACTCGTGGCCCATCACGATCGGGAGCTGGCTGCGGAACAGGCCCTCCATGAAGTGGAGGTCGCTGTGGCAGAGCCCGGCCCCCACCACCTGGAGCAGGACCTCGCCCGGGCCCGGCTTGTCGATCGTCAGATCCTCGATCACCAGTGCGCCTGGCTGCTCGTTCAGCACCGCTGCCTTCATGGGGAGCCCTCGTCCTTTGTACGTCGGATGGTTGCGCTCCGACGTTAGAGCCCCCGGACCGATCATGGCCAAGGCGGCCCCCCGTACCGTTCGCCGACTTTTCACCGGGGACGCCGCCGGCGACGTCCGAGGTGAGAAGTCGGACTCGCCGGCCGACTTTTCACCAGGACCGCAACCGGTGACGATGTCGGTGAAAAGGTGGGGGCAAGCAGACGGGGCACGGTGAGAGGACGGACGGATGGCTGACGGATCGAGCCGGGGGCGGGTGCTGGTGGCCGGGGTGTCGGGCGTGGTGGGATTCGCCGCCGCCCACCGCTTCGCCGCCGACGGAGGCGGCTTCCCTTCGGGGAGCTGGGACGTGGTGGGCCTGTCCCGGCGCCGGCCTGATCGGCTGCCACCGGCGGTGGAGCACGTGGGCGTCGACCTGGCCGATCCCGCCTCGGTGGCGGCCGCCGCCCCCCGGCTCGCCGGCGTCACCCACCTGGTCTACGCCGCCCTCTACGAGAAGCCCGGCCTGTTCGCCGGATGGCGGGAGCGGGACCAGATGGAGCGCAACCTGGCCATGCTGGCCCACCTGCTCGACCGCGGCCTCGGCGGCGGGGCCGGGCTGCGTCACATCTCGCTGTTGCAGGGCACCAAGGCCTACGGGGCCCACGTGCATCCGATCGCCGTGCCCGGGCGGGAGCGCAACCCCCGCGATCCCCATGAGAACTTCTACTGGCTGCAGGAGGACCACCTGCGGGATCGGCAGGCGGCGGCCGGGGCCGGAGCGTGGGGTCTCACGATCCTGCGGCCCCAGGTGATCTGGGGCGAGGCCCAGGGGGGCAACATGAACGCCCTACCGGCGCTCGGGGTGTACGCCGCCCTGTTGCGGGCGGCGGGCGAGTCCCTGCACTGGCCGGGCGGCCTGACCCCGATCAGCGAGGCGGTCGACGCCGACCTCCTGGCCCGGGTGCTGTCCTGGGCCGCCGTGGCCCCCGAGGCGGCGAACCAGACGTTCAACGTCACCAACGGCGACGTCTACACCCTGCGCAACGTGTGGCCCGTGATCGCCGACGCTTTCGGCATGGAGCCGGGCCGGGACGTGCCCTGCTCGCTGGCCGCCACCGTGCCGGCCCGGGAAGGCGAGTGGGCGCAGCTGGTGGAGCGGTTCAGCCTGGCCGCCCCGACCTCGCTGGAGCGGTTCGTGGGCCAGTCGTTCCTCTACGCCGACATGCTGGCCGGTTTCGGCCAGACGTCGTTCCGCTCCCCGGCGCTGGTGTCCACGATCAAGTTGCGCCAAGCCGGATTCGGCCACTGCGTCGACACCGAGGACATGTTCCGCCGCCTCGTCGCCTCCATGCAGGCCGCCCGACTGTTCCCACCCCGCAACGGCTGGTAGCGCCCGTCACGCCGCTCGATCCGCGACCCGCTTCAAGCCAGGTCGCGAACTGAGCGGTCGGTGGCGGCCGGGGCGCGCAGCCAACTCTGCGGTCCGAGCTGCTACAACGACTTCGACTGGGGCTGGACCGATTGAGGAGTACGACCTTCATGCCGCCGCGCCCCGCCCCCGCCCGACGACTGACCCGTCCACTCCGGGCGGGCCTGCTCGCCACCCTGCTCACCACGGCGGCTTCGGCCTGCGGAACCGCCGACGAAACCATCATCGACAGCGAGCAGGTCTCGGCGGCGGGCCCGTCGAGCACGGCACCGTCGAGCACGGGACCGTCGAGCACGGCACCGGCCACCATCGGGGCGGTGGCCCCGCCCACCACGGCCGCCGGCGCTGGAGGGTCGCAGCCCACATCGGCGGCCGCTCCCGCCACCGCCGCCAGCCCGGCATCGGCGCCGGCACCGGGTGGGGGCGACGGGCCGAGCCAGTCGGCCGCCGACGCCGCCCGCGACGGTGTCGTGAGCGCCGTGGCCGAGCTGCCACCGTCGTCCCGGATCGGGGTCGAGGCCGAGCTGCCGTCCGGCGACGGCGGCCGCTGGGTCCTGTCCCGGCTGCCGAGGGGCACGGCGGACCGGTTCATCAGCGCCAACTCGGGTCGGCTGGGCGATCCGTCGAACGGCCCGGCGGCGTCGGACTACGGCGAGGTGCTCCTGCTCGACGCCGACGGCGCCATCGTGAAAGCCTGGCCCATGCCCGGCGCCCCACCCAACTGGCTGGTGGTGGGCCCCGACCGCGTCTACGCCGGTCACGACGGCGACGGCGGCCTGCCCGACTCCACCCTGGTGCGGATCGACCCCGCCACCCTCGGGGCCACGGTGGTGCTCGTCCCGTCCGAGATCGACGGCACCGCCACCGGCTGGCCGGCGTCCTGGCACGTGGCCACCGGCGACGACGTCTACGACTACCGGGGAGCGATCGGCCACGGCTCGGGCGGCATGACCGGAGCCCGGGCGGCGTCGCCGCTGGGCGACGTGGTGGTGTCGCTCAGCTCGGTCGACGGCCTGATCAACCGGGTGTCGGGCTCCGGCGGCTGAACGGCCGGACCGCCCTCTGCCCGATCGGGCCCGGCGGCCCCTGGGACTCCCGCCCTCAGCGGGGACCCAGGCCGGTACGGCCGTCGAGGAGCTCGCGCACGACGTCGAGGTGGCCGGCGTGCCTCGCCGTCTCCTCGATCATGTGCAGCAGGATGCGCCGCAGATCCGTTGTCTCCTCGCCCAGCGGGCCCGGATGCCGGCCGGCCGGGACCGTGTCCAGCGGCAGCCCGGCGACAATTCCATCGGCTCGGGCGCACTGGTCGGCGTAGAAGGCGAACGCCACCGCGGCCGGGTGTGACGTGCGCAGCGGGGTGCCGTCGTCGGGCCACGGGAGCGGATCGGCGGCGCCCAGCAGCACCTCCTGGAACCAGTGGCGCTCGGCGAAGCCGAGATGCTCCACCAGCCCGGCCGGCGTCCATCCCGAGGGCAGCACCGCGGTGGCCAGCGCCGCCTCGTCGAGGCCGTCGAGCACGGCCAGCACGGCGCCCCGCTGGGCCGCCAGGAAGCCGGTCAGGGCACGGCGCTCGGCGTCATCGTCGGCGGCGGGCGATCGCCCCGTCACGCCTTGCCTTCGAGGCCGAGCACGATCTTCCACTGCTTCGGTGTGACCGGCAGCACCGACAGGCGGTTGCCCTTGCGGGTGAGGGCGAAGTCGTCGCCCAGCTTGGCCTGCTGGGTGCGGATCCGTTCCAGCGTGACCGGCTCGGCCAGGGTGCGGACGTAGCGCACGTCCACCAGCCACCACCGGGGGTCGTCGGGGTTCGACGTCTCGTCGTGGTACTTCGACGCCGGGTCGAACTGGGTGGGGTCGGGGTAGGGCTGGCCCGCCACCTCGGCCAGGCCGTACACGCCGGGCACCTTGCAGGCCGAGTGGTAGAACAGCACGCCGTCGCCCTCGTGCATCGACAGCATGAAGTTGCGGGCCATGTAGTTGCGCACGCCGGTCCACGGCTCGGTGCCCACCCGCTCCAGATCCTCGATCGAGAAGTCGCCCGGCTCCGACTTCATGAGCCAGTACTGCTGCTTGCGCTTCGGCATGCATGCAGGCTAGAGGCGGCGTAGCCGCCCCGGTGGGCGGGGCCCCGCCGGAGATGGGGGAGGCGGCTTGCCGCCGTCGGGGGCGCGAGCCCCCGCCGGGTGGAGACGGTCAGAAGGCGTCGCCGGAGATGAGCGGCGTACCGCCGACCCGTTGCCGGGGCTTGCGGCCCAGAGCGACCTCCGGCGGCAGTGTGTCGGTGGCGGCCAGCACCTGGTGGGGATCGCTGTAGTAGCCGAGGGCGTAGTTGCCCATCGTGTAGCCCAGGAGCTCCTGGAGATCGGGGTCGAGGTCCTTGGCGATCTCGGGCGGGCACGACAGGTACTGGTTCTCCTCGGTGCGCAGCCAGCCCAGGGTGTAGGTGATGTTGAGGCCCCAACGGTCGGCGTCGGACCGGTTCTCGCCCCCGCCGTGGATCACCGAGCCGGAGTACAACAGCACCGAGCCGGCCGGCATCGTGGCCTGCACCCGGTCCTGCGGGGCGCCGCGCTTGTCGTCGGGCCACCGCACCGAGCCCGGCACCACCCGGGTGGCCCCGTTCTCCTCGGTGAAATCGGTGAGGGCCCAGATCGTGTTGAACTGGGGCTCGATGTCGGCCGGGATGTAACCGCCCCAGGCCAGACGGTCACGGTGCAGGGGCTGGGAGCCCTGGCCGGGCAGGATGCGGATCACCTGGGTCAGGTGGAGCTGGATGCGGTTGGTCCACGGCGACAGGAAGGTGTTGGCCAGCTCTAGGACCCGGGGATGCATCACGACCTCCCGGGTCAGGGGGGAGCGGGCCACCAGAGCACCGGTGCGGGTGGTCTTGAAGCCGGTGAACCCGTCGCGTCCGCCGGGGCTGGCCTCCACCCACGGCCGCAGCTCATCGTTGAGGCCCCCCAGGAACTCGGGCGCCAGCACGCCGGTCATGACGCAGGCGCCGTCGGATTTGACGCATGCCACCACCTCGTCCAAGTTGGCATCGGCGTCGAAGTACCGGAGTTCTGCCATGGCGCCATGCTACGGCAGGCCCCGAACTCCCATCACACCGACCCCCGGCGCTGCTCCCCGAAGCCGAAAGAACCCCGGTGACGACCCGACCGATCCGCCTCCTGCACACCTCCGACGTCCACATCGGCGGCGGCTTCCGGACCCCCGACGACGGTGACCACCACGACCACTGCCTGTGCCCCCTGGTGGTGATCGAGCAGCAGGTCAAGTCCCATGCGGTGGATCTGATGCTGGTGGTGGGCGACCTGTTCGACCACCAGCGGGTGAGCCGCGAGCTGGTGGACGAGGTGCTGGGCCGCCTGGGCCGCCTCGGGGTGCCGTGCGTGGTGATCGCCGGCAACCACGACGTCCACGACGACCGGTCGATCTACGTCGAAGGTGTGGCCGAGGAGGCCGGCGTGATCTTCATCGACGACCCCGAGGGCGACACGGTGAAGCTGTTCGACGGGGCCCTGCACCTGTGGGGGCGGTCGATGCCGATCCACGACCGCTCGTTCCGCCCGCTGCGGGGCCTGCCACCCCGGCCCGATCCGGCGGCGTGGTGGGTGGTGCTCGGCCACGGGCACCTGGAGCACACCGAGGACGACGTGTACGGGCGGTCGTCGCCTGTCACCCCGGCCGACATCGAGGCCACCGGGGCCGACTACGTTGCCCTCGGCCACTGGCACGTGCGGACCGACGCCAGCACCGACAACGTGGTGGCGTGGTACTCGGGCGCCCCCTATGGCGTGGCGGCGTCGCACCAGATGAACCTCGTGGATCTGCATCCGGTGCACGGTGTGGTGGTGTCGTCGGTTCCGGTGGAGCTGCCCGCCGACGGCTGCCGCCCCCCAGAATGAACCGGTGACCGACGAGCCGTTTCCCGAGCGCCTGGCCCGCCAGATCGACTTCCTGGTCGAGATCGACAAGCTGAAGGGCGTCCTGCGCCGCAGCTACGTGGTCGACGCCAGCCGGCTGGAGAACACGGCCGAGCACAGCTGGCACCTGGCCATGATGGCGTTGGTGCTGGCCGAGCACGCCGACGAGCCGGCCGACCTGTCGACGGTGATGAAGATGCTGGTGGTGCACGACGTGGTGGAGATCGACGCCGGCGACACCTTCGTCTACGACACGGCTGGAGCCGCCACCAAGGACGAGCGGGAGGCGGCGGCCGCCGACCGGATCTTCGCCCTGCTGCCCCCCGATCAGGGGGCTGAGCTGCGCCGGCTGTGGGAGGAGTTCGACACCGGCGACTCGCCCGAGGCCCGCTTCGCCCGGTCGCTCGACCGGCTGATGCCGCTGCTCCACAACGTGATGGCCGAGGGGCGGGGCTGGCAGGAGCACGGCATCCGGCCCGGGCAGGTGCGTGACCGCAACGCCGTCATCGCCGACGGGTCGGCCCAGCTGTGGGCCTACGCCCGCTCCCTCATCGACACCGCCGAACGCCGCGGCTACTTCCCCTGAGCGCAGCCCCTCTGGTAGGCATCGGGTACGCTTCCGGTATGACCACCCCGAAGCGCAAGGTCTCGGTCTCGCTCGACGAGGAACTGGTGGCGGAGCTCGAAGCCGGCGACGAAGCCCTGTCGGCCCAGGTCAACGAGGCCGTTCGCAACGAGCTGGCCCGCCGCCGCCGGTGGCGGATGCTGGGTGAGATGCTCGACGAGCTCGAACAGGAGCTCGGCCCACCCGACAAGAAGCTGGTGGCCAAGTACATGGAGCTGCTGCAATGAGCCGTGCTCTCGTGCTGGATGCGGAGCCGTTCACCGTGCTCGCTCGGGGCCGTGGCCGACGGTCCGAGGAGGTCCGCGCCGCCCTCGAGGCTGCCCGCCGACTCCGTCGGGACGTGATCGTGCCGGCCGTGGTGCTGGCCGAGCTCTACCGTGCGCCGAGGCACAACGCGTTGGTCGATGCCTGCCTCAGTCGGGACACGGCGATCGCGGTCCGCGACACCGACCGGGCGCTGGCCCGGCTGGTCGGTGGCGTGCTGGCCGCCGCCAAGGCCGGCTCAGCCGACCTGGCCGACGCCCACAACGTGGCCGTGGCGGTGGAGGCCGGTGGCGGGGTGATCCTCACCGGCGACCGGGCCGATCTCGAACGATTGGCCGCCGCCTATCCCCACGTGCAGGTGGCTGCGATCTGATCCGCGCCGGGGGGCGCCGCCCCAATGCCCCCTGAGGCTACGACCGTTGCGTGAGCGGCGCCGATCCCGGCTCCACCCGGAACGGATTCGCCTCAGCCTCCGGCGTCGCCCAGGCCCATGAGATCGTGGGCCACGGCGCCGCCCACCACCGTGGCCAGCACCGGCACCTGGCCGATGCCGTCGCGGTCGATGGCCAGCAGGTCCTCGCCCAGCACCACCAGGTCGGCCAGCATGCCGGGGGCGAGCGTGCCCTTGCGCCCCTCCTCGTGGGCGGCGTAGGCCGAGCCGGCGGTGTAGGCGTGGAGCGCGGCCCCGACCGCGATGGCCTCGCCCGGCACGAACGGCTCCCCCGAGGCGGTGCGCTGGTTGACCATGTCGTGCATCCCGAGCAGGGGCGCCCCGTTCACCACCGGCCGGTCCGAGGAGCCGGGAAGCGGGATCCCCCGCTCGAGGAAGCTCCGCTGGCGGTAGGCGTCGGGCGTGCGGTGGACGCCCAGTGCGTCCTTCATGCCGTCGCCGATCTCGGAGATGAACCGGCCCTGGGGCACCGGGATCACGCCCAGCGCCTTCACCTGGTCGAGCAGGCCCTCGGCGATCACCCCGCAGTGCTCGATGCGGTGGCGGGCATCGGGCCGGGGATGGACCCGCTGGCACTCGGCGTAGATGTCGAGCACGGTGGCCACCGCCCGGTCGCCGATGGCGTGGGTGCCCACCTGCCAGCCGCTGCGGTGGGCGGCCAGGATCCGCTGGCGCAGGACCTCGGGGTCGGTCTGGAAGAAGCCGCAGTTGCAGCCGCCGCCCTCGAACGGGTCGAACATGGCGGCGGTGCGCCCGATGAGCGACCCGTCGGAGAACACCTTGGTGCCACCGATACGCAGCCACTCGTCTCCGAAGCCCCCGTACCCGCCCACCAGGCCGCCGTCGAGGCCGAAGCACTCGCCGTCCTCCGCGTGGTGGTCCAGATGGTGCAGTGCCTCCACCGCCACCAGCAGGTTCACCCGCACCCCGAGGGCGCCCGACGCCCGGGCCTGCTGCCAGGCCAGCAGCTCGATGGGCGACTGGGCCACCAGCCCCGCCCCCACCCCGGCTTCGGTGGCCGACGTGACCCCCTCGGCCAGGTACTGCCGGCTGGCCCGCTCGATGGCGGCCGTCATCCGGGCCAGCGACGTCGGGTAGGTCAGGTTGCGCACGAGGGCCTGGGCCTGCTCCTGGATCAGGCCGGTGGGGCGGCCGTCGTCGCCCGTCTCCACCACCCCGCCGTCGGGCACCGGCCGGCCGGCGATGTCGCCCAGCACGAGGGAGTTGACGGTGCACATGTGGCCCGAGTTGTGCTTCAGCCACACCCGGTGGCGGGGGGCGACGGCGTCGAGCTCGGCCGCCGTGGGGTGGCGCCGCTCGGCCAGCTTGTTCTGGTCGTAACCGGCCCCGATCACCCACTCCCCCTCGGGGGTGGCGGCGGCCCGTTCGCCGATGGCCCGGCAGATGTCGGCCACGGTGGCCATGGGCGGTGACGCCAGGTTCACGGCGTCGAGGTTGAGGCCGTGGAACAGCATGTGGTTGTGGGCGTCGTTGAAGCCGGGCACCACCCGGCGGCCCTGCAGGTCGTAGGTGGCCCGGGGCTGGAACTGGTCGGCCAGCGAGGCGTCGCCGGTGGCGATCACCCGCCCGGCCAGGACCGCCAGCACCTGGGCCGACGGCCGTTCGGGGTCCTGGGTGTGGAAGTCACCGTTGACGAAGAGGGCATCGATCCGCATCCCGCCATTCTTAGGAGCTTGAGCCGCGCTGAGCGCGGTTCAGGCTCCTAATTTCGGCTGGCTCAGGTGTTGAGGTAGTTGAGCGGCAAGCCGGGGCAGTGCCACTCGTGGGCCTGCAACGTCCCGAAGGCCGACGCCGTGATGAACGCCGTGCGCAGCTCGGGCCCGCCGAAGCACACGTTCGTCACCATCGGGTCGCCCGGCACCGGCACGATGGCCCGCAGCGCCCCGGTGGGCGAGAAGGCGGTGACCGCCCCCGTGCCCAGGGTCGCCACGCACACGTTGCCCTCGGCGTCCACCGCCAGCGAGTCCACCCGGCCGTCGCCCGGCACCTGGCCCAGCAGCACCGACGGCGCCCCGGCGGTGGAGGCCAGCTGGTGGCCGGCCACCTTGATCACCCCGGGCGAATCGAGCTCCCAGTACCGCACCTTCCCCGTCATCGTCTCGGCGTAGTACAGCCGGTCCTCGTCGGGCGACAGACCCACCCCGTTCGGGGTGATCAGGGGGCGGGTGACGAGCGAGATCGACGAGCCGTCGGCCTTGGCGTAGTAGATGGCCCCCCGGTCGAGCTCCTTCTCCCGGCCCTTGCCCAGGTCGGTGAAGTAGAAGCCGCCGTTGCGGTCGAACACGAGGTCGTTCGGGCCCTTCAGGGCCCACCCCTCGCACTCGGTGTAGAGCGTGGTGACCGAGCCGGTGGCCAGGTCGACCCGCTGGATCGAGCCCCCCGTGTAGTTCTCGGCCTGCACCCCGGGCAGCAACATGCCCTCCACGTGGCGCCAGCTGAACCCGCCGTTGTTGCACACGTAGACGGCACCGTCGGGCCCGATGGCGGCCCCGTTGGGCCCGCCCCCGCACTCGGCGGCCACCGTCACCGTGCCGTCGGGGGCCACCCGGCTGAGCGTGCCCCGCTCGATCTCCACCAGCAGCACCGAGCCGTCGTCCATGGCGATGGGGCCTTCAGGGAACCGGAGTCCTTCCGCAATCACTCGCATCGCAGAGTTCTACTACCGATCGGCACCCGGTGCACCGAAGGGCCACCGACGGTGGCATCCTCGTTCGCAAACGAGCGACAGCGACCAGCGACAACGGAGCCATCGGAGCCCATCGGCCGTGCCCACGACGAACTACATCCTCACCCTCACCTGCCCCGACCAGCCGGGGATCGTGCACGCCGTGTCGGGCGCCCTGCTCGGCATCGACGCCAACATCGTGGAGACGTCGCAGTTCAGCGATCCCGACTCGGGACGGTTCTGCATGCGCACCGAGTTCCAGGCCGACCTGGACTCGATCAGCGAGGTCAGGGGGACCGTCGGCCCCGCCCTCGACGCCTTCGGCCAGTGGAACCTGCGGTACGCCACCGTTCGACCCCGGGTCCTGGTGCTGGTGTCGAAGTTCGACCACTGCCTGGCCGACCTCCTCTACCGGTGGCGTAGCGGCCAGCTCCCGATCGAGATCGCCGTCATCGCCTCCAACCACCTCGACTGCTCGGTGTGGGCCGCCCGCTACGACGTGCCCTATGTCCACCTCCCGGTGACCCCCGAGACCCGGCCCCGCCAGGAGGCGGCCATCGTCGACCTCGTCACCGAGCACAAGATCGACCTGGTGGTCCTGGCCCGCTACATGCAGATCCTGAGCGACGACCTGAGCCGGGAGCTGGCCGGCCGGGCCATCAACATCCACCATTCGTTCCTGCCCGGCTTCAAGGGCGCCCGGCCCTACCACCAGGCCCACGAGCGGGGGGTGAAGCTGATCGGGGCCACCGCCCACTTCGTGACGGCCGAGCTCGACGAGGGCCCGATCATCGACCAGGACGTGGTGCGGGTGGACCACACCCACACCGCCGACCAGCTCGTGGCCCTGGGCCAGGACGTGGAGCGGGTGGTGCTGGCCCGGGCCGTTCGCTACTGGGCCGAGGACCGCGTGTTCCAGGTCGGCAGCCGCACCGTCGTGTTCAGCTGACCCCGACGAAAAAAGGAGCCTGAGCGGCGCTCAGCGCCACTCAGGCTCCTCAGAATGCTGGGTTCAGTCGAGCTCGGCCACCGTCGGGTCGGCGGCGACGTTGATCTGACCGGGATCGGTGTGCCCGTTGCCGTTGCCGTTGCTGCCGTTGCCGTTGGGCCCGCCGAACGTGCCGCTCCGCAGGGCCTGGATCAGGCTGGCGGCCAAGCCGTCGAAGCTGCCGCCGCCCCCGGTGACGAGCACGTCGGGCATGACGTCGATCCGACCCTCGGCGATGGCGTTGGCGATGGCCACGAGCGAGGTGGCCATCTCGCCCAGGGCCCGCTTCTGGGCCTCGAAGCCCTCGGCCCGGGCCAGACCCAGCGCCTCGGCCGCCTTGGCCTCGGCCAGACCGATGGCCTCGGTCCGGGTGGCCTCGGCCGCGCCGACGGCCTGGGTGCGGGACGCCTCGGCCTGACCCAGGGCGGTGACCCGGGAGGCGTCGGCCTTACCCATGACCTCCACCTTGGTGGCCTCGGCCTTGGCCGTGGTCTCCACGTAGGCCGCCTCGCCCCGGGCCGCCTCGGCCCGGGCGTTGGCCTGGTTGCGGTTGATCTCCACCGACACCTGGGCCGACGCCAGCTGGCCCTGCATCTCGGCCGTGCCCCGGGCCTTCTCCATCTCGATACGGGCCGTCTGGGCCCGCTGCTGCTCCTCGAACGTGGCCTTCTCCTGCTTGGCCACCTCTCGCTGGGTCAGCACCTGCACCAGCTCGGCCGGGAACTCGACGTCCTGGATGTAGACGCCCTTCGTCTCCACCTCGTAGGCGTCGAGGTAGCCGCTGATGGCGTCGAACGCGCTCTCCTGCACGGCCGTCCGGGTCTCGATGAACTGCACCGCTTCCAGGGCCTGCAGCGTGTTGCGGAAGTGGTTGCCCACCGCCGACTGCAGCACCTCGTTCACCAGGTTGGCCATCGTCCCCACCATCGAGATCACCTTGGGCGCCCTCGTGTCGGGCACGTGGATCTGGACCTGGAGGTCGATGCGGAAGATGAAGCCCTCCCGGCTCTTGCCCTCGATGGGCGACAGGTGGGCGTCGAGGTTGTGGGCCTGGCTCACGGCCGAAGCCCAGTTCAGGGTCAGGATCGACGTGGGCACGATCTCGGCCGCGTAGCACCGGGGATTGATCGGGTACTTGCCGGTACGCAGCGGCTCCTGCCAGATGCCGCGGTGGCCGGGGCGCACGATCGAGCCGAACTTGAACTCGGCGCCCGAGGTGTCGAGCGTGGGCAGGCCCACGAAGGCCTTGATGACCGCCACCTCGCCCTGCTTGACCACGAGCATCGGGACGAGCTCCACCCGCACCAGGAACGGGTTCAGCAGGTAGGCGCCGTAGAGCAGGGGGTCGTGCTGGAGCCCGATCCGGCCGCCGCCCTCCACGAACTTCTGGAAGTCCTGGTAGTTGTTGTGCATCTCGTTCTTGTTGCCGAGCAGCTCTTCGATGATCTCGGCGTCGGCTGCGTTCTCCGACTCCATGGCCACCACGTCGCGGAACCCGCCGAGGCGGCTGGCGATGTCGCCCGAGTCGAGCGGCTCACCCTCCAGGGCGGTGACGATGCCGATCACGTCGGACCCACCCTGGGGCGCTATCACCACCACCCGGAGCTGTTCGGGGCTGAGCCCGAAGTGCTGGGGGCTGAGCCCGTCGCGGCCGGCGCTGGCCAGCTCGGACCCGATCGGCACGCCATACACGGCATGGGCGGTGAGCACCAGGAAGGCCACCGGATGGATGGGCACCAGGGTGCCGGGCGTCAACACCGGCCGCTGCACACCCTTCTGGCCACCACCGGCCAGGAAGCCCTGCACGTCGGTGAAGTTGCCGAACCCCGGCCTGTAGATCGCGCTCTTGGCGCCGATGGGCAGCGGCTGGCCCACCTGGGCGATCACCACGCCGATCTCGCCGGCCGGGATCTGCACCCAGGGGTGCTTCTGCACGCTGTAGATGGGCCACAGCTTGAACCGCAGGCCCGGCATGAGCAGGTCGGCCTGATAGCCGGCCTCGCCGTTGAAGGCGATCGGATCGTCGTTGTCGAGCTTGTGGCGGGCCAGGCGCTTGTTGACCAGGCCCAGCTCGGCCGGGCCGATCGAATGGAGCGACAGCAGCGCCACCAACGCCACGAGCGCGATAACAAGGACTATCGGAACTGCTACCAACAACATGGATTTCTCCGGGTTCTGCTCGGACTCAGGCTCCGAACTACCGCCGACCAGACTTCCCGGCTCTCCAACATCCGGTGTACTCCCGCCCTCTCGGGATGACAAGAGAATTCTGACAGACCGTTTCCCCGAGGTGCTTTCACCCCCGGGGGACCTATCCCCGGGGACATCCGGGCGCCCTCAGATCCCCTTGCCCAGCCGGTGGGCGGCCCGCAGGGCGGTGCCGGCGGGCAGGCCGGCGGCGACGATCAGGGCCACCGGCACCCGCTTCTCCCACGGGTTGAGCCGCAGGGTGCGCAGCGCCGTGGCCACCGCCCGGCGACGGTCGCCCATGGCCGCCTGCGCCACCGCCCGCTGGCCCAGTATCCGGGCCAGGCCCCGAGGATGCCCGGCGAAGTCGGGGTGCTTGGCCACCAGGTAGTCGAGGGCCTCGTCGATCGTGCGCCACCGCTCGAAGAAGTACGACGCCCCGTGCCACCACACCCGCACCAGCGGCTCGTCGACCGCGGCGATGGGGCAGACGCGGGCCGTGCGGAGGAACAGGTCGTAGTCCTCGGCGTAGCTGCCCGGGAGGTCCTCGTCCACCGGCCCGATCCGGTCGACCATCGTGGTGCGGTGGACCAGCCAGCTCGACGGGTGGACCTCGGTCATCCGGTCGTCGAGGAAGCCGCCGTAGGTGAGCTTGGCCGGGTCGGGGCGGCGGGCGGTGTCGTTGCCCTCGTAGCGGATCAGCACGCCGGTGCAGGCGGCCCGGGCGCCGGGCGTGGCGGCCAGAGCGCCGAACTGGGCCGCCAGCTTGCCTGGGAGCCATTCGTCGTCGTCGTCGCACAGGGCCACCCAGGCGTTGGCGGCGGCGGCGATGCCCGAGTTGCGGGCCCCCGCCAGGCCCGGCGCCCGGGTGTTGGTGATCACCCGGACCCGGCGGTCGCCGGCCCCGGGCTCGCCAGCACCGGGCTCGCCAACACCGGGCTCGCCAACACCGGGCTCGCCAACACCGGGCTCGCCAGTGAGACGCTCCAGGGTGAGGTCGGGCTCGGAGCGGTCGAAGACGACGATGATCTCGATCGGGTGATCGAAGGCCTGGGCCAGCACGGCCTCGATGGCCCGGCGCAGCAGGAGGGGGCGGTCACGGGTGGCGATCACCACCGACACCGAGCGGTCGGCCAGCACCGCCTCGTCGGACCACGCCGCTTCGTCGTCCTCGGCCGGAGCCAGGCCGGTGCCGGGCCAGGCCGGGGTCACCGCCCACTCCTCCGGGCTTCGGCGATGGTGACGGCGGGCAGGCCGAGCAGGTCGTCGACGGCCCGCCCGAAGGCCACCACGCCGGGCAGCTCGGCCAACGAGGCGGCCACGGCGAAGCGGTCGGGGTCGGCCAGCACTGCCTCCACCGCCGCTTCCAGCTCGTCGCGCGTGGTGGCCACCGTGGCGAGGCCGTGCCGGCTCAGGTGGTGGCTGAAGCGGATCTGGTGGCCGTCGACGTGCTCGCCGTGGGCCGGGTCTCGGGGCACCACCACCGGCGCCCGGCCGGCCGAGCGGGCATCCATCACGGTGGAGGGGCCGCCGTGGCTCACCACGGCCGTGGCCCGGGCGAACAGGTCACGCAGCTCGTCGTAGGGGATGAGGGGGGCGCTCTCGGCGTGAGCAGTGTCGGGAGCGCCCCCGCGCTGGATGACCACCCGCACCTCGGGGTGGCGGGCCGCCCAGCCGTCCATCCAGCCGACCAGCCGGTCGAAGCGGTGATGGTCGGTGCCGACCGACACGACCACCAGCGGCGCAGGGACCGCCTCGCTGGCGGGCCCGGTCGGCGACGGATCGGGCTGAGGGCTCAATAGAGGGGTCCGATCAGCTCGGAGCCTCGATACAGCGCCTGCTGCTCGGGCCACTGGACGAGGAAGCGGGTGGTGAACGGGCGGCACAGCCGCCCCGTGAGCGTCCGGCTGTCGATCCGGTCGTAGACCTCGAGGTACACGGTGGGGATGTGGTCGGCCCGCGCCAGCACGAAGAAGGGCACGGCCACCCCGGCGCCGTCCGACACCACCACGTCGGGCCGGTACTCCCGCAGCACCCGCCGGGCCAGCGGGATGTTGCGGGCCAGGTTGCGCAGGCTGCGGGTGGTGGGGTGATGGGCCGGGATGAGCGTCTCGCCCGCCAGCTTGGAGCGGGCGTCGGGCAGATCGAAGGTCACCCAGCGTCGCTCGTGTTGCTCCCACCACGGGCGGAGCTGGAGCAGTTGCGAAAGGTGGCCGCCCGACGAGCAGACGAACAGCACCTTGAGTCGGCGGCCGGGGACGCTGCCCGGGCTCGCGGTGTGGTCGGAGGGGGCCAACAGCGCCATCGCTCAGCGGTATCGGACAGCGGCGGCCGGAACCTGAGCCGGCGGCCCTCGAATGCTCCAGGCGGGAACCGAACTGCCGACGGGACGCCGATGGCTCACCCCTCCCCCGCCCTCGTGCCGGCCACCGACCGGCGGCGCCGCCTGGCCCCGCTGACCGACGGCGGGCGGCGTTCGGGGCCGGTGACGGCCGACGATCTGGACTGGCTGGGCGAGGTGCTGGGCGCCGTCGACGGGGCCGAACCGGTGCACTACCTGGCCCGGGTGGCCGGAGACGAGGTGCGCTTCCTGGCGCCGGCCCGTCCGGCGGCCGCCACCGCCGCCGCCCTGCACCGTCTGGGCGACGACCGGAGCCGGGCCCGCCAGGCCCAGGCCGCCGTGGGCCGCCTGGCTGGCCGGGCCGGGCTGCTGGGTCGCCTGCCCGGCGCCGTCCGCCTCGCCCTGCCCCCCTTCGCCCTGGTCGACCACCTGGCCCGGGCCCTGGGCGAGCCCGACCTGGCGGTGGCGGTCACGCTCGGGCCCCGCCGCCGCAACCGCAAACCCGTCGTCCAGCTGATCCGACCCGACGGGTCGGTGGTCGGCTTCGCCAAGGTCGGCTGGTCGCCGCTCACCGCCGAGCTGGTCGACAACGAGGCCGACACCCTCCGCCTGGTGGCGGGCCGCATCGACCCGGCCGTGGTCGTGGCCCCCACCGTGCTCCTCCACGACCGGTGGGACGGCCGATCGGTGGCCGTGCTGTCGCCCCTCCAGCCCACCGGCCCGGCCCCGGGCCGCCCGGCCCCGGGCGGCACTGGCCCGACCGGCCTGGCCGCCGTGGCGGCGGCCATCGCCGCCTGCGAACCGGCCGCTCCCCGGCCCGTGGGCGCCCTCCCCGTGCTCGCCGGGTGGGCCGCCGACGGGTTGGGTGACACCGTCGACCTGGACCGGCTGGCCCGCCGCCACCAGGGGGTGACCCTGGCCACCGGCCTGTGGCACGGCGATCTGACCCCCTGGAACCTGACCACCCGGGGGGCCACCACCTGGGTGTGGGACTGGGAGCTGGCCGGCCCCGGCCGGCCCGTGGGACTCGACCTGCTGCACCACCGCTTCGAGCACCACCGGCGCCGGCCCGGCACCACCGCCGCCGACGCTCTGACCGCCGCCATCGTCGACGCCCCTTCGGTGCTCGCCCCGCTCGACCGGGAGCTGACCGGGCGCCGGTTGGCGGCCCTGGTGGACCTCCACCTGTGCGAGCTGATCGCCCGGGAGCGCCGGCTCGACGGCCAGCGGTGGGCCAGCCCCCTGGCCGACCTCGCCCCCGCCGCCACGACCCTGCTGGCCCGGCGCCTGCAGACCACGCCGTGAGCGCCGCCGCCCCCCACTGTCCAGCGGCCGTTGCCCCGCCGTTCAGCTGGCCGCCCACCGGCGGCACGAAGGTGGCACCATGACCACAACCGTCACCGACGTGAGCCCCGCCGGCGGCACCGGCACGGGGGCCGCCGTCGCCCCGGCCGGGGGTGGGTGGGGGGCGCCGCCCCGGGGTGACCAGTCGGCCGGCGCCGCCACCGGCGTGGCCCTCGTGGGGGCCGTCGTCACCACCGTCAACAACTTCGGCCTGCTGTTCCTGGTGGCCCATGTGGGAGCGGTCCTGGCCGGGCTGTTCTTCTCGGCCACCGCCCTGGTGATCGTCCTCGGCAACTCGGCCGGCCTGGGCACGATGACCGGTCTCGTGTACTTCATGCCGGTGGCCCGGGCGGCGGAACCCGGCCCCAACCCCCGGGGGCTGGTGAAGGTGGCGCTGGGGCCGGTGGTGGTGGCCGGGCTGCTGGGCGGCGGCCTGCTCCTGGTGGCGGCACCCCTGGTGGGCGACGCCATCGCCGGCAGCCGGGGCCACGAGCTGGCCCAGATGCTCCGGGTCCTGTCGCCGGCGGTGCCGGCCTGGGCCCTCACGATGAGCGCCCTGGGAGCGACCCGGGGGCTCGGGTCGATGGTGCCCACGGTGGCCGTGCAGCAGGTGGGCCGGCCCATGGGCCAGCTGGTGGGGGTGGGCACGGTGCTGCTCACCACCGAGCACCCGCCCCCGTGGTTGGTGGCCGCCGGCTGGAGCGTGCCGGTGGTGGCCGGGGCGGTGGCCGCCGTGCTGATCCTGTGGCGGGAGGGGGGCCTGGTCGGCTCGGGTCCGCCGCCGGTGCCGGCGTCGGAGTTCTGGCGCTACACCCGGCCCCGGTCGTTCGCCACCGCCCTGCAGATCGCCCTGGAACGGCTCGACGTGGTCCTGGTGTCGGCCCTGGCCGGCCCGGCCGTGGCCGGGATCTACTCGGCTCTGTCCCGTTACATCACCGCCGGCAACTTCCTGGTCTTCTCCATCGGGCAGGCCTGCGCCCCGGGTCTGCGCCGCACCCTGGGCGGGGGCGAACCCGTGGCCGGCCGCCGGCTGCTCCAGCAGGCCACCGGGTGGATGGTGATGATCGTGTGGCCGTACCTGCTGGCGGTGGCGGTGAAGCCCGACACCTTCCTGGGCCTGGCCAACCCCGAGTTCACCGGCCACGGGTCCGCCCTGACGGTGCTGGCGCTGTTCATGCTGGCATCCTCGGCCGCCGGCCCGGCCGACCTGGCCCTGCTCATGCTGGGCCGCAGCCGGGCCTCGCTGGCCGCCGTGGCCCTGGCCCTGGCCACCGATCTGGTGCTGGCCTGGCTGCTCGTACCCCGCTACGGCCTGATGGGGGCGGCGTTGGCCTGGGGCCTGGCGGTGATGGCCCAGAACCTGACGGCGGCCACGCTGGTGCGCCTGAGCAGCGGCACGGTGTCGTTCGGTCGCCCGGCCCTGGTGGCGGCGGTGGGCGCGGCCGGAGCCGTGGTGCCCATCGGGCTGTCGACCCCCGACACCTTCACCGGGCTGCTGGTGGCGGCCGCCGTGGCCGGCCCCCTCTACCTGCTGTGGGCTGCCCGCTGGCGCCGCCTCCTGGGCCTCGGCTCCATCGGCCGCCGCTGAGCGACCAGCCTCGGGCCGCCAGAGGCGGCAGGTCAGGGCCGGGTCAGCCAGCGCAGAGCGGCGGCCATGGCCCGGGCCGAGGCGGGGCTCGAGTCCCAGGCCCAGCGGCAGCGGGGCCAGGACGCGTCCTGACCACTGAACCAGGCGGCGTACTCGATCTGGGGGGCGATGGCCGGATCGGCCAGCGTGCGGGCCAGATCGAGGATCCAGGCCGCCTTGGCCTCCGGGTCGGCCGGGTCCTCGGTGCTGGCCGTCTCGGGCACGGCCAAGGGCTTGCCGTGGGCCCGCGCGAAGGCCAGCGCCGGGGCCAGCAGCTCGGCCGGGGTGGCCCAGGGCCGGATCGCGGCCCCGGGGGCG
Source organism: Acidimicrobiales bacterium (assembly GCA_041394285.1). Lineage (GTDB taxonomy): Bacteria > Actinomycetota > Acidimicrobiia > Acidimicrobiales > SZUA-35 > CADEDH01. The sequence goes on along the minus strand of JAWKIL010000019.1, from coordinate 98,338 downwards.
GCCTGGCAGTCGAACCAGTTGTAGGCGTCCACCCCCACCACGTCGACCACGTCGTCGCCCGGCCACCAGGCGTCGGCCGCACCCGAGGCGAAGGTGCCCCGGTTGAGCACGAGCACGGTCCGCACCGCCGACCCGCCAGGAGCCGAGCGGACCCGGGCCACCACCGCCCGCCACGCTGCCCGGTACTCGGCTTCGGTGCCGTGGCCGGCGCTCTCGGTGGTCTCCGGCTCATGGTTGAACGTGAGGTAGAGGCGCCCGCCGTTGGCCGCCGCCCGCTCGCCCGCCGCCCCGACGGCCCGGGCCCACCGGTCGAGCTCCTCGCCGACGGCGGTGTCGGGCCCGGCCGCCGCCAGTTCCCCCCAGCCGATGGTGCGGCCGGCGTCGGTGCGGGGCCGGACCGACAGGTGGAGGAGCCGACCGGCGTCGAGCAGGGCCTCCTGGTCGGCGGTGGGAAAGGGGCTGTCCCAGCGGGCGAACACCCGGACCACGGGCAGGGCCACGCCCGTGGCCGCCGCCACCCGTTCCCGTTCGGCGGCGTCGGCCGCCATACCCAGCGGCGCCACCAGGGCCGGGCGGGTGCCGAGCACAACCGTCAGGTCGGGTGCCCCGGCTTCGGCCCCCACCACGATCGAACCGTCGGTGGCCGTCCACCCCACCCCGCCGTCGTGCGACCGGTCCGTCGTGGCCGTGCCCCCACCGGGCCCGCCCGTCGTCGACCCGCACGCCGCCGCCACCAGCGCCCCGGCCACCACGACGGCCACCGGACGGTGCCGTCGGCCCAGCCGCCCTGGCCGTCCCACGGGCCCGAACCGTGCGACGGATCCCGCGCCTCGCCGCGGTTCTGCGTCGCGTACCCTCCGGACTCCGTCGACGACGCGGCGCAGATCGGCCGGAGGGTGGGGCGGCGAGCCGCCCAGGGGGCGGTCGTCGGGACGGGCAGTGCGGGCAGCGTCGAAGGCCATGGGCGGCTCAGGCGGTTTCGGGGGGAACGGGGGCGGCGGGCTCACCGTCGACCGGCTCGCGCTGGCAGCGGAGGGCGACGGCCACGCCGGCCATCACGGCGAACAGGGCGTTCGGGATCATCAGGTAGAACGGGAGCTGGATGATCCCCACCAGCACCACCACGTGGGCCCACAGCCCGGTGGTGGTGACCTGGCGCCGGGTCCACCACAGGAACGACACCAGCGCCGCCACGAACCCGGCGCCGCCCACGAACCCGTGGGAGAACGTCACCAGCCAGATCTGGCCGTGGGTGCCGATCGAGGGCAGATCCCGCACATTGGGCCGCGGAGCCCCCCAACCGAACAGCGGGCGCTCCATGGCCCCGTGGATCGCCGCCATGGCCAGCCCCTCGCGATCGTGGTCGGAATGGCCGGTCTCCACCCGCGACGTGATCAGCCCGCCCAGCGGCGACAGCACCAGCACCGCCGCCAGCACCGCGCCCGACACCACCAGCCGCACGAACAGGCGCCGGTGCCCACCGAGGCCCAGGCGCACCGCCCCGTAGACGAGGCCCAGGCCGAGGCTGAGCCACAGGCCCCGGTTCAGCGAGATCACCATCGGGACCACGGCCGCCACCAGCACCCAACGGAGCAGCCGGGGCGACAGCCCGATGCGGGGGTTGGCCATGGCGGCGAGGGCGAACGGGGTGGTGAGGGCGACCATCGAGCCCCAGGAGTTGGTGTAGGCGAACGGCGCCTTGGGCCGGGGCACGGGGAACCCGATGATGTCCTGCACGTCGGCGAAGCCCGGCGTCACCAGCGTGTGGATCAGGTCGTTGTCGAGCAGGGGCTTGGGCAGCAGGTACCACATCGGTGACCGGAACGTGTACGCCCCCACCACCAGGGCCAGGTACCCCCCGACGATGGCGAACACCCACAGCAGGTTGAAGGCCCGCACGATGCGCCGCACCGACACCCCGTCGCCCCCGTTCAGCAGGTAGAGCAGGAACACGGTGGCGGAGGCGTAATAGCCGAGGCGGAGCACGTAGCCGGCCATGCGGGACACCGAGTCGATGCTCACCACCGAGGCCAGCACGGCGGCCAGGAACAGCGCCCACCAGGCGATGCCCCGGGGCGCCACCAGGCCCCGCCGCCGCAGCAGGGCCCCGGCCATGGGGAAGGCCAGGGCCACCCACATGAACCCGCTCAGACCGAGCACGAACCACACCGGGTAGGCCGCCACCATCAGCGTCAGGGGCCAGTGGGGCAGCGGGGCCGCCGCCTCGGCCCGGTACACGCCGGTCCCGGCGGGGCCCGGGGGCGCGGCGGGGAACGGGCTCGGGGTGGGCGACACGGCAGTGGTCACGGCGCCGACCTGCTACCGGTCGGCGTCGGCCACCACGACGCCCACCACATCGGCACCCACGCTGCGGAGCTGGCCCACCGAGTCGGCGATGGCGGCCCGGGTCTCCATCGAGGCGTCGACCACCACCACCGAGCCGTGGCACAGCGGGGCGATGTCCACCGCGTCGGCCACCTCCAGGATGGGGGCCGCCTCCACGATCACGAGGTCGAAGTCGGCCTCCACCGCAGCCAGGAGCCGGGCCAGCGACTCGCTCTGCAGCACGTCGGCCGGGCGGTCGAGGCGGGTGCCGGCACCCAGCACCGACAGGTTGTCGACGCCGGGCACGCCCCGGATCGACTCGGCCAGGCTGGCCCCGTCGAGCACCACGTCGCTCAGGCCCTTGCCGGCCGGGAGCTCGAAGCGGTCGGTGAGCTGGTTGCGCCGCAGATCGGCCCCCACCACCAGGGTGCGGCGCCCGGCCCGGGCGGCGGTGACGGCTACGTTGGCCGCCACCGTGGTGGCGGCGGCCGCGCTCGTGACCCCGGCCACCAGCACCACGCTGCGCGAGTCGTGCTCCAGGGTGAACAGCAGGCTGCCCTGGAGGCGCCGGTAGGCGTCGCCGGCCGGGCTGTTGACGGGATAGACGCCGGTGGAGCCGACCAGGCCACCCCGCTTGGCCGCCACCGGAGCGTTGCCCAGCACGGGGACGCCGAGGGCGCTGAGCTCCACCCGGCTGGACCGGAGGCGATCGTCGGTGCGGTCGAGCACGAACACCGCGGTCAGCGCGCCGACGAGGCCGAGCATCAGGCCCATCACCGGTCCGGCGTAGAGCGGCAGGCCGGTGGTGCTGGTGGGCAGGGCGGCGTCGGTCAGCACCACGCCGGGATCGATGGCCAGGGCTGCCAGGTTGGCGTAGGTGGAGCCGATCGACACCAGCTCCTGGCGCTTGGCCACCGCGGCGTAGGGCAGGGCGGCCGTGGGCACGCCGTCGATCGCCTGGGCGGCGACCGCCGGGTCGGCCGGGGCCGGATCGGCGGCGGTGGCGGTGTCGATGGCGGCCAGGGCGGCGAGCAGCTCCGTCTCCCGGGCCTCCAGGCGGGCCCGGGAGTCGGCGGCCCCGGCGGTGGCCTCGTCCCGCCGGAACGACAGGTAGGCCAGTGCGCTCGACTGGGCCAGATCCCGGGCCACGGCCGGGTCGTCGGCGGCGGCAGCGAACTTCAGGATGGTGGAGTCGTCGACCGCCGTGACCTCGAGGTCGGCCAGGGCCCGGCGGGCGTCGTCGGGATCGACGGTCTCGGTGGCGGCGGCGGCCGTCACGGCGTCGGCCCGCAGGTCGGGGTCCAGCACCTTGGCCGCCGCCTGGCGCAGAGCCAGGGCCCGCTCGGCCACCCGCAGGGAGCGGGCGATGGCCACCTCGGTCTCGGGGTCCACCTGGCGGCTGAGATCGAGGTTGGGGTCGTCCTGGCGGGACACGATCGGGCGGACCTCGACGGTGGCCACGGTCTCGTACCGCCGGGGTTGGCTGGCCACCAGGGCCGTGCCCACCATGGCTCCGATCACGGCGACTCCGGCGATCACGCGGGCTCCGCGGCGCAGCACCCCGCTGAACTCGCTGAGCGTCACAACTGAAGACGAGCCGTCGGACATGAGTTCGTCCCGACCTTTCGTAGGATGGACGGTTGATCGATCGGCGCGCCGAACGATCAACGTCTGAGTCGGCAGGCCGATCAGACTTCTGAGAACCACGACCCACCGGCTCAGCCGCACCCCTTGCCGCCGAGTGCCGCTACCGTGCAGGCGCGGGCGGGCGGCCCGAGAGGAACGCCATGCCCACCACCCAGCTCAGCCACCTGTCGATGCTGGAGTCCGAAGCCATCCACATCATCCGGGAGGTGGCGGCCGAGTTCGAGCGGCCGGTGCTGCTGTTCTCCGGGGGCAAGGACTCGATCGTGATGCTGCACCTGGCGGTGAAGGCGTTCCACCCGGCCCCGGTGCCCTTCCCGGTCATGCACGTCGACACCGGCCACAACTTCCACGAGGTGATCGCCTACCGGGACCAGCGGGTGGCCGAGGCCGGGGTGCGCCTCGTGGTGGCCTCGGTGCAGGACTCGATCGACGCCGGCCGGGTGACCGAGGAGACAGGGCCCCGGGCGTCCCGCAACCGGCTCCAGACCACCACCCTGCTCGACGCCATCGAGGAGCACCGCTTCGACGCCGTGTTCGGCGGGGCCCGGCGCGACGAGGAGAAGGCCCGGGCCAAGGAGCGGATCTTCAGCTTCCGCGACGAGTTCGGCCAGTGGGACCCCAAGGCCCAGCGGCCCGAGCTGTGGAACCTCTACAACGGCCGCCACCGCCAGGGCGAGCACATCCGCGTGTTCCCCATCTCCAACTGGACCGAGCTCGACGTGTGGCACTACATCAAGGCCGAGAACATCGAGCTCCCGTCGATCTACTACGCCCACCGCCGCCCGGTGTTCTCCCGCGACGGCATGTGGCTGGCCGTCACCCCCTTCATCACGCTGATGGAGGGCGAGACGCCCGAAGACCGGCTGGTGCGCTTCCGCACCGTGGGCGACGCCACCTGCACCGGCGCCGTCGACTCGTCGGCGGCCGACATAGACGCCGTCATCGACGAGGTGGCGGCCACCCGCATCACCGAGCGGGGCGCCACCCGGGCCGACGACAAGACCACCGAAGCGGCCATGGAAGACCGCAAGAAGGAGGGGTACTTCTGATGGACCTGCTTCGCCTGGCCACCGCCGGCTCCGTCGACGACGGCAAGAGCACCCTGATCGGGCGCCTGCTGTACGACTCCAAGTCGATCTTCGAGGATCAGCTGGAGGCCATCGAGGCCACCAGCGCCAGCCGGGGCGACGAGCACACCAACCTGGCCCTGCTCACCGATGGCCTGCGGGCCGAGCGGGAGCAGGGGATCACGATCGACGTGGCCCACCGCTACTTCGCCACACCAGCCCGGAAGTTCATCATCGCCGACACCCCGGGCCACATCCAGTACACCCGGAACATGGTCACCGGCGCCTCCACCGCCGACCTGGCCATCATCCTGGTCGACGCCCGCAAGGGGATCCTGGAGCAGAGCCGGCGCCACAGCTACATCGCCAACCTGCTGCGGATCCCCCACGTGGTGGTCGCCGTCAACAAGATGGACCTGGTGGGCTGGGATCAGGAGGTCTTCGCCGACATCAAGCGGGAGTACACCGAGCTGGCCAGCCGGCTCGACTTCCGGGACCTCACGTTCATCCCGATGTCGGCCCTCCACGGCGACAACGTGGTGGACCGCTCGGCCAACATGGACTGGTACCGGGGCTCCACCCTGCTCCACCACCTGGAGGAGGTGTACATCGCCTCGGACCGCAACCTGGTGGATGTGCGATTCCCGGTGCAGTACGTGATCCGCCCCCAGAGCACCGAGTACCACGACTACCGGGGCTACGCCGGCACGGTGGCCGGCGGCATGCTGCGGCCCGGCGACGAGGTGATCGTGCTGCCGTCGGGCTTCGGTACCCGGATCAGCCGGATCGAGACGGCCGACGGGCCGGTCGAGGCCGCCGTGGCCAACATGGCGGTGACCGTGCTCCTTGAGGACGACCTCGACGTCAGCCGGGGCGACATGATCTGCCGGCCCAACAACCGGCCGGCCGTCACCCAGGACCTCGAGGCCATGGTCTGCTGGATGTCGGAGACCTCGGCCCTCCAGGCGGGGGCCAAGCTGGCCATCAAGCACACCAGCCGGTGGGCCCGGGCCATGGTCAAGGACCTCCGCTACCGGCTCGACATCAACACCTCGCACCGCGACGAGTCGGCCACCGGCCTGGCCCTCAACGAGATCGGCCGGATCCGCCTGCGGATCACCCAGCCCCTGATGGCCGACGACTACCAGCGCAACCGCAACACCGGCAGCTTCATCCTGGTCGACGAGGGCACCAACGTGACCGTGGCCGCCGGGATGATCGTCGGCACCGAGTGAGGCCGTGAGCGCCCCGGTACCGGCCGGGCCAGCACCATCGGGGCCAGCACCATCTGGGCCGGCCCCCGCCGGGCCGGTGACAGCCAACACCGTGTGGCATCCCAGCGCCGTCGACCGGGCCGATCGGGCCCGGGCCACCGGCGGCCCCGGGGCCACGGTGTGGCTCACGGGGCTGTCGGGATCGGGCAAGTCGACGGTGGCGGTGGAGCTGGAGCGCCAGCTGGTGGCCGGGGGCCGGGCCGCCTACCTGCTCGACGGCGACAACCTGCGCCAGGGCCTCAACGGCGATCTCGGCTTCTCCGCCGCCGACCGCGACGAGAACGTGCGCCGGGTGGCCCACGTGGCCCGGCTGCTGGCCGACGGCGGGGTGGTGGCCATCGTCCCGCTGATCAGCCCGTACCGGGCGGCCCGGAACCTGGCCCGCCAGCTCCACGACGCCGCCGGCCTGCCGTTCCTCGAGGTCTTCGTCGACACTCCGCTGGCCGAGTGCGAGCGGCGGGACCCCAAGGGCCTGTACGCCCGGGCAAGGGCCGGCGAGCTGCAGGGCATGACCGGGATCGACGACCCCTACGAGCCGCCGCTAGCCCCCGAGCTGGTGCTGACCCCGGCCGACGGCTCCCCGGCCGCCATGGCCGCCCGACTGCTGAGCGAACTCCCCACCGAACTCTGACACGGCGTGGCCGAAAGCGGGCCCTGACGTCAGAGTTCCCGGGGTTCCGGTCAGGCGCTCAGGCGGCGGCGCACGGGGTGCCGGCGGGGCCCGGCCCGGGCACGACACCCACGATGTTCTCGTTCTCCGGCGTGGGAGGCGGGGTGGTGATGGCGGGGGCGGCCGTGGTGGTGGGCGAAGCCGGTGTGCCGGTGCCCAGGCCGTCGTAGTCGGGGCCGAGCACCAGTTCCACGCTCTTCAGCGTGTTGTCCTGCTCGTAGTGGGGGGCGACGGCCAGGCTGGTGCCGAGCACCGAAGCCCCGGCGGCCAGGCGGCTGGGGTAGCGCACGGTGGTGAAGTTCACCGGCGCCGGGGCGTCGGCGATCGTGTCGACCTGGAAGCCGGCGGTCTCCAGATCGGCCGCCGACGACCGGGCCAGGCCCGAGATCCCGGCGCCGTTCTGCACCCCGATGGCGAAGCTGTCACGGGCCACGGTGTCGGTGGAGGGCGGCTGGGTGGGATCCACCGGCGCCCGGCCCCGGAAGATGTCGAGCGTGGGCTGGGCCTCGGCCTCGTTGAGCCGCAGCACCTGGGCCCCACCGCCGGTGACGAAATCGGTCACCGGGAGCGCGTGGCGCCGGATGCCCTCGCTACCCACACCGGAGAACGTGCGGGCCAGGTTGTAGAGCTCCTTGGCCGACGCACCGTCGTCGATCACCAGGTTGCGGCCGCCGATGGTGAGGATGTCGTTGATCGTGCCCAGGCTCGTGAGGTCGAGCGACTGCTTCGACAGATCGGCGATACGGGTGATCAGGTACTGCTGGCGGGCCGAGCGGCCGAGATCGCCCGTGGTGTCGCCCTTCCACTTGCCGTTCTGCTGATACTCCAGATACCGGCTGCGGGCGAAGGCCAGCGACTGCACGCCGTCGAGCGTGTGGCAGCCGGGCGTCTTGATGTCGAGCCCGGAGTGGGTGTCCCGTACCGGGGTGGAGAAGTAGATCGGGACGCCGCCCAGGCTGTCGATGATCTGCTGGAAGCCGACGAAGTTCACCTCGGCGTAGTTGTTGACCTGCACACCGAGCACGTCTTCCACCGTGGAGACGAGACGTTCCTCGCCCCCGCCGGTCTCGGCGTTGAAGGCGGAATTGATGCGGCCGTTGTTCCCGGTGCCGGCGAGGGGCACCCACAGGTCACGCGGGATCGACAGGAGATCGACCATGTGGTTGGCCGGATCGATCCGGGCCAGCATGATCGTGTCGGTCCGCTTGCCGTTGACCCTCTCGCCCAGGAAGGCCCCGGCGTTGGGATCGTTGGGGTCTATCCCCTCCCGGGAGTCCGAGCCGACCAGGAGCCAGTTGACCGGCTCGCCCGGAGGTGCCGATTCGACCGTGGGCACCTTGAGGAACGTGATGGAGCGGTAGCGGTTGAGCGTGTAGGTGAGGCCGAGGGCCGCCATCACCAGGGCGAACGAGGCGGTGAAGCCGAAGCCGATCAGGAACCGCTGCCCCCACGTACGCCGGGGCTTGGTGCGAGTCGCTGTTGGGGGCCGCTGCGTGCCCGACTCGAACCGTGTTGACAAGGCGGCAACTCCCGTCCCGACGCTCGTGTGGAATGCTCCAACCTACCAGCCGGCCGCCCCAAGCTGGCGGCAGGCTTGACCCGCCCTGCCGTGCTGCTGTAGCAGGTCGGGGCTTCCCCCTGCTTGCCGGTTTGAAACGGGGAGGGGCGAGACTGCGCCCATGAGTGACTTGACCCTGGGCCTCGCCGAGGCCAAACCGGGGCCGGCCGGGTTCAACCGACCGGACCTGCTGGCCGACGGGAACGCCCGCTGCCGTTGGGGGGCCAGCACCCTCGATTATGCCGTCTACCACGACACCGAATGGGGCCGGCCCACCGCCGATGACCGCACGCTGCTGGAGCGGCTGTGCCTGGAGGGTTTCCAGTCGGGCCTGTCATGGCTCACGATCCTGCGCAAGCGCGAGGGCTTCCGAGCCGCCTTCGCCGGGTTCGATGCGGTCCAGATGGCCCGCTTCGGGCCCGACGACGTGGCCCGGCTGCTGGCCGACCCCGGCATCGTCCGCCATCGAGGCAAGATCGAGGCGGCCATCAACAACGCCCGGGCCCTGGTGGCGATGTGGGAGCAGGGTGAATCGCTGGCCGGGCTGGTGTGGGCCCACGAGCCGGAGCGGCGGGCGGCGCTGAGCTACGGCGACGTGCCGGCCCAGACCCCGGCGTCGCTGGCGCTGTCGAAGGCGCTCAAGCGTCGAGGCTTCCGATTCGTCGGTCCCACCACGGCCTACGCCGCCATGCAGGCCATGGGGATCGTCAACGATCACCTGTCGGGGTGCTGGGTCCGCGACGCTTGCGAGGAGGAGCGCCGACGGCTCGCGCTACCCCCTGGGCCGTCGGCTGAATAGTCTGGGGCGACACCCGTGGGGCCGTAACCGCATTGAGCGACGATTAGGATCGTGGTTTGCCGTCTTTTCGATTTACCCACCCCAGGTCCAGGGCGACATCGAACGAGAACCCAGGCGCCGGCCCGGCCGACGAGGCGTCGCCGGGGGCGGCCACCCCGCCCGACGGCAACGGGGGAGGTGGCGCCAGCCACCCTGGGGCGGAGAACGGCAGCCCCACCCGTGACCCCCTGCCCGGCCCGGCCAACGGTGCCATCGCCGCACGGATCGATCTGGTCCGCAGCCCCGACGGGCTGACGCCACCCGACCCCCGCGGCCTGCTGCGGCCGATCTCGCCGGTCCGGGCCCCGGGATCGCGCCGCCAGCGGCACGAGGAGGCCCGAGCCGCCCGGGCGGCGGAGCTGGCGGCGGCAACGCCCCCGGCCGCCAACGGCGCCGATACCCCCGTCAATGGCGTCGACAGCACCGCCGACAGCGTCGACACTCCCGCCAACGGAGCTGGGAGCGCGGCCGGGGCCGGCGCAGACGTGGTTACCAACGGCGGTGGGGAACCGGATCCGCTCGACTGGGCGGAGCTGAAGCTGACCCCGGTGCAGGGCGAGGAGGACGATCCCCCTGCGTTCGAGGGCCTGGAGGACGAGCCGGCTGCCTTCCCCGACGCCACCGACGGGACCGAGGCCCCCGGTTTCGTCGCCGACGCTCACAGCCACCACGGGGCCGGGGACGAGGCGCACATCCCGGTCCTCCTGGAGGAGGAACCGGTCCCCGACGAGCCGGTGTCCGCACCGGTGGACGCCGGCGGGCCGGCCGCCGGAGAAGCCGCCGACGCCGACGGGCCCGCATTCGTCGCCCCGGCACCGCCCGAGCCCTCGCCGTTCGGCCCCGGGCCGATCGCCACGCCGGCCGCCGACGCCGACCGGTTGGTCGCCAGCGCACCTCCCCAGCCCCCACCTGCATTCGCCCTCCCGACCACCGCTCTCCCGGAGCCGGACGACGTCGATGGCCCCGGCGAAGCGGTGGAGGCGGTGCACCCGGCGCCGCCGGCGTCACCGGTCGCCCCGCCGTCACCGACCGCACCCCCCGCTCGCCCGACCCCGGCGGTGACGCAGCCACCGATGCCGCCCCCCACGGCCCTACCGCCGGCCGGAGCGCCCCCGCTACCCACGCCGGACTTCACCTCGGCCCCGCCACCTCCCGCCGCCGAGGCGCCACTCCCGCCACCTGCAGCCGCCGACGTACCACTGCCCCCACCCCCACCCAGGCACCACTCCCGCCACCTGCAGCCGCCGACGTACCACTGCCCCCACCCCCACCCAGGCACCACTCCCGCCACCTCCGGCCGCCTTCATGGCGCCAGCGGCGACGGCGCCGCCTCCGCCGCCTCCGGGCACGTTCGCCCCGCCCGACGATCCGGCGCTCCTGCCCCCACCCCCAACCACTTTCTTCCCGCCACCAGGCCCCGACGCCGTGATGGCGCCTCCCCCGGGGCCGGCTCCGGCGGCGTTCGCCCCGGATCCGCCCGCACCGCCGCCCGACGGGTCGTCGCCCGACGCTCCGGCGGCGGCCGACGTCCCGAGCGCCGATGAGTTCCCTCATGCCGACGATCTCCGTGCCGGCGACCCCGCCGCCAGCCGTGACGACGCCGACGCGCTCGACGCCGACCATGACGACACCGGCTACGGCGACACGGGCCACGACCACGGCGACGGTCTCGACACCGGCTACGACCACGCCGACGATCTCGACACCGGCCACGACCACGCCGACGATCTCGACACCGGCCACGGCGACACGGGCCACGACGACGCCGGCTACGACCACGACGGCTACGACCGCGACGGCGGACCGGACCCGGAGCTCTCTCGCCCCGAAGGCGACCCCGAAGCCGACGACCACTTCGACCTGGAAGTCGACGACCCCGACCTCGGCCCTTACCGGGATGACAGCGACGACGAGCTGGTCGCCTACGGCGACGACGACGAGGCCGACCTCGATGACGAGCTCGCCTACCCGCCCGCCGCCGCGCTGGAGCTGCGCCAGATCGCCGGCCTCACCGCCGGTATCGACCTGGAGCTGGACCGGGCCGGCCACGAGTTCGCCGAGGGCGACCGATCGGTGGCCTTCACCATCACCGTCGACGACAAGGACCGGGCCGTGCTCGTTCCCGGCACGATGGCGGTGAAGCTCGACACCCAACCGGTGGCGGAGCCGACGCTCATCGGATGGGGCGCCCTCGACGTGGGCAGCGCCCGTTTCGTGGTCCGCCCCCGGCGCTCCTTTCCCCGGGCCGACGAGTGGCTCGCCCAGCGCGACGCCTTCGACCGACCCGAGATGGAGATCGAGGTACCCCCCACCCTCGGCGTCCAGGTGACCGCCCCGGCCGAGCCCGACCGGGGCCGCCGCCGCTTCGGCCGACGCCGGGGCGGCGAGGCCGACGCCCCGGTCGAGACGCTGAACGCCGAATCCTGGGAGTTCATCGACCAGATCCGGGCCGCCCGGGCCGATCTGGCCGACCGTGAGCGCTACCTCCACCCCGACCCGGCCGAGCTGGTGGTCCGCACCCGCTCCCGGGCTCCGATCCTCGGCATCCGGCCGCCCGGCCACCCCCTGTTCGCCAAGGTGGGCGTGATCGTGGCCGACATGCCGTGGATGCCCAACTTCGACGACATCCGGGCCATCCCCGACTCGCTCGGGCCCTACCTGCAACCGCTGATGTCGCTCCCGTCGATCCCGATCGCAGCCGACCTCCTGGTGGGCCCGCTCGGCATCGTCGGCTCCCGGGCGGCGGCCGCGGCCTGCGCCCGCCACATCATCCTGTCACTGCACGCCCTGTCCACGGCCGACCTGCGGGTCCACATCGCCGCCAGCCCCGAACGGGCCCCGGTGTGGGACTGGGCCTACGACCTGGCCGTCCACGACGAGATCGACCTCGACCACGGATTCCCGGTGGTGGTGGTCGACGGCGTCGAGAACTTCGGCCGGTACGGCCTCACCCACGCCGATGCCATCGAGCACCGGGTCGGGGTGGTGATCCTCACCGACTCGATCGACGACCTGCCGAACTACTGCGGCTCGGTGCTCCAGGTCGACCGGTCCGGCAGCGCTCTGCTCACCAACCACCTGGGGCATGTGATCTCGGGCACCCCGGTAGGGGTGGCCAACGACTTCGCCCGCCACCTGGCCGACGACCTCAACACCCTCTACCGGCAGCGCCGCTGAGCCGCTGAGCCGCAGCGGCGCTGCCAACGGCGCCGCCCGCCGGCGGGGCGGCTACTACTTCTTCTTCTTTTCGGGCAGGCCCACGGCGGATTCGGGGCTGGCCCAACCGGGCCAACGCTCCCGGCTCTTGGCCGCCAGCTTGTTCATGAGGGCGATGGCGCCGGGGTCGTCGTCGCCGGGACGGGTCTCGATCACGCCGTCCTTGATCATGGCGTCGATGATGGCCCGGCCCAGATCGGTGCGGACGATGGTGAGCGTCCAATCGGTCTTGTCGCCGATGCCGCCGGTGGAGATGTCGGCGTGCTCGGCGGCGAAGTCGGGGCAGTGGTTGCAGCCCTCACGGGTCCAGGCGTGGCACTCCTTGAGGTTGATCTCGTGGTAGTCGCCGTTGCGCATCCACACCTGGAAGACGCCCTTGATGTTCATCTTGACGATGTCTTCCTTGGCCAACCCGTACTTCAGCCAGAACAGCTCGTCGAACAGGGAGTCGTCGAAGCTCTTGGAGCACAGCAGGCCGATGTTGAGCTTGATGGGCTTGGACACCTTGCCCACCTTGCGGTGCCACATCACCGGCCCGATCGACGTCTGGCAGCTCATCCCCACCAGGGCCAGGTTCGCCAACCCCTTCTCCATGGCCTCGTCGTAGGCGATGGTGTTGGCCGAGTAGGTGTAGCGGCTACCGGCCCCGGCCAGGACCTCGTCGGCGTTGGTGGCCACCCCGGGCACGGCCTTCCAGCCCGACGCCCCGCCTTCCAGCATCGACACCAGGGCGCCGTCGATGATGTTGTTCTCCAGGCACCAGATGAGGATGGCCGACACCAGGCCGCCGTCCTGGCCCTTGTCGTAGACGGAGTCGTCGGCGGCCCGGACGAGCAGGATGTCCTTGAAGATGCCGGCCATCTCGTTGGGCTCGCGGGTGCGCCCGAACAGGTGCTCGTCGGCCTCGGGCTCCCACGCCCGGAACCGGGGGCAGGCCCGGGTGCAGGACGTACAGCCCTTCTCCCCGTGCACGCAGTTGCCCAGCCCGAGCTCCTCCTCCAGGTGGAACGGCTTGTACGCCCCGGGCTGGTGCTTGTAGCCGATCACGTCGTGGGGGCAGGCGATCACGCAGCCGGCACACCCCGTGCACAGGCCCGACGTGATCACCTCGTCGTACAGCTCCTTCCACTGGAACGTCCAACGAGTGGGGGCGGCCTTGGCGGTGGACGGTGGAGCAGCCGTGTCGGTCATGCTCCGAATCTAGCGGCCCAGCCCAGCCGGGGGCCAAGGGTGCGCCAACCGGGTCCGGGCAGGGCCCGGCCGGCGACCATCCTCAGCCGCCACGATGGCGACCATCCTCAGGCGCCGGGGATGTCGCGGTGGCGGAAGGCGGTGAACCCGGCCAGCACGAGCCCGGCGGCCACCGCGGCCAGCGTGAGCAGGCCGCCGGTGTCGGCCCGGCCCAGCGGCGGGTCCCCCACGTGGGTGGTGGGAGCGAGATCGAGCACCCATCGGGCGAGATGCAGCCCGGGGCCGAGGAAGGCGACGAAGCTCACCGCGCCGTAGGCCGCCCACACCAGGCCGAATCGTCGGGGCCACAGCCCGAACAGGGCCAGCGCCAGGCCGGCCAACACCAGCTCCGCCGGCAGGTACGCCAGGCCCGATGTCATGACGGCGCCGAGCTCGTGGGTGTCGCCGACGGACCAGGCGGTCGACAGGCCCAGGACCAGTGACGAACCGACGACGATGGCGATCAGGCCGGCCGCCACCACCGCGGCGTGGGCTGCGAGGTAGCGGGAGCGGGACAGCGCGCCGGCGAGCCGGGTCTCCAGGCGCCCCTCGGCCTCCTCGGCCCGCAGGGTGCCCACGGCCTGGATCACATAGCCGCCGCCGATGACGGCCAGGTAGAGCTGGGTGGCGGCGACGAAGCCGTCGAGAGGCCGGCCGCCCTCGATGCCCATGGCCTGACCGAGGGCGGGGTTGCCGGCCAGCGCGTCGAGGAACTGTTGGGCCAGCGAGCCCATCAGCCCCGTCAGCAGCACCCCGCCGGCCAGCCAACCGGCGGTGGCCGGACCGTGGATGCGGACCGCCAGGCCGATCGGCCCCCGTTGCCGCCGGGCGGCCCTCACCGGGCCGGCCCCGCTGCGCACCAGGGCACTGCCAACGTCACGGCGGGCGGCCAGGCCCACCGCCACTGCGCCGCAGGCCAGCCCCAGCCCGGCCGGAAGGGCGAGCGCCCACCAGCGCTGGGCACCGAACGGGGCCGCCTTCTCCGCCCATCCCAGGGGCGAGAGCCACGTCAGCCAGCTCCCTGTCGTGTCACCCACCCCCCGGAGCAGGTACGCCACGGCCAGCACGAGAAGGCTGGCGGCGTACACCCCCCGGGCCCGCAGCACGAGTTGCGCGGCGAGGGCCGCCAACCCGGCGAAGGCGAAGGCCAGCGTCCCGAGCGCCGCGCCGTAGAGCACGGCGCCCGACACCGGGACCCCGCACCACACCAGCCCGAGGGCGAACAGCGCCGCCGTGCCCAGTATCGCCACGGTGGCCACCAGGAGCGCAGCCAGCGCCGGCTGGTACCGGCCCACGCCGCCGGCGAGCACCGTCTCCAGCCGTCCCGACTCCTCCTCCTGTCGCGTCGACCCGGCGATCAGCGCGATCCCCAGCAGGGGCAGCAGGAACGAGGCCAGGAAGCCGAACTCGTCCTGGATCACCCCGCCGAGGCTGTCGATCCCTTCGACGTGGCCGTTGATGGCGGCCAGCGCGCTCCCCGACGTCACCGCCTGGGCATAGGTGTGGATCTTGGCCGGCGTGTCGTAGAGCCGGGCCACGGCGGCGGCGGTGCCCGTCAGGCTGGCCACCAGCGCCGCCATCCAGACGAGGATGCTCCGACGGCGGGTTCGCCAGACGATCCCGACCATGGTGCCCAGACGGTGGTTCATCGGTCCGCCCCCTCGAGCCGACCGCCGCTCTCCCGGGCGTCGAACCCCTCGCCGTAGTTGCGCAGGAACAAGGCGTCGAGGCTGGGCGGGGTGACGGTGAGCGTGCGGATGTGGACGCGGTGAAGCCGGCCGATCACGGCATCGAGATGGGGCGCATCGGTGGTGAACCGGATGTCGAAGTGCCCGTCGATCTGCTCGCAGACGCAGTCGTCGACCCCCTGGTCGGGGTTCAGGCCGTCGGGCTGCCCGGCGGTGACGGCGTGCACCGAGGTGCGGGTGTGGCGGCGCAGCTCGGCGAGGCTGCCCGTGGTCACGGTGCGGCCCCGACGCACGATGCTCACCCGGTCGGCCAGCGCCTCCACCTCGTCGAGGATGTGGCTCGACAGCAGCACCGTGACGCCGTCGTCGCGCCGCTCGCGCACGCACTCCTGGAAGGCCAGCTCCATCAACGGGTCGAGCCCGGCCGTCGGCTCGTCGAGGATCAGCAGATCGGTCTCGGCCGCCAACGCCGCCACGAGGGCGACCTTCTGGCGGTTCCCCTTGGAATAGTCGCGGACCCGCTTCGTCGGGTCGAGCTCGAAGCGGTCGATCAGGCGTTGGCGGCGGGCCTCGTGGACGCCACCCTGTGTGGCGCCGAGTATGTCCAGGCACTGGCCCCCGGTCAGCCCGGGCCACAGCGCCACATCGCCGGCGACGTAGGCCAAGCGGGCATGGAGGCGGGGTGCTTCCCGCCACGGATCGGCGCCGAACAGCTCCACCCGGCCGCCGGTGGCCCGGATCAGCCCCAGCAGGATGCGGATGGTGGTGGACTTGCCGGCTCCGTTCGGGCCGAGGAAGCCGTGCACCTCCCCCCGATCCACCACGAGGTCGAGGCCGTCGAGGGCGCGGACCTTCCCGAATCGCTTGGTCAGCCCTTCGATGTCGATGACGTGGGCGGCACCGGTCATGGGGTCTCCTCCCCGGGCGCGAGCACGAACGCGCCCTCTCGGTAGATGGCGGTCACCTCTCGGGCCCAACGGGTGATGCCCTCCGACGTGAGCGGGTCGACCCCGATGGCGGCTGCGATCTGGCCCCGTAGCAGGATCAGGGCCAGGTCGTTGACCAGCAGGAACGCCGCCCGCACGGCCGGATCGCCGGCCGGCGGGGCCACGCCCATCTCGGTCATGCCATCGAGCAGCCGGCGGGTCAGGGCGTACCAACGGCCGAACAGGTCCGAGCCGGCCGGGTCGCCGGTGAGCAGCAGACGGCGGAGGTAGGCCGGCAACGGTGAGCCGGGGGGCAGGGCCCGGGAGAACAGCTCGGCCAGGGACAACCAGTTGTCGCCGCTCAGCGCCGCGGCCAGATCCTGGCCCTCGAGGGCGAACAGGGCGTCGAACGCGTGGGCGGCGTGGGCATCCACCGCCGCTCGCAGGCCGTCCTTGCTCCCGAAGTGGTGAACGACGAGGGCCGGCGACACACCGGCTTCGGCCGCGATCTCCCGCACCGTGACGGCGTCGTGGCCCCGGTCGGCGAACAGGCGCAGGGCGGCGTTGCGGATCGTCGCCTTGGCCGTCAGATCGCCATCACCAACTGAACTCACGTTCAGAACACTAAACGTGTGTTCAGCCGATGGTCAAGGGTGTTCGACCGGGCGGACCCGGCGGCCGGACACCAGACCGCGCCTCAGAGCCCGGCCAACTCCCTGGCCCGGGTGAACACGGCGTCGAGCATGGGCTCGGTGAGCTTCCCGGTGAACGTGTTCTGCTGCGACACGTGGTAGCTGCACACCACCACGCCGCCGCCGGGGGCCGCCGCCTCCACCCCGTGGCCGAACTTGGGCCGGGGCCGGATCCCCAGGTGACGGCACAGCACCTCGTAGGCGAACCCGCCGAGCACCACGAACACCGCCGGGCGGATCAGCGCCAACTCCCGGTGGAGGAAGGCCGAGCAGCGGTCGCGCTCGTCGATCGTGGGCTTGTTGTCGGGCGGGGCGCAGCGCACCGGAGCGGTGATGAACACCCCGGTCAGCTCCTGCCCGTCGTCGATGTGGGTGCTGGTGGGCAGGCGGGCCAGGCCGGCCCGGTGGAGGGCGCCGTAGAGCCAGTCGCCCGAACGGTCACCGGTGAACATGCGGCCGGTCCGGTTGGCTCCGTGGGCTGCCGGGGCCAGGCCGATCACGGCGATCCTGGCCTCGGGGTCGCCGAAGGCCGGCACCCCCCGCCCCCAGTAGTCCCAGTCGGCGTAGGCCGCCCGCTTGTCGGCCGCCACCTGCTCCCGCCACGCCACCAGCCGGGGGCAGGCTCGGCAGGCCGCCACCTCCTCACCGATGACGGCCAAGGCCGCCGCCCTGTCGGCCCTGTCGGCGCCGTCCGCTGTCGACCCTGCCGCTGCAGACACGGCCACACCCTAACGGCCGCACCATCCGCGACACGGTTCGAACCGCGTCGCGAACCGTGCGCCGGGCGCACCATTCGCGCCCTCACTTCGAACCGGGTCGCGGATCGAGCGCCGGGCGGGGCGGTCCCTGGAGCCCCACTTGTCCTGGTGGGGCCGGTGGTTGGATACCGTGGACACCGATGGCTCGCCCCAAGGCACCCAAACCGACGCTGGTCCTGCTGGTCCGCCACGGTCGAACCCCCACCACCGGGCAGGTGCTGCCCGGTCGGGCCAAGGGCCTGCATCTGGCCGAAGAGGGCCAGGCCCAGGCCCAGCGGGCGGCCGAGCGGATCGCCATACTGGGGGCCAAGCGGGTCAAGGCGGTGTACGCCTCCCCCATGGAGCGCACCAAGGAGACGGCGGCCCCCATCGCCAAGGCGCTGGGCCTGCGGGTCCAGGTCATGCGCACCCTGATCGAGGCCGACTTCGGCAACTGGACCGGCCGCAACCTGGGTGAGCTGGCCAAGCTGCCCGAATGGCAGCAGGTGCAGCGTTACCCGAGCGGCTTCCGCTTTCCCGAGGGCGAGTCGTTCGCCCAGATGCAGGAGCGGGCGTGCGACGCCATCCACACCCTCGTGGGGCGCCATCCGGGCGAGGCGGTGGTGGCCGTGTCCCACGCCGATCCGATCAAGGCCATCGTGGCCGACGCCATGGGCACCCACCTCGACCTGTTCCAACGGATCGTGGTGGGCCCGTGCTCGATCTCGGCCATCCTCTACACCCCGTCGGGCCCGGTCGTGCTGGCCGTGAACTCGATGGGCGACGACCTGCGCCAGCTGGTGCCGAGCTGAACCATGGGCGAGTCGTACGAGTTCCGAGAGGTCACCCATTTCACCGCCGGCACCGAGGGCGCGCCCGGCCAGCGCACGTTCTTCCTCCAGGTGGGCGACGACACCGGCCACGTGTCGGTGAAGCTGGAGAAGGATCAGGTGGCGGCCCTGGCCCAGTTCCTGCGTTCCGTCCTCGACGACCTGCCGGTGACGGTGTCGTTGGAGGACACCCAGCCCGTGCCCCTGCGTGAGCCCAACGTGGCCCAGTGGGTGGTGGGCCAGATCGCCGTGGGCGTGGCCGAAGCCGAGGCCGAGGTGGTCGTGGTGGTCGACGAGCTGGTGATCGAGGACGAGGACGAGGACGGCGACATGGACCTCGAGGACCTCGAGGACCTGCTCGACGATGACGACGATGACGACGACGAGCTGGACGCGTTCTTCGCTCCGACCGACCGGGCCCGCATCCGGGCCCACATCAACGCCGCCCAGGCCGCCCAGTTCATCGTCACCTCGGAGGCTCTGATGTCGGCCGGGCGCCCGCCCTGCCGGCTGTGCGGCCAGCCTCTGGATCCCCGGGGCCACGCCTGCCCCCGCCTGAACTGAGGGAACGGCGATGGCCGGCGGCGACGAGGCGACGACGGGTGGGGCGTCCGGGAGCGGAGCCTTCGATCTGGGAACCGCAGAACTGCTGGAGCTGTTCACCGAGGGCGAGATGGAGATCGAGGGCCGGATGCCCTACAGCTCCAACGCCACCTACCTCGTCACGATGACCCAGGAGCTCGACTCCGGTCGCACCCGGCGCCATCGGGCCATCTACAAGCCCGGTCGGGGCGAGCGCCCCCTGTGGGACTTCCCCCCGGACCTGTACAAGCGGGAGGTGGCCACCTACCGGCTGGCCGACGCGCTGGGCCTCCACGTCATCCCTCCCACCACGATCGGGTCGGGCCCCATCGGCGAAGGCTCCATCCAGGCCTTCGTCGACGCCGACTTCTCCGAGCACTACTTCACCCTGCAGGAGGCCGGCCTCGGCCTCGACGACCTCCGCCAGCTGTGCGCCCTGGACCTGGTGGCCAACAACACGGACCGGAAGTCGGGCCACTGCCTCCTGGCCCGCAACGGCCGGGTCTACGGCATCGACCACGGCCTGTCGTTCCACGCCCAGTGGAAGCTGCGCACCGTGATGTGGGACTTCGTGGGCGAACCCCTGCCCCCCGAAGTGACCGACGGCCTCGAGCGCTTCCTGCGCAACGGCCCCCCGATCGAGCTCACCTGCCTGCTCGACCGGTTCGAGAACGACGCGCTGCTCACCCGGGCCCGCAACTTGCTGGCGGCCGGCCAGTACCCCGACGATGACACCGGCGGCCACCGTTACCCCTGGCCGCTCGTGTAAACGCAACCCTCCGGGTTGCCCCCCCACCACGAAAGGAGCGCCCCGGTGGCGACCGAGACACCCCAGCAGATCGAGGACCTGACCAACGCCTTCGTCGACGATCAGTGGGACCCCGCCATCACGGTGCGCCACTGGTGGTCCCGGCTGGCCGCCGCCCGCCTGTCGCATCCCAGCCTGCCCGAGGCCGCCGGCGGCCGGGGCTGGTCGGCGGCCCAGGCCCGGGTGGCGGGCCAGGTGCTGGCCCGCCGGCGCGTGGTCGGTCCCCCCGGAGGCCTGGGAATGCTGCTGGCGGCCCCCACCATCGCCGACCACGGCTCGCCCGAGCAGATCGCCCGCTGGCTTCCTCCGATCCTCGACGGCACCGAGGCCTGGTGCCAGCTGTTCTCCGAACCGGGTGCGGGCTCCGACCTGGCCGGCCTGCAATGCAAGGCCGAGCGCGACGGCGACGAGTGGGTGATCACGGGCCAGAAGGTGTGGACCTCCAACGGCCACGAGGCCGACTGGGGCATGCTGATCGCCCGCACCGATCCCGACCTGCCCAAGCATCAGGGCATCACCTACTTCGGCTTTCCCATGCGCCAGCCCGGGGTGGAAGTGCGGCCGCTGACCGAGATGACGGGGCGGGCCCTGTTCAACGAGGTGTTCATCGACGGGGCCCGGGTGAGCGACGCCGACATCATCGGCGGGCGGGGCAACGGGTGGAAGGTGGCCAACACCACGCTCATGCACGAGCGGGCCGGCATCGGCGGCGGCCACGGTGGAGGCTTCGGCACGGCGTCGCCCGGTGAGATCATGGGCGAGCTCGACCAGCCCGTCGGCGACTTCCTGGGCCGCCGGCCCCCGATCTCGGCCGGGGGCGTGGGCCGCCGGGTGCTGAGCGTGCTCAGCGAGGAGGCCGAGCGCCGGGGCCGCATGGCCGATCCCGTGGTGCGCGACGCCCTCACCGAGGTGCACGTGCTGTACCGCCTGGCCGAACTGACCCTGCAGCGCCAGGCGGCCGAGCGCCGCAGCGGTCGGCCCCGGTCCGGGCTGGGCGTGGGGGTGGAGGGCAACCTGGCCAAGATCCTCAACACCCGGCTGCTTCACCAGACCCGCCATGTGGCCGGCCTGATCCTGGGGCCCGACGCCGCCCTGGTGGGCGAGGAGGCGGCCACCGGAGGGTTGCTGCAGGAGCTGACGCTGTTCTCCCCCGCCCCCTCGATCTATGGCGGAACCGACGAGATCCAGCGCAACGTGATCGGGGAACGGGGGCTCGGTCTGCCCAAGGAGCCGACCCCGGGACCGGCCTGACCAGGGGTTTCGCCGGTGGGTGGAACAGCCCGTTTCTTTGTTGGACGGGATCCTGGGAAACAAGGGTACTTGAGCGCTATCATGACCCCATGGCTGAGGTCGATGATGGCTACGATGCTGTTCGAGCCGCGTACCCCCCGATCCTGAATACGGCGCAGGTTGCCGAACTGCTGGATCTCAACAGCCGAACGGTGCTGAACATGGCAGGCGACGGTCGCCTGCCGGCCAGCCGCCTGCCCGGATCGCGCAAGTTCCATTTCGTGCTCGACGACATCATCGAGACGCTCAAGGCCAACCGGGTGGCAGCCAAACAAGGCTGACCTCCGCCTCCGCCACGTTTCGCGGTAGCTTGTCTCTTTGAGCGCGCGGCGGCGCGCGTTGCAGGCTGACACCGCCGCGGATGGAGGGTCCATGAGCGACGTCGAAGAGCTACCCAGCTGGGCGCACCGAACCGTCGAGGCGGGCACCGTGGCCACCAGCAACGTAGCCCAGCCCATGCGGGCGCCGGATCCCGAACGTCGCCGGGGACGGGGCCTGCTGTTCACCCTGCTCGGCCTCATCCTGGTGGGAGCGGGAGCGTTCGCCGGCTACTGGCTCGTCGTCAGGGACGACGACTCGGCCCTGTCCACCGCCGATCCCGGCACTACCACCACGGCCCAGGCCACCGAATCCTCCACCGGAGGCGACCAGGTGGCAGCCGGTCCCTCGTCGAGCACGGCCACCACCGCGGCTGGCACCGAGCCGGCCGGCCCCAGCACCACGGCGGCGTCGGCGTCGCCGTCCACCACCGCCCTCCAGGCCACCACCGATTCCTCGATGGTCAGCGCCGACAATCCGGCCGGCGCCGTGCGCTACGCGGTGTTCAAGGGCGGCCAGCTCTACCTGCGGGGCAAGGTGCCGGCCGAGGCCGTGGCCACCGAGATCACGACCAAGGCGGGCATGGTGGTGGGTCCCCAGAACGTGCACAACGAGTACCAGGTGGACCCCACGGTGCCCCTCGAGGTGGCAGCCCCGATCTACGTGGAAGACGTGGTGCTGTTCGGGTTCAACAGCGTGAAGGTGGAAGAGCCGTTCCTCCCCATCCTCGACCTGGGCACGCTGCTGCTCAGCCAGAATCCCAACGTCAAGATCACGATCGTCACCCGCACCGACGCCGTGGGCAGCGAGGCCACCAACCTCGAGGTGTCCCGGCAGCGGGGCGACGCGGTGAAGAACTACTGGGTGAAGAAGGGCATCGACCCGTCCCGCATCACGATCGACGCCCGGGGCGAGGCCGACGCCAAGGAGAGCGACGACGCCAAGACGGCCGCCCTCAACCGGCGGGCCGAGTTCATCATCACCGGGCTCCTG
Organism: Acidimicrobiales bacterium; assembly: GCA_041394285.1. Classification (GTDB taxonomy): domain Bacteria; phylum Actinomycetota; class Acidimicrobiia; order Acidimicrobiales; family SZUA-35; genus CADEDH01. The sequence continues at coordinate 75,649 of JAWKIL010000019.1, read as the reverse complement.
GGCTGACAGGGCCCGAGGGGCTCAGGGCCTGACGGTGCCCGCCGGGGTTCCCGGCGTCGGCCACCTAACCCAGCACGTCGGCCAGGGCGGTGAGGAGCCGCTCGACGTCGGCGGTCGACGTGTAGTGCACCCACGACAGGCGCACGACGCCCCGTTCGGGGTCCACGTCGAGCCCCTGCAGCACCCTGTAGGCGTAGAAGTGGCCGGCCGAGCCCCAGATCCCCCGGGCCACCAGCTCGGCCGCCACCTCGGCCGGCTCCCGGTCCCGGGGCACGAAGGCCACGGTGGGGCAGCGGTGGAGGGGGCCGGCCTCCGCCACCGACGCCGAGCCCAGCAGCCGCACCGACGGGCAGGCGGCCAGCCACCCCAGCACGGGAGCCAGCAGAGCGGTCTCGTGGGCCTGCCACAGCGCCGACACGGCGGCCGACGCCGCCCGCAGCCCGTCGCCGGCATCGCCGCCGTGATGGCGGTGGAGCAGCGCCACGTAGTCGAGCACGGCCCCCGCCGCCGCCTCCTGGGCGTGATCGGGCCCGGCCGGGGTGAGCCGCTTCGACGGTAGGCCGGCGTTGAACACGTGGCCCTGGTTGGGCAGCTCGTCGAGGATGCCGTTCCGGGTGACCATCAGGCCCTGGTGCACCGAGTACGTCTTGTACAGGCTGAACAGGTAGACGTCGGCGCCGAGGGCGGCCACGTCGGGGAAGCCATGGGGGGCATAGGACACCCCGTCGGCCACCAGCCGAGCCCCCACCCCGTGGGCCAGGGCGGCTGCCGCCGCCACGTCGTTCTCCTGGCCCACGATGTTGGAGGCGTGGGGCATCGTGACCAGCCGGGTGTGGGGGCCCAGGAGATCGGCCAGCACGTCGAGCGAGAGCAACCCGGTGGCGGGGTCGGTCCGCCATTCCCGCACCGTGGCTCCCACCCGCTCGGCCGCCCGGCGGATGGCGCCGGTGTTGGCCTCGTGGTCCTGGTTGGTCACCACCACCTCGTCGCCCGGGCCGAGCCCGGCCGCCAACGCCTGGGCCAGCACGTAGGCGTTCATCGAGGTCGACGGGCCGAACTGCACCTCGTCGGGGGCGACGCCCAGCGCCTCGGCCCACCGCCGGCGGGAGGCGTCCATGGCCTCCCCGGCGGCGGCCGACGGGCCGTAGCCGGCGTAGGGCTGCACCTTGGTCTCCAGGTAGTAGCGGTGGAGGGCGTCGATGGTCTGGGTGCAGGCCAGCGAGCCGCCGGCGTTCTCGAAGAACGAGCCCCGCTCGTAGGCGGGGAGGGCCAGAGCCGGGAACTGGGAACGGGCGAAGCTGACGTCGAGCACCGCCCCATTCTGGCCGGCCGGGCTACGCCCCACCTCCCGGGGGCTCGCGCCCCCGCACCCCATCGGCCAGTGGGAACCCCACCCACCGGCCGGGCTACGCCCCCACCTCCCGGGGGCTCGCGCCGGGTAGCGTTCGGGGGCATGACGCCCGGGGCGACGACGGCCGGCCAGCCCACGCACGATGCGGTCGCCCGGGTGGAGGTGGCCGCCGGGATGCGGCTGGCCGACACCGTGCGGGGAGCGAAGAACCCGGTGCTGGTGGGTCCCACCGAGGCCTGGTGGGCCACCCGCACCCCCGACGGCCCGGGCGCGCTGGCCCTGGCCCGGCTCGACCCGATCACGGTGGAGGCCCGGGCCTGGGGCCCCGGCGCCGGCTGGCTCGTCGCCCAGGCCCCCCGCCTGCTGGGGGCCGACGACGACCCGTCCGGCTTCGAGCCCCCGCCCGGCCCACTGGGCGAGCTGTGGCGCCGCAGCCCGTTCCGCCTGGCCCGCACCGATCGCCTGTGGGACGCCCTGGTGGGTGCCGTCCTGGGCCAGAAGGTGCAGACGGCCAACGCCCGCCGGGCCCGGCGGGCGCTGGCCCGCCGCTATGGGGAGCAGGCTCCGGGACCGCGCCAGTCATGGCTGCTGCCCCCGCCGGACCGGGTGGCCGAGCTGGGCTACCACCACTTCCACCCGCTGGGGGTGGAGCGCAAGCGGGCCAGCATCCTGATCCGGGTGGCCCGGGAGATGCCCCGGCTGACGGGCCTGGAGACACGGCCACCCGAAGAGCTGCGCCGCCGGCTGGAGGCCATCGCCGGGATCGGGCCGTGGACGTCGGCCATGGTGAGCGCGGTGGCGGTGGGCGACCCCGACGCCGTACCGGTGGGTGACTTCCACCTGCCCAACGGGGTCGCCTGGCACCTGGCCGGCGAGCCCCGGGGCACCGACGAGCGGATGCTGGAGCTGCTGGCCCCCTGGGCCGGGCACCGCTGGCGCGTGGTCCGCCTGGTCAAATCGGCCGGCCCGGCGCCCCGCTACGGTCCCCGCCTGTCACTCCACGGCGACGGTCTCCACCTCGGCCGCTGAGCCCGCCCAGCACGACGTCCCACAACACGACGTACCGGCCACCTCCGTGGCTCGGATCGCGGTGCCGGGCCCCAGCGGGACCTACCAGTGGCGCAGGTCGACAGCCCAGCGGTCCACCACCGCGTCGCCGTCGAGGACCCAGTACTGCTCGTGCTTGGCCACCGTGGGGTCGACGTGGGCCGGCAACAGCCGGATCCGGTCCCCCACCGCCGGCAGAGGATCGCCCTCCAACGGCTTGAGCGTGCTGTGCTCGTCGGAGCAGAACTGCAGCTCGCCCTCGGGCCAGGTGGGATTGCCGTGATCCATCCCGAACGCCTTCAGGCCGGCGTCGACCACGAACCAGCCCTTGCGGCTCACCGAGATCACGGTGGCCACCACCCCCAGGGCGATGCGGAACGGCACCTCCAGCGTGGCGTACTGGGTGTCCATCAGCAGATAGGAGCCGGCCTGGATCTCGTTGGCCCACGTGTTCACGGCGTAGGTGCCGGTGCCGCCGGCCGACACGATGTCGCCCCCCACGGCGGCGTGGGCCTCCAGCAGCTTCGTCATCGCCCGCTCCACCCGACCCGACCGCTCGGCGGGGTCGGCCACCATCATCAGATGGCCCTCGTATCCCATCACCCCCCGCACGGTCAGCCCGGCGGCCCGGGCGGCGTCGGCCAACGCCCCCGCCTCGTCCACCGCACACCCGCACCGGGGTAGGCCCACCTCCACGTCGATCAGCACGTCCCGGACCCCGCCGGCGGCGGCGGCCCGGATCGTCTCGGGGGAGTCGACGGCCACCGTGATCCGGTGCCCGTCGGCGGCCAGGCGCCCCAGCCGGGAGCAGTCCACCACCTCGTTGGCCAGCAGGAGATCGGCCTCGATCCCCGCCGCCGCCACGCCTTCCAGCTCCCGGACGGTGGCGGCGCAGAACCGGTCGTGCCCGGCGGCCAGCAGGCGCGCCGCGATAGCGGTGGACTTGAACGCCTTGAGGTGGGGCCGCAGGCTGCCGCCCGGCCGGGCGGCCGACATCGTGGCCAGGTTGGACTCGAACACCGCCCGGTCCACCACCAGGGCCGGAGTCGGCAGCTCGTCCACCCGCCCGGGATCCGTGCTCGTCATGCCTCCACCCTCCCGGTGACCACCGCAGTCGCGCCCGGCGACGCTACCCCACCCGCACCATCGGCCACACGGTTCGAAGCGTGTACGCGGTTGGAGCGCTGGGCGCACAGTCCGCCCCACGGATCGAAGCGGGGCGCGGATCGAGCGCCAGCCCGAGCCTGCGGCGGCCCGGCCCGAGCAGTCGCGGCCCCGACCCCCGCTGGTAGGGTCGGCCGCTGTGGACATCGCCATTGTGGGAGCGGGGCTCGCCGGGCTGGCCGCCGCCGTGGAGCTGCACGAAGCCGGTCATGCCGTCCAGGTGTTCGAAGCGTCGGATCGCCCGGGCGGCCGGGTGGCCACCGACGATGTCGACGGCCACCTGTGTGACCGCGGCTTCCAGATCATGCTGGCCGCCTACCCCGACGCCGGCACCCTGATAGACCTCGACCGGCTCGACATGCGGTGGTTCGCCCCCGGCGCCCTGGTGCGGCGCGATGGGCGCTTCCACCGCCTCGGCGACCCCCTCCAAGCCCCGGCCACGGCGCTCACCACCCTGCGGGCCCCGGTGGGCACGCTGGCCGACAAGCTCCGCATCCTGTCGTTCCGCCAGGCCGTGCGCCGCGGCCCGGTGGGCGCCGTGTGGACCCGGCCCGAGACCACCGCCCGCCAGCGTCTGGAGGAGGCCGGCTTCTCCCCGGTCATGATCGAAGGCCTCCTCGGCCCGCTGTTCGCGGGCATCACGCTCGACCCTGAGCTCGGCGTGTCGAGCCGGGTGCTCGAGTTCGTGTTCCGGATGCTGTCGGCCGGCCCGGCCGGCGTACCGGCCCGGGGCATGGGTGCCATCCCGGCCCAGCTGGCGGCCCGCCTGCCCGATGGCGCGGTGGCCACGGCGGTGCCCGTGGAGGCCGTGGGGGCAACGGCCGTGACCCTGGCCGACGGCGAGCAGGTGGCCGCCGATGCCGTGGTGGTGGCCACCGACCGGGCGGCGGCCAGCCGGCTGTGCGGGCTCGACGATCCGGGTTGGCGTAGCTCCACCACCATGTGGCTGGCCGCCGCCCCCGAGGTACCGGTGGCCGAGCCGATCCTGGTGCTCAACGGCGACGGGACCTCCGGGGGGCCGCCCAGCTCCCTGGCCGTCATGAGCGCCGTCTCCCCCGCCTACGCCCCGTCCGGATCGTCCACCATCGCCGTGTCCGCCCCCGGTACCGGCGCTGAGCTGGTGGACGCCCTTCGGGCCCAGCTTCGGAGCTGGTACGGCCCGGTGGCCGACACCTGGGCCACCCTGCGGATCGACGAGATCGCCCACTCCCACCCGGTGGTGCCGATCGGGACCCCCCGAACGCTGGTGACCGCCCTCGACCGCGATCGCCACCCCACCGAAGACCCCGGAGCGGCGGCGGTGTGGGTGTGCGGCGACCACCTGGCCGACCCGTCGATCAACGGGGCCATCGCCTCGGGCCGGGCCGCCGCCACCGCCGTGCTGACCGCCCGCCCCGCCCGCACCACCGCCTGAGCCCACCGCCGTGCCCGAGCTGCCCGAGGTCGAGACGATCCGGCGCCAGCTCGAGCGCACGCTCGGGGGGCGGCGGGTGGTGGAGGCCGGCTCCCACCCGTCGGCCAAGTTCACCCCGGCCCGGGACGTCACCGGGGCCCGCCTGGTGACCGCCGGACGGCGGGGCAAGTTCCTCCTGCTGGGCACGGACGACGGGCGGGAGCTGGTGATCCATCTGGGGATGACGGGGGCGCTGAGCTTCGCGACCGCTCCCGACCTCGACCGCGATCCCCATCTGCGGGCGTGGTGGCGCCTGGTGGCGGCCGACGGGGGGAGCGAGGCCCCGCAGGAGAGGGAGAGGGAGAGGGAGGAGGAGGGGGGGGAGGAGGAGGAGGTCCTGCTGTTCCACGATGTTCGCCGCTTCGGGCGCATCCGGGTGGTCACGGCGGGCGAATACCACGGCATCCCTGCTCTGGCCGAGGCCGGCCCCGAACCATTCGATGCCGACCTCGACGGGCGACGCCTGTGGCTGAACCTGTCGAGGAGCCGTCGCCGCCTGAAAACCCAGTTGCTATCCCAGCGACCGATTGCCGGCGTCGGGAACATCTATGCCGATGAAGCGTTGTGGTTGGCTGGAATCAGTCCGTTCACGACGTCAATCGGCCTGGCGCGGGCTACCCGTTTGCTGGAAGCACTGCGCCAGGTTCTTGGCCAGGGAATTGATAATGGTGGAACGACTTTTCGAGACTACCGGAACCTCGCCGGAGGTTCAGGTTCCAATCAAACTGCCTTGGCCGTGTATGGACGGGCAGGTGCACCGTGCCTGAGATGCGGCAGCACTCTCCGCTCAGCAGTGCTCGATGCCCGCACCACCACCTGGTGCCCCTCCTGCCAGCGGCGGTAAATGTCCGCACAACCTGTGCTCTGGAAGTTCAATTCCTGCCTTGGTTTACCTGGCACTAATTCGGTCAACACCAGTGCTTTAAATCCAAATCGAAGAGAAATCGCGGCCGGAACCCTACAACGACACGTTCGACCTCTAGTATTGGCTGTGATGACCGAGGGCTTCAGCGAGGAAGATCATCGTCTGTGGCGCCTCTTCCTCTCCGCCTCCACCCGCCTGCTCGAACGGCTCGACCATGAGCTCCAGCAGCGCTCCCAGCTCTCGCTGACCGATTTCGACATCCTGTCGATGCTGTCGAACGCCCCCTCCAACCGGCTGCGGATGAGCGAGCTGGCCGAGCAGGTGCTCGTGTCACGGAGCCGCCTCACCTACCGGATAGACCGCCTGGCCGAGCTGGACTACGTAACCCGCCAGGAGTGCGAGGACGACCGCCGGGGCCTGTTCGCCATCCTCACCGACAACGGGGCCAAGGCGCTGGCCGCCGCCGCCCCAGGCCACGTCAACGACATCCGCAACTGGCTGTGGTCGCTGGTGGAGCCGGAAGAGCGGGCGGTGCTCACGCAGGTGCTGGCCCGAGTGGACGCCAACCTTTCTACCTACTGAACTGCAAGGCGTGCTGTTCACCGTGGTCGGGCCCGGACGGGCCGGATTGTCGTTCGCCGGTGCCCTTACGGCCAGCGGGTGGCGGTGCGTGGCCACACTCGGCCGCCACGACGACCTCCGCTCCGCCGCCGCCGGCTGCGACGTGGTGCTGGTGACGGTGCCCGACGACCACATCGCCGCCGTGGCCTCGGCCATCGCCCCGGGCCGGGCCGTCGTGGTCCATGCGTCGGGGGCCAAGGGGCTCGACGTCCTCGACCCCCATCCCCGCCGGGCGTCGGTCCATCCCCTGATGTCGCTGCCCGATCCGGCCACCGGGGCCGACAAGCTGCGCCGGGGCGGCGTGTTCGCCGTGGCCGGCGACCCGGTGGCGGAACGGATCGTGAGTGCCCTGGGCGGGCGCCCGGTGTCGGTCGACGACGGCCACCGGGCCGTGTATCACGCCACGGCGGCGGTGGCCGCCAACCATCTGGTGGCCCTGTGCGCCCAGGTCGAGCGGCTGGCGGCCCGCGCCGGCGTGCCACTCGCGCCCTATTGGGACCTGATGGAAACGACTCTGGAAAACGTTCGGCGGTCGGGTGCGATACCGTCACTCACAGGACCGGCGGCTCGGGGTGACACCTCGACCATCTCACTGCATCTGGAGGCACTGCCGACCGATGAGCGAACCCTGTACCTCGCCCTGGCCAACGAGGCGGCCCGGCTCGCCGGTCGCCCTCCCTACCGAGATCCGGCCCGCACCGTGAGCACCGAGGCCCTCGCCGTCACCCCCACCACTCCCGTCCTGGTGCCCACGATCGCCGAGCTACGGGCCCGGCTCGACGAGGAACGCCGGGCCGGCCGCACCGTGGGGTTCGTCCCCACCATGGGCTATCTGCACGACGGGCACGGTTCGCTGATGCGGGCGGCGGCCGCCGCCAACGACGTGGTGGTGGCGTCGATCTTCGTCAACCCCCTCCAGTTCGCCCCCACCGAAGACCTGGCCAGCTATCCCCGTGATCTGGAGCGAGACATCGCCGTGGCCGGGGCCAACGGCGTGCACCTGCTGTTCACCCCCGACGTCACCGAGATGTACCCCCGGCCGATGATCACCACCGTCTCGGTGGCCGAGCTCTCGTCGCGGTGGGACGGGGCCAGCCGGCCCACCCACTTCGACGGGGTGTCCACCGTGGTCACCAAGCTGTTCAACATCGTAGGACCGTGCCGGGCCTACTTCGGAGAGAAGGACTACCAGCAGCTGGCCATCATCACCCGGATGACGGCCGACCTCGCCATCCCGGTGGAGGTGATCGGCTGCCCCATCGTGCGGGAACCCGACGGCCTCGCCATGTCCAGCCGCAACGTCTACCTGGACCCGGCCCAGCGGGCCGCCGCCGTGGTGCTGCGCCGGGCGCTCGACGCCGGCACCGCCGCCGTGCTCGACGGAATGCGCGACCCGGAAGAGGTCAGCGGCGTCATGACGTCGGTGGTGGCGGCCGAACCTCTGGCAACCCTCGACTACGCGGCGGCGGTGGACCCCCACACGCTGGAGGTGCCGGCCGTCCTCGGATCCCACACCCGCCTCCTCATCGCCGCCCGGGTCGGCACCACCCGGCTGATCGACAACTGCGGAGTCGACACCGGCTCCTCCCGACCGCTAGGAACGCCCGCGTGAGCAGCCCCAGAACCGTCCCCGGTATCCGGTCATCCAAGCGCCGCAACGGCAGCGCCCCGCTGGTGATGGTGACCGCCTACGACGCCCCCTCGGCCCGGGTGGCCACCGAGGCCGACGTCGATCTGATCCTGGTCGGCGACTCGCTGGCCATGGCCGTGCTCGGCTACGACGACACCCTCCAGGTGACGATCGACGACATGGCCCACCACACCGCGGCGGTGGCCCGGGCCAAACCCACGGCGGTGGTGGTGGGCGACATGCCCTGGATGGCCTACCACCTCACCCCCCGGCGCACGGTGGAGAACGCGGCCAAGCTGATCCGGGCCGGCGCCCATTCGGTGAAGCTGGAGGGCGGGGCCAAGCGGGCGCCGATGGTGGAGGCCATCGTGGCGGCCGAGATCCCGGTGATGGGCCACATCGGCCTCACCCCCCAGAGCACCCACGTGATGGGCGGGTTCAAGGTGCAGGGGCGGGAGGCCGAGGCCGCCCGCCGCCTGGCCGACGACGCCAAGGCCCTCCAGGAGGCCGGCTGCTACGCCGTGGTGATCGAGGGCGTGCCCGACGTGGTGGGTGAGCTGGTGACCGAGGCCATCGAGATCCCCACCATCGGCATCGGGGCCGGGCCCGGCTGCGACGGCCAGGTGCTGGTCTACGTCGACGTCATCGGCTTGGAGAACCGGTTCAAGCCCAAGTTCGTACGCCGCTACGGCACCGCCTTCGACGACCAGACGGCGGCCCTGACCCGCTACGCAGCCGACGTGCGGGACGGCACGTTCCCCGCCGCCGACGAGGCCTACAAGGCGAACGACACCCTCACCGAGGCCCTCGGCCTGTACGGCCGGGCGCCGTCGGCTCAGGCCCACGACTGACGCCGGGCGCCCGTGCCCCACGTCCATCTCAGCGCATCGGGCGAGATCGAAGCCGGGTTCGCCCGCATCCGGTGCAAGCTGGACGTGCCCGACGGATTCCCGCCCGACGTGGAGGCCGAAGCCGCGGCGGCCCACCCGTCGCCCGGCCTGGGCGAGCGGCGTGACGCCCGCGACGTGCCCCTGGTGGCCATCGACCCCGCCGGCTCCACCGATCTCGACCAGGCCCTGTGCCTGGAGCGACGGGCCGACGGCTACCGCTTCCGCTACGCCATCGCCGACGTGGCCGCCTTCGTGGCCCCCGGCGGCGCCGTCGACGCCGAGGCCCGGCGCCGGGGCGTGACGCTGTACAGCCCCGACGGGCGGGCCCCGCTCCACCCCACGGTGCTGAGCGAGCACCAGGCCAGCCTGCTGCCGGGGAGCGACAAGGCCGCCCTGCTGTGGACGATCGATCTCGACGAGCAGGCCGAGCCGGTGAGCTGGCACGTCGAGCGGGCCGTCGTCCGTACCCGGGCCGCCATCTCCTACGCCCAGGCCCAGGCGGCGATCGACGGCGGGCCGCCGGTGCCCGGTGATGTCGCCGGCAGCGTGGCCCTCCTCCCCGAGGTGGGCCGGAAGCGCCAGGCCCGGGAAGCGGAGCGGGGCGGTATCAGCCTCAACCTGCCGGCCCAGAGGGTGGAGGAGGGAGCCGACGGTCGATACCGGCTGGCCTTCGAGCTGCCTCTGGCGGTGGAGGGCTGGAACGCCCAGCTGTCGCTGCTGACCGGGATCGTGGCCGGCCGCACGATGGTGGAGGCCAAGGTCGGGATCCTGCGCACCCTGCCGGCGGCGTCGCCCGACGCCGTCGCCACGCTGCGCCAGACCGCGCTCGCCCTCGGGCTGTCATGGCCGGCCGGGCAGCCCTACCCCGCCTTCGTCCGGCGCCTGGCCGGCGACGCCAGCCCCCAGGCGGCGGCGCTCCTCATCCAGGCCGCCCGGACGCTGCGGGGCGCCGGCTACGCCGGGTTCGACGGCGAGGTGCCCGAGCAGCCCGAACACGGGGCCATCGCCTCGGTCTACGCCCACGTCACGGCGCCGCTGCGCCGTCTCGTGGACCGGTTCGGCAACGAGATCCTCCTCGCCCTCCACGCCGGAACCCGGCCCCCCGCGTGGGCGCTGGAGGCGCTCGACGAGCTGCCGTCGCTGATGGGCCAGGCCGGTCAGCGGGAGTCGACCCTGGAGCGGGCCCTGCTCGACTACGCCGAGGCTGTGGTGCTGGCGCCCTGGGTGGGCGAGCAGTTCACCGGAACGGTGGTCGACGTCGGGCGCAACCGGGCCCAGATCCAGATCGCCGAGCCGGCGGTGGTGACCTCGATCACCACTGGCGACGGCCACTGGCACCTGGCCCAGGAGGTCGGGCTCCGGCTCACCGCCGCCGATCCGGCCAACGGCACCATCGCCTTCACCCCGGTCTGAGCACGGCCATCAGGTCCACCTCTCCGGCACCGCCGGCGGCTCCCGGCCCGGCCGATCAGGGGCGAGGGGCGTCGCCGACCTTGAGGGCGAAGTGGCGGTGGTCGAGGTCGGTGACGGCCAGGTCGAGGTCGAACAGCTGGCCGCTGGCCGGCATGATCAGCGTGCAGCGCAGCATCTTGTCGGCCCCCAGCACCACCGACGTGTTGCCGCAGTCGACGGAGTCGGCGGTGAAGTTGGCCCCGGCCGACTCGTTCAGCTGCGACGCCGCCTCCCGTTCGAAGCTGGGGAGCGCAGCGGCGCTGATGAGGTTCATCGTCACCAGGCCGAGGTGACCGTCGGGGTTGATGGTGCCCGTGATCTGGATCGGGTCGCTCGGGGGCTGGGTGGTGCGGGCGGCGGTACAGGTGAACGACACGCCGATGTCGAGCGCGCCGGGGTCGTTGCAGGCCGGGGTGAGCGGTCCGAGGCCGATGGCGGTGGCCATCTCGCCGGCGATCATCGTCTCGGCCTTCGTCTGGGCCCCGTTGGTGGTGGCGGTGGGGGCGGACGTACCGGCGCTGCAGGCGGTGGCGGTGAACCCGACGGTGGTGGTGAGAGCGAGGATGATGGGGGGTAGTCGCACGGCCGACCCTCCTTGGTGGTGGTACGGCCTCGGTCTGAGGCCGGCTGTCATTGGCCGCCCCGGCTCCACCGCTCAGCTCCGAGAGTAGCCTTTCCTGCATCGCGAGTGGTGCCAACATCCCGGCCCCTGGGGGCGAGGTACGTCTGGCCAGCCGCGGCCCGGCCCTGGCCCGTCCGCTGATCGAGTTTCTCGCCGCCCGGGCCATACCCGGTCTGGAGGAGGCCGAGGGCGGGTCCTTCCGCCGCAACCTGGCCGGCGGCGGCTGGTTGGAGCTGCGGCCCGCCCCCGATCCCGAGGCCCGCTGGCTCGACCTCCGCCTCCACCGGGCCGGCACCGGGCCGGCCGGCAGCAGCGGGGGCACCGGCACCTCGGCCAACGACGACGACGTCGTCAGGATCGTGCGGCGGGTCGCCGACCTCGACACCGATCTCGCCCCGGTGAGCGCCCACCTGGCCTCCGACCCCGAGCTGGCCGAGCGGCTGGCGGCCGTGGGACCGGCCCGCCTCCCCGGCACGTTCGACCCGTTCGAGCTGGCGGTGCGGGCCGTGGCCGGCCAGCAGGTGACGGTGGCGGCGGCGCGCACCCTGCTCGGTCGGCTGGTGGCCCTGGTGGCCACCGGGGGCGAGGCCGGCCCGGCCGACGTGGTGGTCGTGCCCGCCTTCCCCACGGCCGCCGCCGTGGCCGAGGCCCCGCTCGACGGCCTGGGTATGCCGGCGTCCCGCCGCGCCAGCATCCGGGAGCTGGCCCGGGCCGTGGCCGACGGTCGGGTGGCGCTCGACCCCGACGCCGACCCCGACCAGCTGACCCGCCAGCTCGTCGCCCTCCCCGGCATCGGACCGTGGACGGCGGGCTACGTCACGATGCGGGTGGTGGCCCACGGCGACGGCTGGCCGGCCGGCGACCTGGTGCTGCGCCAGTCGCTCGGGCTCCCCGCCGCCGATCTGGAGCGGCGGGCCCAGGCCTGGCGGCCGTGGCGGTCCTACGCCGCCCTGCTCCTGTGGCGCACCGCCCCGCCCCCGCTGCCCCGTACCCGCAAATCCACCGCCCCCCGCCCCGACGGAACCCCCCGCCCATGACACCTCCCCCCTTCGCCGCCACCGCTGCGGCCACCGCCCCCGAGGCCCCCACCGCCCCGACCGGTGCCGCCGAGGCCCCGACCAGTGCCCCCGAGGCCCCCGCTACTGCGTCCACCCCGGCCAGCTCCGAACCGGCCGAACCGGCCGTAGCGGCCGAACCGGCCCTACCGGCCGTACCGGCCCTGCCCCGCCCGGACCGGGGGGCGGTCCGCCAGCCGCCTGCTCTCCAAGTGGCCGGGTGCACGCTGGACACGCCGGTGGGGCCGCTCACGCTGGTCAGCGCCGGGGAGGCGCTGGCCGCCGGCGGGTTCTGCCCGCCCGAGGTGCTCGCCGCCCGGCTCACCCCGGCCCAGCGGGAGGCGCTCCGCCCCCGCTCCGAGCTCGGCCCGCTCAGCCGGGCCATAGCCCGGTACCTGGGCGGCGAGATCGACGCCCTCGACGCCATCCCCGTCGCCCAGCCCGGCACCCCGCTGCAGCAGGAGGTGTGGGCGGCGTTGCGAGCCATCCCGGCCGGCCAGGTCCGCACCTACACCGAGCTGGCGGCGGCCACCAGCCGCCCCGACGCCGTGCGGGCGGCCGGCACCGCCTGCGGCCGCAACCTGGTGGCGCCCGTCGTGCCCTGCCACCGGGCCCAACGGCGAGACGGCTCGCTGGCCGGCTACTACTGGGGCCTCGACGTCAAACGATGGCTCCTGGCCCACGAGACCCGCTCCGCCTGACACCCCGCCCCGCCCCGGCCCACCTCGACCGGCCCGCTCCCCCTCGACCGCCCCGCCCCGCCCGAGGCCTCGCCCCGGCCCGCCTCGCCCCACTCCGCTCCGGTACGCCCCGGCACCAAACGCGACACGGTTCGAACCGTGTCAAGAATTGTGCGCCCAGCGCACCAACCGCGACGTCAGCTCGGACTGTGTCGCGGATCGAGCTGGGCGGGATGGGGCGGGCGGATCGAGCGGGGCGGGATGGGACGAGGGGTGGCCGGGTCGACGGGCGCCCGACTCAGGCGTCGCCCTGGCGGGGCCGGACCTCCACCTCCACGCCCAGGGCGACCGACAGCAGATCGACCCGCTCGTTGGCCGAATAGATCTCCAGGTCCAGGTCGCCCCAGCCGGTGACGATCGGCTCGATCACCAGCCGCTGCGGGCCGGCCCCGGCCCGTCCGCCGCCGCCGCCCCCGCCCTTGCGCTCGGGCTTGCCGGCCCGGCGGCCGCCGCCCTTGCCGCCACCGACCGTGTCGACGGAGCCGGCGGCCGGTTCCAGGTGCACGGCCACCGCCGCCACCCGGCCGGTATGACGCCGATCGAGCCCGATGGCCACCCGCAGCAGCCCGGCCAGGATGCGCACCAGCCGGCGGTCGGCCTCGGACACGCCGGCCAGCTCGGGATGGCGGTCGGCCGGATGGCTCTTGCGGTGGTAGCGGGCCACCAGGGCGATCAGCTCGATCTCGTGCTGGGTGAACCCGGTGAGCTGCTCGGTGTTGCGGATGATGTACCACGAGTGCTTGTGGTGGCCGGAGTGGGAGATGAACATCCCCACGTTGTGGACCAGAGCCGCCAGGTCGAGCAGCTCCCGGGCCTCGGCGCCGAGTTGGTGCAGGTCGGCCGTGCGGTCGAAGAGCTGGAGGGCAAGGCGGGACGACGTCTCGGCGTGGGCGAAGTCGGGATCGAGCTGGCGGGCCAGCCGCAGCGCCGTCGTCCGCCGCATGTTGCGGGTGGCCTCGGGCCCGGCCGGGAACCGGTCGTAGAGCACCCCTTCCCGCAACGCCAGGTCCGACACCGTCATCGCCGTCAGGCCGAAGGCTTCGAAGATCTCCTGGAGCAGCAGCGCCCCGCCCACGATGATGTCGACCCGCCGCGGGTCCAGCCCGCGGATCCGGCGGCGGCCGCTGGCCGGCAGGCTGAGCACCCGATCCACCACCGAGCCCAGCTCGGCCGCGGTGAACGAGAACCCGTTGACCTGGCGAAGCTCGGCGCCCCGGTCGGCCGCCACCATCAGGGCGATCGACTCGATCGTGCCCGAGCTGCCCACGGCCAGCTCGGGCCGGTGACCGCCCAGGTCGCGGGCCACCCCGCTGAGCGCCCCCTGGAGGAAGGCCCGGCATTCGGCCACCGCCTCGGCCGGCGGTGGGCCGTCGCCCGCCACGGCCAGGAACCGCTCGGTCAGGCGGATGGCACCCAGGCGGAGGCTCCGGGCCTCCACCAGCTCGCCCTGCTCGCCCACCACGAACTCCGTGCTGCCGCCCCCGATGTCCACCACCAGGGCGCGGCGGTCGGCCATGGCCACGGCGTGGCTCACCCCCTGGAAGATCAGCCGGGCCTCCTCCAGCCCGCTGATCACCTCGATGCGCAGGCCCAGCTCGCGCTGCACCCGGATCACCAGCTCGTCGCGGTTCTCCGCTTCCCGCACCGCGCTCGTGGCCACCGCGGTGACGTCGGCCCCGTAGCTGGCGGCCACGTCGATCATGCGGGCCAGCGAGCCCACCGCCCGTTCGATGGCGTCGGGGGCCAGGCGCTTCATGTCGCCGCCGCCCGAGCCGAGGCGCACCATCTCCTTCTCGGTGGTCACGACGTCGAAGCCGCCGCCGTCGAGAGCCCGGGCCACGACGAGGTGAAACGAGTTCGTGCCGATGTCGATGGCGGCGTGCATATCGCTCACGGGGGGCATCATCTCCTAGCCTCGGCCGTTATGGGATGGATCCTGCGCACGACGGTGCCGTCGGCCGACTCCGAAGCGCTCGGCGCCCTGCTGTGGGATCTGCACGCTACCGGCCTGGCCGAGATCGCCCGGGGCGACACCGCACTCACGGGAACCGATTCTGGTCGGTCGGGCGCCAGCGGGGCACCTCCGGTGGCGGCGAATCCGCCCGGCGGCCCGGTGGACATCGTGGCCGGGTTCGCCACCGGGCCCGAAGCCGAGGCGGCAGCGGACACGGTGCGGCGATGGATCGGCCCGTCCGGGGAGGCACCGGCCGACGTGGCCGTGGCCCCCGCCGATGATCGGGACTGGCTCGACCCCGACCGCACGGTCACGATCGACGTGGGCGGCCACCGCCTCGAGCTCCGGGTGGGCGGCGCCTTCGGCGACGGCGCCCATCCCAGCACCCGCCTGGCCCTCGACCTGCTGGCGTCGATCGTGCGCCCGGGGGCCGCCGTGCTCGACGTCGGCACCGGCACCGGCGTGCTGGCCCTGGGGGCCCGGGCGCTGGGAGCGGGGCCGGTGGTGGCGGTCGACACCGATCCCGAGGCCCGCCGGGTGGCCATGGTCAACGTGACCGGGGCCCGGCGGTTGACCCGCTCGGTGCCGATCGAGGTCACGGGCGCCCTCCCTCCCCCGCCCACCGCCTCACCTGCGCCGTCGGCGCCGCCGGGCCAGCGCCGCCTGTGGGAGTGGGGCGGCGGGGAGCTCCCGCCCCGGCGCCGGTTCGCCGTGGTGGTGGCGAACCTGGTGCTGGGTGAGCAGCGGCTGGTCGCCCCGCTGATCGACCCGCTGGTGGCGCCGGGGGGCACCCTGGTGCTGGCCGGCCTGCTGACGTCGCAGGAGGACGAGGCGGTGGCCCTCCATCCCGGATTCGAGGTGGTGGAGCGCCGGACCAGCGGCGACTGGTCGGGCCTGGCCCTGCGCCGAGCCGCCGCCTCCCCGCCGCTGTCGACGGGGACGGCGCCGCCGTGACCGCCACCGGCGACGGGCTGGTGTGGTACGCCGCCTACGGGTCGAACCTGTGGTCGGCCCGGTTCCTGACCTATCTCGCCGGCGGCCCCGTGCCCCTCAGCCCGACCGCCCGGGTGCAGGCCGGGGCCCGGGACCCATCGCCGCCCCGGGACGATCGCCCGGCCCGGCTTCCGGGGCGGGTGCTGTTCGGACGCTCGTCGGCGGGCTGGGGCGGGGGCGGGGTCGCCTTCCTCGACCCGGAGCCGGAGCCGGAGCCGGGGCCGGCGCCGGGGGCGGAGCCGGAAACGGGGGCGGCACCGGCGCCGGGGGCCGAGTGCCCGGTGCTGGGCCGCCTCTGGCTCATCACGGCCGACCAGTTCGCCGACGTGGCCAGCCAGGAGAACGGCCATCCGGTGGCTCCGGAGGCGGCCCACCCGTCGGCCGTGGCGCCGGGCCGCCACCTCGACGTGGGTCCCGGGTGGTACGGGCGCCTGCTGCACCTGGGCGACGGCCCTGACGGGCACCCGATCCTCACCTTCACCTGTCCCGATCCCCGCCCCTCGGCCCTGCCCCGCCGGCCCGCCCACCCCGCCTACCGGGAGGTGGTGGCCCGGGGGCTGACCGAGACCTGGGGGCTGACGGTCGGCGAGGCGGCGGCCTACCTGGCCGGCTGCGACGGCGGCAGCGCCCCCGAAGCCGCCACCAGCCCGAACCTCACCGGGAGCGCCCGTCCGGGGCGGCATCTGCCGGCCTAGCTCCGGGCGGCCGGGCCCCGGATCCACTGCCCGCGACGGCCGCCGGGACGGCGCTAGCGTGGGCCCCATGACCAGCCCGGACACCGGCCTACCCCCCATCGTCGACGTCGACCGGCTGCGGGCCGAGCAGAGCGCCGGCTCCGGGGTGGTGGTGGCCGACGTCCGTTGGTACCTCGACGGTCGCTCGGGGCCCGACGCCTACCGGGCCGGCCACATCCCGGGGGCCGTGTTCATCGACATGGACACCGTGCTGGCCAGCCACGGCGCCCCCACCGACGGCCGCCACCCCATGCCGTCGCCCGAGACCTTCGCCGCCGGCCTGGCCGCCGCCGGGATCGGGCCCGACACCCCGGTCATCGCCTACGACGACCTGGGCGGCATGGTGGCCGGCCGCCTGGTGTGGATGCTGCGCATCCTCGGCGCCCCCGCCGCCCTGCTCGACGGCGGGCTGGCGGCGTGGCCCCACCCACTGGCCACCGGCCCCGAACCGGCCCCCACCCCGGTCGAGTGCCCCGTCCGGCCCTGGCCGGCCGCGGCCATGGCCACCGAGGACGAGGTGGTGGCCCACATCGCCGCCGGCGGGGTGGTGGCCGACAGCCGGGCGGCCGAGCGCTACCGGGGCGACACCGAGCCGGTCGACCCCCGGGCCGGCCACATTCCCGGCGCCGTCAACCTGCCGTTCGGGGCCAACCTCGACGCCGACGGCCGGTTCCGTCCGGCAGCCGAGCTGGCCGCCCGCTTCGAGGCGGCCGGCGCCGACGGCGACGCCATCTTCTACTGCGGCTCCGGGGTCAGCGCCTGCAACAACGTGCTGGCGGTGGAAGCGGCGGGCCGGGGCCGGCCCCGGCTCTACGTCGGCTCCTGGTCGGCCTGGTCGTCCGACCCCGATCGCCCGGCCGCCACCGGCGACCAGCCGTGACCCGGCGGGCGGGCGGCGGCTGCGGCAGGGGCCGGCGACGGCCCTCCGTGCCGGTGACCGCCCTCGCCCTCGCCCTCGGGGTCGGTCTGGCCGCCGCCACCCTCGCCGCCGGCGGGGCTGCGCTGGGTCCCGCCCCGGCGGCGGCCCAGTCGGAGCCATCGTCGTGCCCGGCCATGACCGACTCGGTGGCCCGGCTCTACCACGCCTTCTTCCGGCGGGAGCCGGACGCCGACGGCTTCCGTCACTGGGTGCGCCAGTACCAGGCCGGGGCCATGAGCCTGGAGCAGATCGCCGACGCCTTCCTCCGTTCCCCGGAGTTCGCCGCCCGCCAGATCGGGAGCAACCACGCCTTCGTCGACTGGCTCTACGCCGACGTGCTCGGCCCCGAGGTCCCCCGTACCCGGGCCGACGACTGGATCCGCACGCTGAACGCCGGCTACTCCCGGAGCACGGCCGTGCTCACCTTCACCGAGTCGTTCGAGTACGTGCGCCGCACCAGCACGGTCAAGCCCCTGGCCGGCTACCTCCGCTGGTACCCGCCCGGCACCCACTGGTACTGCGGCACCGGCCCCTCCACCCGACCCGTCAACCCGCTCACCGGCGCCCTGTGGGCCGACTACTACCTGGCCAACCGGAGCCTGGCCGACGACCCGGTGGCGATGTGGACGATGGAGGCCATCGGCCACCACCACGTGACGCTGGTCGACGAGACCCTGCCCCAGAACTCCACCGACTACAACTGGGACGGCGCGTTCAACGGCGACGGCGACTACGGTCGCTACATCGAGGTCAGGGCCGGCACCGACACCGACTGGATCGTGGTGTTCTACCCCCACTCGCTGGGGCCCGAACGGCTGGGCTGGCAGCTCGCCCCATGACCGGTCGCCGCCCCCGTCCGCCCCGGCGGACCGTGGCCACCACGGCCGTCTGCACCGCCCTGCTGGCCGCCGCCTGCAGCTCGGCGACCGACGCCACGGCGGCCGAGCGGGACGGGACCACGGTGGCCGTCCCCGCCAGCCTCTCGGTCGCCACCGGCGCCAGCGCCGACACCGGCACCCCCGCCACCATCCCGGCACCGGCACCCCCGACCACCGCCGCCACCAGCGCCGCCCCCACCACCGCCCCCGATGCCGCCCCGGTCCCCGACACCCCGCAGGCCCTGGCGGCCGAGCTGACCCGGGTGGAGACCGAGCTGGGCCGGGCCGACCTCACCGAGGCCGGGGCCGCCCCCTGGGGCCGGCGCCAGCAGGTGCTGTACCTCGTGCTGTCGTCGAACCCGAGCTGGGCCCCCGAGGTGACCGCCGCCGTGGACGAGACGGTGCGGCCGGTGGTGGAGCTGAACTGGGAGGCCCGGCGCAACCTGTCGGCCCTGGTCAACTCGGAGAAGCTGGCCGACACCGTGCCGGCCTGGGACATCGGGGCACCCCGCCCGGCCGACGAGCTCCTCGGTTACTACCGCGAGGCGGCCGACGCCACCGGTGTGCCGTGGGAGGTGCTGGCCGCCATCAACCTGGTGGAGTCGCGCATGGGCCGGATCCGGGGGCTGTCCACGGCCGGAGCCGTTGGGCCCATGCAGTTCCTGCCCTCCACCTGGAGCGGCTGCTGCACCGGCGACCCGACGGTGGACCGCGACGCCATCATCGGTGCCGCCACCTACCTCGAGCAGCGGGGCGCCCTCCGGGACCTCGACCGGGCCATCCACGGGTACAACAACTCCGACCACTACGTCCGGGCGGTCCGGGCCTACGCCGACACCCTGGCCGCCGCCCCCAGCCGCTACTACGGGTACCACGCCTGGGAGGTGCTGTTCCTGTCGTCGGTGGGGCTGCTCCGCATCCCGCAGGGCTACCACCAGACCGAGCCGGTCGACGCCGCCGCCTGGCTGAGCCAGCACCCGGACGCGTTCGTGGCCGATCACGCCTGACAGCTCGGCGTTGGCGCGCCCCGCCCGGGCGTCGCCGCCCTAGCTCACCGGGCTCCAGGCGACGACATCGCCGTCGGCGACCCGGACGGGCGGGGCTCCGGGGATCCCGATGAGCTGCACCCACACGCCGTCGCCGTCGGGGCCGCCGTCGGGATGGCCGGCGAAGGCGAAGGCGGCGCCGTCGGGCGACCAGCCCGTCATCGACTGGGCGTACTGCTCGAAGAACGGCAGGTAGCCGTTCTGCACGGTCTCGCTCACCTGGTAGGACACCGACGGGGTGGACGCCTGGCCGTCCCAGAAGTTCCACCGGTTGCGGGGCAGGGCGGCCGACACCCCCGCCTCCAGCCACGCCAGCTGCACGCTGTCGGGAGCCCATTCGAAGGCCAGGGGTGAGCTCGGCGTCACCTCGGTCACGGCGCCGGTGGCCAGCTCCACGATCCGCAGCCCGGAGGCGCCCCCCGACCCGCCGGCCCCCTGCCCTGGTGAGCTCTGGGCCAGCGGGATGGGAACCGGCCCCGACGTCGGGCCCCCGAGTGCGGTGGGCGAGACGGCGCCCGACGAACCGGACTCGGCCACCGCCACCCGCTTGCGGTTGGGGCTGAGCACGAACCGGAGGGCGCCGGTTCCCGACTCGGCCACCACGGTGGCGGCCCCGGTTGCGGCGTCGATCGAGACCAACCCCTGGGGCGAGACGGCGAGCACGGTGGCGTCGTCGATCCAGGCCGGGGCGGAGAAGGCCCCGGTGGGAGCGAGCACCGAGCTGTCCACCAGGGCGGTGGCGCCGGGGAGGGCGAACCGGCTGGGCAGCACCAGCACCTGGGACGCGGCCACGTGGGCCGCCAGCACCGGGGCGGTGGGGGCCCAACTGAGGAAGACGGGGGCCGCCGCCCCCACCCGCACCGGCGGGGCGCCGGGATCGATCAGCCCCAGCTCCACGCCGGCCTGGTTGGGGTCGGTGCGCAGGTAGGCCAGCGTCTGGTCGTCGGCGCTCCACTGGAAGTAGAAGCCGGGCGTCGGCAGGAGATCGGTCACCGCGTCCTGCCCGCTGGTCAGGTCCCGGTCCACCACCTCCACCTCGGTGTCGGTGGTGCGGCTCCAGGCCAGGTGGGTGCCGTCGTGGGACCAGGTGGGCTGGGACAGCACGGCGCCCGCCGTCTGGTCGAGCGGGGTGGATCCGGTGCCGTCGGGGGCCGCCAGCGCCAGCGCCGGGCCGTTGCCGATGGCCAGCTGGCCGGGGAGGGCGGCCACGGCCTGGTGGACGGCGGCCGGCGGGTCGGCCAGCGTCACCCCGGGGTTGGGCCGGGGCCGGTCGGTGCCGTCGGGGACCGAGCTGGTGGTGCCCCGGTTGCGGTCGCTCAGGCTGCCGCCCGACGTGCAGCCGGTGACCGCCACCGCCACCGCCAGGGCGGCCAGAGCCAGCCCGGCCTGCAGGGGCCGCCGCCGAACCGGGCGACGGCTGGGGGCACGGCCGGCGGGCCGGCGGGCGGGTCGGGAGAGGCGCAGATCGATCCTCGTACGCTAGATCACGCGTGCGCTGCGGGCCGCTCACGGGGGCGGACCGCCGGGGCCGACCCGGCGGGCACACCGGCGGCGGTTGCCGGGCCACCCGCCGACCCTCTAAGAATGGGGCCCATGACTGACCGCACCGAGGCGTCGAACGCCGTGATCGGCATCGAGCAGGAACCGGTCTCGGCCTGGCTCGACGCCAACATCGACGGGGCCCGGGCGCCCTACACCTTCGAGTTCATCACGGGCGGCCACTCCAACCTCACCTACAAGGTCACCGACGCCGCCGGCCGCCGCCTCGTGCTGCGCCGGCCGCCGCTGGGCCACGTGCTGGCCACGGCCCACGACATGGCCCGGGAGTTCAAGATCATCACCGGCGTCGGCCGCACCTCGGTGCCGGTGCCGCCGGCGCTGGGCCTGTGCGAGGACGAGGCGGTGAACGGCGCCCCGTTCTACATCATGGGCTTCGTCGACGGGGTGGTGCTGGCCGACCCCGAGACCGTGCTGGCCAACCTGCCCGAGGACGGTCAGCGGGCCACGCTCAGCACGTCGGTGGTGACCGTGCTGGCCGATCTCCACCTGGCCGACCCCGACACGATCGGCCTGGGCGACCTGGGCCGCCGGGAGGCCTACCTGGACCGCCAGCTCCGCCGGTGGAAGACCCAGTGGGAAGACTCCAAGACCCGGGAGCTGCCCACGATGGACCAGGCCTACGAGCTGCTGCTGGCGGCCAAGCCCGAGCAGCGCTACACCGGCGTGGTCCACGGCGACTACCGCCTGGGCAACATGCTGGCCGACCCCGCCCGCTGCGCCGTGGCCGCCGTGCTCGACTGGGAGCTGTGCACCCTGGGCGACGTGCTGGCCGATGTCGGTTACCTGCTCAACAACTGGGTGCAGCCGGGCGAGCCGTCGCCCCGGGGCGCCACCCAGCCCCCCACCGAGGTGGGCGGGTTCGCCACCCGGGAGGCCATGATCGAGGCCTACAGCGAGCGCACCGGGTTCGAGGTGGCCAACGTCGACTACTACCGGGCGTTCCAGAACTGGCGCCTGGCCGCCATCGTGGAGGGCGTGATGGCCCGCTACCTCAAGGGCGTGATGGGCGACGACTCGGTGGACACCGACGCCTACAAGGTGCAGATCGAGCAGCTGGCCGACGAAGCCCTGCGGTTGGTGCGGGGCCTAGGCTGAGGAATGGCTCCGCCGCGCATCTTCGTCACCAACGACGACGGCATCGATTCCGTCGGCCTCCATGTGCTGGCCCGGGCGCTGGGTGAGCTGGGCGAGGTGACGGTGGTGGCGCCCAATGAGGAGTATTCGGGGGCGGGGGCCGCCATCGGGGCGCTGCACGTGATCAAGCCCGAGATCCACCGGGTGGCGATGGACGGGGTGCACGCCGCCTGGTCGGTCACCGGGCCGCCGGCCCTGTGCGTGATGTTCATGCGGCTCAACGCCTTCGGCGACCATCCCGATCTGATCGTGTCGGGCATCAACCCGGGGGCCAACGTCGGCCGCTCGGTGTACCACTCGGGCACGGTGGGGGCCGGGCTCACCGCCCGCAACGGCATGATCCCCAGCCTGGCCGTCAGCCAGTCGGTTCCCGGTTTCGGGGTGGAGGGCCAGGGCTACCACGAGATGCTGGCCAGCCAGCGGTGGGAGACGGCGGCCCAGGTGGCGGTGGCGGCGGCCCGGGCCATCCTGGCCGATCCGCCACCCGACGCCCCCGTGCTCAACCTCAACGTGCCCAACCTGCCGCTGGAGGAGATCAAGGGCTGGCGCTGGGCCGAGGTGGGCCAGGGCCCGCCCCGCTCGATGTCCCGGGCCATCCTGGAGCCGAAGCTGGGCCACGAGGGCGCCTTCACCGTGCGCTTCGACTGGGCCAACGAGAACCCACAGCCGTCCGACACCGACACCGGAACCGTGCAGGAAGACCTGGTGTCGGCCACCTGGCTGAGCCGGATCAGCGCCCTCGACATCGACACCCCCGGCATGGACGCCGCCCTGGACCGGCTCTTCGCCCACTGAGACGATGCGCCCCCGTCGGGCGCTGGGCCCGGCGGCTCGATAGAGTGCCGGGTACGGTCCATAGCCCGCGTGGGAGAGAGGTCGGCTCCGGCCGGCCCGCCGAAGGAGCAACCGCCCCGGAACCTCTCAGGCACCCGTACCGCTCGGGCAGGGCCGCTCTGGAGAGAGTTGGTTCCTCCCCACATAGGAGGGTCGCCAGCCACCGAAGGGGAAAGCGACGCCGAACCGGCCCACCGGAGCGGAGCCGTCAAGCTCTCAGGTACCCGTGACAGAGGGGGCAGCGCCATCTCGGCGACCCTCGCCCCTGCTCCCTGTCCGGAGGCTGGCCCATGACCAACACCGAGGCCCTGCGTGCAACACCGTTGCGGGCCCTGCACCAGGAGCTGGGGGGTCGTCTCGTCGACTTCGCCGGCTGGGAGCTCCCCGTCCAGTACGAGGGGGTGATCGCCGAGCACACCTGGTGTCGCGCCTCGGCCGCCCTGTTCGACGTGAGCCACATGGGCGTGGTCGAGCTCCGGGCCGGCGCCGGCTCGGGCCGGGCCGACGACACAGCCGTAGTGGCCCACGCCCTGGAGGCGCTGACCCCGGCCGCCGTCGCCACGCTGGAGCCGGGCCGCCAGCGCTACGCCCTGCTCACCAGCGACGACGGCGGGATCATCGACGACCTGATGGTCACGAACCGGGGAGACCACCTGGTGGCGGTGGTCAACGCCAGCCGCCGGGACGTCGACCTGGCCCACCTGCGGGAGCGGCTGGCCCCCGCCGGCATCGACGTGGTGGAGCGCACCGACCTGGCCCTGCTCGCCCTGCAGGGCCCCCGGGCCGTCGACGCCCTGGCCCGGCTCGTGCCAGCGGCCGCCGCCCTCGTGTTCATGGACCACGTGGTGGTGGCCGAGGGGGCCACCCTGCCCGACGGGACCACCACCGGCCCCCTGGGCGTGGCCCGTTCCGGCTACACCGGCGAGGACGGCTTCGAGCTCACGGTGGCCGCCGAGCGGGCCGAGGCCCTGGCCCGGGCCCTGCTGGCCCAGCCCGAGGTCCGCCCCGCCGGCCTGGGCGCCCGTGACACCCTGCGCCTGGAGGCCGGGCTCCCCCTCTACGGCCACGACATCGATCTCACCACCTCCCCCGTCGAGGCCGATCTGGCCTGGTCGATCCCCCGGCGCCGGCGGGAGGACGGCCGCTTCCCGGGCGCGGCCCGGGTTCGGGCCGAGCTGGCCGACGGGCCGGCCCGCCGCCGGGTGGGGCTGGCCGTCGAGGGCCGGCGCCCGGTCCGCGACGGCGCCGCCCTGCGCACGGCGGAGGGCGCCCCCGCCGGGATCGTCACCAGCGGCGGCTACGGCCCCACGGTGGAAGCCCCGGTGGCCATGGGCTACGTGCCCACCCCCCTGGCCGGCGACGGCCAGGCCCTGATCGCCGACGTGCGGGGCACCGACGTGCCCGTGCGCGTCGCCCCCCTCCCGTTCACCCCCCACCGCTACGTCCGAGGTGCCAAGTGACCGAACCGATCGCCACCGACTTCTCCCGCCGCCACATCGGGCTCCGCCCCGAGGACGAGGGCAAGGTGCTGGCCGACCTGGGGTACCCGTCGACCCGCGACCTGTTGCGGGCCGCCGTGCCCGCCTCCATCCGGATGGACCGGGCCCTGGACCTCCCCGGGCCGCTCACCGCAGACGAGGCCCTGGCCGCCCTGCGCCAGCTGGCCGGCCAGAACCAGGTGTCCACGTCCCTCATCGGGATGGGTTACGCCAACTGCCACACGCCGGCCGTGTTGCGCCGCAACCTGGTGGAGAACCCGGCCTGGTACACGTCGTACACGCCCTACCAGCCCGAGATCAGCCAGGGCCGCCTCGAGCTGCTGCTGACCTACCAGACGATGGTGGCCGACCTCACCGGCTGTGAGCTGGCCAACGCCTCCATGCTCGACGAGGCCACGGCGGCGGCCGAGGCGATGACCATGCTGCGCCGCCTGAGCGACAAGGCCCGCCGGGCCGGGGGCGAGGTGCCGTCGGCGTTCTTCGTGGACCGGGGCCTCCATCCTCACATCGCCGCCGTGGTGGCCACCCGGGCCGAGCCGCTGGGCATCGAGCTGGTGTGGGGCGACCCGGCCACCGACGACCTCGATCCCACCGCCGTCTACGGCGCCCTGGTGGCCCAGATCGCCACCACCGGCGAGGTGGCCGACCTGGGCCCGATCGTGGACCGCTGCCACGCCGCCGGCACCCTGGTGGCGGCGACCACCGACCTGCTGGCCTGCTGCCTGATCACGCCGCCGGGCGAGCTGGGGGCCGACGTGGTGGTCGGCTCGGCCCAGCGCTTCGGGGTGCCGCTGGGCTTCGGCGGGCCCCATGCCGGGTTCATGGCCACCGGCACGGCCAACGCCCGGTCCCTGCCCGGCCGCCTGGTCGGGGTCTCGGTCGACTCGGCCGGCACCACCGCCTACCGCCTGGCCCTGCAGACCCGGGAGCAGCACATCCGGCGGGAGAAGGCCACGTCGAACATCTGCACGGCCCAGGCCCTGCTGGCCAACCTGGCCGCCGCCTACGCCGCCTGGCACGGCCCCGAGGGCCTCACCGCCATGGCCCGCCGGGTCCACGGCCTCACGTCGTGGCTGGCCGACGCCGCCCGGGCCGCCGGCCTGACCGTGAACACCACCTGGTTCGACACGATCACCGTCTCCGTGCCGGGACGGGCCGCGGCGGTGGTGGCCGCCGCCGCCCGGCACCGGATCAACCTCCGCCCGCTCGACGGTGACCGGGTGGGCATCAGCCTCGACGAGACCACCACGGCCGAGGTGGTGGCCACCGTGGCCTCGGTGCTCACCGGCGGGGGCACGTCGCCGGCCGGCCCCGGCCTCGACGATGCTGGCCCCCACACCGGCGGTGAGGCCCTCCCTGGCCTGCCGGCCCAGCTGCGGCGCACCTCGGGCTTCCTGTCCCACCCCAACTTCCACCGCTATCGCAGCGAACACGAGATGTTGCGGTGGCTGCGCCGCCTGGCCGACCGGGACCTGGCCCTCGACCGCACGATGATCCCGCTCGGCAGCTGCACCATGAAGCTCAATGCGGCGGCCGAGATGGAGCCGATCTCGTGGCCCGAGCTGGCCGGCATCCACCCCTTCGCCCCGTCCGACCAGACCGCCGGCTACCGCACGCTGATCGCCCAGCTGGAGGCCATGCTGGTGGAGATCACGGGCTACGCCGCGGTGTCGCTCCAGCCCAACGCCGGCAGCCAGGGCGAGTACGCCGGCCTGCTGGCCATCCGCCGGTACCTGGCCGACCAGGGCCAGGGCCAGCGCGACGTGTGCCTGATCCCCTCCTCGGCCCACGGCACCAACGCCGCGTCGGCCGTGCTGGCCGGGATGCGGGTGGTCGTGGTGGCCTGCGACGACCACGGCAACGTCCGCCTCGACGACCTGACGGCCAAGATCGAGGCCAACGCCGACCGGGTGGCGGCCGTGATGATCACCTATCCCAGCACCCACGGCGTCTACGAGGACACGGTGACCGAGGTGTGCCGCCTGGTGCACGAGGCCGGGGGCCAGGTCTACACCGACGGCGCCAACCTGAACGCCCTGGTGGGGGTGGCCCAGCCGGGGGCCTTCGGGTCCGACGTGAGCCATCTCAACCTGCACAAGACCTTCTGCATCCCCCACGGTGGTGGCGGTCCGGGGGTGGGGCCGGTGGCGGTGGCCGCCCATCTCGCCCCCTACCTCCCCGGGCATCCCGTGGTCGACAACGGGCACGGACCGCGCGGGGCGGTGTCGTCGGCCCCGTGGGGTTCGGCCGGCATCCTGCCCATCTCGTGGATGTACATCCAGATGATGGGGGGCGAGGGCCTCACCCGGGCCACCGAGGCCGCCGTGCTGGCCGCCAACTACGTCGCCCATCGCCTGCGGGACCACTACCCGGTGCTCTACACGGGAGCCAACGGGCTGGTGGCCCACGAGTGCATCATCGACCTGCGGCCGCTGGAGGCCGCCACCGGCGTGTCGAACGACGACGTGGCCAAGCGCCTGGCCGACTACGGCTTCCACGCCCCCACCATGTCGTTCCCGGTGCCGGGCACGTTGATGATCGAGCCGACCGAGTCCGAGAGCCTGGCCGAGCTCGACCGGTTCTGCGACGCCATGATCGCCATCCGGGCCGAGATCGACGAGGTGGCCCGGGGGGAGGTGGCGGTGGCCGACAGCGTGCTGCGCCGGGCCCCCCACACGGCGGCCGTGCTCACGGCCGACCAGTGGGACCGGCCCTACACCCGGCGCCAGGCGGCTTACCCGCTGCCGGCCATGGAGGGAGGATCCGACAAGTACTTCCCGCCGGTGGGTCGGATCGACCAGGCCTGGGGCGACCGCCACCTGAGCTGCTCGTGCCCCCCGCTGGCAGCCTACGAGTAGGCGCCGAAGTTCGCCGTTCTGAGGAGCCTCAGCGGCGCTGAGCGCACCCCGGGCTCCTCAGTAAGGATCGGACGCTCAGCCTACGGAGGAGCGGAACGCCCGGGCCAGGAGCGGCGTCTTGGCCTTCAACCCCTGGGGCTCCTCGGTGTCGGCTTCCTTGAAGCTGAAGTGGAACGGGAAGCGCTCCTCCTCCGGCTCCGGCGCCTCTTCCACCACCTCACGGCGCTTGCTGGGCCGTGACGCCGGCGCCTTGGGCGTGGGGGCGCTGGTGGTGGCGGCGGCGTTGACCCCCGAGATGGCGGCGGCCCAACCACCCCGCCGGGCGGTGGCCCGGGTGACCTCGGCCGACACCGCCGGCTCGGGCTCGGGCTGTATCTCGTGCTGGGGGACGACCTCGACCGGGGGACGGGCGGCCGAGACCGGCATGTGGCGCAGTTCCTGGCTCACCGGGAAGCTCAACCCGCCCGTGTCGTCTTCGTCGTCGTCTTCCAGCGCCTCACCCCGGGCTGCGGCCCGGAGGCGCTCCGCCGCCCGTTCGGCCGCCCGCTCGGCCTCGGCCTCGTAGCGCGAGTCCTGGAACAGGGGACTGCCCACGGCTCGGGGCCGGGGATTCGAGACCACCTCGCCGGTGCGGGGCCCGATGGAGCGGACCGGGGCCAGGGTGCGATCCCGGCTCCGCAGGTCGTTCATGGTCCATCCCATGGGCGGCGTGGTCTTGTCGGCGTGGTGGGGGCACAGGGGCACGCCATCCCTGCTGACGCGGGGGTCCACCAGCGTGACAGTGGATGCGGGCGCATCGATCTGAAGCGTCGCCGAGGACTCTCGTCCGCACCCGGGCCGACCGCACAGGAACACCACGATGTCACCGTAGCAGATAATCGCAGTCGAACGAAGACGAGCGACAGGGTCGGGCCCGACACCGAAACAGGCGGCGCGCAGTTCCCCGGCGCACGCCGAAGGACCCGAGCCGACGGGTGGGCGGAGTGCGGCTCGGGTCCTTCGGTGGACGGTCGGTATCGAGGTGGAGGCGGGCGGTCAGCCCTCGGCGCCAGCCTCGGCACCAGCCTCGGTGGGCATGCTCTCGGCGTCGATGGCGGGAGCGGCCCCGGCCTTCACCGAGATCTTGCGGGGCTTGGCCGTCTCGGCCACGGGGATGCGCAGGGTGAGCACGCCGTCGGTGTAGTCGGCCTCGATGTGCTCGGCGTCGAGCCCGTCGCCCAGGTGGACCTGGCGGCGGAACCGGCCCTGGGCCCGGTCGTTCATGTAGTAGTGGTCGCCGTCACGACGGTCGGCCCAGCGCTCGCCGCTGACGGTGAGGACGTTGCGCTCGACGCTGATGTCGAGCGAGTCGGCGGCGATACCGGGGATGTCGATGTGAACCCACACATCGGAGCCGCGGCGGTAGGCGTCCATCGGGGCCACGAACCCTCCGGTGGTCGCCGGCGCCCCGGCGGCCCGGCTGAAGAAGGCGTTGAAGAAGGGATCGTTCTGCAGAAGCACGGCTTGGTCTCCTTGAGTCGGACGCTCGAGGTGGTGCTCGAGGTGGCTTGATCTGCTATGTACTGTACGCTCCATCCGATTACTTGACAATAGTTCACTCAGCTTTTCTTCCTCAGTTTGTACGCATGACGTGAGCGTCCGAGCTGAGGGTCAACCTCCGGGCTCGGTGAGCCGATGAGCAGGCGATGACGACGACCTCCGTCGAGCCGCTCCCCGCCATGACCCCGTACGGGGCCCGCTTCACCCCGCCCACCGGAGTCCGGCGGCGGGCCCAGGCCGGCGCCCGGGACGCCATCCGTACGTTCGGCCAGCTCACCGCCCCGCTGCGGGCGCTGCCCGAGTACCTGATCATCGGAACCAAGCGGGGCGGTACCACGTCCTTGGCCCGGTGGCTGCTGGAGCATCCCGACGTCCGTCCGCTGTTCCCCGGCCGCGAGACCCGCAAGGGCACGTACTACTTCGACGTCAACCACGCCCGGGGTGAGGCGTGGTACCGCTCCCACTTCCCCACCCGGGCCGCCCACGAGCTGCGTCAGCGCCGGGCCGGCCGGCACCTCCTGCTGGGCGAGGCCACGCCGTACTACCTCCATCATCCCCACGCCGCGGCCCGGGCGGCCCAACTGGTGCCGCAGGCCAAGGTGATCGCCCTGCTCCGCCATCCGGTGGATCGGGCCCAGGGCCACTGGGCCGAGCGGGTACGCCAGGGGGTGGAGACCCTCGGCTTCCCCGAGGCCGTCGAGGCCGAACCGGCCCGGTTGGCGGGCGAGGAGGAGCGGATGCTGGCCGACCCCCGCTACGTCAGCTTCGCCCACCAGCACTGGTCCTACGTCGACCAGGGCCGCTACGCCCGGGGGCTGCGCCGCTGGCTCGACGCCTACCCCCGCCACCAGCTGCTCGTGCTGCGCAGCGAAGACCTCTACGCCCGGCCGGCGGCCGTCTACGACCAGGTGCTCGACTTCCTGGGCCTGGCCGGCCACCGGCCGAGCTCACTCGCCGGCCACAACCGGACGGCCAACGACGAGATCGAGCCGGGCCTGCGGGCCCACCTCCAGGAGCTGCTGGCCCCCGACATCGAGCAGACCGAGACCCTGCTGGGTCGGGACCTGGCGTGGTGGTGACCGGAGCGATGGCAGGAGCGGATGGGGTGGCCGTGGCGGGCCGGCAGAAGGTGCTGTTCATCGGGGGGCTGGGCCGGTCGGGCTCCACGCTGGTGGAGCGGCTGCTCAACGAGTGGCCCCAGACCTTCGCCGTGGGCGAGACCGTGCACCTGTGGGAGCGCGGGGTGCGAAACCGGGAACGGTGCGGCTGCGGCCTCGCCTTCGACCAGTGCCCCCACTGGCAGGAGGTCGGGCGCCGGGCCTTCGGCCGCTGGGACGAGGTGGATCTGGACCGGATCATCGGGCTGCGGTGGTCGGTCGACCGGAGCCGCCGGCTGCCCGCCATCCTGCGGGCCCACCGTACGGGCCGTCCCGGGCCCGAGCAGCTGGCGTACCTCGACCATCTGCGCTCGGTGCTCCTGGCGGCGGCCGCCACCGCCGCGGCCGGCACCGACGACCTGGTGCTGCTCGAATCGTCGAAGCACCTGTCTACGGCGGCCCTGCTGAGCCTCGACCCCGCCCTCGACGTCCGCCTCCTCCACCTGGTGCGCGACCCCCGGGGGGTCGCCTATTCGTGGACCAAGGAGGTGGCCCGGCCCGAAGCCGGCGACGAGCTCATGCCGCGCTACAGCCCGGCCCGCACCGCGGCCCGCTGGATGACCGACAACCTCGGTTTCGAGGTGCTGGCCCGGCGGGTGCCGTCGCTGCGGATGGGCTACGAGGATTTCCTGGCCGACCCGGTGACCTGGCTGTACCGGATCGGGGGCCTGCTCGACCTGCCTCCCGACAGCGTGGAGACCGGCTTCCTCCGGGGCTCGACGGCCCACCTGTCGACACCCATGCACTCGGTGGCCGGCAACCCGCTGCGCTTCGGCGGCAGCGACACCACGCTCCGACTCGACGACGCCTGGCGACGCTCGCTCCCCCGCCGCGACCGGTCACTGGTGACAGCCCTCACCTCCCCCCTCCTCACCGCCTACGGCTACCCGCTGCACTGAGCGGAGGGCCGCTCGGGCGGCCTCCGGGGGGCGTGGTTGCGGGGCGGCCGGCTCGCCGACTGACGCTCAGGCCTAGTCCGGCGGCGGGTCCGCCAGGAGGTAGCGGGGGCCGGGGCCGTCGACACCGGCGGCATCGGCCGGGTTGTAGAGCTGGCAGGCCTGGAGCGACAGGCAACCGCAGCCGATGCAGCCGTCGAGGCGGTTCTTGAGCCGCTCCAGCAGGGCGATCTGCTCGTCGATGCGAGGTTGCCAGGAGCGGGCCAGGCGGGCCCAGTCTCGTTTGGTGGGGGTGCGGCCGTCGGGCAGCGAGGCCAGGGCGGCGCTGATGTCCTCCAGGCTCAGGCCCACCTGCTGGGCGGCCCGCACGAACGACACCCGGCGGATCATGTCTCGGCTGTAGCGGCGCTGGCCCCCGTCGGAACGGGAGGCCGTGATCAATCCGATCGACTCGTAGAACCGCAGGGCCGACGGGGCGACACCCGTGCGCTCGCTCATGGCCCCGATCGTGAGCCAGTCGTGTTCGCCCGCCTGTCTCACCGCTTTCCTCCCCGGCCACCGCCGCTGTCCGCCGAGCGGGGGGCCACGACCCGGCCGTTCCGGCAGGTTACGCCTTCGCCGGCGAGCAGCCGGGCCTGCAGCTCGGCGTCGTGGGGAATGAGCCGGCCGGAGGCCGTCACCACCCGCCACCAGGGCAGACCCAGCCCGCTCGAGTGGGCCAGCACGTTGCCGACGGCCCGGGCCGCGCCGGGATAGCCGGCCTCGGCCGCCACATCGCCGTAGCTGAGCACGTCACCGGGGCCGGTGCTGTTGAGCACGTCGAACACCGCCTGCTCGAACGGTGTGAGGCTGCGCCCGGCGGGCACCGGCTGCGGGGGTCGTTCGTCGTGGTCGCCCATCGTCGCCCAGTCTGGTCGCCGCTGCGCCACCGCCGCCGTCACCCTGTCCGGGACCGGCCGTCAGGCACCGGCCCGGCCGGTTGCGGCCAGGCGCTCCTGCCACCAGGCATCGAGCCGGGCCTCCGCCTCGCCGGTGGGCAGCACCCCTTCGTCGCGCTTGAGGGCGAGGAGGAACTTGAGGGCGGCTCCCACGTCGGGTCCGGCCGGGATCCCGAGCCGGGCCATCACCGCCTGGCCGTCGAGCTGGGGGCGTTCGGCCGCTTCCCGGTCCTGGCGGGCCAGCTCCACGATCCGGGCCTCCAGGTCGTCGATCCAGTGCTGGAGGCGGTCGGCCTTGGCCCGATTGCGGGTGGTGCAGTCGCAGCGGACCAGCTCGTTGAGCTGGCCCAGCAGGTGGCCGGCGTCTCGGGCGTAGCGGCGCACGGCGGAGTCGCTCCAGCCGTCGGCGTAACCCTTGAACCGGCCCGACAGGCGGACCAGCTCGGCCACGTCCTTCACCAGCTGATGCTCGAAGCCCATCTCCCGGAGGCGGGCCCGGGCCATCTTGGCCCCCACCGCCTCGTGGTGGCGAAAGGTGACGCCGCCGTGCTCGAAGGAGCGGGTGGCGGGCTTGCCGATGTCGTGGAACAGGGCGGCCAGGCGCACGGTCAGATCGGGCCTGGTCTTGGCCACCACGGCGATGGTGTGGCTCAGGACGTCTTTGTGGCGGTGGATCGGGTCCTGCTCCAGCCGCAGGGCGGGCAGCTCGGGTACCACCTCCAGGGCGAGGCCCGAGTCGCACAGCGACCACAGCCCGGGGGACGGGTCGGGAGCGGTGAGCACATCGGTCAGGATCCGGCGGCGTTCGGCCGCCGGACGCTCGGTGTCGACCGTCAGCAACGGCACCGGACGCCGGGGCGGAGCTGCTTCCCGCTCCGGCTCCGCCCGGTCGATGCTGTCGTCGGTCTCGATCTGGGTCTCGGTCGGGTTCATGCGGCGCTCATCCAGGGCAACCCCTTCGGTCGCTCCAACCCCTCCAGGTTAAGGGCTCGAACCGGGTTGCCGAGCCCGATTCTCCCGGCGGGGCGGGGAAACCTCGCGACTTTCTCCGTCGCACCGACGTCTGACCGGCAGCAAGGGCCCGCACCGCGGGCCCGCCGCAGGAGACGAGCCATCGGATGAAGCGAACCGTTACCGCCCTCCTCGCCGGCGCTGTGGCGCTGGCTCTGGGCGTCCTGGCCGGCCAGGTGGGCCTGCTGCGCTTCCCCTCGCCCGGCCTGCCCGACGTGAACCAGGTCACCACCGAGATCTCCCGGCCCACGGAGGCCCGGGTGGTGGCCATCGAACCCATCTCCCTGGACTGCCGGGCCCGGGTGCATGCCGAGGTGCCGGTGACCGCCACCCGGCGCCACGAGGCCCTGGGGGTCGTCTACCGCACCGATCAGGTCACGCTGGACGCCGTGGGCGACGTCGACACCTGCGTCGACGGGACGGCCGGTACCACGGTCACCCACCACGGCGACGGCACCGTCGACGTGGTGATCGACGCCCGGGCCATCACCTTCGTGCGGCCCCGGGTGGACACGGTGGCCAGCGGTGACGGCCTGACCGAGCACCGGGGGCCGGTGGGCAAGCTCACCGACGCCCTGCCCTGGGTCGACGACAACCTGGGCCTCACCCCGCTGGCCTACGCCTACGCCCAGAGCGTGATCGGCTCGAGCGCCTGCATGCAGACGGCCTACACCGTCACCGAAGGGCTCCTCCGGGACGCCTACCGCCAGCAGGCGGTGAGCCAGGGGGCCGATCCGGCGCTGGTGGCGGTGCGGGTGGACGGCACGCCCGACTTCGGGCTGGATGGGTCGCTGGCCATGGGCGGCGACGGGATCGAGCTGACGGTGGGTGACAGCGACGTCACCTGCACGGTCAGCGACTCGCTGGGCGACCCCGATCGGGGAGCGAGAGCCTGACCGGGGGCGGTCCCGCCGGGCGACCGGGGCCGCCTCCGCGAAGGCTCGAAGATCGTCCGCCGGACCCCGCCCCATCCCCTGGGGCCGTGCGCCGTGCCCTCGTTCGCCCTATCGGTGCCCCGGGCCCCCGCACCGCTCGATCCGTGACACGGTTCGAACTGTGTCGCGAACTGTGCGCCGACCGCTCATATCGCGCCGCCGGTTCGAACGGTGTCGCGGAAGGAGCGGACGGTGGAGGCGGGTCAGCCGTCGTGGTCGGGGCCGCGTCGGGCGGCCTTCTGTTGCGACCGGCGACGCTTGTCGGCCAGACGGCGTTCCTCGGCGCCCCGGCCGGGCCGGGTGGGGCGCCGGTTGCGGGGCACCACGAGAGCCGAGGCCAGCCGGGAGGCCAGGCGCTGGGCCGCCAGCTCCCGGTTGCGGAGCTGGGAGCGGGTGTCGTCGGCGCTGACAGCGAGCCGGCGGCCGAACCGGGCCTGGAGCCGCTGCCGGGTGGCGTCGTCCAGCGCGGCCGAGCCGTCGATGTCGAACACCACCTCGGCCCGCGTGTTGGACGTGTTGGCGTGCTGGCCGCCGGGACCGCCCGACGTGGAGTACCGCCACTCCAGCTCGTCGGCCGGGATGACGAGGCGGTCGTTCACTCGGAGGTCGTCACCCGGTCCCATCGCTCCAAGCTACCCAGCGGCAGATCGCTCGTCGTCCGGTTACCGGGGCCGGGGGCATAGGCGGCCGCCCGGCCCATGGGGACCGAGGCCACCAAGGCGAGGGCCAACAGCGCCACACAGGCCAGGATGATCACAGCCGTGCGCCCGCCCACCTGGTCCGACAGGAAGCCGGCCGACGGCGGGCCGATCAGCCCGCCCACCCCGAACGAGACCCACATCAGGCCCATGCTGGAGCCGATGCCGGCCAGGCCCACGAGGTGGATGACGGCTTCGGCGCTGACCGACACGAACCCGCCGTAGGAGATCCCCAGCAGCACGGCGAAGACCACCAGCACCGGGTAGCGGCCCCCGGCGGCCAACCAGGTGAGGTAGGCCAGGGGCTGGAGCACGAGGGTGATCTGCAGCAGGCGCAGCGGGCCGACCCTGGCCGCCACCCGCATGAGACCGAGGCGGCCCAGCACGCTCGACAACCCGATGATGCCCACCAGCCGGGAGGCCCCGGCGGGCGAGACCCCGTGGTCCTGGGCGAAGGGCACGATGAAGGCGAAGGCCACGAACAGTGCCACCGACATGAGCGTCGTGGCCAGGCACAGCGACCGGAAGCCGGGGTTGGCCGCGGCACGGCTCATCACGGCCCGGTAGCCGTCGGCCGCCCGATCCGGCCCGGCCGCGGCGGCAGCGGCCCTCCCGGTGTCGGCGGTCGATGCGGTGGCGGCGGCCCGATCGGTGGCGGCGGTCGATGCGGTGGCAGCGGCCCGACCGGTGGCCGTCCCGGTGGCGGCGGTCGATGCGGTGGCAGCGACCGGCGCGACGGCCCTCGGGGCGGCGGCGGTCAATGCGGCGGGCGGGGCCGTCGGTCGGACCAGTGCCACCAGGGCGACGGCGATGATGGCGGCGGCGATGGCGGCGATCGTCAGGTAGGCGTCTCGCCAGCCCCGGGCGGCGATGATCCGCTGCGACAGGGGCGACATGATCAGGGTGCCGAGGCCGTGGCCGGCCGCCGCCACCGACAGGGCGGTGGTCCGCCGCACGGCGAACAGCCGCCCCACCAGGGCGGTGAGGGGCGACACGTAGAGGCCGCAGCCCAGCCCGACGCCGATGCCGTAGGTGAGGACGCCGACCCACAGCCGCTGGGCGTTGGCCGTGGCCACCAGGCCGGCCACGAACAGGGTGCCGCCCACGGCCAGCACCGGCCGGGGCCCCACCCGATCGGAGATCGGGCCCGACACCACCCCCGAGCCGAAGAAGAACAGGAGGGTGACGCCGAAGATGAGGGCCGTGGCCCCGTTGCTGGTGTCGAACTCCGCCGCCATGGCCTTGAAGAAGGTGCCGAAGCTGTAGGCGGTGCCGAACCCGATGCCGTTGGCGGCGGCCACCGCCACCGTCGCCACCCAGGCCCGCCTCGAATCGAGGAGGGGGTCGACGGCGGCGACCGGCTCGGCACGGGACATCATTGGAGTCTGGCCGACGGACGGGCGATACTTCACCTCCATGGGTGAAACACCAGCAGTCAAGAAGGCCTGGGACATGGTCGACGAGGCCAAGACCGAGATCGAGAACCTGTCGGCCGAGCAGGTCAAGGCCGAGATGGAAGCCGGCTCGGCCATCGTGGTCGACATCCGGGACCACCGCGAGCTGTACCTCAAAGGGATGATCCCCGGTGCCGTGCAGTGCCCCCGGGGCATGCTCGAGTTCTGGGTCGACCCGGCCAGCGAGTACTACCGGGAGGTGTTCAAGCCCGACAAGCGGTACATCCTCTACTGCGCCGGCGGCGGCCGGTCGGCCCTGTCGGCCAAGACCATGAAGGACATGGGCTACTCCGACGTCGCCCACCTCGAGAGCGGGTTCGGGGGCTGGGAGAAGGCCGGCTACGACATCGAGGACATCAAGGCGTCCTCGAAGTGGGTGCCGCGGGACTGAGTGTGCCCTTCGGGCACTGAGTGTGCCCTACGGGCATCTCGGGGGTAGGCCGGGGGGCTACTGCTGCTCGGGCTTGCTGATGGAGAAGGCCGTGTGGTCGGCGTCGACGGTGATGGCGCCGCCCTCGCCGGAGTCGGCCACCGGCTGGTTCTCGCAGTCCCGGGCCTCCACCAGGTAGTCGCCGTCGGGCAGGTCGATCGTGGCTGATCCGTCGGCCTTGATCTTCTCGCCGGGAGCCAGCTCGTTGAGGCCCACCGGGCCCGAGCCCCGCGGGTTGATGGCCAGCGAGCACAGCTCGACCCCGGTCTGGTTGCGCCACGTGGTGGAGTGCACGCTGGCCGGCTTGTCGGTCACCTGGATGCCCTCGGCGAATACGAGCTGGCCCGACACGAAGAAGCCGAGCTCGTAGAGGCCGGCCGACAGGCCCTGCTTCTTGTCGATGGCACAGACCCAGAAGTTGGCGCCCTCGGGGCCGAAGGTCCACGTCCGGCCGACCATGCTGTACTGCGGCACCGGGGTGCCGTTCACGAACCAGATCCCATCCCAGGTTGCACCGTCGGGGACCCCGGCCCAGTCGACGAACAGGCACAGCTTGGGGGAACCGGCCACGGCCGTCTTCACCACATCGACCGGGATGTCGTTGTCCTCCTCGAGGCTGAACCGGGGCTTGGTCATGGAGATCGTGCCCGGGTCGACCTGGACCGACAGGCTGGCCTCGAGGAACGGGCGGGGTACGGCCGCCCGGGCCTGCTCCACCAGGGGCTTGGCCAGGTTGATGGGTCGGATGCCGTTGAGGAAGCCGCCGATGGGGATGCAGGTGTCGTTGCTGTCGATCGCGCCGTCCTCGTTGGTGTCGGCCAGGAAGCGGCAGTCAACGGCCGGGCCGTTCTCGCTGGCCCGGGCCTTGGTGGGGATGCCCACGAGGTTGCCGGCGGCGTCGACCGCGGCCCCGCCGCTGTTGCCGCCGGCGATGGTGGCGTCGGTCTTGATCAGCGCCCGCTCGCCGATGCCGGCCTGGGCGGTGAAGCCGGAGACGGTGCCGTTGGTGAGCGTGATCGTCTCGCCCCCGATCTCCGGGTAGCCCCACACACCGAGAGAGTCGCCGATGTCGAGGGCGTCGCTGTCGCCCATGGCGATGGCGGTGAAGGCGGTGGGCAGGGCCTGGGATGCATCGATGGGGGCCGTGACCTTGAGCACGGCCAGGTCGAGCAGGGGGTCGAGGGCCACCAGACCGGCCTCGTAGCGAAGTTGGGGCGGCGCATCGTCGTTGTCGGTGACGGCCACCCCCACGCGGGTGAAGTTGCAGGTGGCATCGCGGGTGACGACGTGGGCGTTGGTCAGGATCAGCCCATCGGTGGAGACGAACGTGCCCGATCCCAGGCACAGCACCTGCCCGGTGGGATCGAGACCTTCGAGGAGCACGGTGGCCCGCATCTGGGCCACGTTCCCGTTGACGGCGGCCACGTCGCTTCCACCATCGGCGTCGCCCGATCGGAGCCGGGTGAGCACGAACAGGCCGAGCGCCACCACGCCCACGGCGAGGAGGGCGACACCGATCGTGCGCCACGGCAGGCCGCCCTCGTCGTGGTGGATGGCTTCCAGGCGGCGCAGGTACTCACGCTGGTGCAGGGGCACAGACGGGCCCGGAGCGTGCTGTTCGCCGGCGGGGGTGTGGCTCGGCCGGGGGCGGGAACCGTCGAAGGTGCCGGCGTCGAAGGCCTCGACGGCGGACGGGGCGCGGCGGGAATCGACGAGGGGACGGTTGGCCCCGGGGGCGGCGGCTGTCGGCGGCGGGGCCAGATCCAGCTCCATGTCGTCGATCGTGCGCATCTGGAGCGTCGGCTCGAACTCGGGACCCCGCTCGGCCAGCGAGGGTGGGCGGCGCGGCGGTTGGGCCAGGGAGCGGGACCCAGGCTCGTCGGCCCCCCCGGTGGGGTAACCGTGAACGTCAGCCGGCCGTTCGGTCGCTGGTTCTCGGTCCGTCACTGTCACCCCCGGTCGGCTGTTGCCAGGTTACCGGCGACCCGCAAAGCGCCCGCCACCGCCTCCAGCCTGCCACCTGAGCCGAATGGCTCACCATCGGCCCACAGGTTTGTGTCCGTTTCGACGTGGATGCGGCGGGCCCGGCGGGTGACGACGGCAGGGTGGCGGATGTGGCGGCCGGAGAAGACGGAGGGCAGCATCCGGGCCAGCTGGAAGGCACTGGTGGGGCCGACGATGGTGACGTCGAGCAGCCCGTCGTCGGGGAGAGCGTCGGGGCAGATGGCCATGCCGCCGCCGAAATAGCGGGTGTTGGCCACCGCGAAGAGCGTGGTGGCGTACCGTTCGACCAGGTCAGGGGCGGCTCGCCGGTCGTCGTCGGCGGGGACGGTCAGGGTCAGGTTCACGGGGCGGAGGTGCCAGAGCTCGGCCAGGGTGGCGACCGTGTAGCGCTGCTGGCCAGGGGGGAAGCTGAGGTTGTTGGCTCGGGCGTTGACCTGGCCCGAGAAGCCGCCGGTGACGACGCTGGCGGCCCAGCGCCCGTCGGGAGCGGCCATCAGGTCGATCGGCCGGGCGGGGCCCAGGGCGGCGGCCACCGCGGCCGGGAGGCGGGTGGGCAGGCCCAGAGCCCGGGCGAAGTCGTTGCCGGTGCCGACGGGGACGATGCCGAGGACCACCTCGGTCGTGGCCAGGGCGGGCAGGACGTGGTGGATCAGGCCGTCGCCACCCACCACCACCAGGCGTTCCATCCCCTCGGAGCGGGCGTTGGCCACGGTTGGGGCGATATCGGCGGGGCCGGCCGGGTGGAGCGGGACGACGGTGTGGCCGGCAGCTTCGATGGCCACGGCGACCGCCTGGCCCGACGCGGCCCGGCGCCCGGCCCGGGAGGCGGGGTTGGCGAGGAGATGGACGGGAGATCTGCCGGCAGGAGGGGCCACGGAGAAAAACGCTAGCTTGCGACCCCCGGACGCTTATAGGGTCAGGCCCCTATTTCCATTGCTGGGTGAAAAGCCCAGGATGCGTGCAACGGGCCTGCGGAGGGTGGGCCCCAGGGTCGTTCAGGCCAGGCAAATCCCGATGACGGTTATCTGTACATCTCGGACCCGTGGAGGGTCCCGCACGTCCCGCACCTCGTTCGAGGGGCTCTACACGGACCGGTTCGAGCCGATGGTCCAGCTCGCCTGCGGGCTGGTGGACCATCGATCGGTGGCCGAAGAGATCGTGCAGGACGCCTTCCGCCAGCTCTGGCAGCGGTGGGACACCGTGACCCAGCCCGCCGGGTACCTGCGGACCACGGTGGTCAACGGGTGCCACAACGAGCTGCGCCGGCGCCGGGTGCGCCGTGACAGCTGGCACAAGCTGGTGGTCGTGCCCGACTCGCCCGATTCCGACTACCTGGTCGACGCCCTGGCCGAGGTCAACGAGCGGCGGCGTCAGGCGCTGGTGCTGCGGTTCTACGGGGATCGGAGCATCGATGAGATCGCCGAGGCGATGCACATCCCCGCAGGTACGGCCAAGAGCCTGATCCACCGGGGATTGGCCGATCTCCGGCTCGCCATCGCCTGACGATCGGCACGGCGGTACACGGACGGGCAACCCGGCACCCGGGGCCGTCACTGCGGCGCCCCGGAGCCCGGGAGGCCTCACGGTCGAACCGAGCCGGTTCAGACGAAGTCGATCTCCAAGTGCTCACTGACGGGCTCGAACCCGAGGCGCTGGTAGACGGCGTTGGAGGTGGGGTTGAGGAGGTCGGTGAACAGCACGCATTGCTCGGCGCCGGCGGCGAGGCGGTCGGCGGCCACCGCCGACACGCA
Organism: Acidimicrobiales bacterium; assembly: GCA_041394285.1. Classification (GTDB taxonomy): domain Bacteria; phylum Actinomycetota; class Acidimicrobiia; order Acidimicrobiales; family SZUA-35; genus CADEDH01. Next base: position 35,537 of record JAWKIL010000019.1, on the reverse strand, counting down.
GGAGGCGGCGTAGCCCCGGCCCCGGAAGCGGGGCGGGGTGTAGACGTGCTGGATGCGGCTCACGCCAGCGGCCGTGGGGGTGGCAGCGGCCATGGCGACCGGCTCGGTGGTATGCCACACCCAGGCGAGGCCGTAGTCGATCTTGCGGGCCATGAAGCGGGCGAGCGACTCGGAGTCGACGACACCGGGGCCGAAGGTGTCGTGCTGGAAGGCGACGGCCCAATGGGTGAGGAGGGAGAGGTCGGCCGGGGTGCCGGGGCGGAGCGAGCCGCCGCCCTTGGGCTCGGGGGCGGGCACGAGGTTGTCGAGACGATAGAACCGCTGGGCGACCGCCATCTTGGCTGCCACGTGGCGGAACGACGCCCAGGTACCGGCGAAGGCGATCGAGGCGGCCGCTTCGCCTGAGATACCGGGGATACGGGCCAGGCCGTCGGCCACGGCGTCGACAAGGGCGAAGACGGTTGGACGGTCGTCGGCGGCGATGACCACGGGCTGGTCGGCGGCGGTGCGCAGGCACACGCCGGTGGGTGGACCCGTGCCTGCGGAGGGGGTGGCCCACCAGGTGCGGGCGCCCTGCATGGCGGCACCGGCGGGGTCGTCGACCATGGTGTCGAGGAGGGAGAGAACCCGGTTGTGCCTCACGGGGTCGGCCAGGAGGTAAGGCCCGGCGGCGTGCCACGCGGCGGCGGCATCGTCGGTGCTGACGACTTCGACCGGAGCAGGGGCGGGCATAACGGCAGTCTCGCAGGCGGGGCCACCAGCTGCGTAGACGCAGACGGCGGAATCAGCCGGCCCGGGTCCGTCGGGCGCCGGTAGCCTGTGGAGTCGATACCCGCCCGGCTGGGGTGCGGTACCAGCCCTCGTAGCTCAGTGGATAGAGCGTCGGTTTCCTAAACCGTGCGTCGCAGGTTCAATTCCTGCCGAGGGCGCACCATAACTCCTGGTAGAGACGCTAGCAGCTGCTCCCCGAAGTCCCGCCAAACTGACCAGTCCCATCCCTGTCCCATCTTTCCTGGATGGGACACCTGGATGGGACGACTAGAATCAGGCCATGGCGAAGGGGAGCCTGCGGCTCAAGCGGGAGCCGGACTACTGGGAGCTGCGGGCGTACGCCGGCCGGGATCCCATCAGCGGCAAGAAGCGGTACGTCACCCGGGTGTTCCGAGGTGGCAAGCGCGAGGCCAACTCGATGCTGGCCCAACTGGTGGCCGAGGTCGACCGAGCCGGCCCCCGCACCGAGGGCACCGTCGGCTACCTCCTCGACGCCCACATCGACCACCTGGCCGCCCGTGGCCGCCAGCAACGCACGATCGACGGCTACCGGACGATCGCCCGAGCCATCGGGAAGGATCCGCTGTCGGCCATGCCGCTGAAGCGCGTGACGGTGAAGTCCGTCGATGACTTCTACAACCGGCTCAACCACCGCAAGCTCTCGCCGTCCACCATCCAGCGCTACCACGCCCTGCTCGGCGCCGCCTTCCAGCAAGCGATGGCCTGGGGCTGGCTACCGACCAACGTCGTGCGGCTGGCCACTCCCCCGTCAGTACCCCGCATCTCTCGCAAGATCCCGACGCCCGAGGTGGTGGCCGCCATCTTGAGGGCGGCCGAGGCGAGCCGGAACCCCGAGAACCATCTCGCCTTCCGCCTACTGGCCACCACCGGAGCACGCCGAGGCGAGATCTGCGGGGTGCGATGGAGCGCCGTCGACCTCGACCGCAGCCGCATCTCGATTCGAGAAGCGATCGCCCACCTGGCCTCCGGGGAGCTGCAGCACAAAGACCCCAAGAGCCACCAGATCCGAGAAGTCGCCGTCGACGCCCGGACGGCGGAGATGCTGCGGGAGCATCGCCTCGACCAGCTCGCCTACGCCGCCAACGTCCGAGCAGAGCTGGCCCGTGACGCCTTCGTCCTGGCCGACCTCCTCACCGACCCGACCGGGCTCACGCCGATCCCACCGAACCGACTTACGCAGGCGTTCCGGCGGATCATCGAACGAGTGCCCGGCGCCGGCAAGGTCCGCCTCCACGACCTACGACACTGGTTTGCGAGTACGCAGCTCGATGCCGGCGAGCCGCTGCCGGCCGTAGCTGCCCGCATTGGCGACAACGTCGAGACGCTGGCAAAGGTCTACGCCCACAAGGGTCGCCGAGGGGATGCCGCAGCGACGGCCGCCCTGTCGGCGCAGATAGACAACTTCCCCTGACCAACGAGCCAGTCGTTCGCAGCCGACACGTCCCGCACGCGGGCTCCCGGCACCCAGAACGAGTGGCCCAATTCGTTCGCACGGTGGAGGGGCGGATACCTGTCGCGTTGCGTCCTGCAGGTACCCGCCCCTCGATCTTGGTGCAACGTAGCACCGCCCCCCGGACACGTGACACGGAAGCTACGAGGCGATCCTCTGGCCGAGGACCGCTGCCAGGTCGCTCTCCAGTGACGGATCGTGGCCGCTGGTGACGGGAACCGTCTCGGGGAGTGTGCTTTCGATGTCGGGCGTGAGGCCCACCCGGTCGATCGCCTGGCCGAGGGGGGTGACGTACTCGGCGAAGGTCGCCTTGAGGGCGGCGCCACCGGGGAGGGGGTAGATGTCCTGGATGACGCCTTTGCCGAAGGTGCGATGACCGACCAGTGGGGTGCCGAGGTTGTCGCGCAGTGCCCCGGCCACGACCTCGGCCGAGCTGGCACTCTGGCTGTCGACGAGCACCGCCACCAGGGGCGCCGTCTGCGTGGTCGGTTCGGTCCTGGTCCGGATCGTGGCCGGGTCGATGTGGCGGCCCTGTTCGATCAGCACGGTCGAGCCCTTGGGGAGGAAGACGCCGGCCAGGTCGACGGCTTCGGCGATCAGTCCGCCCGGGTTGTGCCGGAGGTCGAGCGCGATGGCCTGGGCGCCGTCGTCGCTCAACTGTTCTACGGCTGAGCGCACCTGGTCGCCGACGCCATCGTCGAACTCGACGACGGTGATCACGCCCACCAGGCGGTCGCCGACGGTCACGAGACGGGGCCAGACCAGGCGGGCCGACACCTCCCGGCGTTCGATCGTGGCCGAGATCGGGACCCCGGCCCGGGTGACCGTGACCGACACCTCGGTCCCGCCCGGCCCCCGCACGAGGCCGAGCGCAGCTTCGAGGTCGAGGCCGGCGACGGGGTGGCCGTCCACGGCGTTCAGCTCATCACCGGGTTGGATTCCGGCCCCTGCTGCAGGGGACTGGTCGAACACCGTGTCGATCACGATCCGGCCCGACTGGGCGTGAGCGTGAATGCCGATGCCAACGTAGCGGCCGGCGTCGGCGGTGTTCTGGGCCTGGACGGTCTCCGGCTTGAGGATGTGGGTGTAGTCGTCATCGAGCAGCGCCGGCCACTGCTCGACCGGGGCCGCCAGGAGCGCTTCGCCGTCGACATCGCGGTAGTAGTTGTCCTGCAGCACGTCGAGCATCGGCTGGCGCAGGTCGTCGAAGTCCGAAACCTCGGCCGTGCCGGTCGGCCGCGACCGCCCCGGGTCGTCGATACGCACCAGCAGGAACGAGAGCGACCCGAGTAAGGCCGTGACCAACGCGAGCCGGACCGGTGCGAGGGATCGATGGCTGCGGTCCACGTGCCGGGTAACGCTGGTCATGAGCACTACGGCTTCTGGGTCGATCACGGCGTCACCTCCGGCGATGGTCATCGGTCGTCGTTGCGGATTGGCGTGCCCGTGCCGGCGGGTGCGGGCGGCCGGCACGGACACACCTTCGACATCCGCCAGAGTTGTGCCTCGGGCGGCATGCCGAGAGCTGCTCTAGGCGTGACCAGCGGGATCGACGCCCCGGTCATCACCAGCGGGATCATCGGCGCCATGCTTGCCGTGACCAGCCGGGTCGACACCACGATCGTCACCAGCGGGATCATCGGCACCGTGCTTGCCGTGACCGGCGGGGTCGACACCACGGTCATCACCAGCGGGATCATCGGCACCGTGCTTGCCATGACCAGCCGGATCAACACCACGATCGTCACCAGCGGGATCATCGGCACCGTGCTTGCCATGACCAGCCGGATCAACACCACGATCATCGCCAGCGGGATCATCGGCACCGTGGCGGCCGTGGCCGACCAGGGGTGCGGCGGCGGTCAGCGGCCCGGCGAGGCCTGCCCCGGCGATGCTCAGTGACACGGCGGCGCCGGCGATGGCGACGCGGATCTTCCTGGTCTTGGTCAGATTGCGCATGATGTACCTGCCTTCTCGTTGTGATCTGGTGATCGCTCGCCGCTGTCCGGGGCCTCCCCGACCTGCGGCGTACGAGCGAACTGCCCCAACAGTGCTGCGAAGGGGCGGCTGCAGATACAAACGTTGACGAGTTTATGGTCCTACGACCATGGTCCAATAAGCGAGAACGTCAGGTAGTACCAACCCGCCATCGCCGGAAAAGGATGACATGAAGCGCTAGGCGTATATCTGCGCACTAAATGGCCTAGTTGGGGCACAAGAGGGCCTCAGCCATCTGACTCCATTGGTTCGAGTACGGAAGGAGGACGTATGGTCCATTGCTCCTCTCGAGCACAGGATTGCCGCACAATCGTCCGGAGATAGCTCGGCTTAGTCACGCGCGGGTCAGTGAGATAGATCTCATGATGAGGTCCGACTGGCTCGTACCGGTTGGCGTTGGCGAACCGACCGATTTTGGTAATGGTGTCGCCGACATTCTCGTACGGGCCCTGGTGCAGCGCTTGGACCGCCGGCCCGCCAACGATGGAGCGGATCAACTCGCTGGCCTGCAGAGACAGCACGTTGGCGTCTCGCAAGGTGGCCGCCGGCAGGCTTTCGCCCATCACCCTGGAGATGCACACACCCAAGGTGCATTGCCATTCACCTTTGAGGTTCGGATCGAACGTCGAGTGGCTCGGACTGTGCCAAAATCCTTCGACCGGGGCCGACTCGTAACTGTCCTCAACTCCCGCCAGGCGACAGATGACACGAGCTATTTCACAGAACCGTTCGAATTGCTCGACGTACGTCTCGATCGGGGCGTCGGCGAGAACGTAGACCCTGGCCGGGCGATGAACAATATGGGCCGTTTCAGATTCTGAATAGTCGTCGAGCCTGGAGGGTCGACGGCGGCGCGAGACGAATCGATGCACAGAGACTTCCTTTCGCAGGAGCCCGAACGTGCCGACATTTCCCCTCGCGCGCTTGTCGACATTCTGGCGGCGCTTCACGCTACCCAGATGCGACACACCAACTCAAGCGCAACTTGCCATGCGCCGACCTCTCCCGCTGCCAGCGGGCCATCGACGGTCCGGCAAAGCGCCAGGCGCCACGAGTAGGCCCCAGACGCAGGACGGCAGAGTCTCAGGTGGGGAGCAAGTCTCTGCCGTCCTGCTACCGATCGTCCACCCGGGTGCGAAGCGTTAGCAGACGATCGGGCCGTCGCCCTGGGCGAAGGGCTCAGCCGCCAAGTCTACACACGACCCTCACAAGCTCACAGCACGCCCCGCTCGGCCGACGCCTGGACCACTGCCACACCACTCAGCGACGATGTCCTCATGCCGTGAGGCACCCTGGCGGTGCCAACCAAGCTTCTGCAGTCCCGAACTATCCGAGCCTTCTGACCGCGTTCCAGCTCAGCGAGGGGAGCAGGGGGCTCAACGGGAGGGAGCCCCGTCATGCCCCTGCCCCCCGGCACCGTCCCCCTCCAACATGACCCGAGCGAAAGACACTCGACGATGAAAAGGTGACACTGGTCACACTAGCGCGTCGCGCGGCTTAGAGGTCGCGCGGGTAGGGGCGCCCGCGTTGTTGCGGGTGGCCATCCACCAGTTGCGGTGTCGGCTCGGTTTTGATGCCGAGTGCGACCCAACCCCGTCAACTGATGGAGGCCTCTGCCATCATGCGCGCTCTGGACCCTGAAGTGGTAGACGCTGTGTGGACAGCGATCGAGCCGATGCTCCCCGTTCCGGCTGACAGCCATCCCCTTGGTTGCCACAACCCCCGGCTACCGGACCGGGTCTGCTTCGAAGGGATCCTCATCCGTCTCGCCCTGGGCTGCTCGTGGCAGGACGCCGAACGCCTCATCGGCCACCGGGTGTCGGACACCACCCTGCGGGCCCGACGCGATGAGTGGATCACCGCCGGGGTGTTCGACGCCCTGGCCGATCACGCCTTGGCCGCCTATGACCGGATCATCACCCTCGACCTGTCCGAGACCGCCGTGGACGGCTCCCAGCACAAGGCCCCCTGCGGGGGTGAAGGCACCGGCCGAAACCCCACTGACCGGGGCAAACTCGGCTGGAAGTGGTCCCTGTTGACCGACCGGTGGGGCATCCCGGTGGGCTGGACAGCCGACGGCGCCAACCGTCACGACATGGTGCTGTTCGAACCAACTCTCCACGCCGCCGCCGACCGGGGCCTGGTCGTTGACATCGAGACCCTGCACCTCGACCGGGGCTACGACAACGGCGTGACCCGTTCCGTCGTCGCCCGCTACGGGATCGACGACCTGGTCTGCGCCAAGACTCGCACCGCCGGCACGGCCAAGACCAAGACCCGGGTCCCGCTCGGGCTGCGGTGGCCCGTCGAACGGACCAACTCCTGGCTATCGAACTACGGCCAACTCCGCCGCAGCACCGACCGCAAGACCAGCCACCGCCTCGCCCAACTCGCCCTCGCCATCACCTGCCTCATCACCGCCAAACTCATCGACTGGCGCAACCGATGGAGCCCGACCAGCCGACCTACCCGCTGAGGCTCTTAAGCGCCTCAACAAGTTCCTCCGATTCCCTCCGACCCCAACGAATTCCAACCCCGGGCTGCCCGCCAGATAGTTCGTGCCTGCTCGGCGGAGGCCGGCTCGGCGTGAGCTGGGACGTCGCACCCGGCCTGGCGAATCACGTCAAAGCTGTGACCGATTCTAAGGCGGCACCAGTCATTGACCGATCCACGGGTTAATGGCAGGTCCCACTACTGGGGCGTCCGACCCAGCCGACCTCAGCTGGGCCGCCTCTCCCATGGCTGCTCGCGCGGTGCGAGCTATGGCTTTCATCGCGCCCATCGCCGCCGGCTGGGGTGCCGTTCGGCTCTCCTCTGCCTTCCTCTATCCGGCCCCTGGGGGCCTTGCCATCATCGCCTGGGTCATTCACGCCATCGCTGTGTCGACGGTGGCGGCAACGGTCACCGAACGGGTGACTCGCAGGTTCCTGCCCCTGGCCACCCTGCTGGGCATGACGCTCACCTTCCCCGACCAGGCGCCATCCCGGTACAAGCTCGCCCTCCGCAGCGGGACCGTCCACCGTCTCCAGGCCCAGCTCGCCGACCCCGACCGCCACGGGCTCGGCCACGACGCCCAGCATGCGGCCGAGACCGCCCTGCAACTGGTCACGGTCCTGGGGCGCCACGAACGCCTGACCCGGGGCCACACCGAACGGGTCCGGGCCTATGCCGACCTCATCGCCACCCAGCTCGCCCTCGACGACCATGACCGCCAACTCCTCGCATGGAGCGCCCTACTCCACGACATCGGCAAGCTCGCCGTCCCCGCCACCATCCTCAACAAGGCCGGCCGGCCCACCGACGACGAGTGGGCGGTCCTCGCCACCCATCCCGCCGAAGGGGCCAAACTGATCGAACCCCTCGCCGGATGGCTCGGCGACTGGTCACGAGCCCCAGCAGAGCACCACGAACGATGGGACGGCCGGGGCTACCCCAACGGGCTCGCCGGCACCGACATCTCCCTCGCCGGGCGCATCGTCGCCGTCGCCGACGCCTACGACGTCATCACCTCCCGCCGCTCCTACAAAGCACCCATGACAACCGCCGCCGCCCGCAAGGAACTGGTCGACTGCGCCGGCACCCAGTTCGACCCCCGGATCGTCCGAGCGTTCCTCGAAGCCTCCATCCAACGCAACCGCCGCTTCACCGGCTGGCTCAGCTGGCTCCCCGAGCTTCCCCGCCTCCCCTCGATCCTCCAGACCATCGCCACCACCCCGGCCACCCTCGCCGTCGCCGCAGTTGCCGCCACCGCCCCCCTCGCCAACCTCGCCCCCCCACCCCACGACATCGCCTACACCGCCCCCGCCGCCACCAGCTCGACCGTCATCACCACGACCGACAACGCCGACACCACCCCAACGCAGCACGCCAACAAGATCCCGGCCCCGTCCCCCGTAGCCACGGCCGGGCCATCGACCTCCGCCACCATCACCACCCTTGCCCCGACGACCAGCCCATCGCCCGACCCCACTCCCACGACCGCCGCCGTCACCACCACCACCGTCGGGCAATCCACCCGAACCACAGCACCGCCCCCGACCACCGCCTCCCCCAGCACGGTCACCGCCCCCGCAAGCTCAACCAGCACGCCCACCGGCACCGCCGGACCCACCGCCAACAACGACAGCGGCTCCCAGAAACAGGGTCAGCAAAAGCAGCACGACGTGCTGACCAATGACCAGGCAGGCGACGCCTCACTCGATCCCACCACCCTCACCGTCATCACCCAACCGGCCCACGGCACCGCCACCATCGGCTCCAACCACAAGATCCGCTACCAGGCCGACCCGGGCTACACCGGCACCATCCAGATCACTTACAGGATCTGCGACACCGCCGCCCGATGCGCCCAGGCCACCCTCACGATCGAGCTGACCAACTGACCAACTGACCAACTGACCAACCTGAGCAGGAGGCGTCAAAATAGTCCGCCCGGCCCATACGGACGCGGCCCGTCGACTGCCGATGGCTCCTTCACCATCCATTGAGCATCAGCACGGAGGCCAGATGCGGCACCCACTCAAGTCCATCTCGAAAGGCAGAGTTCGCAAATGGTGACCGACAAGCAGCAAGCCCCCCGGCACACCCGAGCACTGGTCCGGGCCACCACCACCGCTATCACCCTCAGCGGCGTGATCCTCGCCATGGGCGCCCCCGTGAAATGGGGCCTCAGGATCAGCCAACTCGCCAGCCTCGGCTCCTAGCCGACGCGAGAACGTCCCGGCACCTCGGCGCACCCACCGCCACCGAGGTGATCCGGCTCGCCGGCCAGCGGCGAACCCGCCGTGAGCCACGCGAGCCCGTCACCCCCCACCAGCGGGAGTAGCCCGTGGCCTCACCTCAACGAGGAGTCCACCATCATGACCCGCAACCGCCTCATTCGCCGCGTCCTCATCCCCGCCAGCGCCGGCACCGTCGGGCTTCTGCTCGCCGTCCAACCCGCCAGCGCCCAGCGATACCCCCGAGTCAGCGTCTACACCCTCACCCCGACCGAGTACTTCAACGCCTGCCCCCTCGGCCCCGGCTCCGGTATCACCGACTACGACGGCGGCGCCGGCAACACCGCCACCGGCCAAACCCTCGACTGCGCCCGAGGCATCGTCAGCTACACCTCCCCCTCCAACTTCTGATCCTTTTGGTCCAGGGACCGGCCGCAACGCGCCCCACCCCAACCTCACGACCCGACCACGCGAGGTCCGCAAGCCCCAACGAGCGGCCCGTCCCTGACCAGGGTTGGTCATGTCTGCCGGGGCCACACGGCCCGTCACGGCAGCCCCCTCGGCACGCCCTTGGGCCAAGCCGGAGCCTCATCGAGCGCCAACGCTCGGGCCAGAGCAACCGTCACCGATGGCCCATCGCCCACGATCAGCGATCCCCCGGTCTCGGCACCGGTCAACCACCGGGCCCCCAGCTGGCGCCGGGTCACCGTCCGACCGGACGCCATCGCCCGCACACGGACCTCCGAACGGTACAACGCCCGCAACAGGCGCTGGACCTCGATCATCTGCCGGCGGGTGATACGGACCTCGACCCGAACCCGGGAGACACCCCGCACCGACCACCACCGCCCAACCGAACCCGACGCGGTGGCCCACCCCTCCGGCACCTGATGCTGCACCTCCTTGTCGCCCAGCCGCTCGTCGGGGCCGAGATAGCCGGCCAGGTACGAGGCGATCCGGGCCGGATCGGAGGCCTCGAATCCTCGCACGGCGTCGACCCGGATCCCGGCCCGGAGGTGGCGCTCGTCGCCTGAGCCAACCACGTCGTACCACTCCCGAGACAACCAGTTCCGCAGAGGTTCGCCGTCGAGTACGTGGGGCACGACCAGCACGAGATGGAAGTGGGGGGCGCCCCGGCGTTGGAACTCCCTTTTCCAGACGCACGGCACCCGCACCGTCACCCCGAGCCGGCGGGACAGCTTCCGAGCCAGCCGCTTGTACAGAGCTTCGAGATGTCCCACGCACTCGTCAGGATCGGGGGCCCAACGCCGCCAGTCGCCCGGGTAGGAAAGCATCACGAACATCAGCCGGGCCGGCTGCCCTGTCGCCTCACTCACCGAACGCACGGCGTCGGCCCAGTCGATCTCCGCCACCGCTTCCCGTAAGCGACGCCGCGACCGAGAAGAGAACTCCCTAATCACGCCCTGACCGTCGAGGTCGTCCATAGGGAGCTCCAGTTGCTCGGGGCTGTCATCGGCCCGGTCGAAGGCGTCGAGGATCGCTGCCGGAAGCGGATCGGCCGCCCCCTGATTCGGCAAGCAGAACGCCCGCAAGCTCACCTTGCCGGGCGAGATCTGCAGGGTCCGGATGATCGGATCAGCCGACGCCGGCAGGACCCGGTCCAACAACTGATCCACCAACTCGCCAGTGTCGGTATCGAGCCACTGGCGGCCGTAGCGCTGCCACCTCGGCCCCATCTGCACCCGGTCTTCCGCTTCCGGGTTGGCCCGGTACCCGGGCCGCAGCGCATGCACCGACCCCAGCCGGTACTCCGTCGACCCGGGGCCCTCCACCGGCCGTCGCTCGACCTCCAGCGCTGGCCACCACGACGCCGCCGCCTGGCACGCCTCAGCAGACCGGTACCCGAGGCGGGTGCCATCGCCGAGTTCTGGCCACGCTTCCACCGCCGCCGGCAGCGGCACACACACCGCCTTCAAAACCCCTGCGGCAACTTCTGGCTTTAGATCAAGCCCGTTCACCCGCACCGCCTCCGACAAGGCACGGGACCGGTCGGTAAAGGGGAGATTGAGAGTCGCCCTACCTCCGTGCGGATCGTCGGCTCGGCGGGACTCCGTCCCGCCGGCCGCCGCCCGCCGAGGGGAACCCGGCCAGCGCAGCCTGCTTCGGGTTCGTAGGGGTGAACCCGGTCGACGCAGCGGCCGACCAGCTCGAAACCGGCCACAGCCACGGCCATCCCCGCGACGGCCACCAGCAGGCCGGGCACGGCTCTGTCGGCAACGGCGATCGCCGCACCGGTGAACGTTGCCCCGGTCCCGGTCAGCGCGACCACGGAGGCCGCCACTGGCTCGGTCCGGGCATGGCGAAGCTGGCCTGCTGGCCAGTCGTAGAGTGAACTCATCAGATGTAGGGGCGGATCAGGTACCGGCTACTCCGGCCAGGGGCGTGCAGGCCTGATCCGTCACTCGTCCTTCCTCTTGGTCTTTGGTCGTTTGGAGTCGGTGGCGGGTGCCACGGCTTCCGCCGGCGTCAAGGGCACGGCAAACAATCCGGGCCGACAGCTCGGGCCGCGGTCCATCCAGTAGGGGTGGTGGTTGGGGGCCCGGATTCTTCGCCTCTTCGGCCCTTGACCCCGACTCCACCCGCAGCAGCGGCGCTTACCAGGAGCCGAAGGGGTCCCTTCGGCTCGACGTGATGTCGAACCCAGCCAGGCGAGATCGGGCCGTGCCCGGTGACCGGTGGGCTGCGGTGGTCACCATTGTCCGGGCCAGTTGTCGTCGGTGGCCATGCGTTCCAGGTCGGAGCCCAGCGCGTCGAACGTGTGCCACAGGTGGGTCCAATGCTCAACCTGGGCCTGGTCGTCCCAATCGCTGGCCCGACACCGAGGAAGCCGCACTGATCCCTTCCCCCAGCGCGGCCAGCGTGGAGGCCAGGTCGGGGGCATCAAGTTCCAGATGAGGCCACGGGCCCGGCCGCCATGACAGGGCCCGTCCGATCAGGTGACTGTCGTCTGGGGTCACCACGACACCACCTCCACCGGGGCCGGCTGCACCAACACGTCAGCGACCGCCAATGACCAGGCCGCCAGATCGACCGAGACACCTTCGGCCGTGGCCAGGTGGTGGAGCGCCACCACCACCTCCGGTTGCGGGTTCACCGTGCGCAGTGCGCGAGCCGCCTCAGCGGGGGTGGCGACCTGGGCCAGCGCGGCGAGCGCTCCGCCGGCAGCGTGCCACCACTGCCATGACACCATCGGCGGGGGCCCGTGGCGGAGTTGGCGTCGAGTCCGGGCTCGGTGGGAGAGACCAGCGCAGGACCGGGCTATCGCTACCGTCAGGCGGAGCCAGGCGACCAGCACTGCCCACGTGAGCCGCATCAGCCACACAGTGAGAACGAGGATCACGGCCGCTCCTCCACTGGTGCGCTGCCGGTGGTGGCCCGGGTGGCGTCGTCGGCCTGGACGAACCGGTCGCCCCCCGTCGTGCTGGTGATCTCGAAGCGGTTGGCGACCACCCGGTGCAGATCGTTGACCTGAGCAACAGCCTGGTCGACCACGCCCTGCGACTGCGGGCTATTGGGGTCGAGGTTGAACGCCGTCGGCGTCCCGTCGGTGTTGACGCCCTGCCCGTCGCATTTCTTGGCTGTCATCCACTCCAACGGTGGTTCCGTGCCGCAGTCAGCGAACGCCGTGTAGGCCACCCACCGCCCGGTACCGCCCACGACCTCGACCACGAGCTTGGTGGCCTGGATCGGGGCCGACACGAAGATGACCACCAGGACCGCCCACACCAGCACACTGGTCCAGCTCTGGGGGGCGAGGCTCTTGACCGTCTTGTCACCGATACCGCTCATCCGACCAGCACCTCTTCCACCTCGATCGCTTGCTCATCTGCGAACCGGTCGAACCGGTGCACCAACCGCTCCGGGGCCGCCGGCAGCTCGGGCAGGGACGCCACGAACCGATCCGACGGGAAGAACGCCTGCGCCGGCATCGGCAACCCCGAGCCCTCATCACCGTTGAGGGCCATGACGAACATGCGACCCGGGATCACCTGACGGGTACGGGCAGCGATCGCCTCCCCCGACTCTTTGAACAGGGTCTTCGCCCCGAACGGCTCCAACGCACCGATGCCGATACGGCCGGCCGTGTTGGCGATCATCGTGGACCCGTAAGGGCCCAGGTGCTCAGCGATCGGGTGCTGGGTGGCCAGGATCACGTTGACCCCGAGCGCCCGACCCATGCTGGTGATCTTCTCCAACTGGACCCACGCCTCTTTCGCCCGCAGCGCGGCGGCCTTGTCGTTGCCGCCCTTCCACAGAAAGAAGTTCAGTAGCTCATCGACCACCAGGAGAATCCGCCCCCCGAACCGGGCCATCTCCGACTCCGGCAGGTCAACCCAGGTGCGGAGCTTCAATCGGCGCAGGATGGCGGCCCGGCGGTGCATCTCGTCGTTCACGTAGTTGATGGCCCGCCACGCGCTCGTCGGTCTGGCACACCGACAAATTCCACGACTCGCACCACATGAAATCCCCGAGCCCTTTCGGGTCGATCGATCGCCTCCCGGCCGCCCCAACCAGAGCTGCCGGTGGAACCAGCCCAGGCCGGTGTTGACCACGCTCGACTTGCCGCCCCCCATCCCGCCGCCCACGAACACACTCGTCGACGTGGGCCGGTCCAGTTCCCACACCACATGACCACCGAGAGACGACACCCCGAGCGGGACCCGGTGCGGGTCATCGAACAGGCCGTCCACCTTCACATCGGCCCCGAGCTCGAGCATCGTGGGCAGCACCTCACGCCGCAGGCGGACCTCGAGCCGCAGGGCGTCGAGCACCACCGGGGTAGCGAGCGAGTAGCCGAGCTGGATACCGAGACGCCGGGCCATCTTCGGCCACGCCCCCTGATCCTCCTGCGACGGCAACACCCGCAACACCAGCGACACCGACTCCGGCCGCCACCACCGACCACCGAAGCCCACCGACAACAGATCCGGGAACCGGATACCCCCATGAGCCGGGGTGATCAGCCCGGCATGCGACGCGATCGCCGGCCACCGCCAGGCGAACAGCCGCTCCACCGACCGCATCGGCGCCGACCGCAGCGAGCCCCGCACCCTCGGAGAGACCACCACCACGCCGGCCATGACCAGGCCCTCCAGCAGACCACCCAGCGGGCCCCACACCGCCAGGAACACAGCAACCGGCAAGACCGGCCACCAGATACGCGCGAGACCCATCACCAGGCCCACCAGGCGCACGAACCGGCGGATCTTCACCCGGCGGTTCGGTTCCACATCAACGATGGGAGCCTGCTCCCACCACCCCATCTCGTCACTCACAGCATTGCCTCCATGCCCCACTCGGCCGGCCCTCGCCCGCCGCGTCGCTCCAATCCCTCGTGCTGGTGATGCCGGGCCACAGCAGCTCGACCGCCTGGTCCTCGGTCATCACCGCTCGCCCCACACGTCGGCCCTGTACTCGGCCAACCCCTCGTCCGGCCTGCCGTCTTGAACCCAGTTCCGGTAAGCGTCACGCACCGACCAGTCGTTCATGTCCCAGGTCTCGCGACCCGTATCGGCATCCCACGTGTCGCCGTCAATCGGGAACGACGCCGGCCACACCCATCGGGCCTGCTCATCCAACGACACATCATCCTCCATCACCGGCGGCCACAGAGCCGGGTGACGCCAGTAGTCGCCCGTGTCGAACAGCGTCATGAGGACCAGCCCTTGTCGTCGGTGGGCATGGGGTCGTTCCAACCGGCCCCCCACTCGGCCACGAGGCGGTCGACGTCGGTCGGGTCCCAAAACCGGTCCGGGACACCGGGGTCGCCGCCGCGGCTGCCCCACACGAACTCCGGGCGGTCATACTTGCCGCCCCCACCGGACTCACCGTGCAGGGCGTTGTAGCCAACCCGGGCCCCGTACGGGTCATACACCACGTCATCGGGCAACCGGTTCCAGCCATCCCAGGACTGCACCCACGCCCGCTGCGCCGCCTCTTTGTCATCCCACGACGCCATCACCAGACCGCGCCATCGTCGTCGGCCCACTCGTCATGCCACCGGGGGCCCCACGCGTCGGCCTGGGCCTGGACCTCGCTGTCGTCCCAGAACCGATGAGGAATCCGGTCCATCCACGGCGGATCCGGAGCGCTCAGCCGACCGAACCCGCCCGACTGCTTGTGCAAGGCGTTGTAACCGCTCCCCGACGGCACCCCCGGCGGGGTCACCTTCCACCCCGCCCACGACTCAGCCCACAACCGTTGCTGTTCATCTCGCATCACTGCACCTCCTCGAACATGGCGAGCTGGTCGCCCTTGCCCCACGGCACCGCCGGACCACGACGGACCCGTGCCCTGGCTGGTAGGGGCGCCCAGAACGCCGCCACCCGCTTCTCCACCAGCTCCCGGCCCCGCTGATCCGCCAGCCGGTCCAACACCGCCGTGACCCTCCACGGCTGCGGCCTCGTCTTGCGGGCCGTCAACACCTCCACCGCCTGCCCCGGCGTAAGCAGGTGCGGGTACGACTTACGGCGGGCCATCAGCGGACCACCTGCACAACGAAATTGCCGACCAGTGCCAGCATCAGGGCAGCACCACCGCCCAACCACACGACCGTCATCACCACGACCTGCCAATGCGGCGCCTCCGACTCCGGCGGCCTGGGAGTCTTGAGGATCACGACGACCCCCTCTGCTGGTCATCGCCCCAGGCCGCCATCTCCGTCCTGGCACCCGCTGAGGAGAACCAGGTATCGGCCGTCTGGGCCTGCGGATCCCACTCCGAGCCGTGGCCCCACGACGCCCACAACCCGAGCTGACGGAAGCCGTGTTCGGTGTCGACCCCGATCGAATCGACCTGGGCCTGGGTGAGCTGCCCCGTCGACAGCCAGTAGTCCCGCATCTGGGACCAGACCACCTCGTCATCACCAGCGGTCAGACCCTTGGCATACCGGCCGATCACGACCGACCACCGAACCGCCGGCCGCCCCGGACGAGGGCCGCCACCGTGTCGACCTGGTGGCCTGCAGCGACCATCGCCGCCGCCTGCTCCCGGGACACCCGGGGTTCATCCGAGCGATCCGCCCGGGACCGGTCACACCGCCACAGCATCGGACTCTCCTTCCACCATCGAGCGGGCGAACCCGAGCGCCGCCGCAGCGAACCCGTCGGCCTGATCCCGCAGCCACTCCACCGCCGCCACCGACACCTCGTCGTCCACCTGCGCCCCAGGCAGGGCCGGGAACGTCGCCTCCAACCGGGCCGCGATCGACGCCCCCACCCGCTGCGCCACCGCCAGCAGGACCGCACCGAAGGGCACCCTGGGTCGGGCCGCCGCCACCAGCTCGGCCTCCAGGGGGATACCGGCCACCGCGGCGGCCCACCGGGCCGAATCATCCACCGACGCCCGCAACCGCAGACCCGCCGGCACTTCCACCACCGTCTCTTCCATCACGATCGACACCCCTACGCACTCCTTCACCTGGGCCTGATTTCGTGTCGTGCCCGAGCCCGCACCGATGCGGGAACCTGCGCCACTCGTACGCAAGCGATCGCCAGTGACCCCCGGGACCTTCCAGGAAGCCGCCAGGCGGGGCCGCAGGGATCAGGAGCCGCCGGGCCGCTTCATGCCATGCACGTCATCTCCAATGAGCGTCGGCAGGCCGAACCGTCGGCAAGCTCCTGGTCGCCACCCCGACCCCACCCAGGGCCGAGGTCACAAGGTCAGGCCGGCACCGCCTCACGCCCGAGCCGGGGCCGCAGCCCGGGCGGTGGTGCGGGCCGACGGGGCCGGGCCCGTCGAGATTGTCCGGGCCGTGAACTCACGCCGAGTTCACCCCACCCCGACCATCCGGGTAGGCGGGCTTGTGTCCGCCTCCAGGCCACCGAACACCGGGACCTGGCCCAGCACCTCCGGCACCTTCGGGTGCGGGACCCGCACATAGATCGTCTCCGCCCCTACGGTCGTCGGCCACCTTGTAGATGACCGCCACCTCCCACATCGGATGTTCGGTCTCCCGGTCCGTGGCCTGCACCCCGGTGTTCTCCCTGCTCTCGAACGCGCAACACCGGCAACGTCCACGCACCCCTTCAAGAAGGACTGCCACTGCGGATCGACAGGAAGTCGATAAATAGCCATAGCTCTCATTGCTCCTGGTCATTGGGTGACCCCGAACCGGGGCCGATTGTTGGGTTGATTGGGTTACACAGCCCGACCCACCAGGAGCCCCCGAGCTACGCTCGAAGCGCTTGTACCGCTCCCCGTGAGTAGGACAACTCGCCTCGGTCGGAGCGCCAACTCCGACCGAGGCACTACCTACTGGAACGACGCCGGGCCCTCGGTTCCCGTGCCGGCCAGCGGCGCCGCGAGGCCAGCCGCTTCGATCAGCTGCTCCAGAGCGTGAGCCGGAATCACGATCCGACGACGAAACCGCAACGACGGCAGCTCGCCCGTCCTCACGCACTCGTACGCCGTGCTCCGAGAGATCCCGAGCAGGCCGGCAGCCTCATGCACTGTGTAGGTTCGACGAACCACGTCTGTCTCCTCATCTCCAGGCTCGTTCACGTCTTCAGGCCGATCCGTCCCGCAGAATCGCTCCAGAAGCACGTATCTTGCCTGACAAGCTCGAATACTAGCGTGAGAAGCGAGGTACTACAAGCTTCTCAGTGATGTTCCTACACTCAGAAGCGATGACCCCTCACGAGGCACCCGACGGCATCGAGATCCCCGCAGTGATCCGCGAGGTCATGCACCAGGCGCGCCAGGCGACGGGGTCGGGGACGAAGTTCGCTGCCCGCCTCAAGGAGTTCGGCATCGGACCCGAGGACGGATACTCGGAGTCGGCGATCAGCAACTGGATCAACGGCCGTGCCATGCCGCCAGCCGATGTGCTCCTGGCGGCGGCCGCCATCGCCGGCATCCCGCTCGGGCCGGACATGGGTGAAACCAGGTCGCCGACCGAAGTCGAGCAGGAGTGGCGAGCAGTAATCGCGCTGGTGCAGGACCAGGTAGACGAGCTGCGCACTGAGGTCATCCACCTCTACGGCCAGATGGGCATACCTCGACCTCAGAGAGAGAAGCCGCCGAGCCAGCAGCGAAGGGCGCAGGCCGGATGAACACCGGCGACGACGACCGCCAGGCGGAGGTTGTCAGCATCCACAGCCGGGGCGGCTATCAGCCCGACATGGGCGCGATCGCACGGAGCCATATCAGCTCCGCCCGGCAACGCCTCGGCATGACGCCGGGCGAGTTCGCTGAAGTGCTCAGCCCCATGCTCGGCTGGGAGGTCACAGCTGGCGTGGTCGAGCGCTGGGAGACGACGAACGCCGTACCACCCGGCGATGCCCTCATTGCCGCCGGAATCGTCTCACGGGCTGCCCCGGTTCGAGCCGACAGCACCAACAGTGACGACGACCTCGTACATCAGATGCTCGGCACGCGGTTCGCCGATGTCGAGGCCGTGTTCGTCACCCGCTCGGAGTTCATCACCCAGGTACCCCTCCGGGACCTGTTCGACGGAGCGAAGTCGATCGACGCCGTCGGGCTATCGCTCAACCTCATCTGCCAGCAGTTCCCCGACGACGAGCTTCGAGCCCTGATCGAGTCGGGAGCGAAGGTGCGCTGCGCCTTCCTCGCCCCATGGCAGACGGCGATGCAGCGCCGCGAGGAAGAGGAGGGCTACAACGCCGGGCAGCTCTCGACCCTGACTGAGATGAACCTACAGATACTCAGTCAGCGCGTGCACCAGCGCCTGGCCCCGGAGCACCGTGAGCAGCTCGAGATCCGCACCTACAACAACACCATCCGGTTCAACATCATGGTGGTGGACCACACCGTCGCCGTAGTTCAGCCCTACATGCCGACGCAGCGGGGCATCGAGTCGCCGACCCTGCTCGTCCGCTCCCGAAAGGCCGGTGCCGGCCTGTTCAGCATCTTCGAGCGAACGTTTGAATGGATCTGGGAACGTTCAGGAGTGCCAGGATGAACTTCGACCGCCTCCTGCCCGCCGCACTGGAGGCAGTCGACCTCGCCGTCCAGCTCTTCACCACCAGCGCCGCCGGCGAGCTCACGGCCAAGGGCGAGCGAGACTACGCCTCCGAGGTCGACTACGCCATCGAAGATCGAGTCCGATCGTTTCTCCACACCCGCACCCCAGACATCGGCTTCCTCGGCGAAGAGGACGGGGCCAGCGGACCGAGCAGCGATCTCTACTGGGTCCTGGATCCCATCGACGGCACGGTCAACTACACCCACGCGATACCGCTGTGTGGCGTGTCGCTCGCCCTCATCGCCGGCAACCAGCCCCAGCTCGGCGTGATCGACCACCCCTACCTCGCCGCCCGCTACACCGCCGTACGGGATCACGGCGCCTCTCGTAACGGTGAGACAATTCACGTCAGCGACGTCGATCACTTGGCCGACGCCCTTGTCGCGATCGGTGACTACGCCGTCGGAGAAGACGCCGGAGCGAAGAACGCATCCCGCCTCCAGATCACCGCTGCCCTTGCACCCCGAGCGCTCCGGATTCGAATGTTCGGCGCATCCGTGGTCGACCTCGCCTGGCTGGCTGAGGGCCACACTGACGCCAGCGTCGCCCTATCGAACAAGGCCTGGGACATGGCGGCTGGGGTCATCATCGCAAGCGAGGCCGGCGCCAGAGTCAGCGACCTCGATGGCAGCCCGCACTCCACCGAGTCAGAAGCAACCATAGCGGCGAATCCCCGCCTGCATCCCGCCCTGCTCGACGTTCTTCACGCAGCTACTTAGGTTGCGCGACTGGACGAGACGGATCGACCTCGAATCGTTGCGGGATTTCCGACCGCTCAGGAAGTGCCGCACTGTCGTGGTTGGAAGACCGGCGGTCTGACGTCGTTATCGGGCGGTCCGGGCATCGACTAGCGAGACGACTGGAGCGCGCAGCTGCTTTCCGGCTAGACGTCTCGGTGGCGCCCATTGTTCTGCCCACGCTGGGACTCACTCGCGGTCATTGCGTGGCGGCTTCAGTGCGGGGCCCTATGGCGGTGTGCCTCTGACGATGTTGCGTCGGGACGACCGTGCTTGTTGTGAAGGGGGTGGTCGTGCTTTTCGATGACTTGGCATCGGGCTGGGTCGGTGCAGTCTGTGGGGTCTAGGTCGAGCACTCGGGTGGTGAGTTCGATGAGTGTGGTTCGGGTGGCGGCGAGCCGTTCGATCTGTCGGTCGAGTTCGGCGAGGTGGCCGAGGAGGAGGACTTGGTGTGGTCACAGGAGCCTTGTCCGGAGTCTTTGAGTTCGAGGATCGATTGATCTCGTTGAGGGAGAGGCCGGTGGCCCGAGCGTCGCGCATGAACCGAAGGCGTTCGGCTGCTTGGTGGTCGTAGTCCCGGTAGCCGGCGTCGGTGCGAGGCGGGCCAGGAGCAGACCGACGGATTCGTAGTAGCGGATGAGCCGGTGGTCACTCCGGTTTGGGTGGCGAGATCACCGATCCGCATGTTCGGCTCCTGTTTAGTGGCGGCTGAGGGTGGCGAAGATGGGCAGCAGGTGGTGGATCTGGGTGAGGGCGGCGAACACGACGACGATGGGCACCATGATGGCCGGGTAGGTCCACAGCGGGGTGTGGGCTGGGGGTGCGGTGAGGGCGAGGACCCGGGACGGTACGTTCGAGCCGCTGGCTGCCAGGGTTGCGGAGGGGGCCGGTTCGGCGGTGGCCAGCGCGGCTCGGGCCACGGCTCGGGCGACGATGAGCCGGTCGCCGGTGGTGGTGGCGGCGTCCTCGTCGGCCCAGCGTTCGAGGGCGTGGGTGAGTTTGCGGGCGAGGGTGGTCAGGACGGGAAAGCCACGGGCGAGGGTTGCGATCAGGAGGTAGCGGTCGTGTCGGTGGCGGAGGTGTGCCTGTTCGTGGGCCAGGAGGGCCTGTCGTTCGGTCGGTCGAAGCGCCTGCAGCATGGTGGAGCTGATGACGATGCCGCCCCGTCGGCCGGGTTCGGCGAAGGCGACCGGTTCGGTTGAGTCGATGAGGCGGACTTCGCCCTCGCTGGTACCCCTGTTCCGTCGCCAGCGGAGGACAACCTGGAGGAGGCGACCAGTGGATGCGGCGGTGATGATGAGCGAGGCTTCGCCGACGAGGGGTGGTGGTGGGTGGTGCAGGCCGGCAATCTGGCGGCACCAAACGAAGTGCCCCCCGATGAGTGGGTGGTGGGCGATGTAGGCGAGGGCCAGGGCCCAGGTTGTCGCCCAGGCGGCGGCGAGGACGGCGGTGATGGCGACTCCGAGGGATCGGGCGGCTTGGGCCGGGGTGACCCTGTCGGCCAACGGCAGGAGGGCGGCAGCGAGGGCCACGGCGACGACGAGTGGCAGCGCCAGAATTGCGGTCATGTTTCCTCGTCCAGCTCAGCCAGGAGGCGCCGGAGGTGTTGGATGTCGCCGGTGTCGAGGGAGTCGACGAACCCGGCCAGGGCTGAGGCTCGGTCGTGGGCATGGTCGAGCATGTCGCGGATGCGTTGGCTGGTCAGCTCGCTTTCGCTGTAGGTGGCCCGGTAGGCGTAGCCCCGTCCGGCCTCGACCCGTTCGGCCAAGCCCTTTTTCCAGAGTCGGGTGAGGACCGTCATGATCGTGGTGTAGGCGAGGTCGGTCGGGAGTCGTTCGTTGACCTCGGCCGGGCTGAGGGACTGGCCGTCGGCAGCCCACAACACGCCAAGCACGTCGGCTTCGAGCGCCCCGTCGGGACGTTTCCGAGGGCTCACTGGCGGCGGTTCTCCTGGCTCATGGCGTCACCGTACTGCTCACCGGCGCAGCACCTCTCGGCGCCGTTCATACTCTTCGACGTCGATCTCGCCCCGGGCGAATCGTTCCTTGAGGATCTGTTCGGGGTCGTTCGGCCCGGGGTTCACGGTGTCCGATTCTCGGTTGGACCGCACGAGCGTGATGACCACGCCGGCTACTAGCGCCCAGAACACGAGCATGGAGATGGTCATGGCCAGCCAGCTCCAGCCGCTGTCATTCCACCACATCATGGCGAACCTCCTGGCTCATGCGATGGTCGCTTTGGCTTCCACTGTTCAACGTACGCTTCTTTTCGGCTTTGGCCCAGGGGCCTACGACACGGTGTCGGAGCGACGGGTTCGTTGGGGTCAGGTTCTGTAGGCGAGCACGGTGGCCATGCCGGTCTCGAGGTGGTAGGTGTTGTGGCAGTGGAGCATCCACTGGCCTGGATTGTCGGCCAGGACGTCGATCTCGACGGTCTCCATCGGGGGGACGAGGACGGTGTCCTTGCGTACGCCGGATGAGGTGAGGGCGAAGGTGTGGCCGTGGAGGTGCATGGGGTGGACCATCATGGTCTCGTTGCGCATCCGTAGGCGGAGCGTCTCTCCACTGCTGATCAGGAGGGCGTTGGTCGGATCGTAGGTGTGTCCGTTGATGCCCCAGACGTAGTCGGTCATGGACCCGGTGAGGGCCAGGTCGACGCTGCGTTCGGGCTTGACGGTTGACCGGGCGGCACCTGCGGTGGGGCGAGCTGCGGCCAGGTCGAGCATCCGGCCGTCGTGGTTGGCCAGTCGTCGACCGAGGGTTGGGGTGGCGGTGGCGGCGGCGTCGTTGGTGCGCAGCCACGTGAGGGCGGCGCCGGTTTTGCCTTCGGCGACGGCCAAGATGGGCCACACGCCGCTCGTGACCTCGACGATGGCGTCGACCCGTTCGCCCATGGCGACCTGGAAGGTGTCGACCTCGATCGGTTCGATCGGGAACCCGTCGAGGTGGGTGATGATCATCGGGTGGTTGTCCACGGCGACCCGGTAGACCGTGTCCGACCCTGCGTTGATCAACCGGAGACGGACCCGGGACCCGGATGCCACCACGGTTGACGGCGCATCGGCTGGGGGGCGCCCGTTGATCAGGTGCAACGGGTAGTCGACGTCACCGAAGTCGCTCATCCCGGACATCGACATGCCACCCATCCCACTGTGGTTCATTCCGGACATGCCGCCGCCCATCCCGCCCTGGGAGCGGAGCTGGTTCAGGGTGGACTCGGGTGTGGCCCCGTCGATACCGTCGAGCCAGTCGTCGAGGATGAGCACTTCTTCGTGGTCGTAGTCGCCGGCTTCTCCGGGATCGTCGATGATGATTGGGGCGTACATGCCCCGGTCGAGGTCGAGGCCCATGTGGGGGTGGAACCAGTAGGTGCCGGGGTCGGGAACGATGAACTGGTAGGTGAAACTCGCCCCCGGCTCGATGGCCTTCTGCACGAGGTCGGGCACGCCGTCCATGTCGTTGCGGATGGCCAGCCCGTGCCAATGGGTGAGCGTGGCCGCGTCGAGCTGGTTGCGTAGGGTCACCTTCAACTCGTCGCCCGCCCGAGCCCGGATGAGCGGCCCCGGGACCTGCTGGTTGTAGGCGACGGTGTCGACCACTCGGCCGGCAAGGTCGACCGTGGCGGGGCCGGCGACCAGTTCGACGGTGGTCAACGAACTGCCGGGGCGCCGTCGTGCCGCCTCAGCCTCGGTGACGGCCCGATCCGTGGGGCTGATCACCCCCGAGGGGGTCTGCGGAGAGGAGCTGCAGCCGACCAGGACCGCTCCGGCCACAGCCGACGCCGACGAGGCCAGAAACCGGCGCCGGGTGAACACATAGCCGTACATGGTCAGGCCATCCTCGGGTTGAGGTCGACCGGGCGAAGATCGACCCGGCGCAGGAGTTGAGCGTTGCCGGCGACGATGATGGTCGACAGGCTCATGGCCACGGCGGCGGCCGCCGGTGGGAGGTTGAGCCCGGCGAAAGCGAACACACCAGCGGCGACCGGGATCGCCAGCAGGTTGTAGGCCGTGGCCCACACCAGGTTCTGGATCATCTTTCGGTAACTCGCCCGGGACAGGTCGATGGCGGACACGACGTTTCGGGGATCGCTGGAAGCCAGCACCACACCGGCCGACTCGATCGCCACGTCGGTGCCGGCACCGATAGCAATACCGACATCCGCCCGGGCGAGGGCCGGGGCATCGTTTACACCGTCACCCACCATCGCCACCGTCAGACCCCGGTCCTGGAGCTCGGCCACCTTGGCGTCCTTGTCCTGGGGGAGCACCTCGGCGAACACCTCGTCGATGCCGAGCCGGGTGGCCACGCTGTCAGCCACCTGGCGGGCGTCACCGGTGATCATCGCCACCCGCACACCCCGCTGATGCAACGCCTCAACGGCGGCGACCGACTCCGGGCGGATCTCGTCGGCCAGCGTCAACGCACCACTCACCTCGCCATCGATCACCACCCACAGCACCGACCCCCCATCCCGGCGCCACCGCTCCACATCAGCCCGCAGCACCACTGGTTCGCTCAACCCAGCTTCGGCCAGCAGGGCCGGACCACCGACCGCCACCCGCCGACCGTCGACGGTGGCTTCGACGCCTCGACCGGTCAACGCTCGGATGTCGGCCGCTGACGGCACGGTGCCCTTGGCGTGGGCGGCGGCGACGATGGCCTTCGCTACCGGGTGCTCGCTGTCCGCTTCGGCCGCTCCAGCGAGGGCCAACACCTGATCGACGTCCCGGCCCCTAACCACAGCGAAATCGACCACCGCGTGGTTGCCCCGGGTCAGAGTGCCGGTCTTGTCGAACAGGACCACATCGACGGTGCGCATGCGCTCCAGGGCCAGGCGGTCCTTCACCAGGATCCCGGCCCGGGCCGACACCGCGGTCGAGATCGATATCACCAACGGGATGGCCAGGCCCAGAGCGTGAGGGCACGCGATCACCAGCACCGTGATGGTCCGCACGATCCCCTCCGAGGGATCACCGAGCAGACTCCACACGACAACGGTGACCAGGGCCGCCCCGGCCGCCAGATAGAACAGAGCCGCGGCCGCCCGATCGGCCAGAGCCTGGGCCCGCGACTGGGACGCCTGGGCGTCGGCCACCATCCGGTTGATGCCCGCCAGCGTCGTGTCCTCCCCAACAGCGGCCACTTCGATCCGCACCGACGAATCGGTCGACACCGTGCCGGCCACCACCCGGTCCCCCTCACCCCGGCGTACCGGGCGGGACTCCCCGGTGATCATGGCCTCATCGAACGCTGCACCACCCTCGACAATGCGACCGTCGGCGGGAACCCGACCCCCCGGCCGAACCAGCACCACATCCCCGACCGCCAGATCGGCGATCGCAACCGACTCGACGCCGGCATCGGTCACCCGTTCGGCCGTATCGGGCAGCAGCTCGGCCAGCGCCGCCAGAGCACCACGGGCCTGGCCGATCGCTTTCATCTCCTGCCAGTGCCCGAGCAGCATCACCACGATCAGGGCCGCCAGCTCCCACCAGAAATCGAGGTCACCCCACCCGAGCGAGTTGGCCAGCGACGAGGCGTAGGCGACCGTGATTGCGACGGCGATCAGCAGCATCATGCCCGGTTGCCGGTTCCGGACCTCGGTCACCCCGCCCGCCAGGAACGGGCGCCCACCCCACAAGTAGATCACCGTGCCGAGGACCGGCGGAACCCAGACGGCCCACCCGGCATCGATCATGTAACCGAACCAGTCCTGGATCATCTCGGAGAACACCACCACCGGGACGGCCAGCGCCAGGTTCCACCAGAACAGGCGCCGGAACATGGCCGGATCGTGACCGGCATGTTTGTCGTGATGCTCGTGACCGGCGTGCGTCCCGTGGACCGAGGGCCCCGCGCTCGCTACCTCGGGCTCGTGATGGCTGTGACCGGTGTGACGTTGGTGGACTGCTTCGTGGGTTTCTGATGATCCGTTCACACTTGCTCCTCTGCTCGGGGGCGACGCCCCTCACAGCAACACCTACACCTTCCCCTCCGCTGGAAGGTCAAGCGATTCGTGCCATTGGAGCGTCGCCACTGGCCGGCGGCTCAGCTGGGGAGGAGATTCGTCATCTCGTCTACCTCGGCCCGCTGAGCGGTGATCACCTGGTCGGCCAAGGCCAGGACGTCGGGGTTGTCGCCCTCGTCCTTGATCTCTTCCGCCATGGTGATCGCTCCCCGGTGGTGCTCGATCATCCCCTGTAGCCAGGCCCGGTCGAACTCGGCGCCGCTGAGCTGCATCAGCTGGTCCATGTCCTCGTTCGACATCATCCCCTCAGTCGAATGCATCGAGGCCATGTCGTGGCCGGCAGCGCTGTCCATCGTCATCGGCTGGTGCCAGTGGTCCAGCCACCCGCTCATCATCGACACCTCTGGGTCCTGTGCCGCTTTGATCCGCTGCGCCAGGTCAGTTACCTCGGGGCTGGCCCCGGAGGTGGGATCGAGCGCCAGTGACGCCATCTCGATGGCCTGCTGATGATGACTGATCATGTTCTGGGCGAACGCCACATCGGCGTCGTTAAAACTCGCATCAGCGGTGTCCGAAGCGGCCGACCCCGTCGATGAGACGGTCACCGTCGTCTGCGACGACCCGGCTGACGAGTCTGAGGACGACGAGCCGCAGCCGGCCAGCGCCACTGCCACCACGATCACAACAGAGGAATACCCAAGCTTCACAGCTGTCCCTTCGGTTGGCTATCTACGACACAGTGTAGTCATTGATGGTCCGGATGCATCCTCGCCCCCGCCGCCGGCCGAACGACCCGAAGCTCCGGCGGTAAGGTCGAAGGTCGCAAGTCTCTGCTGAGGCCCCGTTGACATTGGGCAGGGCAAAGGTCACTGCGTATCCGCCCATACCATCGCCGACTCGGGGCCCGCATAGGCACCTTGCGGCGCCGTCCCGTATCGCCGTCGTTGGCCGTTCGCCGGAAGCACCCAGGATCCGGCGTTCTGCGTGGGCAGAGTGCCCGGTAACGACGCGAAGGCCGGGCGACGCCGACGAGGGCCAGGTCGTGAGCGATCCCGAGCACGAGAGTCGTGAGGATGTGCCGGTGATCCACCCTGTTTCGGCTGGCGTCGGTAACGATGCCGAGGCCCCAACCGGTCGGCCCAGCCGAGGCCCGAAGCGGCCAGCGCCGGAGCGCCGAGCGCTTGTGGGCACAGCAGCTACCCAGCTGGTGTCCCATCTCTTGTCCCATCCTTTCAGCAACCAGCCAGCGGACTAGCTGGACTGGCCGGACGGCGACCAGGGAAAACAAGGCTCCGAACGTGCACAACGGGACCGCTGGACGCCTCTGAACCCATTCCTAAACCGTGCGTCGCAGGTTCAATTCCTGCCGAGGGCGCCGCAAATTGCCGGCGCAGCACTCCCCGCCCATCGCTGCGTAGGTCGGTGACAACGTCGAGACCTCGGCCAAGGTCTACGCCCGCAAGAGACGCAAGGGACGCCAAGGGGTTGAACCAGCGGCCGAATCCATTGCTCATTCACTCGCAGGGCACGAGCCCGATCGGCCGGGGCTCGGTGGCGGCGGAGCGCTGACGCTCGATCCCCCTGGCACCGGTGAGGGGGCCCCGTTGTCTGGTCCAGTTGCTATGCGGCGTTGGGTTGGTTGATGGTGGTCCAGTTGGTGGCGAACTCGGCCGGCGTGCGGTGTCCGTGGGCTGAGTGGGGTCGGTGGTTGTTGTAGTCGATGCGCCAGTCCTCGACCAGGACTTGGGCTTCGAGGAGGGAGTCGAACTGCCACAGGTTCAGCAGTTCGTCTCGGAGGCGGCCGTTGAAGGATTCGATCCAGGCGTTCTGCCAGGGTGAGCCGGGGTCGATGAACACCGAGTCGACGCCTTGTTCGGTGCACCAGTCGGCCACGGCGTGGGAGACGAATTCGGGGCCGTTGTCGAACCGCACGAACGCTGGTGGTCGGCCTCGTTCGATGGTGAGGCGGGCGAGGGTGCCGACGACGTGGTCGGCGTCGATGGAGTGCTCGACGATGATGGCCAGGCATTCCCGGGTGAACTCGTCGATCACGTTCAACAGTTTCACCTGGCGGCCCTCGATAGTGGTGTCGAACTGAAAATCCAGAGCCCACAGGGCATCGGGCCGGATCGGGCACATCGCCCCCACGGCGGTGCCGACACCGGCCAGGCGTTTCTTGCGGCGCCTCACCGGGACCCGTAAGCCCTCGTCACGCCACAGGCGCCGGACCCGCTTGTTGTTCACCTTGTAGCCGTGAGCCCGTAGATCAGCGGCTGCTCGCCGCCAACCCCAGCGGGGACGCTGGCGGGCGAAGGCCCGGAGATGAGCCCTGATCTGTTCCTCGTCCGCCGGCGGGGTCGGTGGTGCCAGGCGTTGGGTTGAGCGGTGTTGGCCGATGGCACGGCAGGCGAAACGTTCGGACACCCCGAACCGGGTCTGGGCCATGCGCGCTGCGGCCCTCCTCCGGTTCGGGGTCAGAAGTTTCCCTCGGCGACCTCTTTGAGGATCGCCTTCTCCAACTCGGCCTCAGCCAGGAGCTTCTTCAGGCGGGCGTTCTCACCTTCGAGCTCCTTCAAGCGTTTGGCGTCGTCGGCCTTCATCCCGCCGTACTGGCTCAGCCAGCGGGCCCAGGTCGACTCGGCGATGGCGAACTGGCGGCAGACCTGCTCGACGGTCATGCCTCCAGCCAAGAGCTTCTGGCCCTCGGCGAGGCGGCGGATGATCTGCTCCGGTGTGTGACGTCGACGAGACATCGTGGTCCTTTCCTGCCCCCACCATGACGGAGGCAATCGGACCGCACAACACCTGGACCACTCTCAGGGGCTCAGCTCACCGGCGCCGCCGCCTGTCGGCTGCCACCATGGTGGCGATGACGATCGACATCCACGCCCACCACCACCCGCTCGCCTACCTCGACGCTCTGGCTCCTCTGGTTGGCCGCGAGCTCCGGGGGCGTTGGACCGGCCGGGAAGACACCGACGAGGCCGCCTCGGTCGCCCGCCGGATCGAGATGATGGATCAGGCCGGGGTCGCCATCCAGGTCCTGTCGCCCATGGCCGGCCTCGCACCCTACGGGGCAGATCCCACTGCGGCGGCCCGGGCCGCGTCGATGGTGAACGACGCCTACGCGGAGCTGGTGGCGGCCCAACCCGAACGGTTCCTGGCCTTCGCCTCCCTCCCTCTCCCCCACATGGACGCCTCCCTGGAGGAACTGGAGCGGGCATACGACGAGTTGGGCGTGGTCGGTGTGAACCTCCATATCTCGGTCCTCGACCGCTCCGTGGCCGAAGACGAGTTCGTGCCGCTGTACGAGGAACTGGACCGCAGACGAGCCGTCGTCTTCTACCACCCCTGTGGCAACAGCATCTGCTCGCCCATGATCGCCGACTACGGGTTGGCGGCTGCGGTGGGCACCTCCCTGGAGGACGCCACGATCGGCCTGCACCTCATCGCCAAGCGGTTACCGGCCCGGTTCCCGGGCATCACTTTCGTGATCCCCCACTTCGGGGGACCGCTGCCGATGCTGCTACCCCGGCTCGACAACCAGTTCGGCGCAGCCAGCAACGACCTGCCCGAGCCTCCGAGCGTGACCGCCCGGCGCTTCTACTACGACACGGTCGGCCACGGTTCAGCCGCCGCCCTGGCCTGCGCCCACGCCGCCTTCGGGGCCGACCACCTCGTGTGCGGGAGCGACTACCCGGTGCTGAACCGCTACGAGACCTACGACCAGACCATCAACTGGATCGGCGAGGCCGGGCTACCCGAGGCCGACGTCGAGCAGATCCTGGTGCGTACCGGACGTTCGATCCTCGGCCTGTCGGGCTCCGAGACAGGTACAACCGGTTCGGGTTGAGGAGCCGGGAGCCGTCCCGTCAACCGTCGCTCGCAGCCCCGCAGAGAACCACCGGCCGTCCTTGACTCTCACCCGCGTCAGCCTTGCACACTCACGGGTGTGAGTGACGATCGTGACCACCTCCAGATCAGCGCCTTCGCCGAGCTGGTTGGCTTGAGCATCCCGCAATTGCGCCGCTACGACCGCCTGAGCCTGCTCACGCCGGCCGGCCGGTCGCCGGCTGGGTACCGTTACTACACAACCGGGCAGACCGGTGCCGCCCGCATCATCGCCCTGCTCCGATCGATCGACATGCCGATCACCGACGTCCGCCGCGTCCTGCAGGGCATCGGCGAGGCCGAGCGACAGCAGATCCTCGTCGACCACCGGGCCCGGCTCGAAGCCCGCCTCGACGAGGTCCGCTGCCTCCTGGATGCGGTCGACGCCATCAGCAAGGAGCCACCTGTGACCCCACCGACGCACATCTCCACCTGGCTCCACGTGATGCCTCGGGTCCCCGTGAGCGACCTCGAGCGCTCGATCCGCTACTACCAGGAGATCCTCGGCCTCGACCTCGCCTGGCGCACCGACGACGGACAGCTGGCGGCGATCGCGTCGGGGACCGTCGAGACGCTCCTCCTCGTGCCCTGGATCGGGGCGGGACCACCGCCACCGCAGTCGTTCTACGTCTACGTCGAGGACCCCGAGACGCTGTGCGCCGAGCTCGAGCACGCGGGCGGCGACATCGTCGACCCGGTGGCGCTGCGGCCGTACGGCATGGTGGACTTCTCGGTCCGCGATCCCGACGGGCACCGTTTCACCCTCGGGCGAGGCGACGAGGCGCTGCGCGACGTCGCCGACCATTACGGCCTCGACCGTGACGAGATCGCGGTCGACCCGGCGTGGCTCCGTCGCCGCCAGGGCAGCTGACAGCCGGCGCCTCACAACCGGCGCTCGCAACCCGAAATCCGGTGTGGGCCCGGGCTGGGTTGGTCAAGCTGTGGTCATGGCGAGCTGGTGGTTGGACGAATTGCGCACGGCCGGAACCGAGCACCTCGACGCCGCCTACGTGGCCGCCTACGACGCCAAGGCGCAGGTGGACCCGAGCGACGACATCGACACGCTCCGCCGGTTCGGGTTGGACGACGCCTCCACCGTGGTCGACCTCGGCGCCGGTACGGGATCGTTCACGGTCGCCGCCGCCCCGATCGCCCGCTCGGTCATCGCCATCGATCCGTCCCCGGCGATGCTGGCCCGACTGCGCCAGCGGTTGACCGACGGGGCAATCGGCAACGTGACGACCGTCGAAGCCGGGTTCCTGACCTACGAACATGCCGGTGAGCCGGTCGACTTCGTCTTCACCCGCAACGCGCTGCACCAGCTCCCGGACTTCTGGAAGGTCGTCGCGCTGCAGCGGGTGGCGACGCTGCTCCGCCCGGGTGGCGTGCTCCGGTTGCGGGACCTGGTCATGGACGCTGCTCCCGCCGAGGTGAACACCACGGTGGAGGCGTGGATGGCCCGGGCCGTGGACGATCCTGCCCGGGGGTACACGGCGGCCGAGTTCGCCGAACATCTGCGGTTGGAGTTCACCACGTTCACCTGGCTGCTCGAACCCATGCTGGAACGGACGGGGTTCGAGATCGTGGACCGCGAGGTCCGAGCGTCGATCTACGCCGACTACACCTGCCGACGTCGCTGACATCGGCCGAGGGTCGAAGCCGACGCGCCTCGGCCGTGCCCCGGTGGTGAGGTGTCGCAGCGACCGCTACACCGGATCGGGGGTCCCTAGGTAGCGGGTTCGTGCTTGTTGGGGCGGCGGCCCATGGCGATCGCCACCGATGGTTGACGCCAGGCCACGAGAGCCAGCACGGGTACGGCAGCGAGGGAGATCAGGAGGCTGACGCCATCGGCTCGGGACAGCCCGTCGAGATGGCTGGCGTGGAACACAAGGTGAGCGAGCCCCTGCAGTAGCCAGGCGGCAGCCACGGCGCGCTCGGCCGTTCTCGTCACGGCCACCCAGGCCGTGACGAGCACGAGCGCCAGGAACAACACGCCGACGTCGCGGACCAGGTGCTCGTCGTAGGCAGCGTCACCAGCGGCGATCCATCCCCGGCCGGCCGGAAACCCGTCGAAGAACGAACGGGGTACCAGCGCCGCCTGGACCCCGACCGGGAGATTGAACGCAGCGATCAACGCCAACGCCCAGTTGATCCGTCGGCCGCCACCGCAACCTGCTCCCCCACCCCCGGCCCGGTCTGCGTTCGTCATACCGGCAACAGTAGGCTCCGACTGGACCGGGTTCCCGGTCCACTTCCATCACTTGATCCCGGACCAGTCGCCCCATGCGGGACCTCCTGCTCGACCTCGATCTCAGCTCCCACAAGCAGCGGGGCCTGGAGTCGGCGCTCCGTGACGCCATACGCAGCGGTCGCCTCCACCCCGGCGAGGTGCTCCCCTCGAGCCGCAGCCTCGCTGCCGACCTCGGCCTCGCTCGCTCCACGGTCGTCGCCGCCTATGACCAGTTGGCT
Source organism: Acidimicrobiales bacterium (assembly GCA_041394285.1). GTDB lineage: Bacteria > Actinomycetota > Acidimicrobiia > Acidimicrobiales > SZUA-35 > CADEDH01. The sequence goes on along the minus strand of JAWKIL010000019.1, from coordinate 3,506 downwards.
TCCGAGGGCTACCTCCTCACCCGCCAGGGGGCATCGACCCGGGTGGCGGCGGGGCACTGGAACCCCGAGCAACCCGCGGCACACGAACCCCGCCACTACCGGATCGACCTGATCCCGGGCGAGCCCGACGCCAGCCAGTTCCCGCGGGCGGCGTGGCTCCGCTCCACCCGCGAGGTTCTGGCCACGTCCCCCGCCGACCTGTTCGCCTACGGGGATCCGTCGGGCCTGCCGGCGCTGCGAACCGAGCTGGCCCGCTACCTGCGACGAACCCGTAACCTGGCGGCGAGCGCCGACGCCATCACCGTCGTCCCGGGGGCGGCCAGCGGCCTGGGCCAACTGGCCCGTCTGTTGCTGGCCCGTGGCGCCAGCACCATCGCCGTCGAAGACCCGGGATTCCCGTTCCACCACGCCATCCTGCGCCGCGAAGGCCTCCGCCTGGAGCCTGTCCCCGTCGACGGCGAGGGCATCGACACCGACCGCCTCGCCGCAACCGACGCAGCCGCCGTGCTCGTCACCCCCGCTCATCAGTATCCGCTCGGCGTGGTGATGAGCGCCGAACGCCGGGCCAGCCTGGCGAGCTGGGCCCGACGGTGCAACGCCTGGATCATCGAGGACGACTACGACGCCGAGTTCCGCTACGACCGTCACCCCATCGGCGCCCTGCAGGGCATCGCCGCCGACCGCGTCGCCTACCTCGGCACATCGAGCAAGACCCTCGGCGCCGGGCTGCGGGTGGCCTGGCTCGTCCTGCCCCCCGGGCTCCGCGAGGCACTGGCCGAGCAACGCGGTCGGGACAGCGACGTTTCCCAACTCGGCCAGGCGACCCTCGCCCACTTCATCGCCCGGGGCGATCTCGACCGCCACATCCGCCGTATGCGGACCCGGTACCGGACCCGCCGAGACAGCCTCCTCACCGCCATCCGATCGGCGCTCGACCCGATGGACGTCCAGGGCGTCTCGGCCGGCTTGCACCTCACTGTCACCCTGACGTCGAAGGCCCACGAGGAAGGTGTCATCGGGGACGCGCTGGCCAAGCACAACCTCGCCTTGTGGGGCCTTCGCCAGCACTACCAGATTGATCCCGCCGCCCACGGTCTGGTGCTCGGATTCAGCCGAACTTCTACCGACTTCGGCGCCAGCCTCACCCAGCTCGCCGAGATCCTCCGCGCCCACCAGGTACGCGCAACCCCACGACCCGCCCACCCGTGATGTCACCCGATTTCAGGCTCAGCTCGACGCGATTTATACCAGGATCGACAGTGGAATACCCACGACAACACGTTTGAGTGCGGTCGGGATGCGGGCAGTTCATTGAGGATGGGTCGGTCATTGACAATTTGGCATTACAGTGTCAGGCCTTGGGGCGTACACGACAATGAAAGGTGACACCTCGTTCTGATGGCAGCTAAAACCAAGACCCGAACGATGACCGATGACCACAAGAGCGCCCTGGCCACAGGTCGAAGCGAAGGCCGCGCCGTACGGGCCTACCTGGAGGCGCTCGACACCTCCCGCCCGAAGCGGGGACGGAAGCGAACGGGCGCATCGATCGCAGCTCGTCTCGATCGCATCGCCGAAGAGCTGGAGACCGCTGACCCGTTGAAGCGGCTCACCCTCACCCAGGAACAGCTCGACCTGACCTCGGAACTGGCGGCCATGGAGGACACGACCGACGTCGCCGCCCTGGAGACGGACTTCGTCCGCGTGGCCCGCACCTACGCCGAACGCAAGGGCATCACCTACCACGCCTTCCGGGCGATCGGCGTGCCGGCGGCCACCCTCAAGAAGGCTGGCATCCCCCGCTCCTCCTGATCGGCGTGTCCGGCACCGCGCCGCCCACAGCGAGCGGCGCGGTGCGGTTCCCGTCCAGCGGAAGCGCGCTCATGTCATGTCCCGCCTACCGCCGGGCGGTGACCACCGGTACCGGAACCTCGAGCAGCCAACGGCCTGAGGGTTCCACCCCCCGAATGGCTTCCCCGATCTCAGCGGCAAAGGCGGGAAACGCCGCCCCGAGACGCTGGTCGGGGCGAGCGTAGAACGATGCAGTGCCGTCGAAATGCCCCACCGCGTTCACGCTAGATTCGATGTGACCGGGCCCGGGTGCAGCTCGCCTCGAGTGCCCAGGCGCAAGGCTGACCCATGGATTGTCCGATGCCGCGTCAGCCGTTGCGGTCCCGTAGCAGGTGGGCCACGGATGCCAGATCCGGGATCTGATGATGAGGCTGGTAGGGGAGCCGTTCCGCCGGTTGCCCGCTTCGGTTCACCCATGCCACCTCGAAGCCGAAGCTGGCGGCACCGACCGCGTCCCAGGCGTTGGACGACAGGAACAGGATCGATGGTGGGTCGACGCCGAGGCGATCAGCGGCCAGGCGGTACACGCTCGGGTCTGGCTTGAACCGGCGCAGCTCGTCGACGGAGATGACCAGCGACAGCAGGTCGCTCACGCCAGCGGAGCGGACGGCCGCGTCGAGCATCATGGGGCTGCCATTCGAGAGGACGGCGCACACCATTCCGTTTCGATTGAGCTCGGTGAGCGTCGCCCGCACCTCGGGGTAGGGATCCAGATGGAGGTAGGCGTCGAGCAGGCCGGCACGTAGTCCGGGACTGTCGATGCCGTGGTATTCGAGGGCGTAGTCCAGGGCGTCGCCGGTGAGCTGCCAGAAATCGCGGTAGCGACCCATGATCGAGGAGAGCCAGCTGTATTCCAGTTGTTTCGTCCGCCACATCTGCGACACGGACCCGGCATGGGGGCCCAGCTCGGCCTCACGGTGGCGGGCCGAGGCATGGACGTCGAACAGGGTGCCGTAGGCATCGAACACACAGGCCAGAATCGGACCACCGGTCATGGATGACGCGATCGTGACCGGGGCGACAGTGGGATATCGCAACTCATCGGCGTTTGGGGCGGGCCCCGGCGGGTCTCGACGAGGTTTCGAAGGTGCGGAGGTAGGCCACAGCGGCGGAGAGGGCGATGCGCAGCGGGCGGACCGACCGGGTGGCCTTGGCCAACAGGAGGCCGCCCTGGAGCGATGCCATGGTGGCCGTGGCCAGCATGTCGACATCGGCGGTGGCTTGGAGTGTTCCGTTCCGGCGCATGGCGGCGAGGCCGTCGCGGAGGTGGGATTCCCAGTGGTCGTAGGCCTGAGCCAGCAGGACACGGGCCGCTTCGTCGGTGGCGGCGAGCTCGGAGGTGAGCGTGCCCAGCGGGCAACCCAGGGAGCATCCGTTCCGCTCCTTGAGGCCGACAATGTGGTTGCACCAGGCCTCGATCGCGTCCCAGCTGTCGAGGGCGGCAAGGTGCGGCTCCTGAGCGGCGAACACCGAAGCGCTTGCCGCCTCGATGACCGCCCCCACCAGATCGTGCTTACCGTCGAAGTAGTGGTACAGCTGGCTCTTGGATGCTCCGGCCGCCTCCAGGACGTCCTCGATGCTGGTTGCGTTCACGCCCCGTTCCAGCATGAGCTTGGTGGCGGCCTGGACGATCCGGGCCCGACTGGCCCGGCCTC
>JAWKIL010000018.1:0-146951 GCA_041394285.1 Acidimicrobiales bacterium | reverse complement strand
CGGTGGCCCAGAGCCTGGGGGGCCGCGTGGTCCGCTACACCACGGCCAACGGGGTCGGCCCCCGTCCCGACGACGAGGCCGTGGGCCGGGCGGCCGAGGCGACCGCGGCGCTCACGACCGGCCGGGCCCTGGTGACCGTGCGCCACGGCGAGATCGAGGTCGAGGCCCTCCAGGACTGATCTCATGCCCCGGGTCGTCACGGGTGACGCCCTGGAGCTTCAGATCACGGTGGCGGCGATCTCATGCCCCGGGTCGTCACGGGTGACGCCCTGGAGCTTCAGATCACGGTGGCGGCGATCTCATGCCCCGGGTCGTCACGGGTGACGCCCTGGAGCATCAGATCGGGATCTAGGCCGTGGGGGTGAAGGCGCAGTCGACGTGCTTGATGCCGTGGATGAAGTTCGACCGCAGGCGCTGGGGCTCGGTGGTGGCCTCAATGTCGCCGATCCGGTTGAAGAGCTCCCGGAACATCACCGTGATCTCCCGGCGGGCCAGGTGGGCGCCGAGGCAGAAGTGGGGGCCGGGGCCGCCGAAGCCGACGTGGTGGTTGGGGGTTCGGCGCACGTCGAAGGTGTCGGGCTCGGAGAACTCGGCGTCGTCCCGGTTGGCCGAGTTGTACCACATCACCACCTTGTCGCCGGCCTTGACCGGCTGGCCACCGACCTCGGTGTCCTGGGTGACGGTGCGGCGGAAGTGGATGACGGGGCTGGCGTAGCGCACGATCTCGTCGACCGCGGTGGGGGCGACGGCCTCGAAGTCGTTCTGCCAGATCCGACGCTGGTCGGGATGCTGGGTGAGCAGCACCAGGCCCCAGGCGATGGCGTTACGGGTGGTCTCGTTGCCCGCCGCCACCAGCAGGTTGAAGAACGACCCGAGCTCGGCGTCGGTGAGGCGCTCGCCCTCCACCTCGGCCTGGAGCAGGGTGGAGGTGAGGTCGTCGGTCGGGTGCACCCGGCGCACCTTGGCCAGGTCGGTCATCACCTCGATGAGGGCGTCGCCGGCCGCCATGACGGCCGCCATCCGGTTGTTGCCGGGTGGGACGAACTCGGGGTCGCCGGCGCCGAGGATGATGTTGGTCTGGTCGAACACGTGGGTGTAGAGGCTGTCGGGGATGCCCATCAGATCGCACACGATGCGGAGCGGTAGGGCGGCGGCGATATCGGTGACGAAATCGCAGCCGCCGGTGGGGCCCACCTCGTCGACGATCTGGGCCGCCACCGCCTGCACCGTGGTCTCGAGCTTGGCCAGCATCCGGGGGGTGAAGCCGCCCGAGACGACCCGGCGCATGTGGGCGTGGCGGGGATCGTCCATGGCGATCATCGAGCTGAAGTTCTCGTCGAACTGGGGCGGCTGGTTGGGAATGCCGATGCCCTTACCCGACTGGAAAAGCTCCGGGTGCTTGGAGATGTGGGTGATGTCGGCGTAGCGGGTGACGGCCCAGTAGCCAGGGCGTTCGGCGATCATCCGGTACCGCGGCTCTTCGAAGAAGCGGACGGGGTCGTTGCGGCGCAGCCAGGCGAACGAGGCGGCGATGGCCTCCTCGGGCTGCGACCAGAACCCGTCGAGGTCGTTCAGGTCGATCTCTCGGTCGACGGCGAAGTCCAGTGATGTCACGGCCGGCCCCCTGGTAGTCGGTTCATCGAGGCTACACGGCGGCTGGTCCCGCTGCCGAACTCGGTTTCGAAGACCGGTTCGGCCCGTTTGGGCCCGAGCCCGCGGGCCGGTGGAGGGTCGGGTCGATCAGCCCGAGATGCGGGTGTCGGTGAACCGGAGCGGCCGGGCGTCGCGCCCGGCCCGCACGGCGATGATCTCGGCCACGATCGAGATGGCGCTCTCCAGGGGCGAGCGGGCCCCCAGGTCGAGGCCGGTCGGACCGTAGAGGCGCGAGAGGTCGGCCTCGGTGGCGCCGGCCTCCCGCAAGGCGGCGCGCCGGGCCACCTGGGTGCGCCGGGAGCCGAGGGCACCGACATAGCCCACCTGCCGGCGGAGGGCGGCGGTGAGGGCCGGGGTGGCGATGCTCGGGCGGTGCTCGATCACCACCACCAGGTCGTTCGGCCCGAGCTGCTCGATGACGCCGAGCGAGTCGGCGACGTCGGTGGTGATCGCCGGGTGCCAGCCGAGCTGGCCGGCCAGGTCGGCCAGGGCCGCCGACAGAGCCACGTCGCCCACCATGACCAGGCGGGGCGCCGGGTTCCACGTCTCGATGAGCACCGGCACGCCGCTCACGTGGAGCCGCACCGTGCCTCCGCCCGGGGAGCGGACGAGCCGCCGGCCCTCGTCGATGGCCAACCGGTCGAGCACGTCGTCGCCCAGGGAGCCGTCGGGGCCGCCGTCGTCCCGGACCACGAGCGACCGGCCGCCGTGCGGCGGGGGATCGAGGCGGGTGGCGAGCACGGCCGGGGCGTTGGCTGTGAGAGCCTCCCACAGGGCGCCGGGTATGCGGTCGAGGCGCTGGATCAGCACCTCCGCCGTGCCGCCGCAGGTGAGGCCGGCGGCAACGGCGTCGTCGAACGGAATCGTGACGGTCTCGATGGCGGCCCCGCCACCGGGCACCCGGAGCAGGCGGGCGCCGGCGGCGGCCAGGGTGGCATCGGCCGCTCCCCGGAGGAGGCCGCCGGCCCGTTCGCCGTCGTCGGCCATCAGCAACACCGCGCCGTCGAGCGTCGGGCCCAACTCGGACGTGCCGATCGAGCGGATGACGAGCGCCGGGCGCTGGTCGGCCAGCCAGGCGACGGCCACCGGGGCCAGCGGGGCGGGCCCGGCCGGGGGAGTGGGGACGGCAGCATCCTGCATGGGGCCACGTTAGGGCGGGCCGGTTGACGAGCACGGGTCCGCCCCACCGCGCCGCCTGCAGTTCCGGTGTCCGGGTGCCCCGAGCGGCGCCCAGTTCGCAGGGGCGGCGGTCGACGGTGCCGGATCGGCGATATAGGCTTCGCCCAAGCCGGAAGCACCGGCTCGCAGGTTCCGGTCCGGGGGGTCCGGAGCAGGCAAAAAGGGGGAGTGAACATGGGAGGCAAGCGGGCGCTGTGGCGTCTGTTGGTCGGCGCGCTGGCGGTGTTGATCGCAGCGTGCGGGAGCAGCAGCAGCGAGGCCAACGAAACACAGGACACGAGCCTGGTGGGAGCGAAGGAGGACGTCGACAACGCGCTCGCCTCCAGCACCACGGCGGATCCCGGCTCGGCGACGGCCACGCCGACTTCCATCGATGAGTGGGAAGCCCTGTGGACCGAGGAGCGGGCGGCCGTGGTCGACAAGATCGAGACCAATGGCTGGGGCTGGGACCAGACGGCCAACGTGGTGACCGGGCCGGGCGACATGTCGGTGGACCTGTCGGCGTGCCTCGCCGCCGGGTGGGACCCCTACGGCGGGCTCTCGAACGGTGTCATCAACATCGGCCAGACGATCGCCCAGTCGGGCACGCTGGCCGACTACGGCAACATCGGCATCGGCGAGCGGGTGCTCTACGACTCGGTCAACGCCAGCGGCGGGATCACCGACTCCACCGGCAAGACCTACATGATCGAGACCGAGCTCAAGGACGATTCGTACGACCCGGCCAAGACGGTGCCCCTCGTGGACGAGCTCCTCGACTCGTCGGGGTCGTTCCTGATCCAGACGCTGGGCTCGTCGAACACGCTGAAGGTGTACGACAAGCTGAACCAGCGTTGCGTGCCCAACCCGTACGTGATGACCGGGCACCCGGCGTGGGGTGATCCGGTGAACCACCCGTGGACCTGGGGGCATCCCCTGCCCTACAACATCGAGGCCCTGCTGTGGGGCGGGATGCTGGAGAAGAAGTTCGCCGACTCCGACGGCATCACGGTGGCGGCCCTGATCATCCAGAACGACTTCGGCAAGGCCTACGAGCTGGGATTCAGCCAGTTCCTGGCCACCACCAAGCTGAAGGTCGACTTCGTGTACGAGCGGCTCGACCCGACGGCACCGACGGTGACCAATCAGATGACCACGCTGGCGGCCCGCAACCCCGACGTGTTCATCGCCATGACGGCCGGCACGTCGTGCACCCAGACGGCGATCGAGGCGGCGGGCAACGGGCTCAAGTCGTCGGGAGCGATGCTCATCACCGGCCAGGGGTGCAAGGGCCTGAACTTCGTGGGCAAGGACAAGGTCGGCGGTGACGGCAGCGCCCCCGACGGCTGGTGGATCGTGGGGGCCGGGGCCAAGGACTTCAACGACGCCACGCTGGCCGACGACGTGTACGTGCAGTGGGCCCGGGACCAGCTCGCAGCGGCGGGATATCCGTCGGAAGGGTCGAGCCAGCTCGGCAACGGCTTCTACTACGGCTGGCCGGTGCTGCAGACGCTGAAGATCGCAGCCGATCTGCCCGGCGGGCTGAGCCGCCCCAACTTCCTGCTGGCGGCGCGGACGATGGACATGACCCACCCGACCCTGTTCGAAGGGATCAGGTACAACATGTCGGGCAACGACGACGCCTACCCGCTGGAGGGCTCGGAGATCTCCACGTTCAGCGCCGCCGACCAGTCGTGGATCATCCAGCCCGAGTTCGGTGTGATCGACCTGTCGGGCAAGTCGTCGCCCTGCGCCTGGGATCAGGCCACGAGCGTCTGCAAGTGAGAGGCGGTCCGGGTCCGGGACCCTCGAGGGGCCCCGGACCCGGTGGAAGTCAGATCCGGTCGAGCACGAGCACCGGGATCGTGCGGTCGGTGGCCTTGGCGTAGTCGGCGAAGTTGGGCATCTGGGCGGCCTGGGCGTCGTACAGGCGGTCCCGCTCCTCGCCCGTGACCTCGGTGACCCGGGCCTCGAACGTCTCGCCCGGCAGCTCGACGGTGACCTGGGGGTTGGCCGTCATGTTGAGGTACCAGTGGGGGTGGGTGGGGGCGCCGCCCTTGGAGGCGATCAGCACGATGCGGTCACCGTCGCGGGTGTACACGAGCGGGCTGGTGCGCTTGGTGCCGGTCTTGGCCCCGGTGTGGGTCACCAGGATCAGCGGGGCGTCGGCGAACGGGCCGCTCACCTTGCCGTCGTTGGCCCGGAACTCCTCGATCAGCTTCTCGTTGAACTCTCGCATGTCGGCCATCGGGCTACTCCTCGGATCGGGTCGGTCCCCGGAGGCTACCGGACCCCGGCCGCCAGCAACCGGTGCGGACGGGGGGACTCGAACCCCCACGCCTTTCGGCGCCAGGACCTAAACCTGGTGCGTCTGCCAATTCCGCCACGTCCGCGTGCGGGGCCCCGGGGGTGCCAGGCCCCATCAACCGTAGCCCACCGGCGGGCGCTAGCCTAGGGACCATGACCACGCCTGGCTTCCCGACCGCCGAGGTGCCGTCCTCCGGGATCGGCTTCGATATCTACCAGCAGCTGCTCAAGGAGCGCATCGTCTTCCTCGGCCAGCAGGTCGACGACAAGATCGCCAACGCCCTGTGCGCCCAGATGCTGTATCTCGCCGGGCAGGACCCCGACCGTGACATCTGGCTGTACATCAACTCCCCGGGTGGTTCGGTCACGGCCGGCATGGCGATCTACGACACCATGCAGTTCATCAAGCCCGACATCTGCACCGTCTGCCTCGGGCTCGGTGCCTCGATGGGCCAGTTCCTCCTCACCGCCGGCGCTCCCGGCAAGCGCTACGCCCTGCCTCACGCCCGGGTCCTCATGCACCAGCCCTCGGCCGGTGTCCAGGGCCAGGCGGCCGACATCGCCATCCAGGCCGAGTACCTGATCAAGACGAAGCGGGAGATGGCCGAGCTGATCGCCGACCACTCGGGCCAGCCGGTGGAGAACATCATCCGGGACTCGGACCGTGACCGCTGGTTCACGGCCAACGAGGCCAAGGAGTACGGCCTGCTGGACCACGTGATCGCCCGGGCCGGTGAGCTGAGCGGCGGGGGCGGCACCGCCTGATCCGATCGGGATCCGGGCCCGGCCTGGATCCCGGGAGCAGCTGCACATCGAACGTGGGAACCGGCCGCACCCGACGGGGCGGCCGGTTCTTTGCGTCTCAGGCCCGGTCGGCCCAGCCCTTGGCCGCCGCTTCCCGCAGCTCATCGACGCCGGCCTTCAGGCCGCCGGGATGGGCGAACAGGGCCGAGCCCGAGATGAACACGTTGGCCCCGGCCCGGGCCGCGCCCCCGATCGTTCCCACCCCGATCCCGCCGTCGACCTCCACGTGGACGTCCCGCCCGGACGAGGCGATCAGATCCCGCATGGCCGCCACCTTCGGCTCCATGGTGGCGATGTACTTCTGGCCGCCGAACCCGGGGTTCACCGTCATCACCAACACCATGTCCACCAGATCGAGCACGTGGGCGACCATGTCGATGGGGGTGTGCGGGTTCAGCGCCACCGCCGGCGACGCCCCGAGCTCCCGGATGGCGCCCAGGGTCCGGTGCAGGTGCAGGCACGCCTCGGCGTGCACGATCACGGTGGAGCAGCCGGCCTCCACGAACCGGCCCAACAGGTGGTCGGGCTGCTCGATCATCAGGTGGGCCTCGAACGGCACCCCGGTGTGGGGCCGCACGGCGGCGATCACATCGGGGCCGAACGTGAGGTTGGGCACGAACCGCCCGTCCATCACGTCGAACTGGATCCGGTCGACCCCGGCCTCCTCCAGGGCGGCGCAGGCATCACCCAGCCGGGCGAAGTCGGCCGGGAGCACCGAAGGCACGATGAGCAGGGGCGGCGGCGTGAGCTGGTCGAGGGTTCCCATACCCTGGCCATCATGCCACCGAGCGTCGAGGTTGAGCTGACCCGGGTCGCCACCGGCGGTGCCGCCCTCGGCACCGGCCCCGACGGCCGCGTCGTCTTCGCCGCCGGCGGCCTGCCGGGGGAGCTGGCCGTGGTGGAGATCGAGCGGGAGCACACCAACCGCCTCACCGGGCGGGTGACCGAGGTGCTGCGCCCGTCACCCGACCGGACCCCGCCCCCCTGCCCCCACCTGGCCGCCGGCTGCGGCGGGTGCGACTGGCAGCACGTCGCTCCGGCCCGCCAGCCCCGCCTGCGGGCCGACATCGTGGCGGACTGCCTGCGTCGCCTGGCCCGCATCGACGGTCCCGACATCCGCCCGGGCCCGGCGCTCGCCCCCGACGGTTACCGCACCACCGTGCGGGCGGCCGTGAACCGGGGCCGGGCCGGGTTCCGGGCCGCCCGATCCCACGACGTCGTCACCGTCGACTCCTGCCTGGTGGCCCACCCCCTGGCCGAGGAGATCCTGACCGAGGGCCGGTTCGGCTCGGCCACCGAGATCACCGTCCGGGTGGGGGCCCGCACCGGTGAACGCCTCGTGGTGGCCACTCCCACCGCCCACGGGGTGCGGGTTCCCGACGGCGTGGCGGTCGTGGGCGACGACGAGCTCCGTCAGGGCCGGGCCGCCGCCTACCACGAGGAGGTGAACGGTCGGCGGCTGCGCATCTCGGCCCGGTCGTTCTTCCAGTGCCGGCCCGACGGGGCCGAGGCGCTGGCGGCCGTCGCATCCGCCGCTCTCGGCCCACCCCCGGCCGGGCCGTCCTCGGGCCCCGGCGGCCCCTCCCCCCGGCTGCTCGATGCCTACTGCGGCGTCGGCCTGTTCGGCGCCCTTCTCGGCGACGGCTGGGCCGTCACCGGGGTGGAGTCGAGCCGGTCGTCCACCGCCGACGCCGCGGTGAACTTCACCACCCACCAGCCCGGCGCCGCCGTGGTCGTAAGCCGCATGGAGCGCTGGGATCCGGAGCCGATGAGCGCCGTGATCGCCGATCCGGCCCGGGCCGGCCTGGGCCGCGACGCCGCCCGGCGACTGGCCGCCACCGGCGCACCGGTGGTCGTCCTGATCAGCTGCGATCCGGCCTCCTTGGCCCGCGACACGAACCTCCTGGCCGGGCACGGCTACCGCCTCGACCACGTGACGGTCGTCGACCTGTTCGGCCACACCTCGCACGTGGAGGCCGTGGCCCGCTTCGAGCTGGTGGCGGGGGGAGCGGGCCGGTGAGCACGGGCCCCCGCCCCGCGCCCGATCTGGCCGCCCTGTTCTCCGACGCCGTCGCCTACGAGCTGACCGGCCCCGATCTCGAGGCCGGAGGCGACGAGGGGCTGTGGCCCGAGGAGGAGACGCTGGTGGCCCGGGCGGTCGCGGCCCGCCGTCTCCAGTTCGCCGCCGGCCGTCGCTGTGCCCGCGCCGGGCTGCTGGCTCTGGGCCTCCCCGCCGGTCCCATCCCCGCCGGCCCCCAACGGGCCCCCCGTTGGCCCGACGGGACCACCGGTTCGATCTCCCACACCACCGGCTACGCCGTCGCCGTCGTGCGCCGGACGGGCCCCGGTGCCCCGGGAGCCGCCGGGCTGCCCGGAGTGCCGGCCGGCGATCCGATCAACGTCGGTGTCGACGCCGAGCAGCTGGGGCGGGTGGGCGACCACCTCTACTCCCGCCTGTTCACTCCGGGGGAGGAGGCGTGGCTCGGCCGACTGCCCGGCCCGGCGCGCGATGCCGCCGCCACCGCCGTGTTCGGGGCCAAGGAGGCGTTCTACAAGGCCCAGTTCCCCGTCACAGGAGCGTGGGTCGGCTTCCACGACGTCCGTTCCTCTCCGGTGCAGAACCCCGACGGCACCCATGCCGGCTACCGGCTCGAACCCCACACCGGCCTGGCTGCCCTCGATGCCGTGCGGTGGCCGTGCCTCGCCCGCCACGTGCAGCGGGGGGCCGTCGTCGTGTCGGCCGTGGAAGTGGTGGCCGCTCCCCCCCGCTGAGGAGGCTAGGGGCGGGAGATGCGGTGGAGCTCGGGATTGGCGCCTTCGCTACCGGTGGCGAGCGTCAAGCCGTCACCCGGGAGGAAGGCGATGGATTCACCCTGGTCTTCGGCCAGCGTGGGCGCTTCGCACGGCGCTCCGGCCAGGGACTGCACGATCGTCTGCCCCTCGGCCCGGTCGAACAGCCACACGGTCCCGTAGGTCCGCACCGCCACCACGGCGCCGTCCGGCCGCACGTCGGCCGCCGTGGCCACGCCGGTGAGCCCGTACAGGCTCGCCTCGTTCACCACCGGCTCGGCCGTGGTGCGGGTGGCGAGATCGTCGAGGGCCACCGCCCCCGCGGCCCGCAGCGTCGTCACCCCGGCCGAGTCGAACGGGGGCCGGGCCGTGTACACGCCGGCCTCGGCCGCCGCCAGCATGGCGGCACCGCCGCTGGCGATACGGAACGACTTGTCGATGATCACCAGCTCCCCGCTCAGCGGGTCCACCAGCAGGGCCTCGGCGTCACGAGGGCCGTCGGGATACTGCAGGCGCAGCACCTCGACGTTCCGGATCGGACCGGGATCGGCCGGATCGGGCTCGGGGAAGCGGTACACCACGACCTGGCTGCGATTGTTGTTGTTGTCACCGATGTCGGCCAGGTAGACCATGCCGTTGCTGAGCGCCAGGTCCTCGGTGTCGCCGGCGGCGACGAGGGCATCGTCCAGGCCCTCGAGGGGGAAGATCCCGAGATCCTCGCCGTCGGCTCCCACGGCATGCAGGGCGGGGGCATGACCGGAGTCGTTCACGGCCCACAACACCCCGGGCGACCGCTCGCTGGCGGCCAGACCCGACAGCTCGGTGAGGTCGGGATCGTCGACCGTCGGACCGGCTGCCACCGTGAGGCCGGTGCACCAGTCGGTGGTGGGGGCGGCCACCACGGTGGTCTCGGTGCTGGCCCCGGCGGGATCACCGGGGGCGGACGGGCCCGGAGCGCCTCCGCTGGCGGGGCCGGCCGCCGCCGTCGAGGGCGGCGGCTCGGACACGACGGTGGTCAGATCCTCGGTGAGGGCGCACCCGGCTGCGGCCGCGGCCACGAGCACGGCCGGCAGTACGCCGACCAGCCGGAACAGGGGGGTGCGGGCGTGGCGGGAGGGAACAGGGACGGCGACGCGGGCGGGAGGCATCGGACCCGATGCTAGGGCTCCGCTGCGGTCACCGGGCCACGGTGCGGCCGCCCGGGGGAATCGACCCGCCTGCACCCGCGCCGCCGGACCGCGTGGACTACTCTTTGGGTCCCGGCCCCTGACCGGATAGAAAGGTACGAGGCGAGGGTTCGGCCAGACCAGCAGGCGGAGAGGGCTGGACAGAGGGGATTTCCCGTTGAAGCGACAAAATAGGCCTTCAACCGACAGCCCGAGCGGAGACTTCCCATCTCGCCGCTCGGGCCGCGGCCCGGACGGCGGCCCCGGGTCAGGGCGTCAGCCCCGGTTCGAGCCCGACGTCACGGAGGCGTTGGGCCAACTCGGCCCGCGGGCCGACGGTCCCACCGAGCCGTCGCTGTGGGGTGACACCCCCTGGCCGGCGCAGCCCGACGATGCGTTCGACGATCGTCCGGCCGGCGTGTTCGCGCCCAGCCGGGTCACGAACGAAGCCCGCCGGGGAGGCCCCCGGCCGCCCCGTACCAGCCGTCCCCCGAGCGACGGGGGCCGTCCCAACCGGGATCGGCCGCCAGACCCGCCGGGAGCCGAGCCCAGCTCCCTGTTCTCGCCCCGACGTCCCCCGTCGTCGTTCCCGGCCGATCCGTTCGCCCCTCCCGGGGAGATGGCTCCCCCGCCCGGCTTCGACGATGGCCGGTTTTTCTCGCCACCCCAGCCCTCGGGCCAGGGTCAGCCGTCGGGCCTGGCCGACGATGTCGATCTCCTGGCGCCCGGTGTCCGAGGCGATGCCGACGCCTACGACGATCCCGACGGCTTCGACAGCCTGAGCTACTTCCGCCACGAGCCCACACCGGCCCTCCTGGCGGCGAAGGCCGAGCCCCTGGGTGATCCCACGCCGTCGCGTCGCACGCCCCGGGCCAAGCCGGCGGGCAAACAGGCGAAGCCGGGACGCCCGGCCAAGACCGGCTCCCGGCCGGCGGGCCCCGCCAGCCGGTCGAACCGCTCGAACCGGCCTGGTGCCCCCGCCGAGGCGGGCCGCTCGGCCAAGAGCCGGGCCCAGGCCCAGCAGGCGGCCCGACGCAAGCCCAAGGAGCCGTCGAAGGGGCTGCTGGCGCTGGCCGCTGTCGGCGTCATCCTGATCGGGGTGGCCGCCGGCTACTGGCTCACCAACCGCAACAAGGACGACGGTGCCAGCCTCTCGGATGTGGCCGGCCCCACGGTCACCACGGTGGACCCGGCGTCCACCGGTTCGAGCACCGCTGCGGCCGGCGATCCCGCCACCACCGTGGCCGGCACCGGCGCGGCGCCCACCGACCTCAAGCCGACCGTGGTGTTCGACGACGCGGTTGCGGCCCCGGTGTACTCCACCCAGGCCTACACGATCAGCGTGCGTGGCGCTCCGGCCGACGCCGCCACCTACCTGCTCAAGGTCGACGAGCAGCCGGTGGGCCAGCCTGCGGCCCAGCTCGCCCCGTACCAGTTCACCCCCGGCCGGCATCTCCTCCAGATCGAGATGTCGGGCCCGTCGGGCACCACGGCCACCGATCCGGTGGTGGTGTACGCCCTGGGAGAGACACCGGGGCGCACCTACCGGGCCAACCTGGCGTCGATCGCCACCGACCCGCAGCAGCCGAACGGGGGGTGGGCCGAGGCGGTGAAGCAGTTCGACGCCTTCTACGCCGGTGGGCACACCAACGTGAAGCTCATGCCCAGCGATCCCTACCCCAGCCTGAAGCCGGGCTACTGGAACATTTTCGTCGACGGGTTCGCCGACGCAGCAGCGGCCGAGGCCTACTGCACCGAGCACGGCCTGTCCGTGCCTGGTCAGTGCTTCCCGAAGCTGTTCGACCCGAACGCCCCGGCGCCCGCCACCGGTGGATGACGGCCGCCCGGTCGACCTGGGCATCCCAGGCCTCGGCCCGGCGGTACGCATCGGCTATGGCGGCTTCGCCGAGGTCTACCGAGCTCGGCAGATAAACCTCAACCGCGACGTGGCGGTGAAAGTGCTGCGGGCGTCGGGAGCCGACGAGCGGGCCCGCATGCGCTTCACCCGGGAGTGCCACGCCGTGGGGGCGGTGTCGGGCCATCCCAACATCGTGGGTGTGCACGAGGGCGGGTTCACGGACGACGGTCGGGCCTACCTGGTGATGGAGTTGTGCCCCGGCGGGTCGCTGGCCGACCGCCTCGCCGCCACCGGGCCCCTGGGGGCGGCCGAGGTGATCGACATCGGAGCCAAGATCGCCAAGGCCCTGGCCGTGGCCCACGCCGCCGGCGTGGTGCACCGCGACGTCAAGCCGGGCAACATCCTGGTCACGGCGTGGGGTGAGCCGGCGTTGGCCGATTTCGGTATCGCCCGGGTGGAAGGGGGCCAGCAGACCGCCACCGGCCAGGTGACGGCCAGCCTGGCCCATGCCGCCCCCGAGGTGCTGGAGGGCGGGCTGCCCACCCCGTCATCCGACCTCTACTCCCTCGGTTCCACCCTGTTCGAGCTGTTCACCGGCTACCCGCCCCACTTCCGGGCGGCCGATGCCTCCGTGCTGGCCCTGATGCGCCGGGTGCTCACCGAGCCGATCCCCGATCCGGTGGTGCTGGGCATGCCGCCTCCGCTGGCCGGTGCCGTGGTCCGGGCCACCGCCCGCCATGCCGAGCAGCGGTTCGCCACCGGCGACGATCTGGCGGCGGCCCTCCTGTCGCCGGCGGCGGGCGCCGGGCCGGTCCCCGAGGCACCGTGGGCTCAGGGACCGGGAGAGCCGACGCTGGTGGCCGCCGGCTCCACCTGGACGGGTCCCGAGGTGGCGGCCGACGCCCGCCCCCAGCACCCGGGGGTCGAGCCACCGTCCCACACCCCGGCCCAACCGCTGGCTGCCGTTCAGGCCACCGCCAACCCGGGCTGGCCGTCGCCCGACACGTTCGATCCCACGGTTGCCCGCATGCCGCCCGGCGGCTACGAGGCGCCCGAGACAGGCCGGTCCCGGCCGGCCCGCTTTGCGGTGGGGCTGGTGGTGGCGGCCGTTCTGGTGGCCGTCGGGGTGGGTGGCGCCGCCCTGTGGACCGCTCGGAGCGGAGCCGACGACACTCCCGGCGGCCCCGGTGGGTCCACCCAGGTGAGCTCCGGCACCGGCACCACCGATCCGGCGGCACAGACCGGCACCACCCCCGTGCTGAACCTGGCCCAGGCCGGGTACGGGCCGCTCGATGTGAACGTCGCCTATCCGATCTCGGTGTCGGGTGGGCCGGCGGGCGCCACCTATCAGCTCCTGGTGGACGACGCACCGGTGGGGGAGGCCGGCGCCACCCTCGAGGCCTTCACCCCCCAGTCGGCCGGCCGCCACGCGGTGGCGGTGCGGGCCGCCACCGGAGCCGACACGGTGACGAGCGAGCCGGTCCAGATCTACGTCATCGGGCCGGTGCCGGCAGCCGGTTTCCGGGCCAACCTCCAGTCGGTGGCGTCCACACCCGAGAACTGGCCCAAGGTGCTGGCCTCGTTCGACGAGTTGAAGCGGGCCGGGCACACCGATCTTCTGCTCCTGCCGAGCGACCGGTTCGCCTCGCTCACGCCCGGCTACTGGAACCTGTTCGTGGCCGGCTTCGGCGACGATCGAGAGGCCGCCGCCGCCTACTGTGCCCAGTTCCAGCTGGAGATCCCGACCCAGTGTTACGTGGGCCGATTCGACCCTGGGGGCGGCGGTACCTGAGCGGGTGCCTGGGTCGGTGTGCCCAGGCCGAACGGGCTATTGGGTGTCCGCCGATTGTCAGTGGACGGCGACGGGCTGCGAGACTCGGACCTCGTGACGAGGAAGGGCAGGAGAGGCCGGGCGGTCTTCCACGGGTGGAAGGTGGTGGGCGCCGGCTGTGTGATCCAGGCCCTCCACAGCGGGCTCATGATCCAGGCGTTCGGCAACTACGCCGTGCTCCTCAAGGAGGAGTTCGGCTGGAGCAAGACGCTGTTCGCCGGTGCCTTCTCCATGACCCGGGCCGAGAGCGGTCTGCTGGGGCCGGTCAACGGCTGGTCGCTGGAGCGGTTCGGTATCCGGCGGATGATGCGGATCGGCACGGTGATCTGCGCCATCGGGTTCCTGCTGATGAGCCAGATCCAGAACGCCTGGCAGTTCTTCGGCGCCTTCCTGATGGTCTCCATCGGGGTGTCGATGTCGGGATTCCTCAGCGTCACCACCGCCACGGTGGGTTGGTTCGAGCGGCGCCGGGCCCGGGCCCTGTCGCTCACCGGCGCCGGCTACGCCCTGGGCGGCCTCGCCATCCCGGCCGTCGTGTACTTCATGCGGACCTTCGGCTGGCGGTGGACGTCGGCCTGTAGCGGGCTGTTCATCCTGGTCGTGGCGTTCCCCCTGACCCGGCTGTTCGGCCTGTTCCCGGTGGACCTGGGCCAGCCGGTGGACGGGATCGACCCTGAGGAGGCGGCCGAGAACCGCACCGAGGTGCGGGCGGCCGGTGTGTCCGACGTCCACTTCACGCCAGCCGAGGCCGTGCGCACCCGGGCCTTCTGGATGATCTCGCTGGGCCACGCCTCGGCCCTGCTGGTGGTGGGCGCGGTCACCGCCCACCTGGCGCTCTACCTGACCAACGACCAGGGGTTCAGCCTCCAGACAGCCAGCTTCGTGGGCGGGGCGCTACCCCTGCTCCAGCTGGGAGGCCAGATGATGGGCGGCTACCTGGGAGACCGCTATTCCAAGCGGCTGCTGTCGATCCTGGCCATGTTCGGCCACATGTCGGGGCTGCTGCTGCTGGCCTTCGCCGTCCACCCGTGGATGGTCTGGTTGTTCGTACCCCTCCACGGCATCGCCTGGGGGGTCCGAGGGCCGCTGATGCAGGCCATGCGGGCCGACTATTTCGGTTCCACCTCGTTCGGCCGGATCATGGGCGTGTCGTCGATGGTGGTCATGCTCGGCAACATGGGTGGCCCTCTGATCGCCGGCATCCTGGCCGACCAGACCCACAGCTACCGGCTGGGGTTCGTGATCATCGCCCTGCTGGCGGGATCCGGCGTCGGGTTCTTCGCCCTGGCCACCCCGCCGGCACCGCCGGTGCGGGAACCGGAGCTGGCCACCGTGGCGACGGCCTGACGCCCTCCGGCGCGGGCCGTCAGGGGGGCGGTGTCAGTGGTCGGGGGGGCGGGCGGCGATGGCCTCGCCCGCAGAGTCGAGCTCCGGGGCGGTGACGAGCTGCAGCTCGGTGAGCACACCCTCCAGCGCCCGCAGCCAGCAGCCCCAGTAGTCGTAGCCTCCCCCGTCTCCGGATTGGTCGCCGGTTGGCTCCTGCGGCTCCCGCCCACCGGCCATCCCGCCGTCGGCCGGGTGGTCCCGGTCGAAGCCCAGCTCGGCCTCGTGCGCCGCGATCTCCTCGATCAGGCGGTCACGGAACGTGTCCCACTCGAAGCGCTCCTGCTCCCACAGCCGCATGGTCGTGGCGAACAGGCGTGACTGCCACGAGGCGGTGAAGACGAGCTCCCCGTTGGCCCGGGGCGGGGCGGCGCGGCTGTCGCCGTCGGCCTCACCGTCGAGCGGGTTGGGCCGGCCGCCGGCCGGGAAGACCGTCACGACGGCTGCCCGGCGGGGGTGGGCGACGACGGGGTGGACAGGCGTTCCACCCCGATCATCGAGTCCCGGGTGACCAGGGCCGCCAGCTCCTCCTCGTCCATCCCGTCGGTGCCGGCGGGACGCTCGGGGATCACCAGGTAGCGGACCTCGGAGCTGGAGTCCCACACCTGCACCCGGGTGTCGTCGTCCAGGTCGAGGCCCATCTCGGACAGCACCGCCCGCGGTTCCCGCACGATGCGGCTCCGGTACTCGGGCGACTTGTACCACGACGGGGGCAGCCCCAGGATCGTCCACGGGTAACACGAGCACAGGGTGCAGCAGACCACGTTGTGGAGGCCGGGCTCGTTGAACAGCACCTCGAGGCGCTCCAGGCGGCCGGGATTCACCCCCACCTCCTGCACGGCGGCCGTGGCGTCGGCGGCCAGGCGCAGGCGAAAGCCGTCGTCCATCCAGGCTCGGGCCACCACCTTGGCCCCGATCATGGGCCCGATCCGGTGGTTCCACGTTTCGAGGTAGTGGTCGACCTCGGTGGGGGTCAACACGCCCTTGTCGACCAGGATCGACTCCAGAGCCTCGGCCCGGATCGCCTGGGCCCGGGCCATCTCCGGGTCGTGCCCGTGATCATGGTCGTGCCCGTGATCGTGGTCGTGGTCGTGGTCGTGCCCGTGATCATGATGGTCGTGGTCGTGGTCGTGGTCGCTCACTGGAGGCTCCGGGGGCTGGGGGCCGGCTCAGGCTGGCTGGAGGTAGGTCTCGAACAGATCGATGAGGCAGCGCTGGTTGGGGTCTGCGTCCGGGCCCCACAGCTCCACGGCATCGAAGGCCACGGCGTACACGTAGGTGGGGTTCTCCCCCCGGCCGTGGGCCATGGTGTCGGGCAGGGTGAAGGCCGGGTAGGCCCGCTCCACCTGGCCGATCCGACCCCGGCAGTACCGGGGGAGCCGGTGATGGCCGGCGTGGGGGGCGTAGGCCTGGGTGCGCACGCTGTCGCCCACGGCGAACCGGGGCGGGTGGTCGACCGGGCGGATGAACGTGGGATCGTTCTCCCGGCTCTCGAGCTGCTCCACCGGGTGCATGCGGGGCGGCGGCAACGACTCGGCCGGATCGTGCCCGAGCCGCCGGATCTCGGCCTCGATCTCGGCCACGTCGGTCAGGCCCTGGTCCACCACGGCCGACTCGACGGCGGCCAGCCAGCGCCCCCAGTAGCTGATCGGGAGGTAGCGGGTCGGGTCGAGCCGTTCGATGCGGTGCCGGTGGGCGTCGATGTTGGTGAGCCCCGACCGCAGCAGGGCGAACATCGCCGCGCCCGACAGGGCCTCCCACCGCTCGGTCACCTGCGCCGTCTCGTTGCGCCGATAGGGCACCGGCCCGTACCCCTGCACCCCACCCATGTCGTGCACGCCGTCCACCCGACCGAGAGTAGTCGGCAAGCGCACGACCCGGCGCCAGCGCCGCCGGATCAGGCCGTGAAGCCGCCGTCCACCACGAACTCGCTGCCGGTGCAGTACGTCGAGTCGTCCGAGGCGAGGAACAGGGCCAGCTTGGCCACGTCGTCGGCGGTGGCCATGTAGCCCACGGGAATCCGCTGGGTCAGCGTCTCCCGCACCCCCACCCGGTCGAACTCGGCCGCCATGGGCGTGTCGATGATCCCGGGATGGATCGAGTTCACCCGCACCCCGTGGGGCGCCAGCTCCTGGGCGGCGCTGCGGGTCATGCCCCGCACCGCCCATTTCGACGCCCCGTAGGCGAAGGCCGTCCCCGCCCCCCGCAACCCGGCGATCGACGAGATGTTGATGATCGACCCGCTCCGCTGGTTCACCATCACCGGGGCCACGGCGGCCAGGCCCAGGTAGACGCCGGTCTGGTTCACGGCGATGATCCGGTCCCACAGCTCCCGGTCGGTCTCCAGAAGGGGAGCGATGCGGAAGATGCCGGCGTTGTTGACGAACACGTCGATTCGGCCGTGATCGGCCACCACCGTCTCGACGATCGCCTCCCAGGCCGCGCTGTCGGTCACGTCGTGCTCGTGGAACGCCCCGCCGATCCGGGCGGCCAGCGCCTCACCCTCGTCCACCAGCACGTCGGTGAGGTGCACCGTGGCACCCTCGGAGGCGAACAGCTCGCCTTCGGCTGCTCCCTGGCCCCGGGCGCCCCCGGTGATGAGCGCCACCTTCCCGTCCAGTCTGCCGGCCATCGACCCACCCCTTCCTGCCCTGGGGGCGGCCCCCGGTTGGGCCGGACCCCGGTGATCCGCCCCGTATCATGGCCCATCGGCGCCCCCGGAGCCGATCGAGGCTCCGGACCTGGCCCACTCCGCTGTGATCTCCCGCCCGCCGGCGGCGGGGATGTGAAAGGTGCCCGTGCCCGCTGCCCGCCCCAACCCCTGTCCCCGTCGCCACCAGCGGGTCGTGGCCGTGGTGGCGGCGGCGGTGGCTGCGCTGATGGCGGCCGGGTGCTCCGGCTCGGGCGACGACACCGCGTCCACCAGCCCGTTCAAGCCGGTGATCCGCCTCGCCGTGAACGACTGGACGGCCTCGGCCCTGAACGTCGCCATCGCCGAGCAGCTCATCGAGCTCCGCCTCGGGTATCCGGTGGAACCCACCCGGGTCGACGACGCCACAGCCATGTACCGGGATCTGGCGTCGGGCCGGCTCGACGCCGTCCTCGAGGTCTGGCCCTCGGCCGTCGACGAGCACGACCAGCGGATCCTCGACCGGGGCCAGGTGGTGCGGCTCGGTCCGCTGGGCCCGGTCGGCCAGGTGGGCTGGTATGTGCCCCGCTACGCCGTGGACGACCATCCCGAGCTGGCCAGCTGGGAGTCGCTGCGCGATCCGGCCACGGCCCAGCTGGTGGGGGGTGTGCTGGTGGGGATCGACGACAGCTACCGGGAGCACGACGAGGACATCATCCGCAACCTGGGCCTGCCCCTGACCGTCGACT
Organism: Acidimicrobiales bacterium; assembly: GCA_041394285.1. Taxonomy (GTDB): domain Bacteria; phylum Actinomycetota; class Acidimicrobiia; order Acidimicrobiales; family SZUA-35; genus CADEDH01. Next base: position 128,623 of record JAWKIL010000018.1, on the reverse strand, counting down.
ACAGCGGCAGCGAGGAGGAGACGGCGGCCCGGCTGGAGCGGGCGGCCGCCACCCGGGCTCCGATCCTCGTGTACTGGTGGGTGCCCACCGCCGTGGCCGCCACGTACGACCTGGTGAAGGTGGCCCTTCCCCCCTCCACCGAGGCCTGTCGGGCCGAGGCGGTGGCCGGCGGCCCGGGGGTCGATTGCGACTACCCGCCCGACGAGCTGTTCAAGGCGGCGTCCCCCGGGCTGGAGGCCAGGGCGCCGGCGGTGGCCGCCTTCCTCACCGCCTTCACCCTCAGCGCCGAGGATCAGCAGGCCATGCTCCAGTCGGTGGAGCGGGACGGCGTGTCGATCGGTGCCGCCGCCAGCGACTGGATCGAGGCCAACGAGGACACCTGGCAGGCCTGGCTGCCGACCTGAGGTAGTAGGGTCTGGCCCCATGGCTGAGAACCACGGTGGACCGCCCCTCTACGACGTGATGAGCACGCTGCGGGCCGTGCGTCGGCTCAAGCCCGATCCCATTCCCGACGACGTGCTCCAACGGGTTCTGCAGGCCGCCTGCTGGGCGCCCACCGGCGGCAACCAGCAGCCGTGGAAGGTGATCGTGGTACGCCGCCCGGACCTCAAGTCCCGCCTGGCCGACATCTACCGGCCCGAGTGGGAGCGGTACCGGGGCGGCTACGTGAAGCGCATGGAAGCGATGGAGGCCGATGACCAGGCCCGGTGGAGCCGGATGTTGGTGGCCGGCGATCATCTGGCCGACCACATGGCCGAAGCCCCCGCGATCCTGCTGTTCTGCGCCGACTTCAAGCGCATGGCCGTCACCGACGCCAAGCTCGACCGGATCAGCCTGGTGGGCGGGGCGTCGGTCTACCCGCCGGTGCAGAACCTGATGCTGGCGTGCGTGGCCGAGGGCCTGGGCTGCACGCTCACCACCCTGCACTGCCTGCGGGAGGGCGAGGTGAAGGAGGCGCTCGGCATCCCCGAAGACTGGGCCACGGCGGCCATGGTGCCCATCGGGTATCCGATGCTGAAGGGCCACGGCCCGATCACCCGGCGTGGTCCCGAGGCCATGGCGTACGCCGACACGTTCGGTACGCCCTGGGACGGCTGAGACCGGAGCGGCGCCGGCCTGCGGCCGGGCGCCGGCCCCAGCCGGTCGCTCAGCGGCCCGGGATCCCGAGCCGCACCATCAGCTCGACACCGTCCCACACGAGCCGCGCCCCCTCGTGGCCGGTGCGGGCCATCCACACCGAACCGGCCACCCCCATCACCGCGGTGACGGCGACCACGGCCTGAGCGGCCTTGTCGGCCCAGGGCCGCTCGTCGCCCCGCATCCGGTCCAGCGCGGCCGCCGCCGCCGAGCCGAGGAAGAACACGACGACCAGGAGGCGCGTGGTCTGGGCCAGCGACTTGTGGGTGTCGAGGTTCACGATGTCGCGCACCGCCGGCTCGAACGCCTCGCCCGATTGCATGGCCAGGAACGTGGCCACCATCGCCACCAGGGCGGCGACGGCGAGCGCAGTGCTGCAGCGCCGCCGCCAGCTCGGGCGTAGTGCCAGCGTCACGGCAGCCAGGGCGACCAGGGGCACCAGCACCAGCGGCGCATGGACGAAGAGGGGATGGGCCGGGAGCCCGAGGAAGGTCTTCATCGGGCTGCTGACTCCTGCGCCGCGCCGGTCACCGGGCTCAGCTGACCGTGACCGGCAGGACCTGGCCGGCCTTGGCGTGGGAATTGGGGCCGAAGGCGATGGGGCAGAAGAACACGTAGTTCCCGGGCTCCAAGGTGACCGACAGGGTGCCGGTGGAGCCCTGGGCCACCCGTTCCGACTGCCCGATGAAGGCGCCGGCCTCCAGGTTGGCCTCGTCGACCGCGCCGTTGTCCAGCTTGGGCAGCGACTCGTAGGAGTCGCCCTTCACGATCGCCAGGGCGTGGGGATTCTCGCCGGTGTTGGCGATGGCGAAGGTGTTGGCCCCGCTCGTCACGTCGCCGGTGACGGTAACCGACCATTCCTTCAGCTCGACGGCCTGGCCGTCAGCCGCAGCGGCGGCTGCTTCGGTGGTGGCCGCGGCGTCGCCTTCGGTGGTGGCCGACGCCCCGGCCTCGGTGGTGGCCGACGACCCGGCCTCGCTGACGGCGGTGGACGCGCCCGTGGTGTCGGTGTCGTCACCGCTGGAGCCGCAGGCGGCGAGCACGAGGCTCAGGGCCAGGGCACCTGCGGCCCCGCCCCTGATCAGGCTGTATGGCATGCGTTGTTCACTTCTCCCGGTTGGGCCGGCGCAAGCAGTCGACGCTCCCAACGAATACTTAAAACCGGCAATGCAATTGGTCCGGGGGATGGTAGCCGGGCTGGGCGGCGAGCCACGCGCACCGTGATAACGCCCTGTGAACGACGGGACGGGCGCCCGGGAGCGACGAACGACGCGCTGAACGCGCCGGTGCCGACCGCCCTGAGGCGGTCGGCACCGAACGGGAAGGGAGAGGATCAGCTCTCGGAGGTCTCGGTGGCAGCCTCGGTGGTGGGCGTGCTCCCACCGGTGGTGCTGTCGGTGTCGCTGTCGTCGGAGTCCGAGCCACAGGCGGCCAGGAGGAACGAAGCGGCGACAACGGATGCGCCGACGGTGGCGCGGAGCTTGCGGTTCATGACAGGGCCCTCCCGGGGTTGCAGTGCGGCCGAGCAGACAGCTCGACACGCTGACAAAGCGTTCAGATGCTAACCGCGGTTTTCCCTGGTTCAACGGCTTTCGGCTGGTCGACGGCCCGGTTCAGCGCCAGGCGAAGACAGGCTGCTCGAACTCGTCCACCCTGGTGGTGGCGCCGTCGTAGGCCACCGCCCGGAACTGGTAGAGCACGGCTCCGGTCGGGGCGTGGATCAGGTCACCCCCCACCGGCACCTGGATGACGGGCCGGTCGCTCTCGGGGATCGTGACGAACCGGGGCGAGTCGGCCCGGGTCAGCTCCCGTAGCGAGATCCGGTGCAGCGACGCCACCTCTGCCGGGTTGCCCACCGGTTCGGCGTCCGGCCCGGCCCAGAACACGAACGGGGTGATGACGTAGCCGGAACGGGTCGGGTAGTCGTCGAGTTGGCCCAGCAGGTGGGCCGCCCCCAGCAGCAGCCCCACCTCCTCCTCCAGCTCCCGCAGCGCCGCTTCCAGCGCCGTCTCGCCGTGGTCGATCCGGCCCCCCGGCAGCGCCCACTGGCTGGCATGGGCGTTGAGGCGGGACCCCCGTCGTGTGAGCAGCACGGAGGCGCCGCCGGCGGTGCCGTCGACCCGCCCGGTGAGGGTCGAGAGGTCCACCCCGGGAATGTCGGCGATCATCGACATACGGCCGATCTCCAGGGGGTCGTCCCCGTGGAGATCGGCGTCGCTGTCGAGCACCACCACGGCCACCGCGGCGTGGCGCCGGCCGTCGAGCTCGTGCTGCTTGACCTCGTGCCGGGACAGGTTGCGGGCCAGGCGCTCCCGGAGGACATCGTCGTAGGCGATGTCCTGTCCGGCGTCGGTGCTGTCGCCGCCCGCCATGTCAGCTGACGGCGCCGGCCCGGCGGTTCCGCCGCACCTGGCGGACCCGGCCCAGGATGCGCAAGGCGGCCCCGGCCACCAGCATCCACTGCACGACGGTCGGCTTCTTCCTGGTCTTGGTGCCGTCCGGAGGGTGCCGGGCCACCCGGTAGGCGGCCGCCCCCACCATCGCCACGTCCGACATCAACCCCAGCTTGGACGCTCGCCGCCCTACCAACCTCGACAACAGCTTCATCCGCCTCACCCTAGTCGACGGCCCGCTCCCGGCCCCGGGGCCCGTGCTCGGGTTTGGCTATGGTGGGCGCGATGGCTTCAGGGGATGAACGGTCGCAGGTTCCAGAGGGAACGAGCGGGGCCGGGCTGCGGGTCGGGGTGGTGCGGGCCCGGTGGAACGCCGGCATCGTCGGCCGGCTGGCCGAAGGGGTGACGCGGGGGCTGGACGGCCTCGGGGTCACGGACCGGGTGGAGTGCTCGGTGCCCGGCAGCTTCGAGATCCCGCTGGCGGCCAAGCTGCTCGCCGCCTCGGGCACGGTCGACGCCGTGGTGTGCATCGGTGCCGTGGTCCGGGGGGAGACCACCCACTACGAGATCGTGTCGGGGGAGTGCGCCCGGGGCGTTCAGCAGGCCCAGCTCGACACCGGTGTCCCGATCCTGTTCGGGGTGCTCACGGTGGAGAACGAGGCCCAGGCCGACGCCCGGAGCCAGGGCGCCGGAGGACACAATGTGGGTGAGGAAGCCGCCGTCGGGGCAGTGGAGATGGCGCTGCTGGCTCGCAGCCTGCGAGAGCTGAAGGGATGACGATGCGCAACCAACTCCTCATCGGTGGCAAGTGGCTCGACGGGGGCAGCGGCGAACGCATCGCCGTGCTCGACCCGGCCACGGGCGACGAGATCACCACCGTGGCCGCCGGCGGCCCGGCCGAGGCCACCGCCGCCTGCGACGCCGCGGCCGAGGCCCAGCGCTCGTGGGCCGCCACCGCTCCCCGGGTGAAGGCCGAGGTGCTGCGGGCCTGCTGGCAGACCATGGTCGACCACACCGACGAGTTGGCTCGTCTCATCACCCTGGAGCACGGCAAACCGCTGGTGGACTCCACGGGTGAAGTGGCCTACTCCGCCGAGTTCTTCCGCTGGAACTCGGAGGAGGCGGTGCGGATCCAGGGCTCGCTGGGCATGGCTCCGGCCGGCACCAACCGGATCATCGTCCACCATCCGCCGGTGGGCGTGGTGGTGATGGTGACACCGTGGAACTTCCCGGCTGCCATGATCACCCGCAAGCTGGCGCCGGCCCTGGCCGCCGGCAACGCCGTGGTGATCAAGCCACCGCGGGATACCCCGCTCACCGCGCTGCGCATCGCCGAGTTGCTCGAGGAGGCCGGCGTGCCGGCCGGAGTCGTGAACGTGGTGCCCACGTCCAGCTCCGGTTCCTGGTTCGATGCCGCCGTCGACCACAAGGCGGTGCGCATGGTCTCGTTCACCGGGTCCACCGACATCGGCCGCCAGCTCCTGCGCCGGGCCGCCGACCGGGTGCTCAAGACCGTGATGGAGCTCGGCGGCAACGCCCCGTTCATCGTGTTCGACGACGCCGACCTCGACGCCGCGGTGGAGGGAGCCATGGTGGCCAAGATGCGCCACTCGGCCGAGACCTGCACCGCCGCCAACCGCTTCTTCGTGGAGGCGGGGGTGGCGGCCGAGTTCACGGGCAAGCTGGCCGCCGCCATGGGCGCCATGAAGGTGGGCAGCGGCTTCGACGACGGCGTCACCTGCGGGCCCATGATCAACGCCCAGGCCATCGAGTCGATCGACTCGCTGGTGCGCCAGGCCGTCGGGGCCGGGGCCACCGCCGCTGTGGGCGGCGCCCCGCTGGAGCGCCCCGGGTTCTTCTACGCCCCCACCGTGCTGGCCGACGTGGCGCCCGACTCACCGATCACGTCGGAGGAGATCTTCGGCCCGGTGGCCCCGGTGATCCCCTTCACCGACACCGACACGATGATCGCCCAGGCCAACGACACCGAGATGGGCCTCGCCGCCTACGTCTACACCGCCGATCTCGCCCGGGGCCTACGGGTGAGCGAGCGGCTGGAGTCGGGCATGGTGGGTCTGAACCGGGGCGCCGTGTCCGACCCGGCTGCACCTTTCGGGGGCATGAAACAGTCGGGCCTCGGCCGGGAGGGCGCCAGCGAGGGGATCTACGAGTTCACCGAGACGCAGTACATCGCCACCAACTGGTGAGGTACATCGCCACCGACTGGTGAGGTACATCGCCACCAACTGGTGAGTCAGGCCCGGCCGCCGCGGGCCATCCTGACCTTGAGGTAGTCCTCCAGGGCCCGGCGATGGCCGTTCGCCCCCGACCCCAGGAGGCCGCCGGTGCGGGCCTTGTGCACCGCGTCCTCGAGGTCGCCCAGCATCCCCGACAGATCGTCTTCCGGGGTGGCGTCCATCAGCGTCTGGTACGCCTGCTCGATCGGCGCCAACGCCTGCCGGGCCTGGGCGTACTCCTTCTCCAGCTCCCTGCGGGCCTTGGCCAGCTCGTCATCGCTCATGCCGGGAGGGTACCCCCTCCGGAGGTGGCGTACTGTTCGGGGATGGACGCCGGCGGAGGTGACGACAGCGACGATCTCCGCTTCCCTCACCTGACGATCGTGCTGTTGGGGCTGGTGACGATCTCGGCCTACGGCGCCTGGTATTACGCCTTCGGCGTGCTGCTCGAACCGATCCTGGCCGATACCGGGTGGCCGGAAGCGGGGCTCACCGCCACCTTCTCGGCGTCGGCCGCCATCGGCGCCCTGGCCGCCCTTCCCGCCGGCCGCCTGATCGACCGGCGGGGGAGCCGGCTGGCGTTCCTCGCCGCCGCTGGCCTGTCGGTCCTCGGGCTCGGCCTGGCGTCGGCCGCCCCGTCGCTGCCGGTGTTCGCGCTGGGCGCCGTGCTGGGCGGGGCGTCACTCCAGTCACTCGGGTTCTACCACATCACCCAGGCCACGGCGGTGCGGGCCGCCCCCCACCGGCCGGCTCTGGCCATCGCCCGGCTCACGATCTACGGCGCCTTCTCCAGCACGGTCTACCTGCCCCTGGCCGCCTATCTGGAGCAGCGCATCGGATGGCGGGCCACCATGCGGACGCTGGAGGCCGGCACGGCCGCCGTGCTGGTGATGGCGGCCATCGTCATCCGGGACCGGCCCGACGCCGGCCGCCAGCGGGCCCCGCTCCAGCTCGGTGTGGTGATGCGGTCGGTCCCGGCCCGGCGCTTCCTCGTGGCGTCGGCCCTGATCGGGCTGGGGGTGGGCACGATCCTCGTCTACCAGGTGCCGCTGATGACCTCCGCCGGGCTGCCGGTGGCCACGGCGGCCTGGATGGCCGGAGCCCGGGGGGTGGCCCAGGTCAGCGGCCGGATCCCGGTGGCCCGTATCGTGGCCCGCCTCGGGGCCAGGCGTTCGATCCAGCTGGCCTACATCGCCATCACCCTCGGGGTGGGGGTGCTGATCGTGGCCGGGCGGGTGTGGGTGGCCCTGATCTACGTGGCCGTGGCCGGATTCGGCATCGGAGCAACCTCGCCCCTCCAGGGCATCTACGCCGACGAGCTGTTCGAGCGGGACCAGCTGGGGGCGGCGATGGGCGTCCTGGGCATGGGATTCGGGCTGGCCGGGGCGCTCGGCCCCACGCTGGTGGGTCTCCTCACCGACCTCGCCGGCAGCCGGTGGTGGGGCGTCGCCATCGCCGTGGCCGCCGGTGCCGGGGCCGTGTTCCAGATGCGGCCGATCCCCCAATCGGTGCTCGACGCCGACCCGACCAACGCCCGCACCATCCGCGACGCAGTTTGAACCGGTGACGCGATGTGCGCGCTCGGCGCACGGTTCGCGACACGGCTCGAACCGTGCCGCGGATCGAGCGGGCGCAGGCGGGCGAGCCGTGCCGCGGATCGAGCGGGCGCGGGAGTGGGAGTGGGAGTGGGAGTGGGCGGGGGCCGGGGGCCGGGCTCAGGCGAAGGTGTCGATCAGGCGCTGGCCGGCGTCGGCCAGCATGGCGTCGTTCTTGGCGAAGCAGAACCGGATCAAGGTCCGGCCGTCCCTCGAGTCGGTGTAGAACACCGAGCTGGGCACGGCCACCACCCCGGCCCGGTGGGGCAGGGCGAGGCAGAAGCCGACGGAGTCGGCCGGCATGTCGCCCCCGAGGCGCTCCACCACCGGGGTGATGTCGGCCGTGGTGAAGTAGGTGCCTTCGGGGGGATGGACCCGGAACCCGGCGCGGTCCAGGTAGCCCCCCAGGAGGTCCCGCTTGGCCTGGAGATCGGCGGCGAAACGCGTGAAGTAGCTGTCACCCAGGCGGAGTCCGGCGGCGATGGCCGGCTGGAACGGGGCCCCGTTCACGAACGTGAGGAACTGCTTGGCCGTCCGCACCGCGGCCACCAGGGGCGCCGGCCCGCAGGCCCAGCCGATCTTCCAGCCGGTGCAGGAGAAGGTCTTGCCTCCCGACGACACGGTGAGCGTCCGGTCGGCCATGCCGGGGAAGGCGGCCAACGGGTGGTGGGTGTGGCCGTCGAACACCAGGTGCTCGTACACCTCGTCGGTGACGGCCAGCACGTCGTGCTCCTGGCACAGCTCGGCCACCAGGGCCAGCTCCTGGCGGGTGAACACCTTGCCCGTGGGGTTGTGGGGCGTGTTCAGCAGGATCAGGCGGGTCTTGGCGCTGAAGGCCCGGCGCAGCTCGTCGGGGTCGAACCCGAACCCGTCGCCCTCGCCCCGCCCCGGAGCCAGCAGCACCGGCCGGGCCGTCGCCCCGGCCAGGGCGATCCCGGCGCCGTAGGAGTCGTACAGGGGGTCGAACACCACCACCTCGTCGCCCGTCTCGCACAGGCCGAGCAGGGCGGCGGCCAGGGCCTCGGTGGCCCCCGCCGTGATCAGCACCTCGGCCCCGGGGTCGACCTCGATGCCCCAGAACCGCTGCTGGTGCTCGGCCACGGCCCGGCGCAGGTCCTCGATGCCGGGGCCGGGCGGGTACTGGTTCTGGCCCGATCGGATGGCGGCCACCGCAGCGTCCATCACCTCGGGCGGGCCGTCGTGGTCGGGAAAGCCCTGCCCCAGGTTGAGGGCTCCGGTCTGCACGGCCAGGGCCGACATCTCGGCGAAGATCGTGGTGCCGAAGCCCTGGAGCCGGCTCGTCAGGTAGGGGGCGCGAGACACCCCAACACCCTACGGGAACCCTCCGGTTTCCTCGGGGTTCGCCTCCGGCCAACAGCATGGGCACAGCCACAGCGGCTACATTCGGGCCGGTTGCGGGCAGAGTCTGAGTACGAGCGGGCCCGTCAGCGGCCCGGTGAGCGAGGGGCGAGATCCCATGGCAGCAGACGGTGCTTTCGTCCGCGATTCGAGCTACATCACCACCCGGGTAACGGCCGACGGCGCCGACGGCTACCCGGTGGAGGCCGGCCGGTACCGGCTGGTCGCCGCCCGGGCCTGCCCGTGGGCCAACCGCTCCCTGATCGTGCGCCGCCTCCTCGGCCTGGAGTCGGCGATCTCCCTCGGCGTGCCCGGCCCGCTCCACGACGAGCGCAGCTGGCGGTTCCACCTCGACCCCGGCAACGTCGACCCCGTGCTCGGCATCGAGTGGCTGCGCGACGCCTACGAGAAGCGGTTCCCCGGCTATCCCAAGGGGATCACGGTGCCGGCCCTGGTGGAGGAGCGCACCGGCGAGGTCGTCACCAACGACTTCGCCCGGCTCACGCTCGACCTGTCCACCGAATGGACGGCCCACCACCGCCCCGGCGCTCCCGATCTGTACCCCGAGCAACAGCGGGCCGAGATGGACGAGCTGATGGAGGAGATCTACCAGGATCTGAACAACGGGGTCTACCGGGCCGGCTTCGCCGCCGACCAGGGCGCCTACCAGGAGGCCTACAGCGCCGTGTTCAGCCAGCTCGACCGGCTGTCGGAGCGGCTGTCCCGTCGGCGCTATCTCATGGGGGATGCGATCACCGAGGCCGACGTCCGGCTGTGGGTGACCCTCGTCCGCTTCGACGCCGTGTACCACGGCCACTTCAAGTGCAACCGCCAGAAGCTCACCGAGATGCCGGTGCTGTGGGCCTACGCCCGGGACCTGTTCCAGACCCCCGGCTTCGGCGACACCATCGACTTCGGTCAGATCAAGGAGCACTACTACGGTGTCCACCGGACCATCAACCCCACCGGGATCGTCCCGGTCGGGCCCGATGTGTCCAATTGGACCAGCCAGCACGACCGGGAGGAGCTCGGAGGCTCCCCCTGGGGCGACGGCACCCCGCCCGGCCCTCCTCCCGAGGGCGAGGGTTGAACGACGACAAGCCAAGAAAGGCCAGCGAAGCACACATGAGATTCCTCGGGTTCCGCCACGACGGGCAGTCCTGCATCGGGGTCGTGGCCAACGACCAGGTCACCAGGCTCTGCACCATCGACGAGTTCTACGCCGACACCGCCCGGTGGCTGGCCACCGCCCCGTCGGGAGCGACGGTGCCCCTGGCCGGCATCGAGCAGGTGCCACCGGTGCCCACCACCTCGAAGATCCTGTGCCTCGGCCTGAACTACGCCGCCCACGTGGCCGAGACGGGGCGGGACAAGCCGGAGTTCCCCAACGTCTTCGCCCGCTGGTACTCCCAGCTGTCGTGCGACGGCGACGAGGTGCCGGTGCCCTCGGGCGAGCCGGGCCTGGACTGGGAGTGCGAGCTGGGGGTCATCATCGGCTCGCACCTCGTCGACACCCCGCAGGACCAGGCCATGGCCGGCGTGCTCGGCTACACCTGCTTCAACGACATCAGCGCCCGCAAGTGCCAGCGGGCCACCGGCCAGTGGGCCCTGGGCAAGAACCCGGACCGCTCCGGTCCCATCGGCCCGGTGGTGGTGACGGCCGACGAGTACGGCGACCCCTACGGCAAGGCCATCATGACCCGGGTGAACGGCGAGACCATGCAGTCGTCCACCACCGACTGCATGCTGTTCAAGATCGACGAGGTGATCGCCTACGCCACCCGGTGCCTGTCGCTGGTGCCGGGCGACGTGATCGCCACCGGTACCCCCGAGGGTGTCGGCGGGGCCCGCAAGCCGCCGGTGTGGATGCACCCGGGAGACACGTGCGAGGTCGAGATCGAGGGCATCGGCGTCCTCACCAGCCGCATCGTCTGATCCGGCGACGGGCCGGGATCTGATGCGTCCGGACGGCGCCGACCGCCGCTCGGACGCATCGGGACGACCCGACCGCCCCGGGGCCGCCGGGCCGGCTACTCGACGAAGGGGGTGACGGTGCCGGTGATCCGCTCGCGGCGCAGTGCCCCGAGCAGCTCGGCCAGGGTGGGCAGCTCGACGTCGAGCCGCTTGGCCGTCTCGGCGGCGTCGAGCGACGAATCGTAGGGGAGGGCGAGGGGGGCGGGCTGCGGCGGACGGCCGAAGCGGAGCAGGCTGCCGTCGAGCTCGAAGGCGTCGACCACGGCCAGGGCAAGCTCCCGGCGGCTCACGGCGTCGGCCCCGCAGCAGTGGGCGATGCCGCTCACCCGGTCGGCCAGGAGGGCCCGGATCACCTCGGCGCACATCGAGGCCAGCGACGGGGTGGCGATCATGTTCAGATCGTCCGCCTCCCACACGGTGAACGGCCGGCCCGCCTCCAGGGCATCGACCAGCGGGGCCACGAAGTCGAGGCTGCCGTAGGGACCGGCCGCCGGTTCGTCGGGCCCGGTCCGGGCGGTGTTCACGGCCGACACCCGGGCCACCGCCCCGTCACGATCGAGGGTCACGATCTCCGCCGCCGCCTGGAGGAACCCGGGGAGGCTGATCGGGTTGGGCGGGGTCTGCTCGGAGGCCGGGCCCTGGGTGCCGTCGAACACCCAGTCGCTCGATAGCAGGACGAACGGGATCCCGGCCCGGGTGGCGATATCGGCCAGGACGCGGGTGGACTCCACCTGGGTGCGCCACCCGTACTGGCGGTCCCGCAGGATGCGCTCCCGGTCGGGGGCCAGGGCGCTGTGCACGATGCCGTCGGGGGCGTGGCGCTCCACATAGCCCGCCACCGCCACCGGGTCGAGCAGGTCCACGGCCGCGCTCACCACCTCGTCGCCGTGGAGGGCGGGGACGACGGACTCGATTGCAGACCCCACGGGCCCGGCGGCCCCGGTCACCAGCACCTTCATGGCGCCAACCATAGAGGGTCCGTCGGCTGGCGGGTACGGCAACCCGGCGGGACCTTCATCACTGTCACCACCCTGGTTTGACCTCCTCGTTGCGGGGGCTGCGCCCCCGCGCCCCATCTGGGCCGGGGCCCAACCCGGCCCGCAGCTACGCTGCGTTTCATGACCATCACGCACTGGATCGGCGGCCGGGCCACAACCGGCAACCCGGGCGCCACCTCCCCCGTGTTCAACCCGGCCACCGGGGCGGTCACCGGCCAGGTGCCGCTGGCCTCGGTCGACGACGTGAACGAGGCCGTGGCCGCCGCCCGGGCGGCGTTCCCGGCCTGGCGGGAGGCATCCCTGTCGCAGCGGGCCGGCGTCATGTTCAAGCTGCGGGAGCTGATCGACGCCAACCGGTCGGAGCTGGCCCGCACGATCTCGGCCGAGCACGGCAAGGTCTTCGCCGATGCCCTGGGCGAGGTGCAGCGGGGCCTCGAGGTGGTGGAGTTCGCCTGCGGCATCCCGTCGCTGCTGAAGGGGGAGATGACCCCCGACGTGTCGTCGGCCGTCGACGCCTACAGCGTGCGCCAGCCCCTGGGCGTGGTGGCCGGGATCACTCCGTTCAACTTCCCCGTGATGGTGCCCATGTGGATGTTCCCCATGGCCCTGGCCTGCGGGAACACGTTCGTGCTGAAACCCTCCGAGCGGGATCCTTCGGCATCGCTGCTGCTGGCCGAGCTGGTGCAACGGGCCGGCGTGCCCGACGGGGTGCTCAACGTGGTCCAGGGCGACGCCACGGCGGTCAACGCCCTGCTCGACCATCCTGATGTCGCCGCCGTCAGCTTCGTCGGATCCACCCCGATCGCCCGGGCCATCCACCAACGGGCCTCGGCCGCCGGCAAGCGGGTCCAGGCCCTGGGCGGGGCGAAGAACCACATGGTGGTCCTGCCCGACGCCGACATCGGCCAGGCGGCCGATGCAGCGGTGAGCGCCGGCTACGGCTCGGCCGGCGAGCGGTGCATGGCCATCTCGGTGGTGGTGGCGGTGGGCGACGTGGCCGACCGGCTCATCCCCGCCATCGTGGAGCGCATCGGGCGGCTGCGGATCGGGCCGGGGCTGTCCGAGGAGGCGGTCGACATGGGGGCGCTGGTCACGGCCACCCACCGGGACCGGGTACGCAGCTACGTCGACCTGGGCCTGAGCGAGGGGGCCGATCTGGTGGTCGACGGCCGCGACCTGCAGGTGGACGGCCACCCCGGCGGCTTCTGGCTCGGGCCCTGCCTGTTCGACCGGGTGACCCCGGCCATGAAGATCTACGCCGACGAGATCTTCGGGCCCGTCCTGGCGGTGATGCGGGCCGAGACGTTCGACGAGGCGCTGGCCCTGGTCAACTCGAACCCCTACGGCAACGGGGCGGCCATCTTCACCAACGACGGTGGCGCGGCCCGGGTGTTCCAGCGGGAGGTGACGGCGGGCATGGTGGGCATCAACGTGCCCATCCCGGTGCCGATGGCCTACCACTCCTTTGGCGGCTGGAAAGACTCGCTGTTCGGCGACACCCACGTCTACGGCCCCGAGGGTGTGAAGTTCTACACCTCGTACAAGGCCGTCACCGTGCGCTGGCCCGACCCCCACGAGCGAGGGGTGGACCTCGGCTTTCCCCAGGCCCGCTGACCGCGCCCCCGGCGTGGTAAGGAACGCGAAAGATGCTGGTCAAACGGGCCGGGGAACCTCCGATAGGGGGGTGTGGAGGCTGACCTGCTGAACGGGCTATTGGAGTATTGTCGGGCCATGGCACAAAGCGGGCCCTTCGTCGACTACGAGTACAACGGCTTCTTCGACGAGGTGATCGACCCCTCTGGCGCCTTCCGCTCCACCTACGAGCTGGTGGCCCACCAGATCTCGGTGATGGGCGCCGACGAGCTGGTCCGCCGCCAGCAGGTGAAGGACACGCTGTTCCGAACGAGGGACATCACCTTCACCGTCTACGGCGACACCGACGGCACCGAACGCACCTTCCCCCTCGATCTCGTGCCCCGGGTCATCCCGGCCACCGAGTGGGCCGAGGTGGAGGCCGGGCTGGTGCAGCGCCTCCGGGCCCTCAACCAGTTCCTCGGCGACATCTACGACGGCCCGGCCGCCATCGTCAACGACGGGATCGTCCCCGCCGACCTGGTGGCCGGGGCCGACGGGTACACCGACTGGGCCAAGGGCGTGCCCCAGCCGTTCAACGCCCGGGCTCTGGTGGCCGGCATCGACCTCGTGCGGGACGACGACGGTCGCTATCTGGTGCTGGAAGACAACCTGCGGGTGCCCTCCGGCGTCTCCTACGTGCTCGAGAACCGGCTGGCCATGACGCGCCTCCTGCCCAAGATGCTGGCCGAGGCGAAGATCCGGACGGTCGAGCAGTACCCCACCCTCCTGCTGCGGGCCCTCCAGTCGATCGCCCCGCCCTCGATGACCGGTGGCCTCCCCACCGTGGTGCTCCTCACACCCGGTATCTACAACTCGGCCTACTTCGAGCACGCTTTCCTGGCCCAGAACATGGGCGTCGCCCTGGTGGAGGGGTCGGATCTGATGGTCGACGAGGACCGGGTCTGGATGCGCACCACCCGCGGCCGCAAGGCTGTGGACGTCATCTACCGCCGGGTCGACGACGCCTTCCTCGATCCCGAGGTGGGCCACCCCGACTCCATGCTCGGGGTGAAGGGCCTGGTGAGGGCGGCCAAGGCGGGCGCCGTGACCCTGGCCAACGCCCTGGGCAACGGGGCCGCCGACGACAAGGCCATGTACACCTTCGTGCCCGACATGATCCGGTACTACCTGAACGAGACGCCGATCCTGTCCAACGTGGAGACGTTCCTGCTGCGCAACCCGGAGGCCCGGGCCGAGGTGATGGCCGACCCCACCCGGTGGGTGATCAAACCGGTCGACGGTTCGGGCGGCTACGGCATCTTCATCGGCCCTCAGGCCACCGACGAGGGGGTGGCCGAGATCCGGACGCTCGTGGCGGCCGAGCCCCATCGCTACATCGCCCAGCGGGTGATCAAGCTGAGCCGCCATCCCACGCTGGTCGACGGGCGCCTGGAACCCCGCCACATCGACCTGCGGCCGTTCGTGGTGGGTGGCGAGTACATCGACGTCCTCCCCGGCGGCCTCACCCGGGTGGCGCTGCGCAAGGGCTCGCTGGTCGTCAACTCGTCGCAGGGCGGGGGATCGAAGGACACCTGGGTGCTGCGGGCCGACGGCGGCCGGGTGGGCATCAGCCGACCGCTCGACCAGGCCGGGCGCACCAGCGACGACGTGATCCTGGCCCGGGTGGCCGAGCCCCTCTACTGGACCGGCCGCTACCTGGAGCGGATGGACGGCACGGCCCGGATGCTGGCCGAGGCCCACCACGGCGTGCTGTCGGGCCTGCCGGTGGATGCCGGGCTGCGGTGGAGCGAGCTGCTCGAGGTTCTCGCCCTCACCAGCGAGTTCGACGAGGCCGGCCACCCACTGGAGACCTACGCCGTCACCCGGTTCCTGGTCGACGACCGGGGCAACCTGGGATCGATCCTGTCGTGCCTGGCCGCTGCCCGCTCCAACCTGCGGGGCATCCGGGAGCGGGTGCCGGTGGAGCTGCGGGGGTCGGTGAACGACGCCTGGATGGAACTGTGCGATCTCGACTTCGACCGCAAGCTCCGCGAGGAGCCCCAGGAGCTGTTCGCCCGGGTGAGCCGGATCTGTCAGACCTTCCTGGGGATCACCGAGGCCACCATGTCCCGCAACGACGCCTGGCGGTTCCTCACCGTGGGACGGATGACGGAGCGGGGCCTGCTGATGGCCCGCCTGATCGAGGTCTACTTCGCCCGGCTGGTGGGCCACGACCGGCCGCTGGTGGGTCACTGGTCGAACCTGCTGCGGGCGGCGGGGGCGCTGCAGGAGTACCGGCGGGTCTTCCAGACATCGCTCGACCCGCTCGATGCCATAAACTTCCTCGTTCAGGACCGGGAGTTCCCCCGGAGCCTGCTGTGGTGTGCCCACCGCTGCGAGCGCCAACTGAGTGTGATGACCACCGAAGACACCGACCGACCCGACACCGGATCGCTGAAGATGATGCGGGAGCTGGTCGATCGCCTGGAAGGCCCCACGTCGAACTGGTTCGTCGGGTCCTCGCCCAGCCAGTGGCTGCGCTCCTACGCCACCGACCTCGAGGCGTTCAGCGACCAGGTCCATGCCGAATTCTTCCTGGCGCGTACCTGACGTGGCCCCGGCCGCCCCGCTTACGGGCCTGCGGGCGCGCCTGCTGCCCGGCCTGGTGAGGCGTTGCCGGTGAGCGAGCTCGTCGGTCTGTCCTTCGATCAGGCGGTATCGCCCTACCTGGCCTTCGACGACGACCCGTCGTCCGTGGTGGACCAGCGCAACGGCTGGGGTGTCGCCTGGTATCCCAACGACGAGTTGGGGGCGGCCTTCATCCGCGACCCCACGTCGGGCCTGTCGGCCGGCGTGACCGACGTGATGGCCGACTGGGGGATGATGCGCACCGGCCTGCTGCTGGCCCACCTGCGGGGGGCGGCCAAGCGGGCGACGTACCGGGACACACACCCGTTCGTGCGCAACTTCGCCGGCCGGTCGTGGCTGATCGCCCACAACGGCGATCTGATCGGCGATCTGTCCAAGGAACTGCCGCTGCCCATCCACCCGTCGTTGCGGCCGGTGGGCCCCACCGACACCGAGCACCTGTTCTGCTGGCTGCTCCAGCACCTGGTCGACGCCGGGGCCGACACCATCGAGGAGTTCGGGGCGGAGCGGGTGGCCGAGCTCCTGGGCCAGGCCAACGAGCTGGGCTCGCTCAACCTGCTCCTGGCCGACGGCTCCACCCTGATCGCCTACCGGTGCACGTCGGCGTTCCAGCCGATGTTCGCCGGCCGGTTCGTACCCCCGTACGCCGAGGGCGATCTCAACCTGAGCCGCTACGGGGTGTCGGTGCGCCTCGGCGGACACCAGGACTGGAACCGCTCCGGGGTGGTGGTGTCCACCATCGACTTCGACGACGAGCACTTCGAGGAGATCGCGCCCGGCGGCTACGTGGCCGTGCAGGGCGGGCGGGTGGTGGCCCCGGCCCACTTCGGCCACGGGCGCCCGGCCGAGCCGGGTTCGGTGGCGGTGCCCTCGCCCCTGGCCCTGGCCCCCCGCTCGCTGTACCGCCGGCTGCACGTGGAGCACGTGACCAGGTACCACTACGAGCACCCGGTGGAGCGGTCCAGCCACCGGATACGCCTCACCCCGGTGCACGACAAGTTCCAGCAGGTGGCCAAGCACTCCGTCGACATCAGCGTGCAGGGCCTGCGGTGGGACTTCGAGGACGTGTTCGGCAACGACGTGATCGGCCTGGAGCTCGACGCCCCCTATCAGGAGCTGTCGATCGCGGTGAACGCCCTGGTCACCGTGGCGGCCCCGATCGACCACCCCGACCTGTTGCCCCGTACGCCCAAGTTGCCGATCATGTGGATGCCGTGGCAGGAGCACATGATGCACTCCTACCTCCTGCCCCCCGAGCTACCGGAGAGCGAGCTGGAGGAGCTGCACGAGTACGCCCGCAGCTTCGCCCACCGCAACCGCTCCGAGCTGCTGCCCACCCTCGACGACATCGCCTGGACGATCTACTCCGACTATTCCTACAAGCCGGGGTTCACCACGCTGGAGACCACGCCCTACGAGGTGTTCTCCAACCGGGCCGGGGTGTGCCAGGACTTCGCCAACCTGATGATCTGCCTGGCCCGGATGTTGAACATCCCGGCCCGCTACCGGGTGGGCTACATCTTCACCGGATCGGACTACGACAACAAGGTCCAGTCCGACGCCTCTCACGCCTGGGTGGAAGCGTTCCTGCCGATGATGGGGTGGCGGGGCTACGACCCGACCAACGGCAGCCGGGTGGGGGCCGACCACGTGCGGGTGGCCAAGGGCCGCAACTACCGCGACGCCACACCGACCTCGGGCGTGATCTACCTCGGCGGCGGCGGGACCGAGACGATGTCGATCAACGTCAGGGTCACCGAGGCCTGACCCCCGATCTACTGCCCCCGGACGTCACGGGTGACGACTGCCGGCATCAGATCGGGCGCGGCTCGAACCTCAGGGGCGACAGCAGTCGATGATCTGGCGGCAGTTGGCCACGAACGTCGGCTCGTCGAGGTCGGCGCCGGTCTGGAACACGAGCTCGTCGACACCGATCTCGGCCAGGCGGGCCTCCACCGCCGGGAGCCGGTCCCGGACCTCGTCGGGGGTGCCGGCCAGGGTCATGGCGTCGACCATCTCGTCTGGCACCTCGGCGCTGACCGCGTCCCAGTCGGCCCGGGTCTCGGCGAAGCGGCGCCGGATCCGCTCGGGCGCATCGGCCCACGCTTCCCCCTCGGCCGCCGTCTCGTAGCCCGGGGTGGAGAAGAAGAAGGCGAGGGCCCGGCGGGCCCGGCTACGGGCCGCTTCCCGGTCGGCGTCGATCTGGGTGATGACCCACATCGCCGCCGGGAACCGGCCGCCCCGGGCGGCCAGGATGGGCGCCACGGTGCGTTCGGCGTACAGGGGGGCGGCGGCCAGCGGATGGAGCCCGAGGCCGTCGCAGCAGCGGGCGGCCCCCCGCAACATGGCGGCGTTCAGCCCCGAGCCGTAGACGGGCAGGGGAGGTAGCGCTGCGGCCCGTCCGGCCAGGTCGAGGCCCTCCACCCGGCCCCGGAAGAACTCGCCCTCGTGCCGGAAGCGCCCGTCGGCGGCCCAGGCCTCCCGGACCAGGGCCACGGCGTCGGCCAGGCGGCCGATGGCCCGGCCTTCGTCGATCCCGTACCAGCGGGAGCGCATGGCGGCGGTGGCGGTGCCGAGACCCAGCGTGAAGCGGCCGCCGATGGCCTCGTGGACGTCGAGGGCGGCGGCGGCCAGAGCCAGAGGGTGGCGGGTGAAGCTGTAGGCGATGCCGGTGGCGACGCCGATCCGCTCGGTGGCCAGGCCGATCACGGTCGCCCGCACCAGGGCGTCCCGGTCCGGGAACTCGGTGGTCCACACCCGGTCGAACCCGGCGGCCTCCGCTTCCCGGGCCAGATCCGGGAGAGGCCGGAACAGGCTGGTGGCGAACACGATCGAGCGACGCAGGGCCATGCCGCATCCTGCGCCCCCCGCCCAGCCGGCGCAAGGCGGGTACCGCCCCGGGTGTACGGCGGGTACCGCCCCGGGTGGACGGCGGGTACCGCTCTGGTGCACGGCGGGTCACCGCCCCGGGGTCACGGCGGGTGACCGCTCTGGTGCACGGCGGGTCACCGCCTCAGCGAGGGGCCGCCTCCGTGAGCAACGCCAGGCACCGTCGGGCGGCCGGCAGGTGGAGGTCCGCCCAGTACCGCGCCGACTCCTCGGCCGAGCTAGTGCCGGAGGTGGCCACGGTCCGCTCGGCGTCGTCGACCAGGTCCGCCGCCAGCACCAGCGCCGAGCGTCCGCTGGCGTCGGGTTCGGTGGGGTCGGCCCCCGCGGCCAGGAGGGCGGCCACCACCTCCGGCTCCCGCTCGGCCACGGCCACGTGGAGCGGCCGCCGTCCATCGGGCACGGTGATGTCGATCGAGGCTCCGTGGCGGAGCAGGGCGATGGCGGCGTCCGGCTGGAATCCGGCGCTCACGTCGGTGCCCAGATCCTCGTCGTAGGGCTGGAGCGCCAGCTGGAGCGGGCGGTGCCCGTGCTCGTTCGCCACCTCCACGTCACCCCCGGCCGCCACCAACAGGTCGATCACGGCGGCGCTGCCGGGGGTCCCGCCGGGGCCCCAGCAGGCCGCAGCCACCAGGCCGGGGGTGGCCCGGGGATCGGCGCCGGCGTCGAGCAGGAGGGCGACCGCCTCAGGGTCGGCCGACCGGGCGGCGAACTCGAGCGCGCCACCCGATCCCTCGGGTCCGCTCAGGCGCCCGCCGTGGTCCACCAGCACCCGCAACATCTGCACGCGCTCGTCGGTCGGGACGTCGGGATTGCCTGCGATCTCGTAGCCCACGGGGGCGACCAGGTTGAACCCGTCGCCGTCGTCGGGGACCGAGTCGGCGTCGAACCAGGCGGGGCCGGTGACCGGAGGGTCGGGATCGGCGCCCGCTTCGAGCAGCGCCCTCAGCGCCTCCACCGAGGAGGCGGCGGCCACCACCGGCCGATCCGGGCCGGGGATGGTGGGATCGGCCCCGGCGGCCAGCAGGAGCCGCACCGCATCGGCCGAGCCCGAGACGGCGGCACAGTACAGCGGTGGGTCGAGCAGGTAGCCGCCCGCCCCGCCATCTCCCGGGTCGTCGGGATCAGCGCCTGCCGCCAGGAGCAGCCCCACGATGCCGGCGTCTCCGGTGGCGGCGGCCAGGGCCAGGACCGATCCACCTTGTGGTTGCACCCGGCGGCCCGGGTCGGCACCGGCGGCCAACGCCGCCCGCACCCCGTCGACGTCCTGGTCCTTGATCGCCCGCACGAGGGCATCGTCCGATTCCGCCACGGGGCAACAGTAGCTGCGGTGGGAGCGGTGCTCGCCGCGGTCCCGGCCGAGGGATTAGGGTCGGGCTGAGCCGAGTGGGTGAGCGAACGGGAGCTGGACATGACGGTACGGGTGAGGCTGCTGACATGCGGGTGGCTCGAGGGCAGCCTGTCGATGCTGATGGTGGGGGGCGAAGGCCGGGTGCGGCTCCCGATCCCGAGCGTGCTGGTGGAGCATCCGAAGGGGTCGGCCGTGTTCGACACCGGGTTCCACGCCAGCCTGGCCCACGACACCAGCCGCCTCCGCTCGTCCAACGACCTGTTCGACGTCTTCATGGGCGCCGACGATGCGCTGGCCCCCCAGCTCCGCTCGTTCGACGTCGACCCCGCCGGTGTGGACTTCGTGATCAACTCCCATCTCCACTTCGACCACTGCGGGGGCAACGAGGCCCTGCCCAACGCCACGCTCCTGGTGCAGGATCCGGAATGGAAGGCCGGTCACGTCGACAAGCTGATCGCCCACGACGTCTACAACCCGGCCGATTTCGACCTGGGCCAGCCGTTGCAGCTCCTGCAGGGCGAGCACGACGTGTTCGGCGACGGCTCCGTGCGCTGCGTCCCCACCTATGGTCACACCGCCGGCCACCAGTCGCTGGTGGTGCGGACCGACAACCACGAGTACGTCTTCTGCGGCGACACCTGCTACTTCCGCGAGACGCTGGAGAACAACGCCCTACCCGGCTTCGGCTACGACCTGGCGGCCCAGGCCCGCACGCTCGACTGGTTGCGGGAGATGCAGGGCGCCGGGGCCCAGCTCGTGTTCGGTCACGACCCCAACCAGTGGCCGACGCTCGGCCCCGAGCTGACCTGACCCCGCCGCCGCCCGAACGAGCCAAATTAGGAGCGTTAGCGGCGCTGAGCGCCGCTCATCCTCCTAATTTCGGTCGGGTAGTGAAGGGGGGGTCAGGCGGTGCGGAGGTCGAGGGTGACGGGGAAGTCGAGGTCGACCTCGGTCTGATCGATCACCACGGGGGTGTCGGTGACCACGATCGGCTCCAGACCGGCGCCGCTGGTGGCAGCCCGGGGGGCCCGGGCCGCGATCGGCCCGGGCAGGCTCCGGCCGTCGTGGGGCTCGTCGCCCGGGTGCTGATTGAACGACGGGCCCTGGGGTACCAGCGTCCAGTCGTCGAACCGGCTCTGGCGCCGGGCCTCGGCCTCCAGCGCGTTGACCGGCAGCACGTCGTAGGAGCGCCCGCCGGGATGGGCCACGTGGTAGCGGGCCCCGCCGATGGCCTTGGCCGTCCAGCCGTCCACCACCTCGAAGTTGAGCGGATGGTGGACCCCGATCGTGGGATGGAGGGCCGACGCCGGATGCCAGGCCCGGTACCGGACCCCGGCCACGTGCTCACCCGGCCGTCCCGTGGGCCGCAGCGGCACCCGGCGCCCGTTGACCGTGAGGTGGTGGCGGTCGGCCACGAAGCCGGTGGTCTTCACCTGGAGCCGCTCCATCGACGAGTCGACGTAGCGGGCCGTGCCGCCGCCGGTGGCCTCCTCGCCCAGCACCAGCCAGGGCTCGATGGCGGCCCGTAGCTCCACCGTGGTGTCGCCGGCCACCACCGTGCCGTAGCGGGGGAAGCGGAACTCGAAGAACGGCTCCAGCCATTCGGGATCGAAGGCGAACCCGGCGGATCGCAGGTCGTCGCACACGGCCCTGGTGTCGGCCGCCAGGTAGTGGGGGAGGAGGAACCGGTCGTGGAGATCGGTGCCCCACCGGATCAGCGGCTTGCGGTACGGGTGGTCCCACAGCCAGGCCACGAGGGCCCGCACCAGCAGGGCCTGGACCACCGACATCCGGGGGTGGGGTGGCATCTCGAATGCCCGCAACTCCAGCAGGCCCAGGCGCCCCCGGCTGTGGTCGGGCGAGTAGAGCTTGTCGATGCACAGCTCGGCCCGGTGGGTGTTGCCGGTGAGGTCGGTGAGCAGGTGGCGCAGGGCCCGGTCGGCCAGCCAGGGGCTGGCCGGGGCGGCCCGGTCGAGCTCGTGGAGGGCGATCTCCAGCTCGTGCAGGTTCTCGTGGCGGGCCTCGTCGACCCGGGGGGCCTGGCTGGTGGGCCCGACGAACATGCCGGAGAAGGCGTAGGACAACGAGGGGTGGTGCTGCCAGTAGGTGACCAGGCTGGCCAGGAGCGCCGGGTTGCGCAGCAGTGGGCTGTCGGCGGCGGTGGGCCCGCCGAGCGTGATGTGGTTGCCGCCCCCGGTGCCGGTGTGGCGCCCGTCGAGGTGGAACTTCTCGGTGCCCAGGCCCACCTGGTGGGCGTCGTCGTAGAGACCGGTGGCCAGCGCCTCCAGCTCGGCGAAGCTCGCCGTGGGCTGGACGTTGACCTCGATGACGCCGGGGTCGGGGGTGACGCTGAGCCGATTGAGGCGGGGGTCGCCGGGCAGGCCGTAGCCCTCGATCACCACCGGCACGGCCGTGGCGGCGGCTGCCCGTTCGACCGCCGTGAGCAGGTCGAGCGCCCACTCGAGGCGGGCCACCGGAGGGAGGAACACCCGGGTGGCGCCGCCCCGGGCCTCCACCACCAGGGCGGTGCGGATCACCACCGGCTCGGGGGCCACCAGGGCCGGGGTGGACCACCCGCCCCCACCGGGGGCGCCGGTGGGCAGCGGCGGCCGGGCCTCGAACGGATCGGGTTCGACCACGGGGTCGGGCCAGGTGTCGGCTCCGTCGGGCAGGGTGTCGAGCGGGAGCCGGAGGCCCATGGGCGACGTGCCCGGCGTGAGGAAGACCTGGGAGCGGCGCAGGGGCCAGGGGCTGGTGCGCCACCGGTCGTCCACCCGGTCGAGCGGCAGGACCGAGCCGACCGGCGTGCCCAGGCCCCGCTCGAGCATGGTGGCCAGCGTCCGCCGGTGGTCGGCGTCGTCGACGTCGGCGGTGCGGGGATCCACGTCGACCGGGATCGTCGACTCCCGCCACAACCCGTACACCGGGTCCTCGTAGGCGTCGAGCACGTGCTCGGAGGCCACACCGAGCTCGGCGGCCAGGGCGTCGGCCAGGCGACGGGCGGTGGTGTGGTCGTGGCCGAGGTCGGCGAACGGCCCGGCCAGCAGCGCCGGGTCTCGCCAGATTGGCTCCCCGTCGGCGCGCCACAGGAGGTTCATCTCCCACCGGGGCAGCGGCTCCCCCGGGTACCACTTGCCGGTGCCGTGCTGGATCAGGCCCCCGGGCCCGAACCGGGCCTTCAGCCGGTCGGCCAGGGCGCTCGCCTTGCGCCGCTTGTCGTCGCCGTCGGCGTCGGTGGTCCACTCCGGAGCTTCGAACTCGGTGGCCGACACGAACGTGGGCTCACCCCCCATGGTGAGGCGCACGTCGCCGGCAACCAGGGCCTCGTCGACCTCGTGGCCCAGGCGGGTGATGGCCTCCCACACCGGTTCGGGATAGGGCTTGGTGGACCGGGGGGCCTCGGCCACCCGGGTGACCTCGTTGGAGTAGTCGAATCCGGAGGCGACGATGCTCGACATGCCCGTGATCGGGGCCGCGCTCTGGGGAGCGGGGGTGGCGACCAGGGGGATGTGGCCCTCACCGGCGGCCAGGCCGGACGTGGGATCGAGCCCGATCCAGCCGGCGCCGGGCAGGTAGACCTCGGCCCAGGCGTGGAGGTCGGTGAAATCGTGGGCCGGGCCGGCCGGGCCCTCCAGCGGGGCGACGTCGGCCGTGAGCTGGACCAGGTAGCCCGACACGAAGCGGGCCGCCATGCCCATCTGGCGCAGGGCCTCCACCAGCAGCCAGGCCGAGTCCCGGCACGACCCGGCCCGGCGATCCAGCGTGGTGAGGCTGGGCTGCACGCCGGGCTCGTAGCGGATCTCGTAGTCGATCTCGTCGGCCAGCTGGCGGGTGAGGTCGAGCAGGAAGTTCACCGTGGTCGGCTTGTCCTCCAGCCGCTTGGCCACCGGCTGGAGCCAGCGGGCCAGCTCACCGGTCCACGGGCCGTCGGTTCGCAGGTACGGGGCGAGGTCGGCCAGGAGATCGGGCTCGTAGGTGAAGGGGACGTGCTCGGCGTCGGGCTCCAGGAAGAAGTCGAACGGGTTGATCGTCACCAACTCGGCCACCAGGTTCACCTCGACGCTGAAGTGGTCGGTGGGTTCGGGGATCACGATGCGGGCCAGGTGGTTGCCGAACGGGTCCTGCTGCCAGTTGAGGAAGTGGTCGGCCGGCTCGACGGTGAGCGAGTACGACAGGATCGGCGTGCGGGCGTGGGGGGCAGGGCGGAGCCGCACCACCTGGGCCGAGAGCTCGGCCCGGCCGGGGTACTGGTAGGTCGTGCGATGGCGTAGGGCGACCGTGATGCTCACTCGCCGGGATGGTAGTCGATGGCGATGACCTGCCCTTTACGGCGGTGTGAACTAGAAGGCCGTCAGGCCGGAACGTGGTCCAGCAGGTCGGCCGCCACGATGGGGCACCGGCGTCGGAGGGCCGGGTCGGTCCCGTCCGACCTGGCGGCGGGCCCGGTGGCACACTGGTCCGATGCAGCCGCTACCCCCCTCCGTCCGCTACCTGTGGCGCGCCCTGGCCCTGGCGGCCGGGGTGGTGACCCTGGTCGGCCTGGGTGCGGTCGAGGTGGTGGCCCGGCGCCGGCTCGACGGCGTGCCCGGACCGATCCTGGTGGCTCCCGTGGTGGCCGGGGTCGCGGTGGGGACCATGGGCTGGGGCTTGGCCACCGTGCGCCACCGGTCCTGGCGCTTCGAGCTGACCGAGGCCTGGTTCCAGGCCCGGTGGGGGGTGGTGACCCACCATTGCGCCACCGTGCCCCGCAACCGGGTGCAGACCCTGACCACCCACAACGGCCCTCTGGATCGGATCCTGGGCCTCACGTCGGTCACCATCCACACCGCCGGGGCCGGCGCCCCCAACGTCTCGATCCCACACCTCGACGATGCCACCGTGGACTGGCTCCGGGGTGAGCTGGCCCATGGCCCCCTCGGCTGACACCACGGCCCCGGCCGCCGTGGCCTGGAGCCGACCCCACCCCCTCACCCTGGTGGTGGAGCTGGGGTCGGCCGTACGCCAGGTCGTGGTGGCCCTGGCCGTGGTCGGGTTCGAGGTGGTCGAGTTGGGCAGCCTGATCGAGCTGGCGCTGGTCGTCGGTCCCCTGGGGGGTGCCATTGCCCGCTGGTTCACCACCCGCTACGCGGTGGACGGCGACGCCCTCCACTTCCACCACGGCCTGATCTGGCGCCGCCGCCAGGCGCTGCCCCGGGCCAACATCCAGAACGTCTCCACCACGGCCGGGCTGGTGGCCCGGCTGGGTTCGGTGGTGGAGTTGCACGTGAGCGACGCCTCCTCCAACGGCGACATCACCCTGCGCTTCGTGTCCCTCCACGACGCCGAGCGCCTGACCGCTCTGCTGCGGCGCAGTGTCCCGGCCGGGGACGATCCGGCCCCGGCCGGTGGCGATCCGGCCGGGGCGGAGCCCGCCGCCAGCCCGGACCCGACCGAGCCGGTTGCGCCGCCCTCTTCGGCCCCGGTTCGGCGACCACCCCTGGTCGGCCCGGGGCTGGGCCGGCTGGCCCGGGCCGAGCTGACCACGGCGGCGGTCTTGGTGCCGGGCCTGGCTGGTCTGGTGGCGGTCCTGGTCTGCTCGGCTGCGCTGGCGGCGGGGGCAGCCGACCTGGCGCCCGACGGGGTCCCCACCGACGGGTGGCGGCGGTGGCTGGTGCTGGGAGCGGTGGTGGCGGTGGCCGCCGGGGCAGCCGCGGCCAACCTGATCAGGCGGCTGGTGGCTCTGGGCGGCTATCAACTGACGGCCGAACCCGACCGCTTGCGGATCCAGGTGGGGTTGCTGACCGAAGCCCGGATCACGGTCCGGCGGGAACGGATCCAGCAGCTCAAGGTGGAGCGCAACCTGGTGCAGCGGGCATGGGGGGTGGAGCGGGTGCTGTTCGAGACGGCCGACCTCGACCTCCCCAGCTCGGCCGGCACCCGCTACCTCGACCCCGCCGGCCGGCCCGGCGGCTGGCGCCGGCTGGCCCTGGAGGCCATGGGCCGACTCGATCTCGACGAGCCCGATCTCCAGCCCGTCAGCCGCCTGACCCGGCGCCGGACGATGGCCCGACTGGCCCTGGGCACCCCGCTGACCCTGTTGGCGCTGGTGGTGCCGGGAGGGCCGTCCGGGTTCGCGGTGGCGGCGGCCGGGGCCATCGGGTGGCTGCTGGCGGGGTGGTGGTACAGCAACCGACGCTATCGGGAACTGGGTTGGGCCCTGTCGGCCGATCAGCTGCTGGTCCGCTCCGGCGTGTTCGCCGGCCAGCTCTGCCTGGTCGACCTGGACAAGGTCCAGTCGGCGCGGTTGTCAGCCAGCTTGTTCCAACGCCGGTTGGGTCTGACGTCGTTCCTGGTGGCCACGGCCGGCCGCGGGTTCGCAGGACTGGTCGAGCTACCGGACCTGCCCCGGGCCGAGGCCGAGGCCCTGCTGGCCCGGGTGGCGGGCCGGGCGGCCCTCACCCCCATCGCCGACACCCTGTGAGCCACGACCTCGTGCCCCTCGCTCAGGTTCGGCCCCGTATGTGCCGACGGAACGGGGGTGAGGTCGGGCGCCAGCAGCAGGCTGCTGCGGCATCTGGTGCGCCATCCGCTGGTGGCAGTGGCCGGGATCGCAGGCGTCAGCACGGTGATGTCGGTGGTGATCACCGTGCTCGTCAGTTTGACCGTGGGGCGGCGAGAGCCAGCGTGGATGGTCCCCAGCATCGCCATCGCCACCGTGGTGCCCCTGGCGGTCGCCACCCCGATGAGCGGGGTGCTGCTCACCCTCGTGCACCGGCTGGAAGAGGCCCGACTGCTCGCCGAGCGCCTGGCCAGCACCGACCTGCTCACCGGAGCCTTAAACCGGCGCCAGCTCATCGATCTCGCCCGATCGGCGTTCGACCTGGTTCACGCGGGTTCGCCGTTGTGCGTGGTGTTGTTCGACATCGACGACTTCAAGACGATCAACGACACCTATGGCCACCAGGGTGGTGACGACGTGCTGGTGGGCGTGGCGGCCGCCTGCGGCGAGATGCTGCGGGCCGGCGATCTGCTGGCCCGGTGGGGTGGGGAGGAGTTCGTGGTCCTCATCCCGGGGGCGGAGCGGGAGGCGGGCGCCAACATCGCCGAGCGGCTGCGGGAGGCGATCGCCCAGACCCGGGTGGACACCCCATCGGCCCCGGGTCTCGGCGTCACGGTGAGCGTCGGTGTGACCTGCACCGATGGGCGCGCGGTGGGGCTCGACACCCTGATATCGGAGGCGGACCATGCGATGTACCGCGCCAAGCGGTCGGGCAAGAACAGGGTGGTCCCCGCCTGGGCCCTGGCCGGCGTGGCGGCGGCGGGCACGCCGGTGACCGCTTGATCCCCGGACGGTGGCGGCACGACCGACCACGGACGACAAAAGCTGACGGTTGCCCGGTTCTGTGGTTTCGTGTCTCGCCATGACCTACTGCCTTGCCCTGGCGCTCGACGACGGGCTGGTGTTCGCCTCCGACTCACGCTCCAACGCCGGGTCCGACTATGTCACCACCTACGGCAAGACCCATGTCTTTCCCCTGGGACCCGACCGGATCTTCGTGATCCTCACCGCCGGCAACCTGGCCACCACCCAGGAGGTGATCAACCGCCTCCGCCGCGACGTCCACGCCGGCGACGATCGGCCCAGCCTCCTCACGGTGGAGTACCTCTTCGAGGCGGCCGACCTGGTGGGCAACGTCAGCCTCGACGTCCAGGAACACCACGCCCGGGGCCTCAACCGGGGCGGGGCCGACGGCTCCGCCACCCTGATCGTGGGGGGTCAGATCAAGGGCGAGCCGCCCCAGATCTTCATGGTCTACCCCGAGGGCAACGCCATCACCGCTTCCGAGGAGACGCCGTACCTCCAGATCGGGGAGTCCAAGTACGGTAAGCCGATCCTCGACCGGCTGGCCCACCGGTCGCTCACCCTCGCCGACGGGGCCCGGCTGGCGCTGGTGTCGCTCGACGCCACGGCCAAGTCGAACGCCACCGTGGGCATGCCGTTCGACGTCACCCTGTACGGGGTCGACTCCTACGAGATCGCCGCCTCCCAGCGCTTCGGCCGGGACTCGGTGGCCTACCAGGCCCTCAACGAGACGTGGAACGAGGGGCTGCAGCAGGTCTTCGACTCGCTCGCTTCGTCGGTCCCGTCCGAGGGCTGGTATCTCTGCTGACATGCCCCTCGCACCCGACATGCCCTGGCCCAAGCACACCGCCGAGATCGAGGGCCGCACCATGGCCTGGGTGGAGGTGGGGGCGGGAGACCCGATCCTGCTCCTCCATGGCAACCCCACCTCGTCGTACCTGTGGCGCAACGTGATCCCCCACCTGGCCGGGCTGGGGCGGTGCATCGCCCCCGACCTGATCGGGATGGGCGACTCGGACAAGCTGCCCGACAGCGGGCCCGGCTCCTACTCGTTCGTCGAGCACCGCCGCTATCTCGACGGGCTGCTCGATCATCTGGGCCTGGCCGAAAGCGGCGGCCGGGCCGTGCTGGTGCTGCACGACTGGGGCTCGGCCCTCGGGTTCGACTGGGCCAACCGCCACCGGGAGGCGGTGGCCGGCATCGCCCACATGGAGAGCATCGTGCGGCCGCTGGTGCTGGAGGAGTGGCCGGAGAAGGCCCGCCCCGTGTTCCTCGGGTTCCGGTCCGATGCCGGCGACGCCATGGTGCTGGAGCGCAACATCTTCATCGAGCGCGTGCTGCCGGGCTCCGTCCTGCGGGAGCTGACCGAGGCCGAGCTCGACGAGTACCGCCGCCCGTTCCGGGAGCCGGGGGAGAGCCGCCGCCCCACGCTCACCTGGCCCCGCCAGATCCCGATCGACGGCGAGCCGGCCGACGTGGTGGCCATCGTGGCCGACTACGCCGAATGGCTGGCGTCGAGCCCCGTGCCCAAGCTGCTGATCTCGGCCGAGCCGGGCGCGATCCTGTGCGGGGCCCAGCTCGACTACGCCCGGAATTGGCCCAACACCACCGAGGTGACGGTGGCCGGCAGCCACTTCATCCAGGAGGATTCGCCCGACGAGATCGGCCAGGCGATAGCGAGCTGGATCCCCACGGTTCGCCCCTCCTGAGGCGGCTGCCGGACGCTGCTGAGCCACCCGTCGTCGGCCCGCTGCCGGCCCGGCGTCGGCCCGGGCTCACGCCGGATGGAGGCGGAGCTTGTCGAAGGCCTTGTCGACCTGCTTGGCGTCTCCGGCCACGGCGAAGCCGGCCAGGCACAGCTCGGCCGTGGGCACGGCCGCCACCGCCGCCCGGTTGTCGACGTCGTTGCCGGTGCTGAACAGCTCGTCGGTGTAGACGGCCACTGCCAGGCCACGCTCGCAGGCCCGGTCGAACGCCCGCCGCAGCGCGTCCGCCGGGCCGGCGTGCACCAGCACCGGGAGACCCAGCATCGGGAGGTAGGCCCGGCCGTCGCCATCGGTGTAGGGCCGGCCGATCAGGTCGGGCCGGGCCGTCCCGATCCCGCTCACCAGGAAGGCCTTGACGTTGAGACGCTGCCACTGGGCCAGGTCGTCCCGCACCGCCACCGCCACCTTGCATCCCATCGAAGTCCAGCTCGACGCCGTCGTCGTGTCCATGGGGCCGTTGTACGTGGTGGCCGGGCGGCCGTCTTGTACGTTCTTGACATGGACCAGCCACCGGGATCGGGATCACAGGTGGTGGCCTGGCGCCCGCCGGTGGCCGGGGTGGGCGAGGTGCTCCACGCCCGGCTCGTCGGGTTCGCCTACCCGCCGCACTGCCATGACCGCTGGACCGTGCTGCTGGTCGACGGTGGGGCGGTGCGGTACGACCTCGACCGCCGCCAACGCGACGGCGGGCGCCGCACCGTGCACGTGCTCCCGCCCGGGGTGATGCACGACGGGCGCCCGGGGCCGGCCGGGATGACCAAGCGGGTGCTCTACCTCGACGAAACCTGGCTGGCCGACCGGCTGGTGGGGCGGGCCGTCGATGTGGGGCCCCTGGCCGACCCCGACCTCGCGGGCTGCCTGGCCGACGCCCACCGCCATCTGGCCGCGGGCGATCCGATGGCGGCCGAGTCGGCCGTGGCCGTGGGGGCCGAACGTATCTCGGCCCACCTGGCCCGGCACCCGGCGGCCCCTCCGCCGCCGGAGCGGGCGGTGGCCCGGCGCCTGCGCCGCCACCTCGACGAGACCCCGCTGAGCGAGGTGCGCCTCGTCGACGCGGCCGCCGCCCTCTACCGCTCGGTGGCCCATCTGGTGCGGTCGTTCCGGGCCGCCTACGGGCTGCCACCCCACGCCTATCTCACCGGCCGACGGATCGACGCCGCCCGGACCCGTCTCCTCGACGGGGTGCCGCCGGCCCAGGTGGCGGCCGAGGTCGGCTTCGTGGACCAGGCGCACCTGACCCGGCACTTCCGGCGCCACACCGGGATCACCCCCGCTGCTTTCGGCGCCGGCTCCCGCCGGGCGGCCCGCCCCCCGGCCGGCCCGGTGCCGGCCTGATCAGGTGGCCCGCATCCCGGCCCGCTTGCCGCCGGGGTTCTCCTCTGGGCCGTAGTAGCCCGACGAGTAGCCGGGGTTGCGTTCGAAGGGCACGGCGGCGGCGTCGGTGACCAGCTGGCGGTACAGCTCGGCCAGGCGGTCCTCGGCGGCGTAGTCGAACGGGTCCTGCAACACCTTCATGACCCGCTCGTGGTCGGCCGGCAGGTTGGCCACCTGCCACCGGATCGTGTGGCGCAGGGCCTCCAGCGGCGCCACGACGTCTTTGTAGCCCAGCTCGGTGCGGATGCGGGTGGTGTCGACGATCCGGTGCTGGCTCGAATGGTGGTGGATCGTGGGGTAGGCGGGCGACGCCACCTCGAACGGCAGGTTGATCCGCTCGAAGGTGTGGCCCAGCACCTCCTCCACCACCTGCACCACCTGGAGCCGGCTGAACAGCTCGTCGTCGGCCACGTTGTAGACCCGCCCGGCCGACACGTCGATGCGGTCCACGGCGGCCAGCACGGCGGCAGCCACGTTCTCCACGTAGGCCGACGACTCCACCGTGCGGCCCCCGTCGGCCAGGATCAGGGGCTTGCGACCGTCGAGGGCGCGCTTGACGATCGCCCACTCCTTCGGCACCACCTGGTGGGGCCCGTAGATGTAGGGGTAGCGAAAGTGGGTGGCGTCGGGGTGGCGGTCGAACACCATGGCCTCGCTCTGGATGATCTTGGCCACCTTCTCCGAGCGGTTGTCGGCCCGCTTCGACGGGTCGCTGAGCGAGGTGGCGCGGCCCAGCGGGGGATAGGCGTCGTCCTCGGCCGAGGGGAACCGCATGCCGTCGGGGAAGCGGTCGACGTCGTTGGCGAAGCCGGGGTACACCGGCACCCCGCCGATGGAGAACAGGCGGGGGGTCTTGCCCACCAGGTACTCCACCAGCATGCGCAGCCGGCCGTACATGGCGAAGACGACGTCCCAGGTCTGGCCGTCGAGGCAGGCGGCCACCGAGTCGGCGTCGAAGGGGTCGCCGTGGATGTGGGGCACCACCTCCGGGGGCGGCAGGCTGTCGACCTCGTGGCGGCCGGTGTGGAAGATCGTGACCTGGTGGCCCCGCTCCACCAGCCCGTTGACGATGAAGGGCCCCGTGGGCCCCGTCCCCCCGATGACGAGAATGCGCATGGCCCGGACCCTAGTGGACGAGGCGCGGCCGCTGGCAGCCGGCGAATCTCGCCCCGGTCGTATCCAGATCCACCAGCCGTGCTCTTAGCCCATGACCGAGCTCTGAACCGGAGCGACGAGAAGGAGGGTCACCGATGACCGACACGGCCACCGATCGCTACTACTGGGCCGATGGAAACAGAATCGCCCTGCACCCCTCGCCGGCCTGGGTAGCGGTGCACGCGCCCGATGCCGGGATGACGGCTGCGCTCGACTCGTCCGGCGGGAGCGGCGGCGTGCTGGCGATACCCGACCGGGATCTAGTCCTGGTGAAGGCCGATGCCGGCGCCGCCCTGGCCCCGGCGTCCGCGGCCGAGGGGGGCGACGAGCCGACGACCCCGGTGTACGAGACCGATACGCCCGAGGAGGTCGTTCTCGTCCCGGTGGGCGAGGTGATCGTGAAGTTCAACGACGGGGTGTCGGTTACGGCCGCCCAGGGCCGCATCACGGGGATGGGAGCGACCGTGGTGCAGCCCGACTACCCCGAGCCTGGCGCCTATCTGATCTCGGTTGGTGCCAGCGGTGACTCCATCGACGTGGCCAACACGCTCCACGAGGCAATCGACGTGGACTACGCCGAGCCGAACTTCGCGCAGGTCGTCGTCCAGCCGGGATCGGTGGCGGCAGGCAACGGCAGCGCCGTTCTGGACCGGCCGGGCGAGCTCAACCTGCCGGCGGGGGGCGGGCCATCGTTCGAGGGCACGCTGGACGGCACGGCCGCGCCGGATCCCAACCTGTCCAGCCAATGGGGCCTGGCCAAGATCAGGGCCGCCGAGGCCTGGGCGATCACGTCGGGAGTCTCCACCATCAGCGTGGCCGTGATCGACGAGGGTGTCGACCTCACCCACGAGGACCTGTCGCTGAAGCTGCCGGGCTTCGACGCCTACGACGGCGACAACAACCCCCAGCCCAACGGCAACGACGCCCACGGCACCGCGTGCGCCGGGATCGTAGCCGCCGTGCGCGGCAACGGTCGGGGTGGAGCCGGTGTCGCCCCGGGATGCCGGGTGCTGCCGGTGCGCATCGCCAAGGGCATCGGCAACGGGTTCTGGGACACCGACAGCGCCAAGGTGGCGAACGGGATCCGAACCGCGGTCGATCGGGGCGCCGATGTTCTCTCGAACTCCTACAGCGTGAGCCCGAGCACCGCGGTGACCAACGCCCTCACCTACGCCGCCACCAACGGGCGGGGCGGCCGAGGGTGCGCCATGGCGGCCGCCAGCGGCAACAAGGAAGGTGTTCCGGTCATCTACCCGGCCAGGCTGTCGCCCACGGTGCGGGGGCTGCTGGCGGTCGGGGCCTCGAACGAGTGGGACCAGCGCAAGTCTCTCACCAGCTTGGACGGCGAGAACTGGTGGGGATCGAGCGCCGGGCCGGAGGTGGACGTGGTAGCACCCGGGGTCCACATCTTCACCACCGACATGATGGGTGCGGCCGGCTACGCCGGCGGGAACTACACC
Source organism: Acidimicrobiales bacterium (assembly GCA_041394285.1). GTDB lineage: Bacteria > Actinomycetota > Acidimicrobiia > Acidimicrobiales > SZUA-35 > CADEDH01. The sequence continues at coordinate 95,372 of JAWKIL010000018.1, read as the reverse complement.
CCGAAGTTCAACGGCACCTCGTCGGCCACACCGCACGTGGCGGGCCTGATGGCTCTCATCCTGTCGCTCGATCCCGAGCTGCGGGGCTGGGAGGTCGAGGAGCTGATCAAGATGACCACGGTCGATCTGGGCGTGGCCGGCAAGGACGACTTCACCGGCTACGGCCGCATCGACGCCCGACGAGCGCTGGAGGCGGCCTCCAAGCTGTGGTACGAGGTCACGCCGGCGGTGGAGTTCATCGGGGGCGCGGCGTTCATGCGGTTGACCGCCCGGCTCTACAACCCTGGCATCAACACCGTGCGGCTCGACTCGTTCACCCTCACCTCCCACAACCCCGACTGGACCCAGGAGATCGACCGCTTCGAGTACCGGCCCAATCCGGGCAACGTCCTGGTACCCAGGGCGGGCCATGACGTGCGGTTCAACCGGCTGCTCCTCAAGGCCAACGGCACGCCGGCCTCGTGGAGCTACCGCTGGTCGGCGAGCTGGAGCTACACGTTCTGGCGGCCGTCCGCCCCCGGGTTGCCGTTGGCGGCCGACGCCACAGCGGGGCCCGGTGTGGCCGTGAACGGCAGCACCCGCGGCGGAGCCGATCTTGGTCCGGCTGCTCCGGACGGCTCCGGAGCACCCGCCTCGGCGTCGGCACCGGGCGGAGCCGACGGCACCGGCGACGGTGCCGTCGCCCTCACCATCGACGCCGGGCGCTCCATCACGATCACGGTGCGCTGACGGCGCCGCCGCTGCACCACCGCTGCGAGGCCGCCGGCCGGGCTCTGCGGGGCTCGGCCGGCGGCCTGTTCAGAACAGGGTCCCGTACTCCTTCAGCTCCCAGTCGGTGACGGCGGACTGGAAGCGGCGCCATTCGCTGGTCTTGATAGTGACCAGGTAGTCGACCACCTCATCGCCCCAGCACCGGCGGTACAGCTCACTGCCGGCGAAGGCGTCGATGGCCTCGCCCAGGCTGCGGGGCAGGAGCGGGCCGGCGTCGGAGGCGTAGGGCGACAGGGTGGGGGGCGGCGGCTCGGTCTGGTTCGCCAGCCCGTCGAGGCCCGACACCAGCTGGGAGGCGAGGTACAGGTACGGATTGGCGGCCGGATCGCCCACCCGGTTCTCCACGTGGGTGGCGGGATCGGCGCCCCCGCCGAGCAGGCGGACCATGGCCCCCCGGTGCTGGGGGCTCCAGGCGATCCGGTCGGGCGCCACCGAGTTGGGGCGGTACCGCTTGTACCCGTTGACGGTGGGGGTGGTGAGCAGGCACGAGGCGGCGGCATGGGCCAGCAGCCCGCCCACCCAGTGGCGCCCGGTGGCCGACAGAGCGGGCGGCCCGACCCCGCGGTCGGGCGGGGCTCCGGTGCCGCCGGGCCCGGTGCCGGCGGGCCCGGTGCCGCCGGGCCCGGTGCCGGTTCGGCCGGCGCTGCTGTCGGGGGCATCCGCATCGGCGAGGGCATCCGCATCGGCGAGGGCATCCGCATCGGCGAGGGTGTCGGCGAGGGCATCCGCATCGGCCAGGGTGTCGGCGAGGGCGAAGGCGTTGGCGCCCCGCCCATCGACCAGGGACTGGTGGAGATGCCAGCCGCTGGGAAAGGCGCCGGCCGATGGCCGGCACAGGAACGTGGCCCGCATCCCGGCCCGGTCGGCCAGGGCAGCCACGGCGTGGCGGACCAGGACGGCCTGATCGGCCGTGGCCAGGGCGTCGTCGGTGTCGAAGCTGACCTCCACCTGGCCCGGCCCCAGCTCCACCTCCACCGACCGGGGCGGCAGGCCGAGGGCGGCCAGGCCGGCCCGGATCGGTTCCACCCGCTCGTGGATGAGCTCGGCGTGGCGGCCGCCCAGCAGCTCCCAGCCGGGATGGATGGGCTCGCCGGTGGTGGCGTCGAACAGGTGGAGCTCCAGCTCCAGACCGGCCCGCAGGGTGAGGCCGCGATGGCCGAGGGCGGCCACTGCGCGCTGGCACAGGCCCCGGGTGGACAGGGCGATCTCGTCGCCCGGGGCGCCACCCGAACCGACGTGGTGGAGGTGGCACAGCAGCCAGCCGGTGCGCTCGGCCCAGGGCAGCACCCGCCAGGTGGCGGGGTCGGGGACCATCACCATGTCCTGGGCCCCGAGCAGGGCATCCAACGTGGGCAGGCCCGACGGGCTCCACAGGGGCACGGCGTAGTTGTTGGCCGTGTCCTTCGCCAGCAGCGATCCCGGCAGCCCGATCCCGAGCTCCAGCACCGATGTCAGCCGGGCGGCATCCACTGTCTTCGTGCGCAGCAGGCCGTGCTGATCGACGCAGGAGATGCGAACCGTCTGGATGCCGCGGCCGGCGGCGTCGGCCAGCACGGCCTCGGCGTCGGGGATGGGGGAGGAGGGGCGCGACACGATGGTCAGTCGGTGATCGCCGGAGCGGGCCAGGGGCTGGCCCGGCGGCGGGCGCCCTCGGCCTGGCGCCAGGCGGCGTCGAAGTCGGTCCCGGTGGTGGCGGCGTCGATGGCGGCGGGGCCGGTGAGCGCCGCCGGCTCGGCCGTGCCGACGAGGGTTGCCGGCGACGGATCCCGGAGGGCGGCGAGGAACAGCCGGCGGTGGGTCCGGATGCCGACGTCGGCCGGCGACAGGTGCTCCTGCGTCCGATCGTAGATCGGGCCGGGTGACTCCACCGCCCACTGGTCGTGCACGTTGATGTCGGTGCCCATCCCGGTGTACGTGGCGGTGGCCTGCTCCTCGGCGCTGTACCCCCAGCGGTCGTGGGCGCCGGTGCGGGGCCGGTAGCTGGGCAGCTCCACCTGGCTGATCCGCTGGGACCGCAGGGTGGCGGCGTCGACCGGGTCGGTGTAGCTGACGAACATCGAGTACCAGTAGCAGCTGACGTCATCGATGGGGACGTGCCACTGCATGATCGTCATCGTGGGGCTCATGGCGATGGCGATGGCATTGGGGAAGATGCAGTTCGACACCCGCACGTGGGTGAACTGGCCGTGGTAGTTGCGCAGGGCCCGCAACCGGAACCCGTAGGCGGTGAGCTCGGCCGTGATCGTGGCCGCCGGGACCTCCCGCATCAGCTTCACCACCGGGATGCCGGTATCGGCCACCATGGCCCGGAACTGCAGGCCGTAGGCCAGCTCGCTGGCCTCGTCGGGCGGGGGGAAGAAGCGGTGGAGGAAGGCGGCGTGGGCCGGGTCGATCCCCACCTCGTGGGCCTGGAGCCAGTTGCTGGCCCACATCCCCTTGAAGGCGAACACGTGGGTGGCGGGGGCGGCGAAGCAATCGAGCCCGGGCAGCGGGGGCGGCTCACCCCCGCCGAGCCAGGCCCAGATGATCCCGTTGCGCTCCTCCACCGGGTAGCACCCGATCCGCACCCGGGTGTGGAAGGTGGAACCCTCGGGCTCGGCCGGCGTCTCCCGGCAGTTGCCGTCGACGTCGAACAGCCAGCCGTGGAAGGGACAGCGCAGGCCGCCTTCCTCCCGCCGGCCGTAGGCCAGGTCGACCCCCCGGTGGGGGCACCATCGGGACACCAGCCCGATCCGGCCCAGCTGATCGCGGAACAGCACCAGCTCCTCGCCCAGCAGGGTGACGGGCACCACCGGCCGGTCACCCGCCACCTCGGGGCCTAGCTCCTCGGTGAGCGCCGCCGGCTGCCAGTACGAGCGCAGCACCCGACCCCCGGGTGTGCCCGGCCCGCACTCGGTGAGCAGGCGGTTCTCCTCGGCGTCCATGGGGTGCGCTCCTCTCTCTCCGCCTGACCGGCGCCGACGATCAGCCGGCCACCAGGCGGGTGGTCATGGAACCGATGCCCTCGATGGTGGAGACGATCTCGTCTCCCGGGGCCAGGAAGCGGGGCGGCTTGCGCGCCATCCCGACCCCTTCGGGGGTGCCGGTGAAGATCACGTCGCCCGGGAGCAGGGTGATGATCCCCGACAGCTCCTCGATCAGCACCGGCACCGAGAAGATCAGGTCGCTGGTGCGGCTGTCCTGCATGGTCTCGCCGTTGACCGTGCACGACAGGGCCAGGTCGTCGGGGTTGGCCAGGTCGTCGGGCGTGACCAGCCAGGGGCCGGTGGGGCCGAAGCCGGGGAACGACTTGCCCAGGTTGAACTGGGGTACCGGCGGCCGCATCTGCACCTTGCGCTCCGACAGGTCCTGGCCGACGGTGAGGCCGGCCACGTGGGCCCAGCCGTCGGCCCGGGAGACCTTGTGGGCGGTGACGCCGATGATCACCACCAGCTCCACCTCCCAGTCGACCCCGGCACTGGGCAGCACCACCGGGTCGTTGGGGCCGCCCAGGCAGGACTGGAACTTGGTGAACGTGGTGGGGAACTCCGGCACCGGGATGCCGCCCTCGGCGGCGTGCTTGGCGTAGTTCAGCCCGATCCCGATCGATTGGCGCGGGGCGGGGGAGGGGGCGCCCAGCTCGGCCGGGTCGAACGGGGTGGGAGCGGCCGAGGTGGTGGCGGCCCACGCCCGCAGATCGGCCCACTGCTCGTAGCATTCGCCCGGCGACGGCCCGAACCGGCCGTCGGAGGCGGTGTGGACGTCGATGGCGCCGTCGTCGGTGATCAACACGGCGCGGCCGTCGAGGTTGCCGAAGCGCATGGTTCGCTCTTTCCCTGGGGTCTGGTGACTGCCGCCGACGATACCCCACGGGTGTGACAGCGCCCCAGGGCCGCCCTACCGTCAACAGGTCCGGTTTGGGTTGTTTGACCCAGTTTGCCTAACGTTGCTCACACGGTGAACCATCGGGGCTCAGGTCGGGCGGTGTTCCGGCCGAGAACCTGTGGGACACCACCGGCCCGTGTCGCTGCGAGCCGGTGCGAAACGCACGGAAGGACCGGCCCCGTGGCCGTAGACGGGTCGTTCACCATCGAGATCACCAGAGGCGGAGTCGTCGAGAGCGCGCACACCGTCCATGCCGTCATCGCCGACCGAGACGGCACGGTGCAGGCCTGGGGAGACCGCCGCCGCCCCACGATCGCCCGCTCGGCCGTCAAGTCGATCCAGGCCCTCCCGCTCACCCTGTCGGGAGCGGCCGACGCCTACGGACTGGGGCCGAGAGAGCTGGCCCTGGCCTGCGCCAGCCATTCGGCCGAACCCGAGCACGTGGCCCGGGTCCTGGCGTGGCTGCAGCGGCTCGGCCTCAGCGAAGACGATCTGGAGTGCGGCCCGGACCGCCCCCTGGGCCGGGCCGCCCGCCGCCACTTCTACGAGACCGGGGCGTCGAAGCGTCGGGTGCTGAACTGCTGCTCGGGCAAGCACACGGGGTTCCTGACGCTGGCGATGCACCTCGGGTATCCCACCGCCGGCTACATCAAGCGGGCCTCGCCGGTGCAGGACCGGGTGACGGGGGCCATCGAGGCCATGACCGGGCTCGACCTGTCCAACGCACCGTCGGGAATCGACGGGTGCGGCATCCCGGTGTTCGCCCTGCCCATCGAGCGGCTGGCGTTCGCCATGGCCCGCCTGGTGGACCCGGTGCACCTGCCCGACGACCTGGCCGCCGCCACGGTGCCGATCGTGGAGGCGGCCCAGCTGGCGTTCTGGGTGGCCGGTACCGGGCGCACCGAGATGCACGTCACCCGGGCGGCGGCCGAGCCGGTGGTGATCAAGACCGGGGCCGAGGGCATGTTCATGGCCGCTCTGCCCCACCGGGGCCTCGGCATCGCCCTCAAGGCGGCCGACGGGGCGTCCCGGGCGTCGCAGGCCGCCATCAAGGCCCTGCTCCGGCACCTCGACGTGCTACCCGCCCTCGGCGGTCCGGTGGAGATCCACAACAAGGCGGGCGACGTCTCGGGCGAGGTCCGGGCCGTCATCAACTCTCCCGTCGCCGCCCGCCTCGCTGCCGCATAATTCGGGGGCTGGCGCCCCCGCCTGCGTCGTGGTGTCAGGGGGTGCCGGTGACGGCGGCCTGGTAGCCGCTGTAGACGGGTTGGTCGATACCGACCTGGTTGACGACGGTGGTGCGGAGGTGGTGGATCACCTCGGCGCGGTCCAAGGGCATGCGGCCCTCGTACAGGGCGTCGCACAACGCCCGGCGCAGCGACAGCACGTCGTCGCTGTCGACCCCCGGCTCGGCCCCCACCAGCGCCCGCAGGCGGGCCAGCTCGCCGGCCCGGTGGGCGGGACCCAGGGTCAGCTCCCGCAGCACGATGTCGAGCGAGTTCGACGCCACCCGGGCCATGAAGCTGGTGCGGCCCTCGGTCGCCTTCATCACGTCGCCCCGCAGGAAGTCGCGCACGCTGATCAGCAGCTCGTCGGTACCCGGTAGGTCGGTGGAGGTGGCCGGCGGGCCCGCCTCCACCAGCTCCACCGGCCCCGGGATCAGCAGGTTCACACAGTCCACCTGGCACTCCGACGACCGGCGGGCGATCCCCGGCCGCTCCACGGTGGGGTCGGGCCCGTGGCGGTAGTGGTCGCCCATCTTCAGGCAGCCGATGGCCCACCAGTAGGAGCCGAACACCTCCCAGAACGTCACCCGGCTCCGGTCGACCGGCTGGCCCGACACCTCCTCGTAGCCGGCGAACAGGTCGTCGTAGGTGCCGAAGCCGCCCACCGGCAGGTCCCGGCGGCCGAAGCGCCACGAGTTGGTGCAGATCCAGCCCAGGTCCCGCATGGGGTCGCCCAGGTGGCAGACCTCCCAGTCGAGCACGGCTTTCACCCCGTCGGGCGCCACCATGATGTTGCCGTTGCGGAAGTCGTTGTGGACCAGCCGGGGCTCACCGGCCTCGGGCAGGTGGTCGAGAAGCCACCGGGCCGAGTAGTCGATCATGGGCTGGGGCGTCCCCATCTCCCGGTACTGGGTCCACATGCGGTCGACGAACGCCTCGGGGCTGAGCACCTCCAGATGGGGGGCGAGACCGGTGGCCACCGGGTCGATGGCGTGGATGCGGGCCAGCACCTTGCCCACCTCGTAGGCCAGGCGGGGACGGATGTCGTCGAGCTCGGGGGCCCGCAGGATGCGGGCGCCCAGCGTCTCGCCGTCGAGCCACTCCATCACGAAGCCGTCGCCCAGGCCGTCGTCGGGCTGCAGCACGTAGAACACCTCGGGCTCGGGCACCCCGGCGGCCCGGGCCACCTGGAACAGGCGGGCCTCCACCGGCAGGCCGGGCCGGCCTTCCACCTCCACCCCGGTCTCGCCGCCGGCCGCCCGGCGCATGGCCAGCAGATGGGGTTGGCCGTCGACCTCCACCGTGAGGCGGTACGTCTCCTGGCTGGCCCCGCCCGACAGCCGCTCGGCCGAGATCAGCCGGTCGATGCCGGCCACGTTGCGGCGCAGGACGGTGTCGAGGGTCTGGGTGAAGTCATCATCCATGGCCGACCTCTTTAGCACCCGTGCCCGAGCGACGTCAGGCCGACTGGATCCGCTCGGCCGCCGTCCGGTGCCGGGCCAGGCGGTCCTCCACCTGGTCCGACGTGAACTGTCCGCTCTCCACCACCATGCGGCCCGCCACCACCGTGTGGTGGGCCGACACCGGGCCGCAGCGGAGCAGGGCCTCGATCGGGTCGGAGATGGCGCCGGCGAACGTCACGCCCTCCAGCCGCCACGCCACCAGATCGCCGACGGCCCCCACCGACAGCTCGCCCAGCTCACCCTGGCGGCCCAGGCAGGCGGCCCCGCCCCGGGTGGCCAGCTCGAGGGCGTCGCGGGCGCCCATGGCGTCGGCGCCGGCGCTGAGCTTGCCCAGCAGCATGGCCAGGCGGGCCTCGTGCCACAGGGAGGCGGCGTCGGCCGACGACGATCCGTCGACGCCGAGCCCCACGGGCACCCCGGCCCGGCGCATGGCCGTGATGGGGGCGATCCCGGAGGACAGGATCATGTTGGAGCTGGGGCAGTGGGCCACCCCCACGCCGGCGGCGCCGAGGCGGGTGACCTCCTCCGGGTTGGGCATCACGCAGTGGGCCACCCACGAACGGTCGGTGAGCCAGCCGACGTCGGCGAACTGGTCGACGCAGCGCCGGCCGAACATCCGCAGTGAGAACTCGTCGTCCTCGGCGTTCTCGGCCAGGTGGGTGTGGAGCCGCACGTCGAGCCGCTCGGCCAGCTCGGCCGTGCGCACCATCAGCTCCGGGCTCACGGTGAACGGGGAGCACGGGGCGAGGGCGATGCGCACCATGGCCCCCCGGCCGGGATCGTGGTGGAGGGCCACGAGCCGCTCGCTCTCGGCCAGGATCTCGTCGTCGTCGAGCACCACGCTGTCGGGCGGGAGGCCACCGTCCTTCTCCGACAGGCTCATCGACCCGTGGGTGGGGTGGAACCGCATGCCCAGCTCACCGGCGGCGGTGATGGTGGCGGTGAGCAGGTCGCCCGCTCCCCGGGGATGCAGGTAGTGATGGTCGGTGGACGTGGTGCAGCCGTTGAGGGCCAGCTCGGCCAGCCCGATCCAGGCCGCCAGGTAGGCCGCCTCCTCGTCGAGGTACCGCCACTTGGGATACAGGGTCTGGAGCCAGCCGAACAGGGGAGCGGTGGTCATCGGGCGGTAGGCCCGGGTGAGGTTCTGGAACATGTGGTGGTGGGTGTTGACGAAGCCCGGCGTGATCAGGCACCCGGGCACCGACAGCACCCGGTCGGCCTCGGGCACCGGGTCGGCCGGCCCGCCCACGCCGGTGACGAACCCGCCGGTCACCGCCACCCAGCCGCCCGGGATCTCGCGGCGCCGGTCGTCCATCGTCGCCACCAGCAGGGCGTCCCGCACCACCAGATCGGCTCGGTCTGTCGTTCCATCCATGGCGACAGAGTGTGCCCGCCCCCCCGAACTCTGACACGGGAGCACCGATGGCACCACAGCGGGTCAGAGTTCGCCCAACCACCGGCGATCTATGACAGGGGAGGCGCCGAAGCGGCACCGGAGGTCAGAGTTCCGGAGGGGTTGGGCTACGGTCGGCCCCATGAGCGCCATCGAACCCCTCGTGTCCACCGACTGGCTGGCCGGCGAGCTGGCCGCCGGAGCCTCCGACCTCCGCCTGTTCGACTGCACCGTGTTCCTCCGCCGCCCGCCGGCGGGTGCCGACACGACGGGCGGTCCCTATGTCGTCGAGTCGGGCTCGGCGTCGTGGGCCGAGGGCCACATCCCCGGCAGCGGGTTCATCGACCTGGTGGCCGAGCTGTCCGACCCCGACAGCACGCTGCGGTTCACCGCCCTGCCGCCCGAGCGGCTGGCCGCCGCGTTCGCCGCCCGGGGGATCGGCGACGGAACCCGGGTGGTGCTGTACGACCGGGCCCTCAACATGTGGGCCACCCGGGTGTGGTGGCTCCTGCGCTCGATCGGCTTCGACGACGCCGCCGTGCTCGACGGGGGCCTGCGGGCCTGGAAGAGCGACGGGCGTGACCTCAGCACCGAGCCCGCCCCCGACCACCCGGCGGCCACGCTGGTGGCCCGTCCCCGGCCCGAGGCCATCGTGGGCCGAGCCGAGGTGGAGGCGGCGACCACCGACGACCGGGTGTGCCTGGTCAACGCCCTGTCGCCCGAGCTGCACTCGGGGATCGACGCCTCCTACGGCCGGGCCGGCCACATCCCCGGCTCCACCAACGTCTACGCCGCCGGTCTGGTGGACCCCGAGACCCACCGCTACAAGCCGCTCGACGAGCTGCGGGCCGCGTTCGAGGCGGCCGGTGTCACCGGGGGCCGCATCGTCACCTGGTGCGGGGGCGGGATCGCCGCCACCAGCGACGCCTTCATCCTCCACCGCCTGGGTCACAACGACCTCGGCATCTACGACGGGTCGCTCAGCGAATGGATCGCCGCCGGCCTGCCTCTGGAGGTCTGAACGTGCTGGTGGAGACGCTGCTGCCCCTGGGCAAGCTCGACCCCGGTCTGCGGGAGCCCGAAACCCCGCTGCATATCGGGGACTTCGCCGCGCTGGCCGCCCGGGCCGAGGCGCTCGGCCTCGACGCCGTGCTGGTGGAGGAGACCAAGGACGACCCCTTCCAGCTGTTGGCCCTGGGCGCCTCCACCACGTCGCGCATCGGGATCGGCACGTCGGTGGCCATGGCCTTCCCCCGTAGCCCCACGGTGACGGCGATGTCGGCCTGGTCGCTGCAGAAGCTGTCGGGCGGGCGGTTCGTGCTCGGCCTCGGCTCCCAGGTCCGGGCGCACATGGAACGCCGCTTCGGCCTGCCCTGGCACGCCCCCGCCCCCTGGATGCGTGACTACGTGCTGGCCATGCGGGCCGTGTGGGACGCCTGGCAGCACCGCACCCCGCTGCACTTCAGCTCCGAGCACTACAACCTCGACCTCATGGTCCCCCTGTTCGACCCCGGGCCGATCGAGCATCCCCGGATCCCGGTGCACATCGCCGCCATCGGCCCCAACATGTGCGCCGTGGCGGCCGAGGTGGCCGACGGGGTGCGCCTGCACCCGGTGGTCACCCCCCGCTTCATCGACGAGGAGGTCCTGCCGGCCGTGGCCAAGGGGGCGGCCCGGGTGGGCAAGGACCCCGACACGGTCGAGATCTGCATGAAGCCCCTGGTGGGCACGGCCCCCGACGAGGCGGCGCTGGAACGGGTGACCCGCACGGTGCGGGAACGGGTGGCGTTCTACCTGTCGACCCCGTCGTACCGTCGGGCCTTCGCCATCCACGGCTGGACCCCCGTCGCCGAGCAGGCCTCGGAGCTGTCGCGGGCCAAGCGGTGGGACGACCTGCCGGGCCTGGTGACCGACGAGATGCTGCACACCGTGGCCACCCTGGCCACCCACGACAAGATCGGGGCCGAGCTCCAGCGTCGCTACGGCAGCCGGGTCCACCGGATCGAGTTCTCGATCCCGGTCAACACCCCGGCCGACGCCGAGACCCTGGCCCACATCCTGTCCGAGCTCCGCCGGCCCCCGGCCGCTACCCGCTGACGACCCCGCCCACTGCGCGACGGAATCCGCGCCCCATTCCGCTTCCGCGTCGCGTTTTCTACGGATTTCGTCGAAAGCGTGACCCAGAACGGTTGCGGGGCGCGATTCTCGTCGCGCAGTTCGGATCGGGGGTGGGGCGCCGTCACCTTCGACCCTTCACCTTCACGCTGCACCCACAGGGGCCGGTTCGGGCGCCGGGGCGCCGAGCTTGGCGATCGACCGATCCACCAGCGGCCCCGTCATGGCCGTGGTGACCAGGGCCATCACCACGCCGGCGAGCTGCATCGGGGGGGTGAAGATCCCCGAGTCGACGGCCAGGATGCCCACCACGAGCACGAGCAGGCCCCGGCAGTTCATGAGGGCGCCGAGCACGAGCCCCTCGTTCCACGACAGGCCGCCGATCCGGGCCGAGGCGGCGCCGGCCGCCCACTTGGTGAGGATCCCGACCACCAGCACCACCACCAGCCCCACGAGGTGGCGGGCCCGCAGCGTGGTGAAGTCGGTCCGCAGGCCGGAGAAGGCGAGGAAGATCGGCAGGAGGATCACGTTGGTGACGTCGGCCAGCCGGGCCGCCAGCTCCCGGTGGATGACACCGCGGGCCGGCAGCACCGCCCCGGCCACGAAACCCCCCACGATCACGTGGATCCCGATGCGGTCGGCGGTGTAGGCCGAACCGAGGGCGACCACGGCCACCACCGCCAGCTCGGTGCCCGTGATGGCGCCCCGGGCCTCGATGGCGCCACCGATCGTGCGGGCCAGCAGCAGCCGCACCGGGATGGCCATCACCAGCAGGTAGAGGGCGGCGCCCACGAACACCCTGGCCAGGCTGGCGGTCGACGCATCCGACGCCACCCCCCGGGCCACGGCGGTGAGCAGGAACATGGCCACCGTCACCAGCGCCGCCGCCGACACCCCGACCACGCCCAGGTCGGAGGTGATCAGGCCTTTCTCCTGCAGGATGCGGGCCATCACCGGGAAGGCGGTGACGGCCAGCAGGGCGGCCACGAACAGGGAGAAGCCCAGGCGGTCGGGCAGCTGGCCATCGGCCCCGGGCAGGGCGAACTTGGGATCGTGGAGCAGCGGGCCGATGGCCAGGCCGCCCGCCAGGGGGGCGGCCACCACCCCGACGGCCACCGCCAACACCGCCTTGAGCCGGGTGGCCAGGCCGCTCAGGTCGAGCTCGGCCCCCACCAGCACCATGAACAGGATGAGCGCTATCGACCCCAGTATCGAGAGCACGCCCCGGGCCTGGGTGGGGAACAGGCACTGGGTGATGCTGGGGGGCGGGATGGCGGCCGACGCCGGGTCGGCCCCCACCGCCAGCGAAGCCCGGGAGGCGTCGCAGTGGAGGAACGACGGAGCGTTGCCCCAGGTGAACCAGAACGGGCCGAGCACGGAGGGCCCGAGCAGCACGCCGGCCACGATCTCGCCCACCACCCGGGGCTGGCCCAGCTTGAGGGCCAGGCCTCCCACCAGGCGGGCGGCCACCAGGATGATGGCGATGTCGGCCAACACGAAGGCGGCGACGAAGTCGGGCGTGAGTCCCTGGATCATGTTGGCTGTGCCTTGGGCTCCGAATGTCGGGTCGGCTGTGAGCAGTCGGCGGGGTCGGGGGCGTCGGGCGGAGCCCTCAGCATGGTGGGTCGAGGGCGATGCCGCTGATGAGCTCACCCGCCACCGGAGATTGGCGCAGAAATCCCTCCCTCAGGCCCGTCGGTCGACCGTGGATGCAACGCATGGACGATAGCGGCCACCTGCGGGGCCGGGAAGAGCAGGCGTTCCCCAGGCCGGGGGCCGGACGGCCCGCGGCGGACGGGCACCGGGGCGGGGGCGGCCGGTACAGTTCGCGGCCATGGTCAGCCCCGACGAGCCCCGTACCGCCACCATCACCCGGGACCGCTGGGGGATCGGCCACGTCCGTGCCACCACCCCGCTCGATGCCTTCCAGGCCCAGGGGTGGCTCGCCGCCTCCGACCGGCTGTGGCAGATGGAGTGGGACCGGCTGCGGGCCCTGGGCCGGTGGGCCAGCGTGGCCGGCCCGGCGGCGGTGGCCGAAGACTCCCTGTTCCGCCGCATCGAGCTGGCCGCCGTGTCCCGGGCCCACTACGACGGGTTGACCGACCGGGCCAAGGCCATGACCGAGGCCTACGTGGCCGGCATCAACGCCTGGCTGGCGGCCAACGGCCACGACCTGCCGCCGGAGTTCGGCCTCCACCCGGCGCCGCCCGAGCCTTGGGAGCCGTGGCACTGCGTGGCCGTGTACAAGGTGCGCCACATCTTCATGGGCACGCTGCACCGCAAGCTGTGGCGGGGGGCGGTCACGGTGGCCGCCGGCCCCGAGCTGGCCCGGCTGATGGTCGGTTCACCGGGCACGGCATCGGCCATGGTGCCGGGCGCCGGCGCCGCCCCCGCCGTCGACCTGCTGCAGGACGCGGTGGACGTGATGGACGCGTCGGCGGCCGAGCTGGCCGACCTGGCCCAGGGGCTGGCCGGCCAGGAGGGAGGCTCCAACTCGTGGGCCATCCACGGATCCCGCACCGCCTCGGGCCGGCCGATCCTGGCCGGCGACCCCCATCGCGGCATCGAGTTCCCCAACGCCTACCACCAGTGCCACCTCGCCTGCGACGGCTTCGACGTGATCGGCCTCGCCTTCCCCGGCGTGCCCGGCTTCCCCCATTTCGGCCACAACCAGCGGGTGGCGTGGGCCATCACCCACGGCATGGCCGACGACACCGACGTGTTCGTCGAGCGGGAGGCGGTGCCGGTGGAGCGCACCGAGACCATCGAGGTCCACGGAGCCGACCCGGTGAGCGTCCCCATCGCCCGCACCGAGCGGGGCCCCGTGATCCTGGGCGAGCCCGGGGCGGGCGACGGGAGGCCCGTCCTGTCGATGATGTGGACGGGGATCTTCGCCCCCGACACCACGTTCGACAGCCTGTGGCCGATGCTGGAGGCGGACACCGTCGACGCCTTCGAGCGCACCCAGGCGGCCTGGGCCCTCCCGGTGAACAACCTGCTCACAGCGGACGTCGACGGCGACATCTCGTTCCACCTCCGGGGCCACGTGGTGGAGCGCCCGGTAGCCAACCGGTGGACGCCGGTGCCGGGCGACGGCGACCACGGCTGGGCCGGGTTGCGGCCCGTGCCCTTCGACCGGCTCCACACCTGGCGCAACCCCGAGCGGGGGTTCCTGGTGACGGCGAACAACCGGACCGGCGACGCCGGCCCCTACATCTCGCTCGACTTCGCCGGTCCGGCCCGCCATGACCGGATCGTCGATCTGCTGCACGGCCTGGAGGCGGCCACCGTGGCCGACATGCCCGCCATCCACGGTGACGTCCGCTCGCTGCGGGCCCCGGCGGTGCTCGAGGCGCTGCGCCGGGCCGCCCCCCGCACGGCCGAAGGCCAGGCGGCCCTGGCCCTGCTCGAGGGGTGGGACTGTGAGGTGGGCGCCGAGTCCGCTCCCGCTCTCGTGTTCGGCACGGTCAAGCGCCTGTGGGCCGACGAGGTGGGTCGCCGCCTCGGCGTCGGCGGGGCCAGCCTGGGCGGTCCGGCCTGGCCCCCGGCCATCATCGCCTCCCGCATGCTGTTCGACGGGGCCGGCGTGCTCCTGCGCTCGGCGGCCGAGATGGTCCCCGGCATGGGGGCCGACGGCCAGCCGGCCGTGGTCCTCGGCCGGCTGTTCGATCAGGCGGCGGCGGAGTTGGCCGAGCGGTTCGGGCCCGACCCCGCCGGCTGGGCCTGGGGCACGGCCCACACCATGCTGTCGCCCCACCCGCTGGCCTCGGTGCGGCCCGAGGCGGCCCACCTCCACCCCCCGGTCGACCCGACGGGTGGCGACGGCGACACCGTGCGGGCCGGCACCGTCATGCCCCACGCCGGCGACCGCTCGGCCTCGTCCTCCGTGGCCCGGTACGCCTTCGACCTGTCCGACTGGGACGCGTCGGGCTGGGTCGTGCCCCACGGCGTGAGCGGGGTGCGGGGGAGCGGGCACGACCTCGACCAGCGGGCGGCGTGGCTGGCCTGCGAGCTGCTGCCCATGGCCTACTCACCCTCAGCGGTGGCCGCGGTGACCGTGTCGACCGAGGTGATCACGCTCCACCGGCCCTGACCCTGGCCGGTATGACCAGGAGATACATGGTCTACCTGGCCATTCCAAGAAGGGCCAAGCTTCCCCCTGGGGCGCCTCCGGACTATGGTTCGACGTGTCGGCCATCACCGACGGTGTGCAAC
Source organism: Acidimicrobiales bacterium (assembly GCA_041394285.1). Taxonomy (GTDB): domain Bacteria; phylum Actinomycetota; class Acidimicrobiia; order Acidimicrobiales; family SZUA-35; genus CADEDH01. The sequence continues at coordinate 80,325 of JAWKIL010000018.1, read as the reverse complement.
GAACCCGACCAACCAGCCCTTGGTGTCAGCCCAGCGGAGGTGACGCAATGCCATCGTGGACCGTCACGCTCACGATCGTGCTGCTGGCCTCGATCGGCTTCCTCACCTGGGTGCTGGTGCGTTCGCAGCGCCAGTACCAGCCGCTGGAAGGAGGGGGCGGGAGCCTCGAGAGCCCGCCCGCCCGCCGTCCCCCCGGCGGCCGGTTGGGCCTGGTGGCGGCCCGCCCCGGGCCCGCCGTCACCCGCCGCACCAGCGGCCCGCTGGATCCCGTCACCGAGGCGCTCGAGGCCCGCATGGCGGCCCGGGTCCTGGCCACGGCCGACCGGGAGTCGATCCCCGAGCCCGGCGGGCTGGCCCACGTGGCCGCCACCGCCGTTGCTGCCGCCGCCCGGCTCGCCCCCCGCAACTCGGCCGAGGCCCGGGCCGTCGAGTCGTTGCGCACCGCCATGGCCCAGGCGCTCCAGGGCCAGTTCGACACCGACGTGCGGGCCGCCATCGACGCCATCGACGGGATCCAGGTGTGGCACGACATCCGGCGGCTGGCCGTCGGCGGCCTCACCATCGCCCACCTGGCTGTTGCCCCTCGGGGGGTCTACGTGATCGACCCTGCGGTGCGCACGGCCAAGCTCTCGGTCGACGAGCACGACGTGTACACCGGGCGGGGCGACGAGCGCACCGTGGACCCCATGCTCGACGAGGTGCTGGAGAAGGTGGCGGCGGTGGCCGGGCTGGTGGAGCCGGCCCCGGTGCTGGGCGTGATCGTGCTGGAGGATCGCCTCACCCTGCCCCACGAGATCCGCTCCGGCGGGATGAAGGTTCGGGGGGTGCAGCTCACCACCGTGTCCCAGTTGCCCGAGCGGCTGCTCACCGGGCTTCCCCTGGCCGCCGCCCTCGACGTCGACGCCATCTGGGCCCGCCTGTTCGCCGCCTTCGTGCCCGCCGTCGACACGCCCGACCACCCGTTCGCCGCCCCCGCCGACCAACCCGGCCCGAGCCCGGCGGCACGGCCCGTAGCTCCGGAACCGGGAGCTCCGGCTACCCCCACGGTGGCTCAGGCCCCTACCTTCGGTTCATGATCAAGGTCCTCACCTGGTTCACCCGCAAGCCCGGGCTCTCCGTGGAGGAGTTCCGGACCTACTGGCGCCACGAGCACCCCAGGGTGGTGCTCGCCCTGCCCGGCCTGCGGGCCTACAACCAGAACCCCGTCACCGGCGCCGGGTACGCCAAGGGCCGGCAACCGTACGCCGACGGTGTGGCCGAGACCTGGTGGGACGACCTCGACGCCCTCCACGCCCACCGGGGCACCGCCGCCCTCGACGCCGTGATGGCCGACGAGGACCACTTCATCGACCCCGACCGGCGACACAGCCTGGTGGTGGAGGAGAAGGTGGTGGTCGACGGCACACCGGGGCCGGACGCCATCAAGCAGATGACCTGGCTGACACGCCGGGCCGATCTCACCCCCGAGCAGGCCCACGCCCACTGGTGGGACAACCACGGGCCCCTGGGGGCCAAGGTGCCGGGGATGGTGCGCTACATCCAGAACCACGTGCCGGCCCGGGCCTACCGTGACGGCCGGCAGCCCATCCACGACGGGGTGGCGGTGGCCTACCTGGCCAGCCTCGACGCCGCCCGGGAAGCCGCTGTGTCGCCCGAGCTGGCCGCCACCCGGGCCGACGAGGCGAACTTCCTCGACACCTCCCGGCTGCCGTTCGTGGTGGTCGACGAGATCCGGATCGTCTGAGTGTCCCCTTCGGGGACCTGGAGTTCGCCTACGGCGAACGTCTGAGTGTCCCCTTCGGGGACCTAGAGTTCGCCTACGGCGAACTCTAGGTGTCGGCGGGGAGGGGAGGGAGAGCGATGAGGATCGGGATCTCGCTGTCGTCGTCGTTGGTGGCCGACAGCCCGGCCCAGGTGGCGCGGTGGATGGTGGAGCGGGCCGCGGCGGCCTACGCCGCCGGGCTGTCGTCGCTCAGCGTCGGCGACCACCACGCCGAGAACCGCTGGTACATGCAGAACACGCCGACGTTGGGCCGTCTCCTGGCCCACTGGCCCGACCGGCCCGCCGGCTGCCTGTTCCTCCTGCCGCTGTGGCATCCGATGCTGGTGGCCGAGCAGGTGGGCACGCTGGCGGCCATGGTCGACGCCCCGTTCATCGTCCAGACCGGGATCGGCGCCGGTGAGGCCCAGTTCGCCACCATGGGGGCCAGCCTGCGGACCCGGGGGGCCGACACCGACGAGATCATCCGGGTGGTCCAGGCCCTGCTGGCGGGCGAGACCGTGGGCAGCGAACGCCTGGGGATGGCGCCGGCCACCCTGGGGTTGCGGCCCACCCAGCCGGTGGAATGGTGGATCGGCGGGCACGCCGAGGCGACCCTGCGCCGGGCCGCCACGGTGGGGACCGCCTGGTACGCCGGGCCCAGCGCCACCACCGGGGAGTCGGAGCGCCTGCTGGCCGGGTACCGGGCGGCGTGCGACCGGGCCGGCACCACGCCCCGGGCCATCGTGCGGCGCGACGTGCTCGTGCTCGACGACGGCGACACGGCCCGGGCCCGGGCCGCGACCATGGTGGAGCGAGGGTACCGCGGCCTCCAGATGCACCAGCTCGTGGTGGGCAACCGGGACGACGCCGCCGCCCAGCTCCAGCCCCTGGTGGACCTGGGCTACGACGACGTGATCGTCCGCTGCATGACCAGCGACCAGAACGAGGCCCTGGAGACGATCGAGCTGCTCGGCACCCTCAATCCCCGGCCCTGATCGACCCGGGAACGGGGTGGGTCAGGGAAGGCGGATGCGGCGGGCGATGCGTGACCCCCGCAGGCCGGAGCCGCCGGGGAACCGGGGGAGGCGGCTGACGAGGGCCAGCGCCAGGCCGCCGACCGACAACAGGGCCAGGCCGGTGGCCCACGACGGCACGTCGGGCCAAACGGTCCGGCGCTCGCCCAACACCGCCTCGGCCACGGCGTTGACCACGGCGGCGCCGACGGCGACCACCCCGATCCAGGCCACGAGCAGGCGGGCGGCCCGGGCGCCGTCGGGCGAGCCGGGCAGCCGGGCGTCGCGGATCCGGGCTCCCCACACGGTGGCCGAGAAGCCGGCGATGGCGGCGAACGGCGCCACCGATGCGATGGCGGCCCAGTGCAGCTCGGTGGGTCGTCCGCCCCGGACAAGGAGGGTGAGCCCGATCGCCAGCGTCACGCCGGCCACTGCCGCCGCCACCGCCGGCGGGCCGAGGGGGCGCACGCGGAGCCCGTCGGCCTCTGCCAGCGACCGGGCATACCGTTCGGGCGTGCCGTACTCGGCCCACGGGTCGGCTCCCGAGTCGCCCAGGTGGGCTGCCATCTCGGCCAGGTGCTGGCCGCTGCGGTCGGCCGGAACGCCGAGCACCGTCAGATGATCGGCCACGGCGCCCAGGTAGCGCTCGACGGTCCGATCGGTGGTGACGCTGCGGCCGGTCGGATGCTCGCTCATCGCCGGATCTCCTCCAGGTTGACGAAGTCGCCGGCCAGCGGCGGGCCGGTGGGTGGTGGGGGCGGGGGCACGGGCGTGCCCTCGACCAGGGCCAGCGCCACGGTGGCGAAGCGACGGAACTCGGCCGCCGCCTCCTGCTGGGCGGACCTCCCGGCCGGGGTGAGGCGGTAGTACTTGCGGCCGGGGCCGTTGTCGCCCGCCCGCCACTCCACCTCCACCAGCCCGGCGGTCTCCATGGCGCTGAGCCGGGGGTAAAGCGTGCCGCCCTTGACCTCGCCCAGCCCGGCCTGCTCGAGGTGCTGGGCTATCTCGTAGCTACTGAGCCAACGGGCTCTCGGCCTCGCCGCCGGCCTACGATCGGGCCGGATCGAACCAGCCAAGGAGACAGTGGTGGCCGACGCGACCGGTGTGCAGCAGGGTGACGACGAGCAGGTGGTGCTGGTGGACGTGGTCGACGGGGTCGCCACCGTCTCCCTCCACCGGCCCCAGATCCGCAACGCCATCAACGGTGCCCTGCGGCGCCAGCTGTGGGGCGCGCTGGAGCGCCTGGAGGCCGACGACGCCGTCTCGGTCATGATCCTGACCGGTACCGACCCGGCGTTCTGCGCCGGGCTCGACCTGAAGGAGCTGGGGGCCGGGCGCCAGCAGCTCGAGGGGCCGAGCCCCGAGGGTTCGGGCAGCACGTCGCCCTTCCCGGCCCGCACCAAGCCGCTGATCGGCGCCGTGAACGGCCCCGCCATCACCGGCGGTTTCGAGCTCGCGCTCAACTGCGACTTCCTGATCGCCTCGGAGCGGGCCGCGTTCGCCGACACCCACGCCCGGGTGGGCGTGATGCCGGGCTGGGGGCTGTCGGCCCTGCTGGGCGACGCCGTCGGATCCCGCCGGGCCCGGGAGATCTCGCTGTCGGGCAACTTCGTGACGGCGGCCGAGGCCCTGGCCTGGGGTCTGGTCAACCGGGTGGTCCCCCACGACGAGCTGCTGCCCACGGCGCGGCGGATCGCGTCCGACATCGCCGCCAACGACCAGGTTGGCGTGCGGCGCATGCTCGCCACCTACGCCTCCCAGGAGGAGGCCCGCCTGGCCGACGCCTGGCGCCTGGAGACCGAGGGCGCCCGGGCCTTCCGCCGGGAGGTCCGGTTCTCCCCCGAGGAGGTGGAGGCCCGCCGCCGGGGCATCGTCGAGCGGGGCCGCACTCAGCTCAGCTGAGGGCCCCCCAACGGGACTCTGACCGCAGGTACCGCCTGGCCGGTTGCCCGGTCAGAGTTCGCCGATGTCGGGCCGCCGCCGAGCGGGACTCTGACGGCAGGTACCGCCTGGCGGGTCGCCCGGTCAGAGTTCCGGGTGGCCGGCCGATCGGGCCGGTGGGAGACTGCTGGCCATGGCCAGCGCTCCTGTCCTCCCCGTCGATTCCCTCGCCGCTCTCGACGAGCTGCTCGGGCCCCGGCCGCCGCTGGCGGTGGACCCCATCCTGGCCGCCATCGCCGCCCAGGCGGCGGACGCCGACCGCACCCGCACCGTCAGCCCCGAGGTGATCGCGGCGCTCAAGGCGAGCGACGTGGTGCGGCTGTCGGCATCGGCCAACATCGGCGGCCTCGAGGCCTCGATGCTCCAGATCGGGCGGGAGCTGGAGGCCATCTCGGCCGCCTGCACATCCACCGCCTGGGTGATGTGGAACCACCTGTGCGTGTTCCACCTGGTGGCCGGCTGCCTGGGGCCCGACCAGGCCGACCGCCTGGCCGGCATGGTGTCCGCCGGTGAGACCGTCTGCTTCCCGGGCGGGGCCGGCACCGGTGTGACCGGGGTGATCGAGGGCGACCGGGTCCGGCTCAACGGGCGGGGCTCGTTCGGCTCGGGCGGCCGCTACGCCGACTGGACCGGCGTGGCCTTCGTGGTGGTGGACGCCGACGGCAACCGGGTCCAACCGCTCGACCTGCGGATGAGCGTGGCCCGCATCGACGACCCCACGATCAAGATCGATCCCACCTGGGACGGCTCGGCCGTGCGGGCGTCGGCCACCGACGACATGTTCTACACCGGCACCGAGTTGGAGGTCGGCCGGTGTGTGGCCTGGTACGGGGCCAACCGGGCCGAAGCCCTGCGGGAGGTCCCGGTGGTGGCCCACCGCTACCGGGAGGACTGGGTGGGCCTGTCGGACCTGTGGCTGGCCTGGATGGGCGTGGGCCTGGTGCGAGCGGCGCTCACCGAGGCGGTGGGCCAGATCCTGGGGCGCAAGGCCATCCTGGGCCGGACCATGACCACCCTGCCCCCGGTCCAGCTCAACCTGGGCCAGGCGGCGGCCCTGGTGGCGTCGGCGGCGGCCACGGCCGAGACCGGCTGCCGCCAGGTCGACGACCGCATCGCCGCCGGCGTGGTGCCCACCGAGGCCGACTACCTGCGCCAGATGGCGCTGGCCACCTCGGCCCTCGACCAGCTCGACGAGGCCATGCGGCTCATCCAGCGCTCGGCCGGCGGCAACGGCCTGCGGGAGGGAGGCACCCTGGAGCGTCGGTTCCGGGACTTCCAGGCGATGCCGGTGCACATCAACGCGCACCGTGACCGGGTGCACCTCCGGGTCGGCCGCTTCGCCCTGGACGAGCCCCAGGACCCCTTCTAGGCCGGCCTCCGCCCGCTCGCCGCCCACCGCCCGGCACCGTGTCCGTCGACCAGCCCACCACCACCGCCGCCCCCCGGTTGTCGCCCCTGGCGCTGGCCCTGGCCGCCACCGCCGGCGCCTACGGGTCGCTCGACTCGATGCTCAACGTCGCCTTCCCCGACCTCATCGGCGACCTGGGGATCGCCGTGGTCGACATCCAGTGGCTGGTGGTGGCGTTCGTGTTGGCCTCGGGCGGAGCCCTGATCGGGGCCGGGCGGCTGGGCGACCTGCTGGGCCACCACCGGACGCTCAGCTGGGGCGGCCTCGTCAGCGCCGCCGGGATGGGCTTGTGTGCCGCCGCCCCCAACCTGCCGGTGCTGGTGGCCGGGCGGGTGCTGCAGGGGTTGGGCACGGCGTTCGTGATGGCGTCGGCCCCCGCCCTGATCACCGCATCGGCCGGGGAGGGGGGCCGGGGCCGGGCCCTGGGCCTGTTCCAGATGAGCGCGGCTGTGGGCCTGGCCCTCGGCCCGCTGGTGGCCAGCCCGCTGGTGGCGGTGCTGGGGTGGCGGTCGGTGTTCTGGATCCGGGCCCCGATCGGTGTCGGCCTGGGTCTCCTGGCCCGCCGTCAGGCTCGCCACGTCCCGGTGGCCGGGCGGGTGGCGCTGGGCGGGCCGGTGCTGCTGGCCGCCACCCTGGCCACGGTGCTGGTGGCCCTCAACCTGAGCCTGCGCCTCGGCGTCAGCGGCCCGCTGATCGGGCTGGCCCTGGCCGGCGTGGTGCTGGCCGTGGCGCTGACCCGCCACCAGCGCCGGGCCGACGACCCGGTGATCGCCCTCGACCTCCTGCGCCGCCCGGCGTTCCTGTCGGCCAACCTGCTGGCCGTGGCGGCCAACGGGGCGGCCTTCGTGGGCTGGCTGTTTGTGCCCACCTACCTGGTAGACGAGCTGGGCCGGTCCACCTTCACCGGCGGCGTGGTGCTGGCCGCCACCCCGGTCGCCACCGCCCTCACGGCCCCCGTGGCCGGCCGCTTGTCGGACCGGTGGGGCCCGGCCGCAGTGGCGGCGGCCGGCCTGGTGGTGCTCACCGCCGGTCTGGCGGTGGGGGGTCTCGTGGCCCCGACGGCTTCGGTTACCGGCCTGGGCCTGGCCATGGCCCTGGTGGGCGTGGGGGTGGGCCTGTTCACCGTGCCCAACATGGCGTACGTGTTCGCCTCCCTCCCCGCCGACCGCCAGGGGGTGGCCGGTGGGGTGACCCAGACCATGCGGACGATGGGCATCGTGGTGGGCGTCGGTCTGCTCAGCCGGTTCTTCGCCGCCAACCAGGGCCTGGGCTTCGGCCGGGACCTCGGGCGGACGTTCCTGGCGGCGGCCGCCGTCACCGGGGTGGGGGCGCTCGTGTCCGGCCTGCGGGCCTGGCTTCCGGGGAGCCGGCGGGCGGCCGAACCCCAGCCGGTGTGACCGTGCGCACCCGATTCGGGACCTATGTCCACTGTCTTTCGGTCTGCTTACGGGATACCCTCAGGGGGTAGGGTATCGACAGAGCCCGGAGGGAGGAGCCCACGGTGGACGACGACGAGATCGGCGCCGAGGCGCCCCACGTCCATCCGCCCGGGTACGCCGGCAACAAGCGGGACGTCCAGGCCCGCCTGCGCAAGATCGAGGGTCAGGTCCGGGGTCTGCAGCGCATGGTGGAGAGCGACACCTACTGCATCGACGTCCTGACCCAGATCTCCTCCGTCACCCGGGCCCTCCAGGCGGTGAGCGTCGCCCTCCTGAGCGACCACATGCACCACTGCGTGGCCGATGCGGTGGCCGCCGGCGGCCCCGGAGGGGCGGCCAAGGTCGACGAAGCGATGAAGGCAGTTGAAAGGCTGGTCCGATCATGAGCACCGTTCGTTACGCCGTTCCCGGCATCTCCTGTGGCCACTGCGCCGCCGCCATCACCGGCGAGGTGTCGGGCGTCGCCGGTGTCACCTCGGTCGACGTCTCGGTGGACGACAAGATCGTCACCGTGGCCGGCGAAGCCGACCGGGCGGCGGTCGAAGCCGCCATCGTCGAGGCGGGATACGAGGTCAGCAGTGTCTCAGCAGGCTGAAACACAGCCCGACGTCAACGTCGGCGATGACGAAGCCTGCCCGCTCGACACCGGAGCCGAGCTGAGCATCACCGGGATGACCTGCGCCTCGTGCGCCGCCCGCATCGAGAAGAAACTCAACAAGCTCCCCGGTGTGGAGGCCGCGGTCAACTACGCCACCGAGACGGCCTACGTGCGCTACGACGCCGCCCGCCACGACGCCGGCGAGCTGGTGGCCACGATCGAAGGGCTGGGATACGGCGTGGCCGATCCCACCCCGGCCCCCGGTCCCGGCGCCGCCGGGAGCGAGCCGGCGCCCGGAGGCGACGTGCCGCTGACGCCGGCCGAAGCGGCGGCCGCCGCCCACCTGGCCCAGCTCCGCCAGCGCCTCCTGATCTCGGCCGCCCTGGCCCTCCCGGCCCTGGCCCTGTCGATGGTGCCGGCCCTCCAGTTCGACAACTGGCAGTGGCTGGTGCTCACCCTCGTGTCGCCGGTGGTGGTGTGGGGGGCCTGGCCCTTCCACCGGGCCGCCGCCCTGAACCTGCGGCACGGGATCGCCACCATGGACACCCTGATCTCCCTGGGCACGATCGCCGCCTACGGCTACTCGCTGTGGGCCCTGTACTTCGGCATGGCCGGGATGCCCGGGATGACGATGCCGTTCACGCTCACCGTGTCCCGGGGGTCGGCCGGCGACCACATCTACCTCGAGGTGGCGGGGGCCGTCACCACGTTCATCCTGGCCGGCCGGTACGCCGAGGCCCGGGCCAAGCGCCGGGCCGGTGCCGCCCTGCGGTCCCTGGCCGGCCTGGCCCCGGCCGAGGCCACGGTGCTCGAGGCCGACGGCACCGAGCGCCGGGTGGCGGTGGCCGCCCTGGCCGCCGGCGACCGGTTCGTGGTCCGCCCCGGCGAGAAGGTGGCCACCGACGGCGTGGTGGAGCAGGGCTCCTCGGCCCTCGACACCTCACTCGTCACCGGCGAGTCGGTGCCGGTGGAGGTGGGCCCGGGCGACGAGGTGATCGGGGCCACGGTCAACGTGCACGGCCACCTGGTGGTGCGGGCCACCCGGGTGGGGGCCGACACCGTGCTGGCCCAGGTGGCCCGGCTGGTGAACGAGGCCCAGGCCGGCAAGGCCGCCATCCAGCGCCTGGCCGACCGGGTGGCCGCCGTGTTCGTCCCCGCCGTGGTGGCCCTGTCGCTGGCCACCCTCGGGTTCTGGCTGGTGCGGGGCGAGGGCACGGCCTTCGCCTTCTCGGCCGCGGTGGCGGTGCTGATCATCGCCTGCCCCTGCGCCCTGGGCCTGGCCACGCCCACCGCCCTCATGGTCGGCACCGGGCGGGGGGCCCAGCTGGGGATCGTGATCCGGGGCCTCGAGGTGCTGGAGAGCACCCGCCGGGTCGACACGATCGCCCTCGACAAGACGGGCACGATCACCGCCGGGGTGATGACGGTGGTCGACGTGGTGCCGGCTCCGGGTGAGAGCGCAGCCGACGTGCTGGCCCTGGCCGGCGCGCTGGAGGCGGCGAGCGAGCATCCGATCGGCCGGGCCATCACCGCCGCCGCCCGGGACGCGGCGCCCGCCACCGGCGGGCTGGCGGTGCCCGACGGTTTCACCAACCGGGCCGGTCTCGGTGTGGAGGGCACGGTGGAGGGCCGCCGGGTGGTGGTGGGTCGCCGGCCGCTGCTGGAGGAGCGGGCCCTCAGCGTGCCGCCCGAGCTCGATCGGGCCCGGGAGCAGGCCGAGGCCGAGGGCCGCACCGCGGTGCTGGTGGCCTGGCACGGCCAGGCCCGGGGCCTGATGGCGGTGGCCGACACGCTCAAACCCACGAGCGGCACGGCGGTGGCCCGGCTGCGGGCCCTCGGGCTCACCCCGGTGCTCATCACCGGAGACAACGAGGCGGCGGCCCGGGCCGTGGCGGCCGAGGTGGGGATCAGCGAGGTCCACGCCGGCGTGCTGCCGGCGGGCAAGGTCGATGTGATCCGTCGGCTCCAGAGCGAGGGCCGGGTGGTGGCCATGGTGGGCGACGGGGTGAACGACGCCGCCGCCCTGGCCCAGGCCGATCTCGGTCTGGCCATGGGCACCGGGGCCGATGTGGCCATCGAGGCCAGCGACCTGACCCTGGTCAGCGGCGACCTGGCGGGAGCGGCCGACGCCATCCGCCTGGCCCGCCGCACCCTGGCCGTGATCAAGGGCAACCTGTTCTGGGCCTTCGCCTACAACGTGGCCGCTCTCCCCCTGGCCGCCACGGGCTACCTCAACCCGGTGATCGCCGGCGGTGCGATGGCGCTGTCGTCGTTGTTCGTGGTGTCGAACAGCCTCCGCCTGCGCACGTTCCAGCCGCAGAGCGGAAATTCTCCGGGTTCGGTATAGACCGGTCGCCATGGCCGATGGAACGGGCCGGGCGCCGATGCTGACGGCCCGGGTGGGGGTGGAGATCGAGCTGCTGGCCCCGCCCGGGGGTAGCCGGTTCGCCCTGGCCGAAGCGCTGGCCGCCGAGCTGGGCGGGGCCGCAGCGCCCGGTTTCCATCGCGACACCGAGGCGTCGACCGATCCCCGCCGTCCCCTCGTCCATCATCTGAGCCAGTCGGTGACCGTGACCGGGTCCGACGGCCGACCCCGGTGCCGCCTGGTCGACGACACCACGATCCGCGACGAGCTCGACCGCTCGGCTGCGCCCCGCCCCGGCCGGTACCGGGTGCTGGCCGACGACCCTCGGCTCATCCGGCTGGCCGAGCGCCACCTCCGGCCCGGCGATCCGATCGACGCCGTCCTGGCACCGGTGGCTGAGCTGTTCGGCACCGCCGTGCTGCCGCTGAGCCGGAACCGGTTCCGGGTCGACGACACCGGCGGGTCCACCGTGGCCATGGTCGTGCCCCAGGGTGGGGAGCGGGAGCGGGTGTGCGAGATCGTCACTGCCGTGATCGACCGCGACCACCGCCAGGCGCTGGCCGCCCTGCTGGAACCGGCCGGCCGGGCCGGGTTCGGGGTGCCGGTGGAAGCGGCGGTCCACGTCCACCTCGACGCCGAGCCGTTCCGCAACGCACCCCGCCTGGCGCACCTGGTCCGCCTGTTCGCCGAGCACGGCCCCGAGCTGCGGGCCCGGTTCGCCACCAACCCCCGCTGCCGTCGGCTCGGCCCCCCACCGCAGGCCCTGGTGGAGCTGGTGAACGAGCCCGGGTTCGGCGACCGTCCGTGGCCTGCCGTGGAAGCGGCGCTGGCCGGGGTGGGGCTGACCAAGTACGCCGACGTCAACCTGGTCAACCTGTGGCGCCGGACGCCGGGCAAGGACACCGTGGAGATCCGCATCCTGCCCGGCTCCATGGACCCCGACGCCATCGTGGCCCAGCTGGCCACCATCGAGGCCCTCGTCCTCGGCCCTCTGGGCTAGGGCGGGGGCGGCGGGGTCCACACCTCAACCAGATCGTCCCACCCGCCGGAGGCGACCCGTCCCTGCGGGTCGGTGGCCAGGGCGATCACCTGGGCGTCGTGGCCGGTGTAGACGCTGGTGGGCCGGTCGGGCCGGTCGAGATCCCACACCCGTACCTGGTGATCCTCGCTGCCGGTCACGATCCGGCCGTCGGGCAGCACGGCCACCGACAGCACGTCGTCGGGGTGGACCAGGCTGATGGCGGGACGGTCGGGATCGACGTCCCATACCTGGGCCGTGTCGTCGAGCCCGGCACTGGCCACCCGGCCGTCGGCCAGGGCCGCCACCTGCCACACTCCCGAGCCGCCATGGCCCGTGTACCGCTGCGCCGTCGGGTCGCCGCCGCCCGGGGGGAACCGCAACAGCCAGACATTGCCGGCCTGGTCGCCGGCGGCCAGGCGGCCGTCGGCGGTGACGGCCAGCGACACGCAGTTGCCGTCGCAGGGCACCAGGCTCCGGGGCGCGTCGGGCCGGTCCAGATCCCAGATACGGACCGCCTGGTCGGGCCCGTTCGGCCCGGCGCCGCCGGTGCCGGTGGCCAGGCGCCCATCGGGCAGCTGGGCCACGGCCCAGACCCGGGCGGGGTGGGGGAGCGCGAGGGCGGGGGCGTCGGGCGTCGCCGGGTCCCACACCAGCACCGTGCCGTCCCAGCTGGCGCTGGCCAGGCGGCCGTCGGCCAGCACCGTCACGTGCCACACCACGTCGGTGTGCTGGGAGAACACCACCGGCTCGGTGCCGGGTGCCGCCGGGTCCCACACCCGGACCGTACGGTCGCGGCTGCTGGATGCGAGGCGGCCGTCGGGTAGCCAGGCCACGGAGGTGACGACGTCGCTGTGCCCGGTGAGAACCACCGGCGCCGGGCTGCTGGTCGTCGTCGTGTCACCGGCGGCCCCGGCCGCCGTGCCCTGGGCCGAGGGTGGAGCGGTGGGGGTGGCCGCCTCCGTCGTGGCGGGGGGTGATGCCGCCCCGTCCCGGTCGGCCAGTTGGAGGGCGACGGCCACACCGGCGGCTCCCAGCCCCGCCGCCGCCAGCGCGCCCAGGGCCCAGGCCGCCATCGGCGGCAGCCGCCGTCCGGCCGCTCCCGCCGATGGTGCCGGTCCTGGCGACGACGCCACCGGAGACGCCCGCTGGTCACCGGGGGCCCACACCCGGGTGGGGTCGCCGGCCGGCCCCGGTGGGGGCGACCACTGCCGTGTGGGCTCAGCTCCCGTGACGGCGGCGGGGGTGACGGCGGCAGGGGCGGCGGGGGCAGGGGCGGCGGCGATCCGGTCGAGCTCGGCCGCCAGCTCGTGAGCGGTGGCCGGGCGGTGGGCCGGATCCTTGGCCAGCGCCCGCTGGAGCAGATCGTCGAGGGCCGGTGGGGCCAGGGCCGGCCCCAGCCGCGGCGGAGGCTCGTGCACCACCCGGTGCAGCAGGGCCATCTGTGACTCGTCGCCGTCGCGATGGAACGGCGGCCGCCCGGCGATCAGGTGGAAGACCGTCGAGGCCAGCGAGTAGACGTCGCTGCGCTCGTCCCGGCGGTCGGAGAACGTCTCGGGGGCGGCGTGGGCCAGGCTGGCCAGGACCGTGCCGGAGGCCGTGCGGTCGGTGTCGGTGAGGCGGGCGATGCCGAAGTCGGCCAGCTTGGTCACACCCCCGTCGATCAGGATGTTGGCCGGTTTCACGTCGCGGTGCAGCACGCCCCGCTGGTGGGCGTGGGCCAGCGCCCGGGCCACGGCGGCGGCGTGGCCGACCGCCTCGGGCCAGGGCAGCGGACCCCGGGTCTTGAGCCGGTCGCCCAGGCTGCCCCCGTCGACCAGCTCCATCAGTAGATAGGGATGGCCCTGGGCCGTGTAGCCGGTGTGGTAGAGGGTCACGATGTTGGGGTGGCCGGTGAGGCGACCCATGGCCTTGCGTTCCCGGTCGAAGCGGGCCAGGTCGGCCGGCTCCCGCAGGTCGTGGAACACCTTGACCGCCACCGGCCGGTCCAGGTCGGTGTCGGTGGCGGCGTAGACGGCGCCGAAGCCGCCCGAGCCGAGGAAGCGGATCCCGGCCAGGTGGTCGAGGCCGAGGTCGGGCGGGTGCCCGGTGCCGCCGCTCACCGGGCGGCGGCCCGGTACCGCTCCCACACGAGCTGGCCCGTCATCAGGTCCAGGTGGCCGCCGCCGCCGTTCTCGAACAGCGTGATCTCCTCGGCCGATGCCCGTCCCGGGGACCGTCCCTGGCACAGGTCGAACAGGTCGCCCCGGATGTCGTGCTCGGTGATGACCCCGGAGGTCAGCGGGATCACCAGGTCGCCCGACTCCTCCACCGCCGCCAATCGGGAGTCGACGTGGATGGCGGCCCGGCGCACGCAGTCGTCGTCGATCTCGCGATGGTCGGGCAGGTAGGCGCCCACCAGGTCGAGGTGGGTACCGGGGCGGAGCAGGGCCCCCTTGATCAACGGGTCCCGGGTCATGGTGGCGGTGCAGACGATGTCGGCCCGGGCCACGGCGCCGTCGAGGTCGTCGACCGCGGTGGCCGCCACCCCGGACGCCGCCAGCTCAGCCACCAGGGCCTCGGCCCGGCTCCGGGTGCGGTTCCACACCAGCACCTCGGTCAGCGACGGCCGCACCGTCCGGTGGGCCGCCACCAGATGGGGGCCCAGACCGCCGGCTCCCACCATCAGCAGGGTGCGGCTGTCGGGGCGGGACAGGAGGCGGGAGCCGAGTGCCGAGTCGCACGCCGTCTTGCGGTAGGTCAGGGCGGTGCCGTCCATGGTGGCCAGGGGGGTGCCGTCGGCCCCGTCGAACAGCACGTAGACGGCCTGTACCGACGGCTTGCCCACGGCCAGGTTGCCGGGGAACACGGTCACCAGCTTCACCCCGATGGCGCGGCCCGGCTGCCAGGCCGGCAGGCCCAGGTACACCTCGTCGGCCCCCTCGGGGGAGTAGACGGTGCGCCGCACGTCGGCCGGAGGCAGGAGGTGGCCGGCGGCCAGGGCGTCGACCAGATCGGCGTACGGCAGCAACTCGTGCACGGCGTCGGCCGGGATCCAGGGCAACTCGGTGGTCATGGACCACGAACCTAGCTGGATCCCGCACCGCCGACGGCTCAGTACCGGCGGGGAACGTCCGACCCGGAACCGGTCCGCCCCGGTTCGGAGGATCCGTCATGCCCGCCGCCCACCCCACCCCGCCCGGAGGCCCCCGCCGCCGGCTGCTGCTCGCCGTCCTGGCCCTGGTCGGGATGCTCGTCGCCGCCTGCGGCTCGTCCGATACGGCCGATGGGGCCGGCGGGGCCGGGTCGCCCCAGGCCCTCACCGGGGAGCCGACCGGCAGGCTCCGTCTCGGCTATTTCCCCAACGTCACCCACGCCCCGGCCATCGTCGGCCTGGAGCGGGGGGCGTTCACCGATGCCCTGGGGGCCGGGGTCGACCTCCAGGCCCGCACCTTCAACTCGGGCACCGAGGCCGTCGAGGCACTGTTCTCGGGAGCCGTCGACGCCGCGTTCGTGGGCCCCAACCCGGCCATCAACGGGTACGCCCAATCCGGGGGCGAGGCACTGCGGATCGTGGCCGGCACCACCTCGGGCGGCGCCGCGCTGGTGGTGCGGGACGGGATCGAGGTCCCCGGTGACCTGATCGGCACCGTCCTGGCCACCCCCGGCCTGGGCAACAGCCAGGACGTGGCCCTCCGTTCGTGGCTGGCCGGCCAAGGGCTCGACGCCACCACCGAGGGCGGAGGCGACGTGTCGGTGCGGCCCCAGGAGAACGCCGACACCCTCACCGCCTTCGTCGACGGCGCCATCGACGGGGCCTGGGTCCCCGAGCCGTGGGCCACCCGGCTCGTGCTGGAGGGCGGCGGCCACGTGCTGGTGGACGAGGCCGCCCTGTGGGCGGGCGGCCGCTTCGTCACCACCCAGCTGGTGGTGGCCGCCTCCTACCTGCGGGACCACCCGGCCATCGTGCGGGCCCTGATCGCCGGCCTGCTCGACTCGATCGACGCCGTCAACGCCGATCCGGCGGCCGCCAGCACCGCCACCAACGACGGCATCGAGGCCGTCACCGGCAAGCGTCTGGCCGACGCCACGCTGGCCGGGGCGTGGCGCACGCTCACCTTCACCCCCGACCCGGTGCCGGCGTCCCTCGAAGGTTCGAAAGCGCACGCCGTGGCGGTCGACCTGCTCGAGCCGGTCGACCTCGGCGGCATCTACGATCTGGCGCTGCTGAACCAGGAGCTCGCCGACCGGGGCCAGCCCCCGGTGGCCGGGTTCGGCGGCTAGCCCGATGTACCGGGCTTGGCCCGAACGCGCCGGAGCGGGCCCGGGCTACCGCCTCGGGCCCGCTCCGGGGCAGGGGCGATCAGCTCTCGATCGTGCCCTCGACGCCCTGGACGAAATAGTCGAGCGACAGGAGCTGACCGAGGTCGGCCACCTCGCCCGCGGCCAGCACCTGGGTGCCGTCCTGCCGGGTGATGGGGCCGGTGAAGGGAGCGAACGTGCCGTCCACGATCTGCTTCTGGACCTCGCCGATCTCGGCCTGGACATCGACCGGGACCGAGCTCGACACCGGCGCCAGCGTCACCAGACCGTCGGCCATGTTGCCGTAGTACTGCTCACTCTTCCAGGTCCCGTCGATCACCTGCTGGACGGTGCTGATGTAGAAGGGGCCCCAGTCCCACACCGGCCCGGTCAGCCACGCCTTGGGGGCGAAGCGGGAGAGGTCGTCGTTGTACCCCACCCAGTACCCGCCGGCGGCCTGTGCCGCCTCACCGGTCGACGGCGTGTCCTGGTGCTGGGCCATCACGTCGGCCCCGCCGTCGATGAGATCCTGGGCCACCGACTTCTCCTTGACCGGGTCGAACCAGGTCGACGTCCACTCGACCCGGACGGTCACGTCGGGGTTCACCCGCTGTGCGCCCAGGGTGAAAGCGTCGATACCGCGAAGCACCTCGGGGATGGGGAAGGCGGCCACATAGCCGATAACGCCCGACTTGGTCATGGCGCCGGCGGCCATGCCCGACAGGTAGCGGGCCTCCTCGGCCGCCCCGAAGTAGGTGCCCATGTTCTCCGCCGTCTGGTAGCCGGTGGCGTGCATGAACACCGTCTCGGGGTGCCGGGCCGCCACGGCCAGCATCGGGTCGCCGTAGCCGAAGGACGTGCCGAAGATCACCTTGTTGCCCTCGGCGGCCAGACGCTCGAACACCTCTTCGGCCTCGTCGCCCTCGGGCACATTCTCCACATAGGTGGTGATTACCTTGGCCCCCATTGCCGCTTCCAGCTCCTTGCGACCCTCGTCGTGGCGTCGGGTCCAGCCGGCATCGCCGACCGGGCCGACGTACACGAAGGCGACCTTGATCGGCCCTTCGGTGAGACCGGCCGGGCTCGACCCCTCATCGGTGGTGCTGCCGCAGGCGGCGGCCAGCAGTGACAGGAGGAGCGGGATGATCAGCAGCCGCCGCCAACGGCCCCCGCGGTTCGACATGGTCATGGGATTCCTCTCAGTGGACCGCCGGAGCGGCTTCTCATCTCGTGGTCCGCTGGTGGTCTACCGACCGGGGCCGGAGCGCACGCAACGCACCAGGCGGTGCTTTCGGCACCGTGGAGGCCCACATTTAGGAACCCGTTGGGGGCGGTGGCCGCCTGCCGCCCCCAGCGAAAGAACCGGCCGGGTTTCTCTCAAGGCCGCCCCTTCCGATGACGACGCTCCCCCAGTCATGGTTCTGTCCACCAGCACCCGAGCTCGGAGGCTCATCTGATGTCCCGTCTGCTTTCGATGAAGGCCAAAGTTGCCGTCTTCGTCGCTATCTCCACGCTCACGTTGGTGGGCCTGGCGGTCACCAGCCTCCTCACGTTCAACACGGTGAAGGTCGGCGGCGACGCCTACCACGAGGTGCTCGATTCCGAGAAGCTGATCGCCGACGTGCTGCCCCCACCGGCCTTCATCGTCGAGTCCTATCTCACGGTGCAGGAGTTGGCCTACAACACCGATCCGAACATGGAGTCGGTCCTGCGGTGGCGCCTGGCCGACCTCAAGGCCGCCTACGACGAGCGCCAGGAGTTCTACGTCGAGGCGGTGACCGACCCCGACCTCACCAGGACGCTCAAGGGCGACTCGCAGGATTCGGCCCGCCAGTTCTACAAGGTCGTCGAGGAGCAGTTCCTGCCCGCCATCGACGCCGGCGACATGGCCACCGCCCAGTCGCTCACCAACAACGAGCTGCGCGCCGCCTACGAGGACCACCGGACCGCCATCGAGCGGGTCGTCGTGCTGGCCAGCGAGGATGTGCAGCAGGCCGAGTTCCGGGCCGAGGGCCTGGTCGAGACCCGGTCGAACCAGCTGGTGGTGGCCGTGGCCGTGGCCGTCGCCACCACGGTGCTGGCCGGCGCGCTTGTGGCCCTGTCGATCATCCGCCCGGTCCGCAAGGTGGTCCACACCGCCACCGTGACCCTGCCGGCGATGGTGGAGCGCATCCGGGAGAGCGGCGACGCCACGATCAGCGCCGATGAGCTGGGCGAGACCGGCAACGACGAGCTGGGCGAGGCGACCCGGGCCTTCAACGCCGTGATCATGGAGACCGTCGAGATGGCCCGGGCCCAGGCCGACCTGCGCCGGGCCGCCCAGGACAACTTCGTGAACCTCGGCCGCCGCAGCCAGAACCTGCTCTCCCGCCAGATCCAGCTGATCGAGTCGGCCGAGAAGGGCGAGGACGATCCCCAGGTTCTCGACACATTGTTCAAGATCGATCATCTGGCCGCCCGGATGCGGCGCAACGCCGAGAGCCTTCTGGTGCTGGCCGACCGCCAGCCGCTGCGAAAGCGGCGGGGTCCGGTGCCGCTGGACGACGTCCTGCGGGCCGCGGCGTCGGAGATCGAGCAGTACCAGCGGGTCAAGATCGGCGAGGGCGACGGCGTCGACCTCGACGGCCAGTACGCACCGGAGCTGGTTCACCTGTTCGCCGAGCTGCTCGAGAACGCGGTCCGCAACTCGAGCCCCGACACCGAGGTGACCGTCACCGCTGCCCTCACCAGCGACGGCTGCACGGTGGCCGTCAACGACAAGGGCATCGGGCTGGGGGCCGACGAGCTGGCCGAGGCCAACCGGCGTCTGACCGGCCAGGTCCAGGTCAACGAGGCGACGAAGCTGGGACATTTCGTGGTCGGCCGCCTGGCCGCCCGTCTGGGGGCCGAGGTCCGCCTCGAGTCCCGGGACGGCGGCGGCCTCGCTGCCGTGATCGTCCTGCCCAACGAGCTGCTGTCGGGGGGCGATGAGCTCGACCGCAACGATCGTCTGGCCCTGGGCCGCAAGCTCGATCGGGCCCCGGCGGCGGTCGAGCCGGCCCACGCCGACGCCGACGCCGACGCCGATACCGACACCGAGATGGACGACGAGATCGGGGCCACCCCCGAACGCGTGGCCGCCCTCGGTCCCGAACCTGTCCTCGAGGAGGTCACCATCGCCGCCGCCCGAGCCAGCGAGCACCCGTCGACCCCACCGGTGGTCGAGCCGTCGCCCGACGTGGCCGCCGGTGTGGCCGCCTCCGCCACCTCTGCCGCCACCTCTGCCGCCACCTCCGACCCGTCGTCGCTGGCCGAGTCGTTCGGCCTGCGCAAACGGCAGTCGGGCTCGTCGCTGGCCAAGACCCAGCGTTCCGGCAACCGCTCGACCGACGGGTCGGGCCGCAACGCCGAGAGCGTCCGCGACCGGTTCAGCTCCTTTGCCGCCGGTCGCCAGCAGGCGACCCAGAACCCGCTCTCAGCCGGTTCCCCCACCCCCACCGACGAGGAGACCAACTGACATGTCAACCGACACCCTGACCGATGCACGCCAGTTCGACTGGATCCTCAAGCGGTTCGCCGAGGAGACCGCCGGCGTGGAGCACGCCGTCGCCGTGAGCTCCGACGGGCTGCTGTTGGCATCGTCGGCTTCTGTCAGCCGCGACGACGGCGAGCAGCTGTCGGCCGTGATGTCGGGGCTCCAGGCCCTCGGCATCGGCGTCGCCGACCGGTTCGACCGGGGCGAGGTGGAGCAGATCGTGATCGAGATGACCGACGGCTACCTGTTCGGTACCGCCATCAGCCTCGGCGCCTCGCTCTGCGTGATCGCGTCCAAGAGCTGCGACATGGGCATGGTGGCCTACGAGATGGCGCTGCTGTGCCAGCGGACCGCCTCGGCCCTGTCGCCGGCGCTCATCGTCGAGCTCAAGAACCAGGCGCTGACCGCGGCCTGAGCCCCGGTTCCGCATGCAACCCGCTCCACCCGACTCCCAGCAACTTCCGGGCAACGACGAACAGGAAAGCTCAGCGATGGCCTACGAGGACGACGAACGTTTGAAGGCTCGCCCGTACTTCATCACGGCCGGTAAGACCCACTCCAACTTCCCGTTGGAGGCCATGGTCGTGGCCCGCCAGGCGCCCACCTCGGCCCTGCGCCACGAGCGCCGGGCCGTGGTGGAGGAGGTGGCCAACCCCAAGGCGCTGGTGGAGGTGGCGGCCCAGCTCGGGCTGCCGCTGGGCGTGGTCCGCATCCTCATCGAGGAGCTGGCCAGCGACGGCTGGGTCGACATCCACACCGAGTCCTCCACGGCCGACGACCTCGACATCGACACCCTCCTGCGTGTCATCGACGCCGTCAAGCACCTGTAGCGATCGGCCGGAGGAACGACGACATGCCCCACCATTCCCCCGAAACCCAGCAGAGGAACCGTCTCTCCATGTCCCCCAACGCAGCATCCAGCCCAGCGCCCCGGGCGTTGAAGGTCGTGATCGCCGGTGGCTTCGGGGTCGGCAAGACCTCGATCGTCGGCTCCCTGTCGGAGGTGCCGCCGCTGCGGACCGAGGCCAAGATGACCTCGGCTTCGATCGGGATCGACGACACGTCCAAGATCAACCAGAAGACCACCACCACCGTGGCCATGGACTTCGGTCGGATCACGATCGACCGCTCGCTGATCATGTACCTGTTCGGCACCCCGGGCCAGGACCGCTTCGGGTTCATGTGGGACGACCTGGTGAACGGGGCCATCGGCGCCCTGGTGCTGGTCGACCTCCGCCGGATCGACGACTGCTTCGACGCCGTGGACTACTTCGAGAACCGGTCGATCCCGTTCGTGGTGGCCATGAACGTCTTCGACCCGGCGGTCCAGTACCCCGAGGCCGTGGTGCGCGACGCCCTGTCGATCTCGGATCACGTGCCCATCGTGTCGATCGACGCCCGGGACCGGGAGTCGGCCAAGGGGGGCCTCCTCACCCTGCTCAACGTCCTGGTCAGCCGCAAGCAGACCGGGGCACCGGTCGGCGACCCGGCCCGCGTCTGATCCGGGCGGCACCCCGGTGAGCGGCCTCCACCCGGGCATCGGCGCCCGCTCCGCCCGAGATTCGGGCCCCTCGCTCATGACCGGGCCGGCCGGGTCGACAGGGGAGATGATGGACGGTGCGACGAACAGCGTGACCTCGGGCCCGGCCCTGGGGGCCCTTCGCCACCCCGATCAGACGGTGGCGGCGCTCAGCCCCCACGGGCTGACCGTGGTCTGGGCCGAGCCGGAGCGGGCCCGGGTGGTGGCCGACGCCATCGAGCGGTCACTGGCCTGGCAGCTCCCCACCCTCTATGCCACACCGGCCGACGCCGGTGATGGCGGAGCCGAGCTGGCACCGTTCCGCTTCGTGCGGGTGGCCGGAACCCTGGCCATCGGCGACGCCGCCCGGGTGCTGGCGCTGACCGACGAGCTCGAGGCGGCTCGCGAGTCCGTACCGGCCCACGTGGCCGAGCTGAGCGAGTCGCTGGCCGAGACCGGGGCCGTCGCCCGGGCCGCCGAGCAGCGGCGCGACGAGCTGAAGGAGATCCTGGCGACGCACGCCGCCACCCTGGCCTCGTCGCCCGAGGCCCGCTCGATCGTCGGTCTCCACCGCCGCATCGCCTCCCTGGAGATCGATCGGCGGAGCCACACCACGACGGATGTGACCGCGATCCACCAGGCCTACTACGCCCTGGCCGCCGTCGACCCCGGCAGCCTGCCGGTCGATCCGGTTGCGGCCGCCCTGGCCGACCGGTGGGAGCGTCTGCTGGCCGACGAGGCCCGGCTCGACGCCACCGAGCCCCGCCATCCGCTGATCGACCAGCTGCAGGAGCTCCAGACCAAGCTCCGGGCGGCCGAGGCGGTGCTGGCCGAAGCCGAGGCCGAGGTCAACCGGCCCCGGCCCAACGCCATCGACCGCGAGGAGATCGACCGGCTGCACGCCGCGGCCGAGGAGGCCGAGGAGCGGGCCGGCCGCTTCGGGGCCCGTCGCAGCGACGAGGACGACGCCCGCTCCCGGGAGGCGGCCTACCTGGCCCGGTTCGGGTTCCAGAGCTATTCCGAGTACCTGCTGTCGGGGGCCCTCGATCCGCTGGCCGCCGCCGTCGCCCGGCGTCACGGCGCCGGCCAGAAGGTGAACGCCATCCGCAAGATGATCGGCGAGGTCGAGGCCAGCATGTCGCCGTCGGCGGCCCGGCGGGCCCTGCTCGACGACGCCGAGGCGCTGGCGGCCGAGGTCGCCGCCCGGTTCGGCGAGATCGACGCCGGTGACGACGTGGCCGTCGCCCTCCGCTCCGTCCGCCAGCCGCCCCAGGCCTGGCACGACCTGATCGAGGTGCTGGCCGAGGCCGGCCACGAGCCCACCGACGACCCGGTGGCCGTGGCCCACGAGCTGATCGAGGCGGCCCGCCGGCACAACGCACCGGCCGATGCGATCGACGCCGAGCTCGTGGAGCTGCGGGGCCGGTTGGCCGCCTACGACCCTGAGGTCGTGGGCCGCCACGGGTCGCTGGGGGTGGTGGCCGGGGAGCTGATCCGGATCGATCGCATGTACGAGGGGATCATGGCCCAGGTGACCGATCTGCGGAGCCGGTTGGGCAAGGAGCTCAGCCGGGACCAGCAGGTGCTCGTGGCCCTGGATCAGATCCAGCGCCTGGAGCGGGAGCTCACCGAGCTGACCGGCCGCAGCCGGCTGGAACGGGACCGGGCAGGCGACGCCACCTCGCCGGCGGGCATGGTGGAGGCGGCCGTCACCGAGGCCGCCGGCGATCCCCGGTCCCCGATCGTGGCCCTCTTCGACGTGCAGATCGATCAGGCCGCCCCGGGGGTGGGTGCCATGCTCACCGAGTGCGTCGATCGGCTGGTGACGCTGGCCGCCGAGCGTCAGATCGTGGTCGTCACTCCCATCGAGGGCCTCGTCCACGCCGCCCACACCCGGGGCGACGTGCAGCTCTCGGGCTTCAACTGAGCTGAGTTGTTCGGGAGCTCGCGCCGCCTCCCGATCTTCCAGGTGAGCGGCTGGCCCTAGTGGGTAGGGGCCACCACGATGTTCTTCGATTCGTGGGCGCAGATGGGCCGGGTGCCGGCCGTCGGTGTGCTGGCCTACGTCGCACTGCTCGTGCTGTTGCGGCTGTCGGGCAAGCGGACGCTGGCCAAGCTGAACGCGTTCGACCTGGTCGCCACGGTGGCCCTCGGCTCGACCCTGGCCACGATCCTGCTCAGCAGCGACGTGAGCCTGCTCGAGGGGATCGCAGCGTTCGCCGTGCTGGTGGGGGCGCAGCTGGCGGTGGCATGGAGCTCGACCCGGGCCCCGATCGTCCGCCGGCTGGTGAAAGCCGAGCCGACCTTGCTGGTGCACGACGGGCAGATACTGGCCGACCGGTTGCGGCAGCACCGCGTCGTGGTCGAGGAGGTGCGTCAGGCGGTGCGGGCGTCCGGGGTGGGCGACCTGGCCCTGGTGGCGGCCGTGGTGCTGGAGACCGACGGGTCGCTGAGCGTCGTCACCCAGAGCCAGAAGGGATGCGGTGACGCCCTGGCCGGGGTGGCCGTGCCCGGCCGGTCCGGAGACGGCCCGGGCTGATGAAGGAGCTCTGGCGTGTGGTGGTGGACGTCGAGACCGTCGGCGGCCGGCTGGCCACGACGGGGGTGCTCGTCGTGGCGGCCTGGCTGCTCGCCACCATCGCCGGGCGGCTACTCGCCGGTCGGCGCCGGGACCCTTTCGACCGCTACGTGGCGAGGAAGATCGCCCGCTACGTGGTGGTCGTCGGCCTGGTGATCGCGGTGGCGGCGATCTGGCGGCCCTTCGCCGGCCGGCTGGGCCTGGTGCTGGGCTTCGTCACCGCCGGTCTGGCCTTCGCCATGCAGGAGGTGATCGGCGCCCTGGCCGGTTGGGTGTCGATCGCCACCAGCCGCCTGTACCGCGTCGGCGACCGGGTGGACGTGGGCGGGGTGCGGGGCGATGTGATCGACATCACACCGCTGCGGACCAAGCTGATGGAGATGGGCTCGCCCGAGGCGTCGACCTCGTGGGTCCACGGCCGCCAGCTCACCGGCCGGATCGTGTCGGTCACCAACAAGTCGGTGTTCACGGACCCGGTGTTCAACTACAGCACCTCGTTCGACTTCCTGTGGGAAGAGCTCGTCATACCCATCGCCTACGACCAGGACTGGCGGCAGGCCGAGCAACTGTTGAGCGTCGCCGTCAGCGAGGTGTCGGCCCGGGAGGACGCCCGCCGGGCCGTCGAGCAGATGCGCCGGTCCTATCCGATCCCGCCGACCGACCTCGAACCGCGGGTGTTCGTGCGGGCGACCGACAACTGGATCGAGCTGGCGGCCCGGTTCGTGGTCCCGGTGCGGGCCGCCCGGGGCGCCAAGGACGAGGTCAGCCGCCGCGTCATCGAGGGGCTGCAGGCGGCCGGGATCGAGGTGGCCTCCGCCACCAGCACCGTCACCGTGCGGCCGCCCCGATCAGGGGGCGATGGGTGACGGCGCCTGGGGGCCGAAGGCACCGGCCTCGGTGAGGGCGGCGATCTGGTCCGGACCGTAGCCGAGCACGTCGACCAGGATCTCGGTGGTGTGCTGGCCGACGGTGGGGGCGGCCACGGGGTCCACCACCGGCGTGCCGCCGAAGCGGAACGGCGGGGCCACGTTGGGCAGTGGCCCCAACGTGGGATGCTCGATCTGGCTGAGGGTGGCCCGCCCCGCCATCTCGGCCGACTCCAGGCCCTCGTCGAGGGTACGGACGGCCCCGGCCGGCACGCCGGCCGCCCGGAGCCGGTCGAGCCAGTGCTGGCGGGGGGCGGTGGCCAGCACCGCGTCCAGCTCGGCGGCCAGGCGGAACCGGTTGGGCACCCGGGCCGACGCCAGGGCGAAGTCGGGATCGTCGGCCAGCTCGGGGCGGCCGAGGACGTCGGTGGCGAGCCGGCGGAAGATCCGATCGCTGGCCACCGCCAGGTAGAGGGGGCCGTCGGCGGCGTGGAACACCCCCACCGGGGCGGCATCGGAGCTGGTGTTGCCGGTTCGCCGGTGGGCGACGCCGGTCACCAGGTAGTTGGCGGCATGGAAGCCCAGCATCAGCGTGGCCGTGTCGAACAGCGAGACCTCGAGGTACTGGCCCAGACCGTGGCGGTGGCGGGCCATCAGGGCACCCAGCACGGCGTTGCACGCCATCATCCCCGTGCTCATGTCCATGATCGCCGGCCCCGACCGGGTCGGCTCGCCGTCGGGGTGACCGGTGAGCGACATGAAGCCGGTCTCGGCCTGGACGACGGGGTCGAACCCGAGCCGGTCGGCGTCGGGACCCGACCGGCCGTAGGCCGAGACGGCACAGTACACCAGGCGGGGGTTGAGCGTGGCCAAGGTGTCGTAGCCCAGGCCCAGCGAGGTCATCACCCCGGCCGAGAAGTTCTCCACCACCACGTCGGCCGTGACGGCCAGGTCGAGCGCCACCTGCCGGCCCTCGGGCCGTTTGAGGTCGAGCGCGATGCTGCGCTTGTTGCGGTTGGCCCATATGAAGGCGGCGCTCACGTCGTCGTCGGGGCCGACCCGGGGCCGGAACGTGCGGAACTCGTCGCCGCCGTCCGGCTTCTCGATCTTGATCACGTCGGCCCCCAGATCGGCCAGGAGCATGGTGGCCAGGGGCCCGGCCAGGTAGTGGCTGAAGTCGACCACCCGGATCCCGTCCAGAGCGACGGGGGCACCTGGCGGGCGGGGGGAGTGGGCCGGTAGCGGCGGCGGCTGCGGGTCGGTGGGCATGCGGTGTCTTCTCCCCCGTCGAACGTGACCGGCATCGAAGCCGTCTGTGGTCTGTACTACCAGGTGGAGCTCGCCTCGATCACGTCGGCGGGCGCGGCCATGACGGGTGCACGCACCGACGGCCCGGCGCCGGCCGGTCAGCAGAAGGCGTCGGCCGGAACGGGACCGGGGGCGGGGGCGGCGAACCCGTCGGGCCACGTCGGGGCCTGCTGCGGGCACCACCAGACCGCAGCCAGCACGGCGCCGCCCAGCTCGGCGCCGGTGAGGTCGGCGCCCGACAGGTCGGCGCCGGTCAGGTCGACGTCGGTCAGGTTGGCGTCGGTCAGGACGGCCGACAGGAAGGCCTCCGTCAGCTGGGCGCCGGTGAGCCGGGCGGCCGAGAGATCGGTGCCGAGCAGGTAGGCGTCGGTCAGGTCGGCGCCGTCGAGCACGGCGCTGCTGAGATCGGCACCGGTGAGATCGGCCCCGGCCAGGGTTGCACCGGTCAGGTCGGCGGTCAGGAGGTCGGTCTTGGACAGGTCGGCACGGGTCAGGTCGGCCCCGGCGAGGCGGGTGGTGAACAGCTGGGCGTCGGTCAGCTCGGCGTCGGTCAGGTCGGCGCCCGACAGGTCGGCACCCCGCAGATCGGCGGTACCCAGGTCGGCGCCCCGCAGGTCCGCCCCCCGCAGGTCCGCCTCCCGCAGGTCGGCGTGGCGCAGGTCGAGGCCGGCCAGGTCCTGTCCCTGGAGGTCGATCCCCCGGAACGGTCGGGCTGCTTCCGGTGTGGGAGAGAGCTGGCGGACGAAACGGACGTTCTCCAGCCGGTCGGCCGCCTCCTGGCGGGCCCGGTCCCATCGCTGTTCGGTGAGGGCGACGGCGCCGGCCACCACCACGCCCGTCACCGCTGCCACCAGGAGGTCTCGCCTGAAGCGGGCGGGCAGGCGCCGCCGGGAGCGGCGTGGTAGCGGGGGCGAGGTCGGGGGTTCCTCGATGATCTCCACCCCGGTCACCTTACGGCGACTCCGCAAAACGCGACACGGCGGCATTCTGTGCGGAGTTTTGGTCGGCTGGAGACCAACAGTCCACACAGTTCGAGCTCGGCCGGCGACGAGCCGCCGGCTGGCTCACCGGGTGGCGGTCGCCGCTTCGAGGGCGGCCCAGTGGCGGGCGGCGTCGCCGTGCTCGCTGGCGGCGACGACCGCCTGCTTGTGGAGGTGGTGCAGCTCGTGCTCGGCGCTGTAGGCGATCGCTCCCATCACCTGATGGCCGGATCGGATGGCGGCCACGCAGTCCCGGGCGGCCAGGGCCTTGGCCCGGTGGACGGTGGCGACGGTCCGGCCGGGACGGAACCCGGCGGCGGCATCGGCCAGGTCGACGGCGGCGGCATACGTCAGGTACCGGGCCCGCTCGACGGCGCCCAGCATGTCGGCCAGGCGGTGCTGGATGGCCTGGTGGCCTCCGATGGGCCGACCCCCCTGCACCCGCTGGCCGGCATAGGCCACACAGCTGTCGAGCACGGCCCGGGCCAGTCCCACCAGCTCGGCCGCACTGAGCACGGCGCCGGCCAGCCAGGACAGCTCGCCTTGCGCCGGGTCGAGCGGCTGCCACGCCTCGGCCGCCACCGGTGCCGCCAAACGGCACAGGACCGTGCGCCCCTCGTCCTGAGCGACCTCGATCGCCGGGCCGGCCCCGGTTTCCCCGGCGCCGGGATCGGCAGGATCCACGGCTACCGCGGCGGCCCACCACCGGCGGCCCGCCAGCGACCAGCCGGCGGGAGTCGATCCGGCGGGGGTGGTGGCCGCCAGCACCACCACCCGGTCGGCCAGCTCGAGGCCCCGGGCGACGGTGGCGGCGGCCGCCGCCGTGGGGTCGCGGCCCTCGGTGGCGCATAGCAGCTGGTCACCGGAGCCGGGGTCGGCGAGGTCGCCGGGGGTGAGCCCGGCGGCTGCTGCCACCAGCGGGGCGATCATCCCGCCCGGGCCCACCGGGAGGCTGCATCGACCGTGGGCCAGCGCCTCCACGACGAGGGTGGCGTCGAGCACCGGCGACGATCGCGGCGTCAACAGGCCGGTCCAACCGTTGGCCGCCAACTCGTTCCAGGCGGCCCGACGGTCGGCCGGGGATCCAGGATCGGCCCGGGCCCAGCTCCGGTCGATCCAACGGGCCACGGCCCGCAGCATCTGGTCCTGGTCGTCGGTCAGCGCGAAGTCCATGGCGGTCTCAGCCCCCCTCGCTCGATCTGGTGTCTCGGGCCGTCACCGCTGACGCCCCGGGGCATGAGATCGGCGGTTCTCGATCTGGTGTCTGTGGTCGTCACCGGTGACGCCCCGGGGCATGAGATCGGCGGTTCTCGATCTGGTGTCTCGGGCCGTCACCGCTGACGCCCCGGGGCATGAGATGGCGGCGCATCGCTGCGGGGCAGGCCGAGGCCCCGGGTGGCGACGGTGGTGCGCAGCACCTCCGAGGTGCCGCCGGCGATCGTCTGGCCCACGCTGGTGAGGTAGAGCTGCCGCAAGCCGCCGGCCAGCGGGGCGCTCGGGCCGTCGAGCAGGATGTCGGACCCGAGCAGGTCGAGAGCGAGGTTGGCCACCCGCTGGCCCAGCTCGTCGGCCATCGTCTTGTACAGGGCCGACTCGTAGGGGGTGGGGATGCCCTGGTCGAGGAGCCAGCCGAAGCGGTGGAACAGCAGCCGGGTGGCGTCGACCTCGGCCTCCAGCTCCACCAGGCGCCGGGCCAGGGCCGGTTGGGCCCCCAGCGCCTCGGCGGCGTGCCGGCGCAGGAGCCTCAGGTGCCGGGCCAGGGCCGGCGGCTTGCAGAAGCGGCCCCAGAACCGGTCACGGTCGAGGCCCTTCAGCAGCTCCCGGAAGCCCTCGTCCTGTCGACCCATCACCCGCCACGCCGGTACCCGCACGTCGTCGAGGAAGGCCTCGTAGTGGTAGACCTCGCCGGTGAGGCTGACGATCGGGCGCAGGGTCAGGCCGGGGGCGTCGTTGGGGACCACGAACATGGTCAGGCCGCCGGCCCGGCTGCCCGCCTCCTCGGCTCCGGTGGTGCGGGCCAGCACCATGCCATGGGTGCAGGCCCCGGCCTCGGAGCTCCATATCTTGTGGCCGTCGATGCGGAACTCGTCGCCGTCGCGCCGGGCCCGGGTGGTGAGGGCGAGGAGATCGGAGCCGGCGTCGGGCTCGCTGTAGCCCTGCCAGGCCAGGGCCTCGCCGGCGGCGATGCGGGGGAGGAGATCGGCCTGCAGCGTCGGGTTGCCCTCCCGGATGAGCGACTGGGCCCACTGGTCGCTGCCCGCCAGCGGGCCGAACGGGGCGCCGGCCAGGGCCAGCTCCTCCATCAGGGCGAGCTGGTCGATCATGGGGCGCTCGGCGCCGCCGAAGCGGCGGGGCCAGGTGAGCCCGATCCAGCCCCGGGTGCCCAGCGCCCGCAGGAAATCGAAGGAGTAGGCGCCGGTGCCGTAGCCGCCGTCCATGGCGTCCACCGGCCAGCTGTCGGGCGGCCGCTCGGCCAGGAAAGCCCGCACCTCGGCCCGCAACGCCTCGGCACTGGGCGGGTAGCCGAAATCCATCTGCGCCGTCCCCCCGGAGTCGATCCCCGGGCCCAACTCTAGGTCCGCGCCGGTTCGGGGTCGAACACGAGGAGCAGGTATCAGGTGCCGAACATTCCGCTCTGAGTGGTGCAAGAATGTCGCACGAAGTAGGCGCGTCCGGTCGGGCGTGAACGAGGAGGATGTGATGGCACGAGGTCGGACCATGTTGGTCGCGCCGGTGGCGTTGTTGGCCGTGCTCACATCGTGTGGGGGCGGCGACGACACCGAAGCCGGGACCGGCGGGGGCGACGGCGAGGCCGTGGCGTCTCCGCTGTCCGAGTACTTCGGGCAGGCGGACTACGCCAACGATCCGGAGCAGGCCCAGGCCCAGATGGTGGAGGAGGAGCGGGCCCGCCAGGAGGCCATCGCCGCCTGCATGAAGCGCGAAGGCTTCGAGTACATCCCCCAGGACCCGTCGCAGTACATCCAGTTCGGCCCCACCGAGGGCGAGGAGTACGGCTCCGACGAATGGACGGCCAAGTACGGGTTCGGGATCTCCACCCAGCGGTTCCCCCAGAGCGCCCTCGGCCCCGATCTGGTGGGCTACGACGACAGCGAGGTCGGCCCGGACATCGAGGATCCCAACGCAAAGATCCAGGAGGCCTTGAGCCCGGAGGAGCAGGCCGCCTACCAGGAGGCCCTCTACGGTGACATGTCGAAGTTCGAGATCGACCCCACCCTCAGCGAGGAGGAGCAGCAGGAGGCGATGGAGAACATGGCCTACGAGCCGGAAGGCTGTGAGGGAGAGGCGATGAACGCCGCCAACAGCCTGCCCCAGAAGGTGTACACGGAGTTCAGCGACGAGATGGAAGCCATGTACGAGCGGGTCCGGTCCGACCCCCGGATCGTGGAAGCCGAACAGAAGATCAAGGACTGCGTGGCCGACAAGGGCCTCGACTATCCGGGTCAGGAGGAGGTGTACACGACCTTCGAGGAGCGGCTCACCGAGATCGACGCCCAGGTCACCTACCCCGGGGCCGAGCTCACCGAGGACGACTACGCCGCCATGTCCGAAGAGGAGCTGCGGGCCCTCGGCTCGCAGCCGCCGGTGATCCCCGACGAGGCGAAGGCCGAGCTGGCCGAAGTCCAGGCCGAGGAGATCGCCCTGGCCAAGGCGGTCAACGAGTGCGACGGCGGCCAGGAGGAGCAGATCAAGCTCTACCAGGAGGTTTCGGCGGAGTACGAGCAGGAGTTCGTCGACGCCCACGCCGAACGGTTGGCGGAGCTCAAGAGCGAAGCCGGCGCCTGACGCCTTCGCCGGACGGCAGCTGGAGCGAGAGGACTCGGGAGGGCGCAGGTGGATAGGCGGGCGTTGCTGGTGACGGTGGCCGCGGTGGCGGTCGTGTCGTCGCTGCTGGGATGGGTGGGAGGACAGCGGATCAAATCGCCGGCCGAGATCGCGGCGGAGACCGACGCGCCCGAGCCGTCGCTGATCTCGGTGCCGGTGGAGAACCGGCTGCTGTCGCAGCAGGTGGTGGTGAGGGGCACGGTACGGTCGAGCGACGCCACGGAGCTGACCGTGAGCGGCGCCAGCGGAAACAGCCTGGTGGTCACGAGGCTGCCGAAGGCGGCCGGCGACCCGGTGGGGGAGGGCGACGTGGCCATCGAGGTCTCGGGTCGCCCCATCATCGTGCTCCAGGGTGATCTCCCCGTGTTCCGCAACCTCATTCCCACCCTCGACGGGCCCGACGTACGCCAGCTGGAGGAAGCGCTCAACCGGCTCCGGCTCGACCCGGGCCAGGTCGACGGCGTCTACGACCGTTCGACAGCGGCGGCCGTGGAGCGGTTGTACCGGAAGGCCGGCTACACCCCGCCGGTGCAGGACGTGGCCGAGCAGACGGCGGTGACGACGGCCAAGGAGGCGGTGGCCGCGGCCGAGGACGAGCTCGATGTGGCCAACAAGGCGCTGGCCGACGCCCGGGCCCCGCTCAAGGAATCGGAGAAGCTCCAGCTCGATCAGTCGGTCGTCCAGGCCCAGAACGCCGTCACCTCGGCGAAGGCGGCGTCGGCCACGGCCAAGGCCGACGCCGCGCAGGCCGTCACCGACGCCGACTCGGCCAAGCAGGCGGCCGACAAGGCGTCGGCTGCCGCCGCCGACAAGTTGGCCAAGGCCAAGGCGGGCACGAACCCTGATACCGGCGAACCGCCCACCCCGGCCGAG
This sequence comes from Acidimicrobiales bacterium, assembly GCA_041394285.1. GTDB lineage: Bacteria > Actinomycetota > Acidimicrobiia > Acidimicrobiales > SZUA-35 > CADEDH01. Next base: position 49,019 of record JAWKIL010000018.1, on the reverse strand, counting down.
TTGGCCGCCCTCCAGACGGCCGCCGACGAGGCGGTCGCGGCGGCCAGCGATGCCGCCACCAAGCTGACCCGGGCCCAGGCGGCGGTGCCGACCGTGAACCAGGAGCAGGACGCCCTGGTGGCGGCGGCCGAGGCGGCGGTGCCGGTGGCCGAAGCCCAGCGTCGCGAGCGCCTGGCCCCGGCCGATACCGCCGGGTTGTCATCGGCCGTCACCGACGCCCAGAAGCGGGTGGCCGACGCCAAGACGGCGCTGACCACCGCCGAGTCGAAGGCCGGAGCGGAGATCCCGGTGGCCGAGCTGGTGTTCCTGCCCTCGCTCCCTCAGGAGGTGCAGAGCGTGGCCGTCGAGGTGGGCGACACCCCCACCGGGGCGGTGATGACGATCTCGGGGTCCAAGACGCTGGTGGAGTCGGGGCTGTCGAGCGCCGATCGACGCCTGGTGGAGGTGGGCGCCGAGGCGGTGCTGGAGGATCAGGGTCTGGGGCTGGAAGTACCGGCGGTGGTGACGTTCGTGGCCGACAAGCCGGGCGGGGCCGACCTGTCGGCCGATCGCTACGGTCTCCGTCTGGAGCCGGTGGAGCCGCTCCCCGAGGACGCCCTGAACCTGAACCTTCGGGTGTCGATCCCGATCAGCTCGTCGGGTGGTGAGGTGCTGGCGGTGCCCCTGGCCGCCCTGTCGGCGGGGGCCGACGGGTCCGCACGGGTGGAGGTGGAGCGGTCGGCTGGTCAGGTGGAGCTGGTGGAGGTGGTCACCGGGCTCCGGGCCGATGGCTACGTGGAGGTTCGTTCGGCGGCCGGAGCACCTGCCCTGGCCGTCGGTGACCGGGTGGTCGTGGGGCGGGACCTCGAGTTGCCGGGCCAGGCCGGGGCCGGGGCCGCGGCCGGAGACGAGGAGAACCCCACGACCTCCGACAGCGAGCGAGACACCGGTTCATGAGGCTCCGCCGGAAACGGGCCGAGCCGATGGCGGTCGACGACGATGTGACGGGCGATCTGTGGCCCGGGATGCCGGCCGAGCCGTCTGGCGGCGATCCGGTACCGGTGGTGCTGTTGCACCAGGCGGGCCGAACGTTCCCCGGGCCTCCTCCGGTCGAAGCGCTCAAGCCGACCGATCTGGTCATCGAACGGGGGGAGTACCTGGCCATCGTCGGTCCGTCGGGTTCGGGCAAGTCGACGCTGCTGCACCTGCTGGGGCTGCTCGACTCACCGACCACGGGTAGCTACCACCTCGACGGGATCGACACCGTCACCCTGACCGAGCCGGAACGGGCCGGGGTACGGGCGGCCCGGATCGGCTTCGTCTTCCAGGCGTTCCACCTGCTGAGCTACCGCAGCATCGTGGAGAACGTGATGCTGGCCGACCTCTACCGTCCCGGCGCCCGGGAGAGGCGGCGGGATCGGGCGGTGGAGGCGCTCGTGAGCGTGGGCCTCGGCCACCGTCTGGAGGCCACGCCGGCCACCCTGTCGGGTGGCGAACGGCAGCGGGTGGCGGTGGCCCGGGCCCTCGTGTCGGATCCGAGCCTGCTCCTGGCCGACGAGCCGACGGGCAATCTCGACACCGCCACCGGCGAGCAGATCCTGGCCCTGTTCGACGAGCTCCACGGCCGGGGTCTGACGCTGGCCGTGATCACCCACGACGACTCGGTGGCCTCCCGGGCCGAGCGGGTGGTGGGCCTGCGCGACGGCCAGGTGACCGAGGACCGCCGGGTGGGGAGCGGCGTGCGGTGAGCGCCGAACGGAGCCGCCTCAGCGTGCGTGACCTCCTGTCGGAGACGGCGGTGGCCCTCACTGCCCGGCCAGCCCGAACCGTGCTCACGGCGCTGGGCACCATCTTGGGCGTGGGGGCCCTGGTCACCACGCTGGGGTTGGCCAAAACGGCGGGGAACCAGATCGTCTCCCGCTTCAACGAGCTGGAAGCCACCGAGGTGGTCGTGTCACCCCAGTCCACCGGGTTCGGGGACAGCAGCCGGTCGCTCAACGTCATCCCGTGGGACGCCGAGGCTCGGATCGAACGCCTCAACGGCGTGGTTTCCGCCGGAACCGTGTCGGACGTCGACGTCGGCGACAAGCTGGCCCGCTCCGTGCCGGTGGTCGATCCCCAGGGCCAGACCGAGTTCCAGATCCCGGTGGTGGCAGCCAGCCCCGGCCTGTTCGAAGCGGTGCGGGCGAGCCTCTTCACCGGCCGCTTCTTCGACCAGGGACACGAGGATCGGGCCGACCCGGTGGCGGTTCTGGGCCCGGCGGCGGCCCAGCGGCTCAACGTGACCCGGGTCGACAACCTCCCGGTGATCTTCGTGGGCGACGAGGCCCTCGCCGTGGTGGGGATCCTGGGCGACACGGCCCGCCGCCCCGATCTGCTCGGCGCCATCATCGTCCCCAATCAGGTCGCGCGCGACCGGTTCAACCTGGCCGGGGTGGAGTCGGTCGAGGTCGACGTGGCCATCGGCGCCGCCGAGCTGATCGGGGCCCAGGCCCCCACCGCGCTGGCCCCCAACGCCCCGGAGCAGTTGCGGGTGGCGGTGCCGCCCTCGCCCCGCCGGGTCCGGTCCGATGTGCAGGACGACGTCAACGCGCTGTTCCTCGCCCTGGGGGGCGTGTCGCTGCTGGTGGGGGCGATCGGTATCGCCAACGTGACGCTGGTGTCGGTGTTGGAGCGCACGGGCGAGATCGGTCTGCGGCGGGCACTGGGCGCCACCCGCCGCCACATCGCGCTCCAGTTCCTCACCGAATCGGTGGCTCTGGGGGCGCTGGCCGGGGTGATCGGCACCAGCCTCGGCGTGCTGGCGGTCGTGGTCGTGTCGGCCACCCGGGAGTGGTCGCCCGTGCTCGACTCGTGGCTTCCGTTCGCCGCACCGGTGCTGGGCGCCGCCATCGGCCTCGTGGCCGGCACCTATCCGGCCTGGAAGGCGTCGAGCACCGAGCCGATCGCCGCCCTGCGGGGCGTGGCCTGACCGGCCGGGTTTGGGCCAGGATGGGGCCATGACACTTCCTGTCATGACACCGCCCTCCGGGGACGAGGTACGAGCGCAGGTCGAGGCGTTGATCGCCGAGCACTGGACCTCGGAGATCACGGTCCGGGCCTGGTGGGGCCTGCTGGCGGCGCATGGGTGGTCGAGTCCCACACTGCCCGGGGCGGCCGGCGGGCTGGGCTGGCCGGGCGACCTGGCCGGGGTCGTGACCGCCACCCTCACCCGGGGCCAGGTGCTGGGCCCGCCCGGGGGCCTGGGGCTCACGCTGGCGGCGCCGACGATCGCCCGCCACGGCACGCCCGAGCAGGTGGCGGCGTGGGTGCCGCCCATCCTCGACGGCACGGCCGGATGGTGCCAGCTGTTCTCCGAACCGCAGGCGGGTTCGGACCTGGCCGGGCTCCAGACCAGGGCCGAGCGGGACGGCGACGAGTGGGTGATCACCGGTCAGAAGGTGTGGACGTCCACCGCCCAGACGGCCGATCTGGCCATGCTCTTGGCCCGCACCGACCCCGACGCCCCAAAGCACCAGGGGATCACGTACTTCGTGATCGCCATGGACCAGCCCGGCATCGAGGTGCGGCCCCTGCGGGAGATGACGGGCCGGGCCGTGTTCAACGAGGTCTTCCTCGACGGGGCCCGGGCGCGGGCGGTCGACGTGGTGGGAGAGCTGAACCAGGGCTGGGTGGTGGCCAACGCCACGCTCGGGTTCGAGCGGGCCGCCACCGGCCACGGCGGGGCCACGTTCTCACCGGCCCTGCCGGGGAGCCGGGGCGGTGACCTCGACCGGCCGGCGGCCGGGTTCGTGGGCCGCAGCGGGCCGATCAGCGGGGCGGCGGTGGGCCGCCGTCACCTACGGATGCTGAGCGAGCTGGCCGAGGCCCGGGGCCGGACCGGCGATCCGCTGGTGCGCCAGGCTCTGGCCGGGGTCACGACGGACTACGAGCTGGCCCGGCTGCGGGGGTGGCGGGCCCGGTCGGTGCCCGGGAGCCGCACCGGGTTCGAGGGCAACGTGGCCAAGGTGATCAACTCGGATGCCGTGGCCCGGGCCCGCGACGCCGCCAACCTGCTGCTCGGCCCCGAGGGGCAGCTCTGGGAGTCGCCGGGCACGGCCGGGGTGTTCCAGGAGATGACCGTGTTCTCCCCGGCGCCCCCGATCTACGCCGGGAGCGATCAGATTCAGCGCAACCTGCTGGGGGAGCGGGCGCTCGGCCTGCCCAGGGAGCCGGGCCCGTCACCCGACACCCCCTTCCGGGATCTGCCCCGGAACTGACGGCCCGTCGGTTCGTGGCCATGGGCGCAGGCTGACCGGAGGTCACCCCGCCTGTTGCGCCTCGGCTCCGGCCACCGGGGCCGGCCGGTGGGGGCTGGGGCGCGACCCGAACCGGCTGGAGGAGATGACCATGGCCAGCACCCCGGCCACGGCCCCCCAGAACGGCGAGCCGATCTTGGCCACGGTGACTCCCGACAGGGTGATGACGAAGGTGAACATCGCCGCCTCCCGGTGGGTCTGGTCCCACACCGCAGTGGCCAGGGCGTTGCCGATCGTTGGCAGGAGGGCGAGGGCGGCCACGATGTGGATCAGCTCGGTGGGGAACGCGTTCAGGGCGCCGGTGATCGACGACCCGAAGAGGGCGGCCACCAGGTAGAGCAACCCGTTGGTGACCGCCGCGGTGTAGCGGCGGGCGGGATCTTCGTGGGCCGGGGCCTCCATGCAGATGGGGGCGGAGACGGCCGACAGGTTGAAGGTGTACCCGCCGAACGGGGCGAGCAGGATCGTCACCAGCCCGGTGGTGCCCACCACGGCGGAGATGGGGGCGTCGTAGCCCGAGTTCCTCAGAGCGGCCACGCCGGGCAGGTTCTGGCCGGCCATGGTGACGATGAACAACGGTACGGCGATGCCGACCAGGGCCGACAGGGAGAACGAGGGGGCCATGTACACCGGCCGGGCCAGTGAAAGCTCCAGCTCGTCGGCCCGCAGCGAGCCGCTCACCACCGCGGTGGCCACCCCGACCACCAGCACCCCGATGACGGCGTAGCGGGGGGCCAGGCGCCGCATGGCCATGTAGGTGAGGGTGGTGATGAACACGACCCCGGGGGCGGTGGCGGCGTCGGCGAACCCGGCGACCACGAAACGGGCCAGCACCCCGCCCAGCAGAGCGCTGACCAGGGCCACCGGGATACGGTTCATCACCCGCTCGAACAGCCCCGAATAGCCGGCCACGGTGATCAGCAGCCCGCAGGCCAGGAAAGCCCCGATCGCCTCGGACAGGGAGAAGTCGCCGGGGCGGAGCGTGGCCAGGATGGCGGCCCCGGGGGCGGAGAACGCCACCATCACCGGCACCCGGAGCCGTAGCGACGGCACGATCGTGAGCAGGGCCATGCCCAGGCACAGGGCCGAGACCCATGACGTGAGCTGGGCGTCGTCGGCCCCCAGCGCCCGGGCGGCCTCGAACATCAGGGTGATCCCGCTGGTCAGGCCGACCAGGGTGGCCACGAAGCCGGCCGTGATGGTGGAAGCCGAGAAGTCCTTGAGCAGGCGCATGGATCTCAGAGGAAGACGTCGCCGCCGTTTGGGCTGATCGTCTGGCCCAGCACGTGGCGGGCCTCGTCGGAGGCCAGGTACACGTACGCCGGCACGATCTCCTCGACGGTGGCGAAACGGCCCCGGGGGATCGAGGCCCGCAGCTCGTCGAGGAACTCGGTGGTGGCGCCGTTCAGGATCGGCGTCTCCGTGGCGCCGGGGGCCACGCAGTTGGCGGTGACGTTGCGGGACCCGATCTCCAGGGCCAGGGATCGGGTGAAGCCGATGATGCCGGCCTTGGCCGCCACATAGTGCGACCGCTCGGCCCCGCCCCGGTAGGCCAGCTGGGAGGCGGTGTTCACGATGCGCCCGTAGTCGCGCTCGTACATGCCCCCGAGCACGGCCCGGGTGCACAGGAAGGTGCCGGTGAGGTGGACCGCCAGCATCCGCTCCCAGCGGCGGAGCGGCAGTTCCTCCACCCGGCCCCGGGTGGCGAAGCCGGCGTTGTTGACCAGGATGTCGATCCGGCCGAAGGCCGACTCGACCTCGCCCACCATGGCCGCCACCTGGTCCTCGGCGGCGACGTCGGCCTGGACCACCAGGGCCTGGCCGCCCTGGGCCCGCACCTGGTCGGCCAGCGCCTCGGCCGCCTCCCGGGTGGCCCCGTCGGGGTGGTTGACGGCCACGGCGGCGCAACCCTCGGCGGCGAAGGCGGCGGCCACGCCGGCCCCGATGCCGCTGGAGGCCCCGGTGATCAGCGCAACGCGGCCTTCCAGCCGGTTCACGGCGCCCCGCCCGGCGCCGGCTCGGCGAAACTGCTCCGGGCCAGCCCGGCCAGCAGCTCGGTGGTGGCGGCGAACGATGGGGCGGAGCGGGGCACCACGGCGGCGAAGTCGGTCACGCCCACGGCGGCGAAGGCGTCGAGCCCGGCCGCGATGGCGTCGGCGTCGCCGATCACGGCCACGTCGGCCGGCTCGGAGGCCCCACCCCGGTCCAGGGTGGCCCGGTACGACGGGATGCGGCCGTACATGGTGAACGTGTCGTTCACCAGGTCCCGCCCGGCGGCCCCGTCGTCGGCGAGGAGCACCGGCACCATGGCCACGAACCGGGGGGCCGGGCGGCCGGCGGCTGCTGCTGCCGCGCTCATGGTGGGGACGGCGACGTCGCGCAGGTAGTCGATCCCGCCCATCCAGGTGATGGTGCCGTCGGCCAGGCGCCCGCAGAGCCGCAGCATGGCCGGGCCGAGGGCCGCCACCAGCACCGGCGGGGGTGAGGCGGCGCCCACCGTGACCTGGGCCTTGACCCGGTACAGCTCGCCCTCGAAGCGCACGGCCTCGCCCGCCAGCAGCCCGGCCAGGATCGTGAGGTACTCCCGGGTGTGGGGGATAGGGCGGGAGTAGTCGAGCCCCAGGCTGTTCTCGATGAGGAAGCGGTGGCTGAGGCCCACGCCGAGGGCCAGGCGGTTACCGGTGGCGTCCTGCACGGTGAGGGCCTGTTCGGCCAGCACGGTGGGGTGTCGGGGGTAGGTGGGCACCACGGCCGTTCCCAGCTCGATACGGCTGGTGGTCGTCCCGGCCAGGGCCAGGGCCATCAGGGCGTCCACCGTGCCCACCTGGGGCAGCCAGGCCGAGGCGAAGCCCGCCTCCTCGGCTGCCGCCGCCCGTTCCCGCAGGCCGGCCGTGGCCACCGGATCCCCCGGCATCGACAGCATGGTCCCGATGCGCATGTGCCCTCGCTCGTGGTGACGGGTGGCGCAACGACCGCCACCGGGGTTCGCAGTCTTCCGCCGGGAGCCCGGCCCGTCAATCGGGTAGCGGCCGGCCCCATCGGCTCGCCTTGGGCCTCGGGCGCCGGTGTCGCGTAGCATGCGGGAACGAAGCCGGGTCGAAGGGACCGACCGGCCCCAGGGGGTTTGAGAGCATGGCCGCAGAGCAGGGTTTGTCGCAGGTGGGCGCCGACGGGGCGGCGCTCGACGCCGAGGTCATCATCATCGGGGCCGGGGTGACTGGCATCTATCAGCTCTACCGGCTCCGGGAGCTGGGCTACAGCGTGAAGCTGGTGGAGGCCGGCACCAACGTGGGCGGCACCTGGTACTGGAACCGCTACCCAGGGGCCCGGTTCGACTCGGAGAGCTATTCCTACGGCTACTTCTTCAACCAGGAGATCCTGGCCGAATGGAAGTGGGACGAGCACTTCGCCGGGCAGGCCGAGACCGAGGCCTACCTGAACTTCGTGACCGACAAGCTGGACCTGCGGGACCTGATGCAGTTCCGCACCCGGATCGCCTCGATGGACTACGACGAGCCCACCGCCACCTGGACCCTCACCACCGAGGACGGGGCGAAGCTGCGGTGCCGGTTCCTGGTGTCGGCCATGGGCGTGCTGTCGGTGCCGTACTGGCCGTCGATCCCGGGTCGGGACCGCTACCAGGGTGAGGCGTACCACACGGGCCAGTGGCCCAAGGAGCCGGTCACGTTCGCCGGCAAGAAGGTGGCCGTGATCGGCACCGGTGCCAGCGCCGTGCAGCTCATCCCCGAGGTGGCCAAGGAGGTGGGGGAGCTGGTGGTGTACCAGCGGACGCCGAACTGGAACTCGCCCCTGAACAACGGGAAGGTGAGCGACGAGGAGCACGCCGAGTTCACCGAGACCTACAACGAGGTCTACGACGCCTGCATGAACTCCTTCGCCGGGTTCATGCACAAGCCGTCGCGTCAGCGGGCCTTCGACGTCACCAAGGAGGAGCGCTGGGAGCTGTACGAGAAGCTCTACCACCAGAAGGGCTTCGCCAAGCTGATCAGCAACTTCCGGGACACGATGACCAACCGGGAGGCCAACGCCGAGTTCTCCGAGTTCATCGCCGAGAAGATCCGCCAGCGGGTGAACGATCCGGCCGTGGCCGAGAAGCTGATCCCCACCGACCACGGGTTCGGCATGCGGCGCCCGCCGATGGAGACCGGGTACTACGAGGCCTACAACCGGCCCAACGTGAAGCTCATCGACCTGAACGAGACCCCGCTCGTGACGATCACCGAGAAGGGCATCGAGACCAGCGACGGCGAGCGCGAGTTCGACATGATCATCTGGGCCACCGGATTCGACGGGTTCACCGGTGCGCTGACGAAGATCAACGTGGTGGGTGAAGACGGCAAGGTGCTCCGGGAGCAGTGGAGCCAGGGCGTGGTCACCTACCTCGGCGCGCTGTTGCCCGGGTTCCCCAACTTCTTCATGGCCGGCGGCCCCCACCTGATCGCCGGCAACTTCCCCCGGGCCACCGAGCTGATGGTCGACTACATCACCGAGCTGCTGGAACACGCCAAGGCCACCGGCAGCGGCTACGTCGCCCCCGACTCCCAGGCGTGCGCCGAGTGGACCGAGGAGGTGCACGCCGCGGCCCAGATCGCTCTGATCGCCGAGAACACCTGGTTCCGGGGCACGAACATCCCGGGCAAGGCGCACGAGTACCTGCCCTATGCCGGGAGCCTCACCAAGTTCCGGGAGCGCATCACCGCCATGCCCGATCAGGGGTTCCCGGGCGTCACCTTCGCCCCGCCCGTGCGGGCCTGAGCGAATCGGTCCTGACGGTCTGGTTACGGTTCGGGCACGGCCGGTAACCCGCCGCGTACGCTCGTGGTCGAGCCATCGCGTCATGCGATGACGACGACGTAGGTACAAGGGGGAACAACATGAGGTTTACGAGAGCGGTCCGTTTCGGCGCGCTCGCCGTGGCTTCGGCCATGGTGGCCGGGGCCTGCGGCAGCGGCGGCGACGGCACGTCGGCCGGCACGGTGATCGACGACCAGACAAAGGGGGCGGCCCAGAGCGCCCTGGAGAACACGACGACGACCCGGGCCACCGACGAACCCACCGAGATCGCCTCGATGGCCGACTGGGAGGCCCTGTGGGACACACAGCGTGCGGCCCTGGTGGCGGAGATCGAGGAGAACGGCTGGGGGTGGGACCAGGCGGCCAACAAGGTGACCGGTCCGGGCGGGTTCGAGGTCGACCTCAGCGCCTGCCCGTCGGGTTGGGACCCCTACCAGGGGCTCGACAACGGCGTGATCCAGCTCGGCCAGACCCTGGCCCAGTCGGGCACGCTGGCCGACTACGGCAACGTCGGCATCGCCCAGACGATCTACTACGACCACGTGAACGCCGAGGGCGGCATCACCGACTCCACCGGCAAGACCTACCAGATCAAGACCGATATCCGGGACGACGGTTACGACCCGGCCAAGACGGTGCCCCTGGTCGACGAGTTGCTCGACTCCAAGGGGGTCTTCGCCCTGGAGACCCTCGGCTCGCCCAACACGATGAAGGTGTACGACAAGGTCAACCAGCGGTGCGTGCCCCAACCCTATGTGATGACGGGTCACCCGGCGTGGGGTGACCCGGCCAACCACCCCTGGGTGTGGGGCCTGCAGATGGCCTACAACACCGAGGCCATCCTGTGGGGAGGGCTACTGGAGAAGAAATTCGCCGATCGTGACGAGATCACGGTGGCGGCGCTGATCATGCAGAACGACTTCGGGAAGGCGTACGAGCTGGGCTTCAACGAGTACGTGAAGACGGCGACGAAGCCCAAGATCAACTTCGTGTTCGAGCGGATCGATCCGACTGCGGCCACCGTCACCAACCAGATGACCACGCTGGCGTCGAAGAACCCCGACGTGTTCATCGCCATGACGGCCGGCACCTCGTGCACCCAGGCCGTGATCGAGGCGGCCAACAACGGGTTGAAGAGCTCGGCCGAGATGCTGTTCATGCCGTCGGTCTGCAAGACGAAGAGCTTCGTGGGCGCCGACGCGGTGGGTGGCGATGGGACGGCGTCCGACGGCTGGTGGATCGTGGGCGGCGGGGCCAAGGACTTCACCGACCCGGCCTACGCCGACGACCCGTTCGTCACCTTCGCCCTGGACCTGCTGGAGAAGGGGGGCAGTCCGATCTCGAAGTCGGCCACGCTGGCCAGTGGGTTCAGCTTCGCCTGGGCCATCGAGCAGTCGCTCCGGTTGGCCGCCGAGCTTCCCGGTGGGGTCAGCCGGCCCAACTTCATACTGGCGGCCCGAGTGCTCGACATGACCAACCCGACCGCGCTCGACGGGGTGAAGTTCAACATGCGAGGCAGCGACGACGCCTACCCGGTCGAGGGCTCGGAGTTCGGGGTCTACGACGTGTCGAAGCAGGGATGGACCACGCAGGCCGATCTCGGAATCATCGAGTTGTCGGGCCAGTCGAAGCCGTGCGCCTGGGACCAGGCGGTCAGCTCCTGCCGGTAACGCACAGGTAGCAGCGTGTGCGCTGCCGGGACCGACCGGTTCCGGCAGCGCACCCCGGGCGCTCCCGGTCGGTGATCAGTCGATCAGCTCGACGGCTCCGGGCAGGGTCAGCTCGGCCTGGCGGCAGCACCGGACCCAGCGTCCCGGGGCCGCCTCCGTCAGTTCCTGGGGCTCGTCGCACCGTGGCTGGTGGAAATCGCAGCGGGGGCCGAAGCGGCACCCGGCCGGCAGGTCGACGGGGGAGGGGACCCGGCCCGGGATCGAACGCAGGTCCTCGGCCGCCACCCCCGGTCGGGGGATGGCGGCCAGCAACCCCGAGGTGTAGGGATGGCGGGGGAACTCGAGTGCGTCGTCGGTGGAGCATCGCTCCACCAGCTGGCCAGCGTACATGGTGAGCACCCGGTCGCAGGTCTCGGCCACCACCCCCAGGTCATGGGTGATGAGCAGCACGGCCGTGCCCCGGTCCCGGCTGAGTTGGGCGATCAGCTCCAGCACCTGGGCCTGGATGGTCACGTCGAGGGCGGTGGTCGGTTCGTCGGCCACCAGCAGGCGGGGTTCGCACACCAGAGCCATGGCGATCATGGCCCGCTGGCGCATGCCGCCCGACAGCTGGTGCGGATACTCCCGGAAGCGCCGGGCCGGCTCCGGGATGCCCACCTCCTCCAGCAGGTCGATGGCGCGCTGCTTGGCCTCGGCCCGGCCCACCCCCCGATGGGCCCGGAACGTGGCCGAGATCTGCTGGCCCACGGTGAACACCGGATCCAGCGCCGTCATCGGCTCCTGGAAGATCATCGACACCTCGCGGCCCCGGACCGCCTGTAGCTCCCGCTCCGGCATGGCGAGCAGGTTCCGGCCATCGAGCAGCACCTCGCCGGTCACCTGAGCGGCCGCCGGCAGCAGGCCGAGCAACGACAGGCCGGTGAGGGACTTGCCGCTTCCGCTCTCGCCCACCATGCCCACCCGCTCCCCGGCGGCGATGGTGAAGCTGGAGCCCGTCACGGCGTGGGCCACCCCGGCCGGGGTCCGGAACGTGATGCTGAGGTCTCGCACCTCGAGCAGCGGCTCGCCGGTCATCATGTCACCCCTCGTCTCTCGGTCCTGGCCAGCCGGGCCAGGGCTCGCCGGGTGCGTCGCTCGGTGCCGGCCACCGGGTCGAGGCTGTCACGCAGGGAGTCGCCCAGGGCGTTGATGGCCAGCACCGTCAGCGTGATGGCCAGGCCGGGGGCGTAGATCTGCACCGACGGGGAGACGGTGAGGAACTGGGCCGACCGGCTGAGCATCGCCCCCCAGCTGGCCGTGGGAGGCTGGGCCCCGAGGCCGATGAACGACAGGGCGGCCTCGGCCAGGAAAGCCACGGCCAGCAGCAGGGCCGACTGCACGATGATCGGTTGGATGGCGTTGGGAAGGATGTGGCGGATGATGGTGCGCCACCACGGACTGCCGAACTGCTCGGCGGCATCGACGTAGAGGTGGTTCTTCGTGGCCAGCACCTGCCCCCGCATGAGGCGGGCCACGCTGGGCGAGAACGTCACCCCGATCGACACCATGGCGTTGCGCAGACCCGGGCCGAGAGCGGCCACGATCCCGATGGCGAGCACGATGGCGGGAAAGCCGAGGATGGAGTCGACCACCCGCATGGCCACGTTGTCGACCAGTCCGCCCAGATAGCCGGCCAACAGGCCCACGGGTACGCCGATGACCAGGGCCACCGTGACGGCGAGGAACGAGCCGAACAACGACACCCGCGCCCCGTGCAGCAGCCGGCTGAAGAAGTCACGGCCGACGTCGTCGGTGCCCAGGAGGTGCGAGCCCGAGGGCTCGGCCAGCACGTTCGTGAGGTTCTGCTCGATGGGGTCGTTGGGGGCGATGAGGGGGGCCGTCGCCGCCACGAACAGGACCAGGACCAGCCAGGCCAGCGCCACCTTGGCCCTGGTGTCGGCCCACAACCACTCGAAGCGTGCCATCAGGAGATCCTCGGGTCGATGATGCGGTAGGCGATGTCGATGATCAGGTTGATGGCCAGCACGATCAGCACGTAGGTGAGCACCACCCCCTGGATCACGGGGAAGTCGCGGGCGCTGGCGGCGCCGATCACCCGGGTGCCCATGCCGGGGATGGCGAACACCGACTCCACCACCACCGTTGCCCCCAGCGTCGTGTTCACCAGCAGCCCCACCACGGTGACGATGGTGACGGCCGAGTTGCGCAGGGCGTGCTTCCACACGATCGTGCGCCACGACAGCCCCTTGGCCCGGTGGGTGCGGACCGACGGCGCGTTCAGGGCCTCGATCATCGCCCCCCGCACCTGGCGGGTGACGATGGCGATGCCCGAGGTCGACACGACGAACGCCGGCAGGATCGTGTGGCGGAACGCCTCTCCCAGCCCGTCGCCCAGGGTGGCGAAGCCACGTGCCGGCACCAGCCGCCAGTTGATGGCGACGGCCGTGATCAGCACGAGGGCCAGCCAGAAATTGGGGACCGACACCCCCACCGCGGAGCCGCTGGTGACGGCGACGTCGGTGGGGCGGTTGGCCCGGGTGGCGGCCAGGATCCCCAGTGGGATCCCGACCACCACCGAGATGGTCACACCGGCCAGGACCAGCTGGGCGGTTGTGGGCAGAGCCCGCCCGATGATCGAGCTCACCTCCTCCCTGCGGATGATCGAGTCGCCCAGGTCGCCGGTGGCCACCCGGCCCACCCACTTGCCGTACTGGACCAACAGCGGATCGTTGAGGCCGAGCTGCTCTCGCACCTCGGCGATGCGCTCCTCCGTGGCGTTCTCCCCCAGCACCAGGGTGGCCGGGTCGGCCGGGCCGATGTGCTGGAGCCCGAAGATGGTGAACGTGGCGAACAACAGGGTCGGGATGACGGCCGCCAGCCGGGCTCCGAGGAGGCGAAGCATGGGTACTCCGCTACTCCTCGATCCAGGCGAACTGGGGCTGGCCCTTGCCCAGCAGGTTCAGCTGGTAGCCGCCCACCTTGTCCGAGGTGACGGTGACGCTCGAGTTGTGCCACAGCGGTATCCACAGCGCTTCCTGGCCGATGGCGACGTCCCACAGGTCGGCGTAGGCAGCGGCCCGCTGGTCCAGGTCGTCGGTGGACACGGCGGCGGCGATCAGAGCGTCGACGCCGGCCCGGTCGCCTTCCCGCAGCGAGTAGTAGCCGGTGGAACCGAGCATGTTGGCCACCGTCTGGTGGGGGTCGGGACGCCCCGTCCAGGGGGCGCAGAACATGTCGTACTGGAAGTCGGTGAACATGGCCGGCACCGATGCCGCCAGCTCGAGCACCTCGAGCTCCATGTTGAACCCGGCCTGGGCCACCGCTTCCTGGAGCAGCTCGGCCTTCCGGATCTGGAGGGGGTTCTGGTACGACATCATGGTGAAGGTCATGCCTTCGTGGCCCGACTCGGCCAGCAGGGCCTTGGCCTGCTCCAGGTCGTAGCCGTTGACCCCGATCATGTCGGGTGAGCTGCTCCAATGCTGGGGCGGCACCGGCAGGTAGGCCTCCTCGGCCTGGCCGAAGGTGAGCACGTCGGCCAGGGTCTTGCGGTCGATGGCCATGCTGAACGCCTTGCGCACCCGCACGTCGTCCCACGGCGGCCGCTCGTCGTTGATGTAGCAGCCGTCGGTGTTGAGCGAGGGGCTCGTGATCACGTTGACCGAGGGGTCCGACGACAGGGCCTGGATCTGGGACCCGTCCCGGACGGTGAGGGCGATGTCGATGTCGCCGGCCCGCAAGCCGTTGAGCCCGGCCTGCTCGTCACCGGTGAAGATCCATTCGATGCCGTCGGCGTAGGGCAGGCCCTCCTGCCAGTAGTCCTGGTTCTTCTCCAGCAGCAGTCGCTCACCGGCGGCGTACTCCACCATCTTGAACGGGCCGGTCCCGACGGGGGTGGCATCGAGCTGCTGGTCGGGAGCGGCCGCGGCGGCGGTGGGCGAGACCATCATGCCGGCCCGGTCCGACAACACGCCGACCAGGCCCGAGTCGGGCTTGCTGAGGTTGAGCTGGACGGTGAGATCGTCGATCACCTCCACCGATTCCACCGATTCGAGATCGGCGGGGACCTTGGTGTTGGGGTGGTTCTGCACCCGGTCCACGTTGAAGGCCACGGCCTCGGCGTTGAACGGGGTTCCGTCGTGGAACACCACGCCTTCCCGCAGGTTCAGCACGAGGGTCTGGGGATCGGGGAACTCCCAGGACGTGGCCAGGCCCGGGGTGAATTCCAGGGTCTCGTACTGGAAGTGCACGAGCCGGTCGTAGAGGGAGTACAGCACCTGGTGGTCGGCCCCCGAACTGCCGGTGTGGGGGTCGAGGGACAGCGGCGGGAACCAGTGGGCGATGCGAAGGGTGCCCCCGTAGGTCCCTCCCGGCTGGGCTGCTCCTTCGGCGACGGCCGGCAGGTCGGCGGACGGTCCGGCGGGCGCCTGGCCGTCGCCGCCGGTGGCGCCGGTGGCGGCGCCGTTGTCGTCGGCTCCGACCTCGCTGCTGTCTCCCGACGAGCCGCAGGCCGCAGCGACCACGGTGAACACGGCCAGCAGAGCCAGTAGTCGCCGGAACCTCCGGCGAGGATCAGGTTGCTTCCTACCGTGGCGGTGCATGTATTTCCTCCTGGTACCAGGCATTGGACACGAACTGGACGGGAACGGGAAACGAGTGGCGATCCCGGCTGCGGGACCTCAACGGGCTGCGGGGATCGAGCGGCCGCTGAGGTGCAGCTCGTCGGCGAAGTGGCAGGCCACGAGGTGGCCGTCGGGGGTGGCGGTGAGCGGTGGGACCTCGGCCTCGCACCGGTCCTGGGCGTAGCGGCATCGGGTCCGGAAGCCGCAGCCGGAAGGCGGATTGATCGGGCTCGGGATGTCACCGTCGAGGATGATCCGGTTGCGGGCTCGGAGCCGGCTCGGCACCGCTTCGGGCTCGGCCGACAGCAGGGCCTCGGTGTAGGGGTGGCGCGGATTGCGCACCACCTGCGCCGTCGTGCCCACCTCCACCAGGCGGCCCAGGTACATCACGCCGATTCGGTGGCTCACGCTGGCCACCACGCCCAGGTCGTGCGAGATGAACAGGTACGCCACGTGGCGGTCCCGCTGGAAGGCGGCCAGCAGGTTCAAGATGTCGGCCTGGATCGAGACGTCGAGAGCCGAGACCACCTCGTCGCACAGAACCAGCTGCGGTTCGAGGGCCATGGCCCGGGCGATGTTCACCCGCTGACGCTGACCGCCCGACAGCTCGTGGGGGCGGCGATCGGCCATGGCCGGGGCCAGGCCCACGGTGTCGAGCGCCCGCTCCACCGTCGCCCCGAGCTCACCGCCGCCGGCCCGGCCCAGGATCCGCAGCGGCTCCTCGACGCTCTGGCGGACCGTCATCCGGGGATCGAGGGCGTCGTTGGGGTCCTGGAACACCATCTGCATCCGATGGCGTTGGGCCCGGAGCTCCCGCTTGGAGAGCTGGTCGAGCCGCACCCCGTCGAGGCTGACGGAGCCGGTGACCTTCACCCGTTGGCCCCGCAGCAACTGGCTCACGGCCCGGGCCACGGTCGACTTGCCGGAGCCGGACTCCCCGATGAGGCCCAGGGTCTCGCCCGGCGCGATCTCCACCGACACGTCGGTCACCGCGTGGACGACGGCCCGGCCCGCACCCCGGGTGCGGAACTGGACCGTGAGGTCTTCGACCTCGAGGAGGGCCCGGGGAGCGGCTGGAGTGTCGACGGGCGCGGCGTCGGCTTCGGCGATGCCGACATCGGTGTACGACGATTCCATCCGGCGTTGTCCTCCCCCCAGAGGCTGTGGGCTGCGATCTGCTGAGACGATCCCCTGTGTCAGCAGTTGCCGGAAGAGGCTTGCAGTAACCCTCCTTGGCTGTCAAAACGCATGAACGAAGCGATGAACACTGATCAGGCCTGCGGCTGGCTCCGCTCCCCGGCGTCAACTCCGGCCCTCCGGTCCCGGGCCTCAGCGTCGTCACGACTGGTAGGGATGCAGGCGATTCACGGCAGCGCTAACGTCCGGGTGGTCATAGGAGAGGGATCTAAATGCGCGTCGGTGTCGTGTATCCGCAGATCGAGCTGGGGGCGACCCCGGTGCGCTGAAGGCCTTCGCCCAGGCCGCCGAGGATCTCGGCTACGACCATCTCCTGCTGTACGACCACGTCCTCGGGGCCGAGCACGCCGGCCGCGACCCGAAGCTGTGGGGGCCGTACACGGAACGGGACCCGTTCCACGAGCCGTTCATCGCACTGGCCTACCTGGCCGGGATCACGACGAGGCTGGAACTGGTGACGGGGGTGATCATCCTGCCTCAGCGTCAGACCGCGCTGGTGGCGAAGCAGGTGGCCGACCTGGACCTGTTCTCGGGCGAGCGGGTCCGGCTCGGGGTGGGCAGCGGCTGGAACTGGGTCGAGTTCGATGCGCTCGAGGTGCCGCAGCACTTCAAGCGACGAGGCAGGCGCGAAGAGGAGCAGATCGCGCTGCTCCGGAAGCTCTGGGCAGACTCGGTGGTCACGCACGACGACACCGATCACCACATCGACCGGGCCGGGATCCTGCCCCTTCCGAAGCGTCAGATTCCCATCTGGCTCGGCGGCTTCTCCGAGCCGGCGTGGCGGCGCGCCGCCCGCATGGGCGACGGGTTCATATTCGCCGGGCGTACCACCGATGCCGCGGTGCAGGTCAAGGACCAGATCGATGGCTGGCGAGCCGAGGCCGGTCGGGCCGATCAGCCGTTTGGCTACGAGTCGATCCTGAGCTTCCAGAAGACACCGGACGCCCAGGCCGCCGACGTGGAACGGTGGCGATCGGCTGGGGGCAGCCACGTCTCGGTGGTGACCATGGGGTGCGGGCTCACCACGGTCGACGAGCACATCGACGCGATCAGGACGTGGCGCGAGCTCACCCGGTGAGCGGCGAGGCACCGGCCGCGGTCAAACACCAGACCATGCCCGGAGACCGACCGCCGCCCCCACGACGACGAGATGCGCTCTGACCGAGCGGAGCCTGATCCACTCGCTGAGCATCGGTAGGGCAGGCCCCCCCTATGCTCCTGGGGGGCTGCCGCCCCGTTCAGATCGTCCGGCCCTGATGCTGAGGCTGCGACGGCTGGGAGAACAGCGCCCTGTCCCCCTACTGTGATGACAGCTCGACCAAGGGGATCTGATGACGCACGACCTGATCATTCGAGGGGGCATCGTCCACGACGGCCTCGGATCGGCGCCGGTCCAGGCCGATATCGCCGTAGACGGCGACACCATCGTCGCCGTCGGCGAGGTGAGCGGGGAGGCGGCCCGCACGATCGACGCATCCGGACTGATCGTGACCCCCGGATTCGTCGATCTGCACACCCACATGGATGCGCAGGCGGCGTGGGACCCGTCGATCTCGCCGTGCTCCAACCACGGCATCACCTCGGCCCTGATCGGGAATTGCAGCGTCACGTTCGCCCCGTGCAAGCCGCAGGACCGCAGCTTCCTGGCCAACATGATGGAGACCGTGGAGGACATCCCGGCCGACATCATCCTCGAGGGGATGCCGTGGGACTGGGAGAGCTTCGGCGAGTACCTCGACTCGATGCACTCGTGCGGCCCGGCCATCAACCTGGTCGGCCTCGTGGGCCACGCCGCCGTCCGGTTCCACGTGCTGGGGGAGCGGGCCATCGCCGCCACCCGGGACGACGAGCCCGACGTGACCGACGCCGAGCTGGCCGAGATGGTGGCGCTGGTGGACGCGTCGGTGCGGGGCGGTGCCATCGGCATCTCGTTCAACCGGCTGGCGGCGCACGTGCTCCCCGACGGCCGCCCCATTCCGGGCACGTTCGCCAGCCATCGGGAGATCACCGCACTGGCTGAGGCCGCCCATCGCGCCGGCGGCATCGCCCAGGTGGTGCCGTGCATCGAGGACGTCGAGGACGATCGCGAGTTGATGCGGGCGATCACCCAGGACGCCGGTGCCCGGCTCCTGTTCAGCAGCGTTGCCGAACACGCCAAGCGCGTCGGGAGCGACGTCGACGCCTTGCGGGCCGCTGGAAGCGACATCACGGGCATCACCCTGCCCCGCCGGTTCGGTGTCCTGGCCAGCCTGCGCACCTTCCTCCCGTACCGCGCCGCCCCCTGGCGGGGGCTCCGCCGCCTCGACCTCGACGCCAAGCTGGCGTTCCTGGCCGATCCGGCGAGCCGGGACGAGTTCGCGACGGCGGTCGACGCCGACCCGGAGTTCAACCGGGCCGCCCGGCGCACCCGATGGTTGGGCGACGGGGAGCATCCGACGTTCCTCCGGGAGCAGACGCTGGCCGACGAGGCCGCCTCGGCCGGGTGTCGACCCATCGACCTCTTCATCGAGCGGTCGCTGGCGTCGAACGGGCTGGCCATGTTCCATTCGTCGTTCGCCAACCACGATCTCGCCGACGTGGCCGAGCATCTGGGGCGGGACTGGATCCTGCCCGGGCTCGGCGATGCCGGTGCCCACGCCCGCCAGATCTGTGACGCCGGGTACCCGACGTTCTACCTGTCGCACTGGGTGCGCGACCGGGGCGCGGTGGCGCTGGCGGAGGCGGTCCGGCTTCTGTCGTCGGCTCCCGCCGCGGTGATCGGGCTGACCGATCGGGGGATCGTGGCCCCGGGCATGCGGGCCGACCTGAACGTGATCGACCTGGAGCGGCTGGCCGAACGACAGCCGCGCATCGTGGGAGACATGCCCAAGGGTGGCGAGCGACTGACCCAGGGCGCCGACGGCTACGTCGCTACGGTGTGCAACGGCGTGGTCATCGCCGAGCACGACCGATCCACCGGCGATCGCGGCGGACGGGTGCTGCGTTCCAACTGATCGGCGGCCGAGGCGCCCATCTCCTACGCTTGGCCGGTGCACCTCGAACCACGGCTGCTGGCCTTCACCGAGGGGTTCCGGCTCCGGATCGCCGGGGCCGCCCTGGTCGGCTTGGCGGCGGTCGGCCTCGGGGTGGCACGCCTCGTTCTCCTCGGCTGGCTGATCGGGCAGGTGTTCGCCGGTCGCCGGCTGGGGTCCCTCGTGCTCCCGATCGTAGCCATCGCGGTGGTGATGGTCCTGCGGGGCGGGTTCGAGCAGTGGCGGGCGATGCTGGCCCATGAGACCGCGGCCCGGATCCAGAAGCGGCTGCGGCGGCTCATCTTCGACCGGGTCACGGTGCTCGGCCCGGCCACGGTGGCCCAACGGCGGTCGGGCGCCGTGAGCCTGTCGTTGATCGACGGGGTGGAGCAGCTGGAGACGTACTTCGGCCAGTACCTGCCGCAGCTCATCGTGTCGTTCCTGACCCCGATCCTGATCTTCGCCGCAGTCGCCTTCGTGGATCTGCCGGTGGCCGCCGTGATGCTGGCGTTCGCCCTGGTGGCGCTGCTCGCTCCGAGCCTCTGGCACCGTCACGAGGTGCGCAAGGCGCTCGATCAGCAGCGGGCCTACGCCGCCTTCGCCGCCGAGTTCCTCGACGCGATACAGGGACTCGCCACGCTCAAGGCGTTCGGGCAGAGCTCGGCTCGGGCCGACGCGCTGGAGGTCAGGGCCCGAACGCTGTTCCGGGAGACGATGTGGGTCTTGGCCACCAACGTGGCCAGCCGGGGCATCACTGACAGCTCCATCGCCTGCGGGGCCGCCGCCGCGCTGGCTCTCGGCGCCTACCGGGTCGATCAGGGCAGCATGGCGTTGAGCTCGCTGCTGATCATCCTGCTGCTGGGCGTGGAGATCTTCCGTCCACTGCGGGAGCTGCGCACGGTGCTCCACCAGGGCATGGTGGGCCTCTCCGCCGCCCAGGGGGTGTACCAGATCCTCGACGACCGTCCGCTGGTGGACGACCCGGCACCGGCCGCGCTGGCGGGCCCGCTCGATCCCACCATCGTGTTCGATCGGGTGCACTTCCGCTATCCCGGCGGTCGGCGCCCTGTCCACCAGGGCCTCGATTTCGAGCTCGGTATCGGCCAGCGGATCGGGATCGTCGGCCCGTCCGGGGGTGGCAAGTCGTCGATCGTCCGTCTGCTGCTCCGGTTCTACGACCCCGACCAGGGGCAGATCACACTCGGAGGCCACGACCTGCGGCAGCTGTCGCTCGAGCAGATCCGCTCCATGATCTCGGTGGTCAACCAGGACCCGTACCTGTTCCACGGCACGATCGAGGACAACCTGCGGATCGGGCGGCCCACGGCCACCCCGGCGGAGATCGAGCAGGCGGCCCGGGCGGCCAACATCCACGACTTCGTGGCCGGGTTGGAGCACGGGTACCAGACGCTGATCGGGGAGAACGGCATCAAGCTGTCGGGGGGCCAGCGCCAGCGGGTGGCGATAGCCCGGGCCGTGCTGCGGGACGCCCCGATCCTCGTGCTCGACGAGGCGTTGTCGTCGGTGGACGCCGAGAACGAAGCCGTCATCGGCGAGGCTCTGCGGCAGCTGATGCGGGGGCGGACCACCCTGATCATCGCCCACCGGCTCTCCAGCGTCATCGACTGCGACACGATCCTGGTGCTCGACGGCGGCCGGATAGTCCAGCGCGGCGACCATCGGACCCTCATGGGCCTGGGCGGCGCATACACCGACCTGATGGCCGGACAGGCCGAAGAGGCCGACGACGAGGACGCGGCGCCGATCGGCCTCGGGGGCGGCGACGAGTCGAGCCCGGCCGCGCCCGACCCGGTCGGCGTACTGGGCGAACCGACGGTCGGCCGCGGCGGGCCGGGTCCGACGGAAGGGGTGATCCGGGCCGAGGGCCTCGGGTGGGTGCGGCTGGTGGTCGAGCTGATGAAGCTCACCGGCCCGTGGAAGGGGCGGCTGGTGCTGACGTTCGCCCTGGGTGTGGCCCGAGTCCTGGCGTTCATCGGAGTGGGGGCGCTCAGCGGGCTGGTGGTCCTGGCCCTGAAGAACGGCGACCCCCACGGCCGGTTGCTGGTGGCCCTGGCGGTGCTGGCGCCGGCCGCCGGGGTGCTGCACTGGCTGGAGTCGTGGATCGCCCACGACATGGCCTTCCGGCTGCTGGCCGAGATGCGCATCGCCGCCTTCCGCCGCCTCGACGCCCTGGCGCCGGCCTACCTCGTCCGCCGCCGCACCGGCGACCTGCTGTCGCTGGCCACCCACGACATCGAGCTCGTCGAGTACTTCTTCGCCCACACCATCGCTCCCGCCTTCGTCGCCGTGCTGGTGCCGACGGGCGTGCTGGCGATCCTGGGCACGCAGAGCCCGTGGCTGGCTCTGGCCTTGATCCCGTTCCTGCTGGCCGTGGCTCTCAGCCCCGTCCTGGCGAGACGGCAGGTCGACCGGCTCGGGTCCCATGCCCGGGAGGCGGCCGGCGAGCTGGGCGCCTACGCCGTCGACTCGGTTCAGGGGCTGGCCGAGATCGTGACCTTTCAGCACGAGCGGGCGCGGGGCGATGGTCTCGACGCCCTGTCGGACCGCCACATCGCGCTCCGGCTGCCGTTCTTCCGCCAGCTGATCCGCCAGCAGGCCCTCCTCGAGGTGCTCACCGGGCTCGGCGCCCTGGCGGTGGTGCTGACGGGCGCGGCCCTGGCCGGCCGGGGAGCGATCGACGCCGGCGTGCTGCCGCTCCTGACCCTCCTGGCCATGGCCGCCTTCCTGCCGGTGTCGGAGATCGCCCAGGTCGGACGCCAGCTGGCCGACACCCTGGGCGCCACCCGCCGCATCTACGCCCTGGCCAACGAGCCGGTCCCGGTGGTCGACGGGCCGCGCGCTCCCATGCCGGCCAGGCCGGTCTCCCTGGCTGTGGAGGGGGTCACGTTCTCCTATCCCGGCCAGCGCCAACCGGCTCTGGTCGGCGCCGACATCGAGATCCCGGCGGGCCAGGTGGTGGCGCTGGTGGGCACATCCGGAGCGGGCAAGACGACTGCGGCCCTGCTGCTCATGCGGTTCTGGGACCCCGACCAGGGCCGGATCACCCTCGACGGCGTGGATCTACGGGCGCACCGGCTCGACGATCTCCGTCACCAGGTGGCGCTCGTGGCCCAGGACACCTACCTGTTCAACGACACGCTCCGGGCCAACATCGCCATCGGCCGCCCCGGTGCCTCCGAGGCGGAGTTGGCCGCCGCGGTATCGCTCGCCTCGCTCGACGCTGTGGTCGAAGGCCTGCCCGACGGGCTCGACACCGTGGTCGGAGAGCGGGGCACCAGCCTCTCGGGCGGGCAGCGCCAGCGGGTGGCCATCGCCCGGGCTTTCCTCAAGGACGCGCCGGTCCTGATCCTCGACGAGGCGACCTCGCACCTCGACGCGGTGAACGAGCACGCGCTGCGCCGGTCGCTGGCCGAGCTCCAGGCCGACCGGACGACCGTGATCATCGCCCACCGGCTGTCGACGATCCGCCACGCCGACCAGATCGTGGTGCTCGACCAGGGCCGGGTGGTGGAACGCGGTACCCACGAGGGCCTCCTGGCCGCCGGCGGCCTCTACGCAAGGCTCGTCTCCCGGCAGATGGCCGGGGTCACGGCGTCTCCCGGCGATCCCGGGCGGTCGGCGTCGCCGGCGCCCACGTCGTCCGCCCGGCCCTGATCCTCGGGTTGAGACCCGCCAGGGGCCCGATCCCGAGCCCACCGTCGGCGACCAGCGACGCCGGTGCCAGGCCACCAGCCGCTCCCAGAGCTCCGTGGGCGAAGTTCAGCTCGCGGCTTGTCTTGTAGACGATGACGAAGCCGAGGGCGACGATCGCGTGGACCGACCCCAACGCCAGCCCGCCCACCATCAGCTCGGCGAAGGTGCCCATGGCACACCCTCTGTCACCCGGAGCGTGCCGGACCGTGGGGCGGGAGCGGGATGGCGAACCTCTGCTACGTTCGAAGTTGCGGGAGCACCCGCCAAGGGGGAATCGGTGAGCAGACGCACTGCGCTGGCCGGCGCGCCAGGAGTGACCAGCGAAGCAGTTCCCGGCGGGATCGACTCGGGCCGTGCGTGGATGGTGGCGGTAGCCGGGCTCGTCGCCAACGCTGCCTGCTGGGGGACCCTGAACAGCTTCGGCGCGTTCCTGGACTCCATGACCGAGGAGTTCGACGCCAGCCTGGGCGCCACCGCGCTCATCTACGCTCTTCCCACGTTCGTCCTGTTCATGCTGGGCGTGGCCACGGGTGCGCTGGCCGATACCTACGGACCGCGCCGCCTGGTCGCCAGCGGTGCGGTGCTGGCCGGCGCTGGTCTCCTCGCCACCGCCCACGCGTCGAGCCTGCCCCTGGCGATCGCCACCTACGGCCTGGGTCTCGGGTTGGGCATGGCGTGCTTCCTGGTGCCGATGACCGCGTGCATCGGCGGCTGGTTCGTTCGGCGCCGAGCGGTTGCACAGGGGCTGAGTGCCGCAGGTGCCGGGCTCGGCACGTTGGCGGTCGTCCCCACGTCACGCTGGCTGATCGACAGCTACGGCTGGCGGCGAGCGTATGAGGTGTTGGCGCTCACGGTGTTCCTCGCGCTGGCGCTTGGCGCTTCGGTGGCGACGCGTCCGCCGCTGATCGGAGACGCCCGTGCGCCGCGCCCGTCGCTCAGCCGGATGCGGGCCGCGGTCAGCACGGGGCCGTTCGCTGCGGTGTATCTCGGCGGCCTGCTCTTGACCGCGGCGTTGTACATCCCCCTGGTGTTTCTCGTCCGCTATGCCACCAGCCACGGCGTCACTGCGCGCGATGCCGCATTCCTGCTCAGCATCCTCGGTGCGTCGAATATCGTCAGTCGCCTGGTGGCGACGTCGCTGGCAGGCCGTTTCAGGCCCAGCCGGGTCTACCTGGCATGCTTCGCGTTGCTGCCGGCCGGGATGGGAGTGTGGCTGGTGTCGGGCAGTTCCTACGCGATGCTGGCGGTGTCAGCGGCCGTGATCGGCGTCAGCCACGGCGGCTACGTGGCATTGAGTCCGGAGATCACGGCCGAGTTGTTCGGCGTCGCCGAGATGGGCGCTGTGCTGGGGGCGCTGTGGACCGGGCCCGGCATCGCCGGGCTCCTGAGCCCCGTGCTCGCTGGCGTGGCGATCGACCGCGCCGGTTACATGGCGACGATCTGCGGCGCAGCGGTGCTCGCCCTCGCCGCGGTGGCCGTGCAACTACCGCTACGGCATGCGACACAGAGCCGGTAACCGTGTTGCCTCGAGCGCCGGCCCGCCGGCCGGTCAGCGGACCTGCTTTCAGGACTGCCCCGGGGACGTGAAGCCAGAGCCGGACCGCCCTCATCATCGACGACCATGCCTTGTTCCGGCCCGGCGCCGGGAGTCAGTGGCGGCGCTCCAGGACCGAGCAGTAGTTCGCCACGCCCGAGCCGCCCATGTTGAACACGCAGCCGAGCTCGGCGCCGTCCTTCTGGAACTCGCCCGCCGACCCCGTGAGCTGCATGGCCGACATGACGTGCATCGACACGCCGGTTGCGCCCACGGGGTGGCCCTTGGACTTCAGGCCGCCCGAGAGGTTGATCGGCAGGTCGCCGTCGGGGAACACGGTGCCGGCGGCGATCACGTCGGAGCCCTTGCCGGTCTCGGCCAGGCCCATCGCCTCGTAGCACAGCAGCTCGGCGATCGTGAAGCAGTCGTGCACCTCGGCGAAGTCGAGGTCCATGACGCCGATCCCGGCGGCGGAGAAGGCAGCGTCGAAGGCCCGGGCCGGTCCCTCGAACGCCAGGAGGTTGCGCCGCGACATCGGGAGCACGTCCTGCACGTGGGCCATCGAGCGGAACGTCACGGCCCGGTCGAAGTCCGCCGCCACGTCGTCGGCCACCAGGATGAGGGCGGCCGCGCCGTCGGAGATCAGCGAGCAGTCGGTCACCCGCAGCGGCTCGGCCACGATCGGGTTCTTGTCGCTGACCGTGTTGCAGAAGTCGAACCCGAAGTCCTTGCGCAGGTGGGCGAGGGGGTTCTTCGTGCCGTTGCGATGGTTCTTGGCCGCGATCATGGCGAGATCGCCGGAGTGGTCGCCGAACGCCTCGAAGTACGCCGCGGCGTACATGGCGAAGATCTGGGGGAAGGTCTTGCCCGCCTCCTCCCGCTGGTAGGAGGCTCCGGCCAGGGCGACGCCGACATCGGCGGTCGAGTTGTTGGTCATCTTCTCGGCCCCGATGACCAGCGCGATCTTCGCCTCCCCGGCCTTGATCGCCTGGGCCGCCGAATACAGCGCAGCCGAGCCTGAGGCGCAGGCGTTCTCCATGCGGGTGGCCGGCTTCCAGCGCAGCCCTTCGTCGGCCTGGATGGCGAGGGCGGCGGGGAAGCCGTCGCTGACGAGCCCGGAGTTGAAATGACCGAGCCAGACGCCATCGACGTCGGCTGCGGTGATGCCGGCGTCGGCGATGGCCT
Source organism: Acidimicrobiales bacterium (assembly GCA_041394285.1). Taxonomy (GTDB): domain Bacteria; phylum Actinomycetota; class Acidimicrobiia; order Acidimicrobiales; family SZUA-35; genus CADEDH01. The sequence continues at coordinate 22,997 of JAWKIL010000018.1, read as the reverse complement.
CGGTGGTCACCGTGACGATGAGGTCCTCGAGCGTGCCCTCGAGGCGACCAAAGGGGGTGTGTGCCCACCCAACGATGCTCGGATTCATGGCCAGTCCCTTTCCCCGGCCGGCGGCCCCCACGGGCCGTCGGTCAACCCGACGACGATACCCGCAGCACCGCGACCACGAGAAAGTGACGGCGTTGACCCACGGCGCCGCGAACCCTATATTCAGGGTTCTCTCAATTGAGAGTTGTCTGAATTGAGGTGAGTCCGTGAATCCAGCGGTGGTGGCAGCGAAGGGGTGGGACCCTGTCGGCTGAAGAGCTCGACGATGCCGTGAAGGCGATGGCGCACCCCGGTCGGCGGGCGATGCTTCGGTTGGCCCGCGACGGCGAACGCACGGCGACCGAGCTGGCCGAGGCCGCCGGGCTGTCGCCGTCGGCCGCCAGCCAGCACCTGAAGCTGTTGAAGGACGTGGGGTTGATGCACGTGCGGATCGACGCCAAGCACCGGCTGTACCGGGTCGACTTCGAGCGGTTGGCCCAGGTGCGGGCGGTGTTCGACGAGTTGTGGTCCGATCAGCTCGATGCCTTGAAGCGCCGGGCCGAAGCCGGGGCGGCCCAGCACCAGGGCCGGCGAGGTCGGTCGGCGTGAAGCTGGTGGACAGGACGATCGTGATAGCCGCTCCGGCTGCCGACGTGTACGCGCTGCTCACCGATGCCGAGTTGCTGGTGGAGTGGATGGCGCCGATCGTCCGGGTCGACGCCCGCCCCGGCGGCGAGGTGACCTGGACCCATCACAACGGCGACACGGTGAGGGGCGAGTTCGTCGAGCTGGTTCCCGATCGCCGGATCGTGTTCACCTACGGCTGGGACCGGGCCGATGTCGGTGTGCCGCCGGGGTCGACGGTGGTCGAGATCACGCTGACACCGGTGGCTGGCGGCACCGAGCTGCGTCTGGTGCACCGGGGATTGGAGGGCCCGATGGCCGACGCTCACGCCGGTGGCTGGGCCAACTACCTGGCACGGCTCACCGACCGGGCCGAGGGCCGCGATCCGGGGCCCGACCCGCTGGCCGGCGAGCGGGTCCCGACCCGGCACGAGCTCGGGCTGTCGTGAACCCTGGTCCTGTCGGGCGGTCGATTGGTGGAGGACGTGAATCGTGAGTGACGTGGCCGGCGGCGAGGGGCGCTTCTGGCGCTTGGCCGAGCCGCTTCTCGAAGCGGCGGGCGTGACCCGCTCGACGATGATGGGGTTGCCCTGCCTGCGGGTCGACGGGGCGTTCTTCGCCTCGTGCGACCGGGCCGGCGGGGCTCTGCTGGTGAAGCTTCCCGAGGAGGAGGTGGACGAGCTCCTCGCATCCGGCGTGGCCCACCCGTTCTCGCCGGCCGGCCGCCGCTTCCGTCAGTGGGCCTCGGTCCCGCCCGGCGACGACGAGGAGTGGGCGGCACTTCTCGACCGGGCGTTGCGGTACGTGTCGCAGCTCCCGGTCCAGCCGTCCAAACGGAAGCGCCGCCGGTGAGCGGTTTCGACGGGTTCCCCCGGGAAGGTCTCGAGTTCCTGGCCGGGCTCGGTGCCGACAACACCGAGGCGTTCTTCGACACCCACCGGGCCACCTACCGGCATGCCGTGGCTGAGCCCTCGCGCCGGTTCGTGGACCGGATGACGCCGCTGCTTCAGGATGCCGTCCACCCTGGGCTGCGGGGTGAGGCGAAAGTGGGCCGATCGCTGTTCCGTATCAACCGGGACGTCCGGTTCGCGGGCGACAAGACGCCGTACAACACCCACGTCGGTGTGATGTGGTGGGTCGGAGACGAAGATGACCCCGACCATCCCAACGCCGACCTGGCCCGCCGCGACGGGTTCCACGTCCCTCACACCACCGCCATCCGGAATCGATCGGCGGTGCCGATTTCGCCCGATGGTGCGCCAGCCAGCTCGCCCCGTACCGATCGCTGCTTACTCTGTTCGCTGCCTGAGCTGCTCCGGATGGACCGGATGGACCGGAGGGCCCTGGGGCGGCCGGGCCGCGTCAGGCCGCCAGCGCCGCCGACAGCACCGATACGAGCTCCCCTGTCAGGGCGTCGGGCGGCCGGTCGAACGGGGCCGAGGCGTCGGCCAGCAGTGCGCCGACGGTGCCGAAGACACACCACCGCACCCGCCAGGCGATGACAGGGAACGGGACGTGTGGTAGTGCTGCCTCCAGGTGGGGGCGAAAGGCCTCAGCGACCGGGGCGAAGTGCGCGGCGACGGTGCTTTCCACGAAGTCGGCTGGCCGTAGGTAGATCGCTCCGATGAGCCGGGCCCGGCCGGGGGAGCGGGCTTCGAGCGCGTGGGCGGTCTCGACGTCGGGGCGGACGAGCGCCTCCATCAGCTCCGCCAGGCCGGGTGCCCCGGCCTCGACGGCCCGGGTCAGCAGCTCCCGCCGGCGGTCGTTCAGAGGGACCAGCAGGCGCGTCAGCACCGCCTCGGTCAGCGCCGCCCGACCGCCGAAGTGGTAGTGGACGGCGCCGGGGTCGGTACCGGCTTCCCGCATGATCCGGCGCAGCGATCCCGTGGCGAAGCCGGCATCGGCGAACTCGGCTTCGGCCGCGTCGAGGAGCGCGTCGAGCCGCTGGCCGGTCACGCTTCGAGGAGCCGCTTGAGGGCGGACAGGTCCTTGGTGTTGGCCCGGCGCATCGCCGCCGGCAGGAAGGGGCGGGCGAGCCGGGCGAAGCCCGACGGGTTGCCCCGGTTCCGGAGCGACATCCGCGTCCGCCCGTCGGGGGCGGCTTCGTAGCGGTAGGACGTCTCCATCGGGAACGGGCCCTGCGCCGTGCGCATCACCAGGGACGAGGGTGTGAGCTCGACCACCTCGTAGGTGTACCGAAGAGTGCGCCCGAGGAACCGGGCCACGAACTCGACCTCGCTTCCCACCCCGAGCGGAGGTGGCGTCTTCCACTCGACGCGCGAGATGTTCGCGTACCACCGGGGGGCGTTGGACGGGTCGTTGGCGTAGGCCGCCACATCGTGTGGTGGCCGCCCGATCACCGCATCCACTTTCACGTCCACCGATGCCCTTGGGCCGGGTTCAGTCATGTGACTGATCGTACTCAGTCGTATGACTGAAGCACAACGCCCGGCGATCAGGGCCCGGGCGTGTTGGCGGTGCGCGCTACGGGTAGGCCCCAGTCATGGCATTCCGACCCCGCACGGCGGCGCTCGCTGCCGTCCTCCTCGTTGCCGCAGTATCGGGATGCTCGAACACGGACTCGGCCGAAACGGGCGCAGCCCGCGACACGGCCGCTCCCTTCGAGCCGCTGCCGTCCGGCGATCTGCCCTTGCCGCCCGACGCCCGCCCCGAGGGGCGAGCGGTGGCCAACGGGGGGACGGTCAGTCAGAGCTTCGTTGTGGAAGGCAAGACACCGGAGCAGGCGCTGAACGACTATGTCACCACGTTGGAAGACGTCGGCTGGGATCCGCTCCAGGGGCCGACAGCGAGCGGCGCCTCCGGCTGGCGGGCCAGCATGGTACGGGGGAACTCGACGCTGCAGATCAGCTCGACCCAACTCGGCGACAACGTCGGGTTGTCGGTGCAGCTCACCGGCGCGTAGACGGACCGCCGCTCGCCACGCGGATGCGGCGGTTCGTTCCGGCCGGAAACGGCTTGGCCCTCGGGCTCGGGAGCGTCAGGGGGCACCGGCGCGCAGGGTGGCTTCGACGATCTCCCACGGGGAGCCGGGTGGTGGCATACCGATGAGGACGACGTCGGCGACGTCGTCCCACGGCGCCAGTTGTGCGGTGACCGTGTCGGCCGGCCCGGCGGCGGTGAAGTCGTCGACGAGGGCGGCGGCTTCGGCGGGGATGACGCCGGTGGACGGGGCGATGCGTGGGTTGGCCTCTTGCACCGCCCGGACCTGCGGGCCGTAGCCCTGGGAGGCGATGAAGCGGGGGTGGAGGGGGCCCATGGAGCACAGGTACCAGGCGATGGTGGTGCCGGCAGTGGCCCGGGCCCGGTCGAGATCGTCGTCGACGACGACCATCGGTCCGCAGCAGATAACGAGCGGTGCGGCGTCGGGACGGGCCGAGGCCCGGGTGGCCGCCAGCTGGGCCGCCGTGGCGGTTATGCCGCTGCGGGACATCCAGACCGGCGCCCAACCGTCGGCCAGCTCGGCCGTCACCTCACACGAGCGCGGCCCGACGGTGCCGTGCCAGATGGGGACCGGTGACGGCGGGGGGAATCCGAGGCGGAGGGCACGTTGGGTGGTGTCGGTGCCGATGGGGGCCCGTCCCCCGTCGAGCAGCGTGCGCACGGCCTCGGTGACCAGGCGGAGGCGTTCGGTCGGTTGGCGGTAGGGCGTGTCGTGGAAGCCTTCGGCCAGCGTCGGTGTGCTGGCGCCGAGGCCGAGGATGAAGCGCCCCCCCGACAGCCCCTGGAGGGTGGCGGCGGTCATGGCCAGGGTGGCCGGGGTCCGGCCCCAGACGGACAGGATGGTGGCGGCGAAACCGATCCGTTCGGTGCGCGCCGCCAGGTCGGCGATGACCGTGGTGGAATCGAGCCCCCACCCTTCGGGCAGGCAGACCAGCTCGTAGCCGAGGTCCTCGGCCAGCGTCACCACGCTCCGGATCTCGGCCAGGTCGGTGTGGGACGGCGTGAACCCGATCGCCCGTCGTCGCTGCATCGTTTCCCCCTCTTGCCTCTGCCCCTGCTGGGCCGCCTTCACCGGTGGTTCTGAGCGGGCACCGTCGCCGGGCGCCGCTCAGGCTGCAGGTGAACGTGCGGACGCCTACCGGTCCCCGGTCGACGTCATCGTAGGTGATGCGATGACACCCGGTCCCGGTCATCCCGAGCGGACGCGCCGTGGGGAGCGGGAACCACAGGTCAAGCCGTGCCGCCGCCCATTCGTCCGAGCCGGTGGGACAGGGCCCGGACCCGATCGCCCGCGGTGTGCTCGAGCCGGGCCAGCGAGGAAGGCGGGTCTGTGGGGCCGAAGATGTCGTCCGCGGTGTCCATCTGGTGAAAGGCCTCGGCCGTCGTCCGGAGCTCGACAACATCGGACCGTAGATCCGCAACCTGCGTGACCGGGACGACGATGTAGTGGTGGCCGCCGTGGTGCGCCGAGCGTACGACGATCGCCTCGAGCGCACCGTGGGTCGTGACGATCCCCTCCAGGGTGCCGAGGCTGTGGCCTGTGTCGTCCTCCACCCGGCTGGATCGCCGGAGCTCGCAGCTGCCGAGCGGGATCTTGTCGAGCTCTACAAGTATCTGCTCGTCGACGGACCACGGGCTGAGCCCGAGGGGAGCAGGCGAACCGACGACGGTCTGCGGACCGGTGGACCAGTCGGGCCCGTAGTCGAGCTGATCGCCGAGATTCACCAGCTCGATCACAGCCACATCGGGGAGCTGGCCGAGTTGGTCGCTCGTCCGGTGCACCATTACGGTGTCGGCGGTGACCGAGGCCAGTGCCAGCGGTACCAGTCGTGATTCGCGGCGGTTCGTGTGGGGCTGGACGATGAGATGGGTGACGGTCCGGCGCTCCGGGTCGACGATCAGATCAGCGAGTTGCCCGAACGCCCCATCGGTTGCGGTGACGGGCTGTCCAAGTCTCAGCTTCATGAGAAGCCTCCTCGGGGTGAGAGAGCGGTTCGCCCGGTCAAGTGTCGAGCGGCAACGGACGCAGGGCGGGACGCAGGTGCGGGTAACCATTGACGCATCTGTGTCATCCCCCGGAGGCACGCAGGGTCGACACTCGATGCTGTGAGCTCCGAGGTTGCCAGCCGGGTGCAGCCGAAGCGGTGGCTCCTGGGGCGGCCGCTGGCGACCATGTCCGAGTCTCGCGAGCGGCTCGGGCGGCCGACGGGGTTGGCCGTCCTCTCCTCCGATGCCATCTCGTCCACGGCCTACGCCAGCGAGGAGGTGCTCCGGGTCCTGGTTCCGGTCATCGGCCTGGCAGCGGTGAGCGACCTACTGCCGATCGCCCTCATCGTGAGCGTGCTGATCACAGTGGTCGTGGCCTCCTATCACCAGACGATACGGGCCTATCCCAATGGCGGGGGCGCCTACATCGTGGCTCGGGAGAACCTGGGGCAGACCCCGGCCCTGGTGGCCGCGGCGTCACTGCTCGTCGACTACGTGCTCACCGCGGCGGTATCGATATCGGCCGGTGTGGCCGCGATCGTTGCTGCCTACCCACCGCTGGCGCCCTTCCGGGTGGAGCTCTGCCTGGCCTTCGTGGCCGGCATAACGCTGGCGAATCTGAGGGGTCTGCGAGAATCGGGTCGCCTCTTCGTGTCGCCCACGTTCGCCTACATCGTGATGCTGTTCGTGCTGATCGGCGTGGGGCTGGCCCGCAGTTACCTGGGCGGCCTCGCTGCGACCGCCCCGCCCTCGGCAGCGTCGTCGTCCGGGGGAGCTGTGCTCGGTGTGGTGACGCCGTTCCTCCTCCTCCGGGCCTTCTCGTCCGGAGCGATCGCCCTGACCGGGATCGAAGCCGTGTCCAACGGCGTGCCGGCATTCCGGCCCCCGGAAGCCCGCAACGCCGCCTCCACGCTGACGTGGATGGGGCTGATCCTCGGCTCGGGATTCCTCGGTGTGTCACTCCTCGCGGGCCGGCTCCACCCCGTGCTGGGCACCGATGAGACGCTTCTCTCGGTCCTCGGCAAATCCGTTCTCGGCGGGGCTCACAGTCCGCTGTACCTCGCGCTGCAACTCTCGACGTTCGCCATCCTGGTGTTGGCGGCGAACACGGCGTTCGCCGACTTTCCCCGGTTGTCCTCGATCGTCGCCACCGACGGGTTCATGCCGCGCCAGTTCGCCCGACGGGGTGACCGCCTGGTGTTCTCCCAGGGGATCGTCACGCTCGCCGTGCTCGCCGCTGTTCTGTTGGTCGTGTTCCGGGGAGACACTTCGGCTCTGATCCCGTTGTACGCGGTCGGTGTGTTCAACGGTTTCACCCTGTCGCAGGCCGGGATGGTGCGCCATCATCTGCGTCACCGGGAACAGCGGTGGCAGCGCAACCTCGTGATCAGCGGTCTGGGGGCGTTGGCCACCGGGACCGTCCTGCTCGTCGTGTTGATCTCGAAGTTCGTGATCGGGGCGTGGATCCCGGCCGTGCTGATCCCGCTGCTGGTCGTGCTGCTGAAGCAGATAGCCCGACACTATGACCGCGTACGGTCCGATCTCGCCCTCCCCGCCCGTGAACCGGCTACCGGGATCGTGGCTGTGGTGCTGGTGGCCCACGTCAACCGGGCAGCGTTGGAGTGCCTCGCTTTTGCCCGGTTGCTGCAACCGGACGCGCTCTATGCGGCGCATGTCGAGCTCGGTGGTGAGACCAGTGCTGAGCTGGCCGGTGAGTGGGCATCCAACGGCACCGGTGTGAACCTCGACGTCATCGAGTCGCCCTACCGGGACTTGACGGGACCGATCCTGGGCTATCTCGATTCGCTGGTCTCGCGGCATCCAGGGCTGGTCCTCACGGTGGTCACGGCGGAGTACGTGGAACGGCACCGGTGGGAGAACCTGCTCCACAACCAGAGCACAGTGGCCATGGCCGCCCGTCTCCGGGATCGGTCCGACACGGTTGTGGTCACGGTGCCGGTTCATGCCCGGGCGCCTCGGGCCCATCGCCCCACGCCGGCATGACTCTGGCCCCAAAGCGAACGACGCAAGCGTGTCTTTTCGGGGCGCACGCCTGTCGGCCGGCTGGTCCACCTGCTGATAAGCGCTAGCGGCGCCAGGGTGTTGACGTGTCTATGTCATGACCCATCAGGTGGTGGCCGGTGATCCTTGAGGAGGAAGCAGGAGGAATCGACGTGGACCATCAGAAGAGCGCATCTACCGAGGAGCTTCTTCAGGAGCTCGCCCGCACCGGTAGCCGCCGCATTCGAAACGTGCTAGTGGAGCGATATACAGGTCTGGCTTGTCATATCGCCTGGCGATATCGTCACCGCGGGATCGAGTACGACGACCTTCGCCAGATCGCACTCACGGCGTTGATCGGTGCATTGGATCGATATGACTCGTCGTTTGGGGCCAGCTTCAGCTCGTACGCCGGGCGGACCATCGAGGGTGAGATCAAACGCTATTTTCGGGATCGATCATGGGTGGTCCGGGTGCCGAGATCGGTCAAGGAGCTTCATTTGGAAGTGCGCACGATGGACGTGCAGTTGACTCAGGAGCTTGGTCGGTCGCCGTCATGTGGCGAGATCGCTGATCGGCTCCACGTGGATCCGTCGGAGGTCGAGTCGGCTCGGGCGGCCGCCATCGCCTACGCCCCAGCCAGCCTGGATGCCGCCAGTACGGGGGGAGAGGTGCTTTCTGCTGACAATGAGGATGCAAGCACCTCTACCGACCGTCTTTTCGTTCGGCAGCTCCTGGCGAGCCTCCCCACTCGTGAACAGGAGGTCGTGCTGCTTCGTTATCTGACCGGCATGACGCAGTCCGAGATCGGCGATCGCGTGGGGGTCAGCCAGATGCACGTCTCTCGGCTGCTACGCAAGGCGATCTCGGCGATGAACGTCGCCGCCTGTTCTTGAGATACGCAGCGCGATCATGCTGTCAGACCCAGCTCGATCCGACGGAGGGCTTCGATCCGTTCCTCGAGCGGCGGGTGCGTGTCGAAGAGATGGTGGATCCAGCCCTCATGGTGCTGCAACGGGTCGTCGATGCACATCGCCGCCGTGGCGTGGTTGAAACGGGCGAACGGCTGGTCGTTGGCCTGTAGCTTCTCGAGCGCGCTGATCAGCCCGGCGGGATTCCGGGTGAGCTCGACTCCGCTCGCATCGGCCAGCGACTCGCGTCGGCGGGACAGCGCCAGGCGCACGAGGGGGCCGAAGACGAAAGCCACGATGCTCAACAGGATCCCGGCCAGCAGCACCACGACCATCGCTTGGCCGCCGTTGCGGTCCCGGCCACCTCGCATGAAGAAGGCCGATCGCCAGATCAGGCTGGCTATGAGCCCGGCCATCCCGATCAGGGTGCTGATGATGAGCAGGAGGCGAACGTCGTAGTTCTTGATGTGACTCAGCTCGTGGGCGATGACACCCTCCAGCTCGGTCCGGCTCATCAGAGCCAGGAGGCCGGTCGTCACCGTGACGGCGGCGTGGCCGGGGCTGGTGCCGGTGGCAAAGGCATTTGGTGAGGGGTCATCGATGACGTAGATGTCCGGCTTCGGCAGTCCGTCGCCGATGGCCAGCGCCTCCACGACGTGGTGGAGCTGCGGATAGGCCGCCGGATCGGCGGGATGGGCCCCCGACGCGGCGAGCACCAAGCGGGTGCCGGAGGTGAGCGAAAGGAGCACCCCGACCCCGGCGAGCACGGCGGCGATCACCATTCCCGTCACGACATCACCGGTGGCGGGAACCGGGCTTGTCGCCAGGCCCGGCCGGCCGGGCGACGGGGTGCCACCCGTTGCCGACCACCACACCCAGCCGAGCAGGGCGCCGATCCCCACCCACACTGTGATGAACAACACGATGTAGGCCACGGACTTACGCTTGTTGCGGGCGATCTGGGAGTACATGATGCGCCCCCTACTTCCGGTCGGACCCGGGCCGGGCGCCGGGCGAGCCGATCGGCGCTGATGGGTCGGGGCCGGTGTCGAAGCTGACCTGGGGGAGGGCTCGTGCCGGCTCCTCGATCTGCAGGAACTCGACCGCCTTGAACCCGAGCACGGAGGCCAGGAGGTTGCGGGGGAACGTCTGGACCGCCGCGTTGTAGTCGCGCACGCTGGTGTTGAAGTAGCGCCGGGCGAACTGGATGCGGCTCTCGGTGGCTGTCAGCTCCTCCTGGAGTTGGATGAAGCTATCGACCGCCCGCAGTTGGGGATACGCCTCGGCCACGGCGAACAAGGAGCGGAGGCTCGACGACAGTGCGTCTTCAGCGGCGCCGATGGTTGCCGGGCTGCCGGTCGCTCCGGCACGGATGGCGTCAGCTCGGGCGCTGGTCACGGCGTCGAAGGTGGCCCGCTCGTGGGCGGCGTAGCCCTTCACCGTCTCAACCAGGTTCGGGATCAGATCGTGGCGTCGCTGAAGCTCAACGTCGATCTCGGCCCATGCCTCGCGGGTCCGCACCCGGCGGCGGACGAGCCCGTTGTAGGCGAGGAAGCCGCCCACCACCACCACCGCTGCGGCGGCAACGATCACTATGATCACCACCATCTCAATCACCGTGTTTCCTTGTCGGAGCGAGCGATCGGTGGCATCTCCACCGAAGGCTCCGCGCGATCCAGTCTCGGTACCTACCGGGAACCCGGCACGACACTGTCGGCGGCATCCGATGACGTGATCACGTCATCACGATCAGGTCTGCGTCCCGCTCACCGTGGGTACGTCGCGGTCATGGCACACGACCCCAATCGGACACAGCCCGGCGACGTGTCGCCGGCGCAGAGCCCGGCGCAGGGCGAGCAGCCACTCGTCCGTACCGGCCCTCTCACCACCGAGGCGGCCCATGAGCTCGTCCTCCACCTCGAGCGGCTCGGGATCGACGGCGATCGCATCTTCGTCTCGGTCAATCCGGCGCCGACCCAGTCTCCCATGGCGGCCCTGAGCCGCGCCGACGACACTGCCATCAAGCGCCCGGCCTACCGGGTAGTGGCGGGATCGCTGCTCGGAGCGGTGCTCGGGTTGGCCGCGGCCGATGTGGCCGTCATCGCGTGGTCCGTGCAGCCGGCACCGACATTCCTGGCCGCTGGCCTGGGCGGTGCGATCGTGGTCGGCCTCATCGCTCTGTACGCCGGCATGGTCGCCACGCCTGAGGCCTACGATCTCGACGTTGGGGGCCGCTCATCGGTGGAGATCCAGGTGGAGGGGTTGCACGAGGGCACCGTCGCCCATGTGAAGGCCTTGGTGGCCGAGGCAGCCTGATCGTCGGGCGCCGTTGCCCGGGAGAGGCTCACGGCACGACGAGAACGGGGCGGTCGGTGCGGTCGAGGATCTCCTTGGAGACCGATGGGTCGATCATGCGCTGCAGCAGCCCCTTGTGCCCGGTGCCGATCACTATCAGATCGGCGCCGCGCTCGTCGGCGACGGCGAGGATGGCTCCGGCCGGGTCGCCGCTCTGCTCGACCACGGTCTCGGCGTCGTGGAGCTCCGACTCCTTCATGATCTGGGCCCCCGCTTCGTCGGCGGCCGCCGCCGCTTCCCGGAGCGCCTGCTCCTGCTCGACCGGTGAGTAGGCATAGGGGTAGGCGCTCCAGGCCCAGGCTCCGCCCCATCCGATCATCGGCGGCAGCCATGGGGCGGCACCACGGGCCACGTTGAGACCGATCACCTCCACCTCGGATCGGTCGAAGAAGTCGTTCACGAACTGTGCGACTCGTTGCGAGGCCTCGGTCTCGTCGATGGCAACCAGAACCAAGCTCATGCTGGTCCCGCTACCCACCCTCGGGGTGCCGAAACCGGCGGGGCAAGCTCGGCGGAGCCACCGGCGGGGCAGTCTTCGGGCAGGCGGCCGGGTCAATCGTCGGTCCCGCGCATCGATCGGCCCCCGGCGTGCATCGAACCCGGCATGCAACTGATGGGCATGGTCCGCCACGGGACCTGTGTGGGAGCTCGCCGGCGGCTCGACGATCTGTGCGACGGGGAGCTGGGGGTGTCGGCCGAGGCCAGGGTGCGCCGACATCTGGCGGGGTGCAGCCGCTGCCGCCGGGCCCTGGCCCGGCTGAAGGCGACGATCGTCGACGTCGCTCAGTTGCAGGCTGGTTCGCCGCCCGAGCTGGCCGGCCTACGGGAGCGGGTGAGACGGCGGATCGTCGAGGAATCGGCCGACGCCCCCGGCCAGGACAGGAGGGGTACGCGATGAGACGCGTTCCCTCGTGGCTCGTCGTCACCTTCGTGGTGGCCACGGCGGTGGTCGGGGCACTGGTGGCGCCGCTACGGCGCGGCAGTGGAGGGGTTGAAGCCGGCGGAAACGAGCTGACGGCGCTGCCGTGGGGTGAGGTCGCCTCCCGGGCCGAGGGCGAGACCGTACGGCTGTGGATGTGGGGTGGTGAGGCGGCGTTGAACGCCTACATCGACGATGTGATCGTTGCGGCAGCGGCCAGGGCCGGGGTCGGGCTGGAGCGGGTACCGATCGACGACACGGCGTCGGCCATGGCCCGCTTGGCGGTGGAAGGCGACAGCGGAGCGAACGGGGGCGCGGTCGATCTGGTGTGGGTGAACGGCAAGAACTTCGAGCAGGGCAAGGCGGCCGGGCTGTGGCTGGACAGCTGGGTTCGCTCGCTGCCCAACGCTGGCCTGCTGCCGGCCGACGACCCGACGTTGTGGACCGATTTCGGGGTGGCCACCGATGGCCAGGAGATGCCGTGGAGCCGGGCGGCGTTCGTGTTCGCCTACGATTCGGACACTCTGTTGTCTCCCCCCAGGTCCTTCCCCGACCTGCTGGCCTACGCCAGGGCCCATCCGGGGCGGATCGCCTACCCGGCCCCGCCCGATTTCACCGGGTCGGCCTTCGTACGCCAAGCGGTGCAGGCGCTAGGGGAGGACGAGGCGTTCGCGCTACTGGCCGAGCTCGATCCCCTGCTGTGGGGCGGAGGAGACACCTATCCCCAGGATCAGGCCGAGATCGAGCATCTGTTCGCCTCGGGTGAGATCGACCTGGCCATGAGCTACAACCCGAACTTCGTGGACGTGGCGGTGGAGCGGGGGTCGTTCCCGACCTCGGTCCGTCCCTACGTGTTCGAGGGCGGCACCCTGTCCAATGTCAGCTTCCTGGCCGTGCCGGCGCGGGCGTCGAGCCCGGCCGGGGCGATGGTGGTGGCCAATCTGATGCTGGGTCCGGAGATGCAGGCGGCCAAGGCCGATCAGGTGGGCATCCCATCGGTGCTCGCAGCCGATCGGTTGCCGGCGGCGACCGACGCCTCCCCGTACCGCCTGACCGACTACGGATCGCCGCTGGAGGAACTGCCGGCGGTCCGGGTGCCCGAGATCGACCGGCGGTGGCGGGAGCAGCTCGGCTGATGGGAGGTCTGACGTGTGACGGCGTCGGGGTGTCGGCCGAGAGCCGCACACTGCTCGACGGGGTGACGCTGGCGGTCGGGCCCGGGTCTGCGTGCGCCGTCATGGGACGCTCGGGGGCCGGGAAGTCGACGTTGCTGCAGGCCATCGCCGGCTTGGTCGATCACGGGGGGCGGATCTCGGTGGACGGTCGGGACCTCACCGGTGTGGCCCCGCACCGTCGCCGGGTGGGCCTGCTGTTTCAGCAGCCGCGCCTGTTCCCCACGCTGCGGGCGGTCGACAACGTGGCCTACCCGCTGCGGCTGGCCCGCTGGGCCCGGGCCAGGCGGCGAGCGGAGGCGGCCCGCCTCCTGGCCGAGGTTGGACTGGCCGACCGGGCCCAGGCGTGGCCCGCCGAGCTGTCGGGAGGGGAGCAGCAGCGGGTAGCCCTGGCCCGGGCGCTGTGCGTGGCGCCGGCGGTGCTGCTGCTCGACGAGCCGTTGACCGGCCTCGACCTGCCCCAGCGGCGGGAGCTGGCTGGCCTGCTCCGACGGGTGCGGGCCGAGCGGGATGTCACCTGGATGATCGTCACCCACGACCCCGAGGACGCGGCGGCGCTGGGCGACTCGATCGCCGTGCTCGACGCCGGCCGGCTCGTCCAGCACGGCCCGGCCGCTGACGTTCGAGCCCGCCCAGCGACGATCGGGGTGGCGGCGTTGCTCGGCAGCGTCAACCTCCTGCGGGGCCAGGTGCGAGGCGGCCTGGTCCGGCTCGACCGGTTGACGCTACCGGTGACGGCGAACCTGCCCGATGGCCAGGCTGTCTTCTCCCTGGCACTCGACCGGGTAGGGCTCGTTCGCCGGTCGGGTGAGGACGTGTGCCTGCCTGGTGTCGTGGGAGCGACGACCCAACGGGGACCGTACCCGACGGTTCGCGTCGACACCTCGGTCGGCTTCGTCGAGGTGGTCGCCGCCGGAGCGGACCGGTCGGAGGGCGCCGCGGCCGAGGTGTGGTTCCACCCGGCCGATCTCTGGCCGGTCCCCGGCACCCCCTCGGCGCTGCCGCCACCGGCGTCGGTGGGAGGTGCCCGGTGAGCGGCCGGTTCGACCTGGTGACGATCGGCGGCGGCACGGCCGGTTTGGTCGCCTCGCTGGGGGTGGCGGGGCTCGGGGGCCGGGCCGTTCTGGTCGAGGCCGATCGGGTGGGAGGCGACTGCCTCTGGACCGGCTGCGTGCCGTCCAAGGCACTGCTGGCGGCGGCGGCTACCGCCCAGGCCATGCGGACGGCCGACCGGTTCGGTCTCGATCCGGTGGAGCCGGTGGTGGACCTGGCCCGGGTGATGGCGAGCGTGCGCCGGGCCCAGGCGGTGATCGAGCCCCAGGACTCGCCGGAGCGATTGGCGGCCCACGGGGTGGAGGTGGTGCGGGGTCGGGGCCGGTTCGCCGGCCCGGGCCGGATCGTGGTGGGCGAGCGGGAGCTTCGTTACCGGGCGGCTCTGATCGCCACCGGATCCCGGCCGGTCGTGCCGCCCATCGACGGGCTGGAGGGAGTCGAGCCGCTCACATCGGACACGGTGTGGAGCCTGGACCGGCTGCCGGGGCGGTTGGTGGTGTTGGGAGGCGGGCCGATCGGCTGTGAGCTGGGCCAGGCCTTCGCCCGCTTGGGTTCGACGGTCACGCTCGTGGAGGCCCTACCCCACCTCCTGCCCCGGGAGGCCCCGGGCGTGGGTGAGTTCCTGGCCGGGGTGCTGCACTCCGAGGGGGTCGACGTCCGGGTCGGGGCCCGGGCCCGGTCGGTGACCGGGGCCGGGGTGGGCACGGCGGGCAGTGGCGTGCTCGTGCTCGGCGATGGCGCCGAGGTGGCCTTCGACCGGATCCTGGTGGCCGTCGGGCGCCGCCCGGCCACCGCCGACCTGGGCCTGGACACGGTGGGGGTGGAGCTCGACGAGCGGGGCCACGTGGTGGTCGACGAGCGGATGGCCACCACCGGGAGCCGTATCTTCGCCGCCGGCGACGTCACCGGCGTCATGCCGTTCACCCCGGTGGCGGCCCACCACGCCCGGATCGTGGTCACCAACGCCCTGTTCCGGGCCCGGCGCCGGGCCGAGCACGATCGGATCCCGTGGGTCACGTTCACCTCGCCCGAGATCGCCCGGGTGGGGATCGACGCCGACGCGGCCCGCCAGCGGTGGGGGGATCGGGCCGTGGTGCAGCGCTACGACTACGCCGGCCTCGACCGGGCCGTCACCCACGGCGCCAACCGGGGGTGGGCCGAGCTGGTGGGCGACCCTCGCCGACGCCTGGTGGGCGCAACCGTGGTGGGGGAGGCGGCGGGGGAGTCGATCGCCGAGCTGACGGCATGGATCACCACCGGCCGCCGCATCGACGATCTGTCGACCACCGTGCACGCCTACCCCACGTTCGCCGAAGGCCCGAGCCGGGCCGCCGACGACGTGCTCCGGGCCCGCTGGTTCAACCCCCGGGTGACCCGGATCACCTCCCGCCTGCTGGCCGTCCTGCGTCGCCTCGATGTTCCCCGTTAGGGGAACCCTCGGAGTGCTCCGGATGCGCCGGCGGCGGGTCCGGCGGCTGCGGCCCGGGCCCGGCTGGGCGTCGCAGGTCGCCGGCGGCGAACCACACCCGCTGGGCAGCGGTGACGGCCACGACGGCGGCGAAGGCCCACAGGATCGTGGCGGCCCGGTGGGGGAGGAGGCAGATCAGGCAGTAGACGGCCACGGTCTCGCCCCCCTCGGCCAGCCCGCCCACGAACCGGAGCGACCGGTTGTCGTCGAGGGCCAACCCGCCCTGGCCGGCCCCGGCCGAGGGCTGCCGGGTGGCGGCCGCCGCCGACCAGGCCAGGAAGGCGGCGCCCGACACGTAGTAGGTGCACAGCAGCGCCACGGCGGCCAGCCGGGCCGACGGCACCCGCACGGCCACGCCGGCCACGAAGGCGGCGTAGACGGTGAAGTCGGCCATCAGGTCGAGGAAACCGCCCCGCCCGGTGGCCCCTTCGAGGCGGGCGACGGCGCCGTCGAGGCCGTCGAGCGCCCGGGAGGCGAGCCACAAGCCGAGCGCCGGCCACCACCATCCGAGGGCGGCCGAGCCGGCCGCTCCCAGCCCGAGGGCGAGGCCGGCGGCGGTGGCGTGGCCGGCCCGCACGGAGTGGCGGTGCAGCAGCCGGGCCATCCCGTCGGTGGCTGGGGCGTAGGCCCGGCGGAGGGCGGCGTCGAACATCAGGCCACCGCCGGGCGGTCGCAGGCCGGGGTGCCGCTGGCAGCTCTCCCGGCGTTCCTGATCGTGGGGGTGCTGACGGCTGGTGGGTTGATCGGGGTGGTGCGCACGTCGCTCCAGGAGGGTCTCGTCGCCGGCACGGGCTTCGGTCTCGGCGCCTGGGCCCGGACGCTGTCCGAACCAGGCTTCCGCCGGGCTGTGGCGTTCACGCTGGGGGTGACGTTGACGTCCACCGGGGTCTCGGTGGCCGCCTCGGTGGTGCTCGCTCTGCTGTTGCGCCGGAGTCGCCGGGCCCGAGCCGTGCTGGCGGTGCCGGTGGCCGCCCCCCATCTGGTCGTGGCCGCGCTGGCCGTCATGTGGCTGGGCCCGGGCGGGCTCGTCGACCGCCTGGCCGAGGTGGTTGGTGGCGGGGCAGCGCTCGATCGCACCGGGTGGGCCGTGGTGGGGGTGTATGTGGCCAAGGAGGTGCCGTTCCTGGTGCTACTGGCCTCGGCCGCGCTCGACGAGGCGACGGCCGAGCTGGAGGCCACGGCGGCGTTGCTGGGGGCCGGGCCGTGGGCCCGGTTGCGCGACGTGATCCTGCCCCGCCTGCTCGTGCCGCTGGTGGTCGGGGGGCTGGTGACGGCGGCCTTCGTGGTCGGCGCGGTGGAGGTGCCGTTGCTCGTCGGGCAGTCGAGCCCGCGGATGCTCGGCCCGTACGCCCTCGACGTGGTGCGGCTCCACGGCCCGGCCGCCCGGGCCGAGGCCGCCGTGGCCGAGCTGGTGGCGGCCGCCGTCACCGCCGGGGTCGCTCTGGCGGCGGCCGTGCTCGGCCAGCGCCACCACAGGCGGCAGTGCCGGTGAAGGGAGCGACGGGAAACGGGCGGCGCTGGGCACTCGACGCCCTCGTGGTCCTGGCGGTGGCCGTGCCATTCGGGCCGCTCGTGCTCCAGGCGCTCGCCGACCGCTGGCAGGGCCGGGCTCTGGTCCCCCAGGCCTTGGGATGGCGGGGGATCCGGCTGGCGGCCGACGATCCGATCCTGGTCCGAGCGGTGGGGGCGTCGCTGGCGGTCGGCGCAGTGGTGGCCGCGCTGGCCGTGATCGTGGCCTGGCCCGCCGCCCGCTATCTGGCCCAGACCCGGTCCCGGGTGGGTTGGGCCCTGCTGGCCTCCCCGTTGCTCATGCCACCGCTGGTGCTGGGCGACGGTCTCGCCGCGTGGCTCCCCGCCATCGGCTTGGCCGGCGGTTACGCCGCCATCGTGGTGGCTCACCTGCCGGGGTCGATCGCCTACGCCGCCCTGGCGCTGGTCCCCGCCTTCGGGCCGGAGCTCGACGAGCTCGACGCCAGCGCCGCCGTGCTCGGAGCGTCCCCCGTTCGGCGGCTGGCCGGGATCATCGTCCCAGCGGTCCGCCGACATCTGATGCTGGCTCTGGCGTTGGCCTTCACCGTGTCGTGGAGCCAGTACGGCACCAGCCTCACCGTCGGCGGCGGCCGTCCCATGCTGCCCCTGGTCCTGGTGCCCTTCGTCCGCCGCGATCCCCAAGTGGCGGCCGTGCTCAGCCTCGCGTTCCTCGTGCCACCGGCGCTCTCCCTGGTCGTAGCCGCCCGGGCCGGCGGTCATCGGCGGGACCGGCGGCGGGCGGCCAGGGCCGAGGCGCCGATAGCGGCTCGGGGCGAGTCGACCCCGCCGAACACGGTGATCATCGCCACGACGGCGGAACGGGTCCAGCCCTCCGAATCGGGCCCACGAGAGGGTGCAGGAGACGGACCTGGTCGATTCCACAGACCATTCTGATGCCCGGCCGAGCCCGATCGGTGCACACCGGGCTCGATCGGCAGGCGCCGGCACCGACCGGAAACTCGGAATAGCGGCGTGACCAGAGCGTGTTTCCGCCCCACCTCAGTCGAGGAGGGAGGAGGATGCCGTGACCCGGGACGCCAAGGCCGGAGCGCGGTGGTGGCTCTGGTTGGGGGTGGCCGCCGTGACGCTGGCGGCCGGCTGCTCGTCGGCCGGCGGTGGCCGCGCCGCCGCTCCCGAGGCCGACTCGCCGTCGCCCTCGGTGCCGGAATCGGCCCCGTCGACACCCGTGACCGAGCCGAGCCGGTCGTTCGCCGTGCCCCAGGTGCCGGCGTCGGGCCGGGAACAGGTGCCCCAGGCGCTCGTGCCATCCGAGATCCCCGACTACCCCACCGAGATCCGGTTCAACGATCCGACGTTCCCGCCGTCGCTGGTGACGTCGGATGATCTGCAGCCCGGTGGGCCGGGGCCGGACGGGATCCCGTCGATCGACGAGCCCCGGTTCCTGGCGATCGCCGATGTGGACTTCCTGGAGGATCGGGAGCCGGTGCTGGTGTTCGCCCTCGGCG
This sequence comes from Acidimicrobiales bacterium, assembly GCA_041394285.1. Taxonomy (GTDB): domain Bacteria; phylum Actinomycetota; class Acidimicrobiia; order Acidimicrobiales; family SZUA-35; genus CADEDH01. The sequence goes on along the minus strand of JAWKIL010000018.1, from coordinate 4,524 downwards.
ACGAGGTGCGGGCCTACCCCCTGCAGATCATGGTGTGGCACGAGATCGTGAACGACACGGTGGACGGGGTACCGGTGGCCGTCACCTACTGCCCCTTGTCCAACTCGGCGGTGGCCCACGATCGGCGCCACGAGGGGCGGGTGTTGGAGCTCGGGGTGTCGGGGGCGTTGTGGAACAGCTCGCTCGTGATGTTCGACCGCCAGACGTTCTCGCTGTGGTCGCACTTCACCGGCGAGGGCCTGGTCGGGATCTTCGCCGGCGACCGCCTGTCCAGCTTCCCGGTGAGTGTGGCGTCGTGGGCCGAGTTCCGTGACGCCCACCCCGACGGGATCGTGCTGTCCCGGGACACCGGGTTCACCCGGGACTACGGCCGCAACCCCTACCCCGGGTACGACGACGTGACCACCCCGCCGTTCCTGTTCGAGGGGCGGGAGATCGACGGCCGCTTCGCCGCCAAGACCCGGATCGTGGGGATGGACCTGCCGTCGGGCCCCCGGGCCGTGACCAACGAGCGGTTGGAGCAGGACCGGGTGGTGTCGGTGGTCGATGGCGAACGTCGGCTGGTGGTGTGGTGGCAGCCGGGGACGGTGTCGGCCCTGGAAGGCAGGACCGTCGCGTCGGGTCGTGACGTCGGCACCACCGGGGTGTTCGAGGCCGCGCTCGACGGTCAGGCGCTCTCGTTCGAGGCGCTGGAGGGCGGGTTCCGGGACCGGGAGACTGGATCGACGTGGAGCCCCCTCGGGGTCGCCACGGCCGGTCCGCTGGCCGGCCGGCAGCTCACCGCCGTGCCCCACGTGGACACGTTCTGGTTCGCCTGGTCGGCCTTCCAGCCCGACACCGAGGTGGTGGCGTGATGCCGCCTCTGCCGGTGGAAGACGGCTCCGAACGGCGCCGAGCGAGATGGGTGCCGGATCGCCCGGTGCCGTACCCAGGGAGGAACAACTGTGCCGAGACCGAGATCGAGACCGAGACCGAGACCGAGCCCGAGCCCGAGCCGGGGAGCTAGACCGGTTGCGGGACTCGTGATCGCCGCCGCGTTGGCGTTGAGCGCTTGTGGCGGCGACGGCTCATCGGCCGGTCCCGCCACGGCCGGCGACGCCAGCGGGCCCGGCGCGGCCGCCGACAGCGTCAGCCCCCTCCCGGCCGTGGACGTGGTCGACCTGTCCAGCGGTGAGACGGTCGCTCTGGCCAGCCTGCTGCCGGCCGACAAACCGACCCTGGTCTGGATGTGGGCCCCGTTCTGAGTGATCTGCCGGGCGGAATCGCCCGGCGTCGAGCGGTTCGCTCGCGCTCATGAAGACCAGCTCCGGGTCGTCGGCCTCGGAACCCAGGACGATCTCGAATCGGCCCGGGACTTCGTCACCGATGGTGGCATCACGTTCACCATGCTGTGGGACGAGAGCTTCGACTCGTGGATTCAGCTCGACATCCGGGGCCAACCGGCCGCGCTGCTGTTCGACGCCGACGGCACGCCTCTCGGGGCGTGGAACGGCATCTTCGATGAAGACGAGGTCATCGATCTCATCGAAGCCTGACCGTCGGGGACGGTCGATCATCAGTGGCTGCAGACGCGGCCGATGGTGGGGGCGCCGGCTCCTGGCCTCAGGCGCCCCGTACCGCGGTGATCGAGATCGCCGGGGGCTCAGGGGTGGAGGCGGCGGCGCAGCCGTGTCCGGCCGCGGTGGAGGAGGGCCTTCACCGTCGTGACGGGCAGACCCAGCAGGTCGGCCACCTCGTTGTTGCCGTACCCGTCGACGTCACGCAGGATCACCACCAGCCGCTGCTGCTCGGGAAGCTCGGCGAGCGCGGCGCGAACGTCGCTGATCCGGGTCAGGCGCTCGGCCTCGTCGGCCAGTGGATCGTCGGCCAGTGCCGGCTCCCCGGCGGCCGGCGGTAGATCGAGGCTGACGGTTGGATGGCTTCGGCGCCGCAGACGCATGAGAGCGGTGTTCGTGGCGATCCGGTAGAGCCAGGTGAACACGGCCGCCTCGGCCCGGAACGCATCCCGGTTCCGCCACGCCTGCACGAAGGTGTCCTGCACCGCCTCCTCGACATCGCGTGGATCGTCCAGGAACCGTGCCACCACCGAGGCGACCGGCCGCTGGTAACGCTCGACCATCATGAGGAAGTCATCGAGCTCGGCGAGCCCAGCCTTCAGCGGCGGCGACGGTTCAGGGCGGGACGGTTCGGTCACAATCGACACCAGGCGTTCCGACGTCGGATCGGGCTGGCTCGGGCCACCGTAGCCGGGTGGGCGTCGGCTCGACCGACCACGGATGACGCCGATGGGTGGTCACACGCTCCCTGGCCGGGGACCGCCCTCGCCCCGGGCCAGCTGGAGACCGAACTCCCGAAGCCGTTGCACGGCGTCCGGTGGGGGAGGCTGGCGGTGGTGGGCCAGGGCGGCCTTGATGCGGCGGTAGGTGTCGGCCTCCAGGCCGCATCGGAGGCAGTCGTCGAGGTGGGCGGCCACGAGGGTGGTGGTCTCGGCGTCGGTGGCTCCGTCGAGGTAGCGCTGGAGCACCTGGCCCACCGCCACACAGTCCACGGTGCCGTGGCCCTCCGCCGGGCGGGCGATCAAGCGGCGCAGGAAGCGTCTCACTGCTGGCTCCGGGGAGCGAGACCGGTGCGGTGCAGGCGGTCACGGAGGCGGGCACGGGCCCGGTGGAGGCGGCTCATCACCGTGCCCGGGGGGACGCCGAGCACCTCGGCCGCCTCGGCGTAGCTGAGGCCCTGGATGTCGACCAGCTCCACCACGAGGCGGAAGGGCGGGCTGAGCTGGGCGAGGGCCCGTACCAGCTCGGCATCGAGCTCGAGGTCGACGAAGGCGTCGGTCTGCTCGGGGCCGGCGGCCTGGCTTATACGGTCGAACGTGACGTCGGGATCCCGGAGCAGCTCGGGGCGGCGGCGACGGTGGCGGTTGATGTGGGCGTGGCGCAGGATGGTGAGCAGCCAGGCCCGGGGGTGGCGGCCGTCGAACCGGTCGATCCCGTTGTGGGCTCGGATGAGGGTGTCCTGCACGAGATCCTCGGCGTCTGCGTTGTTGCGGGTGAGGGCGCGGGCGACCCGCAGCAGCACCTCGATCTCGGGCAGCACGTGCTGCTCGAACGGGGTCCGCCGGGAAGCATCCACGTTCACTGCGGGGGAACCCGCTCGGCCGCTGGTCGATTCCCATCGGCGGGGGGACGGTGGGGGAGGAGCTCCACCAGTTGGGCGGTCTCGATCGGGTCGAGCACACCGTGCTGCACGCAGGCCGGGACCATGTGCCCCGTCTCGGGATGGGGCATGGAGTAGGCACAGGCCCGGAGCCGTTCCACGGCTTCGACCACGGCCGGCTCGTCGACCGGCGTGCCGTTGTTCATGTGGTCCCAGGCGGCGGCGGTGGCGGCGCCGTCCATGAACCGGTGGAGCACGAAGGTGGTGGGCCGGACGTGGCGCCAGGAGGCAGTGAGGCCACCGCCCCGGCGGGCGAAGCGAGCGGCCCAGCCCGCCACGGCCGGTACCACCGCCGGATGGGAGGCCACGGCTCGGGTGATCCGGGCCGCCCGCTGGGGGAGAGGCCCGTAGCCGATAGGGCCGGGGAAGGCCCGGAAGAACCGGTCGCGGGCCCGGAGGTCGCGGACGTCGTCGTCGTCGATCACGGGCACGTAGCGGTGCCCCACGTAGGCGCCCCAGCTCACCCGGTTGCAGCGCAGGTCGCCGAACTGGAGGCCGCGGTAGGGGAGGCGGGTGCCGGCACCGGCCTCGATCCGGGCCCACACGTCGTCGTCGGTCAGGTCGCGGTAGCCCGGTGCCCATCGGGTCTCGTTGCCTACGTAGGCGGCCGGCTGGAACGAGAACATGCGGTAGCCGAGGCCCCGGCTGTAAGCGATGACCTCGGGCACCTCGTCGAGGTTGGCCGGGGTCACGGTCATGTTGTGGGCCAGGTAGACCGTTATCCCGTGGTCGCGGTGGAGGCGGTCGAACATGGCCGCCACCCGGGCCCGCTCGTCGTGCAGCTCCCGTTCCGACGAGGGATGGGGAACGGCCCGCCGGCCCTGCATGGTGGCATCGATGTGGACGGCGAAGGCCAGATAGGTGAACCTCGGCCGCCCGGTGGGATCGAGGGCCAGCGCCTCCAGATAGTCGTGGTCGAAGTCGCCGTGGGTGAAGCTCATCGGTACCCGCCCGTGGCGCCGCATGGCCAGCAAGGCCGTCGCATGATCGTCGGGATCGAGCAGCGACACCTCGCCCCCGATCAGCTGGGCGTAGGCTCCCGGGCCGCGCTCGCGCCGGGCGAACGCCATCTGCTCGGTCACGGCGGTGATCGTGTGGGGGCCGTCCACCCTGACCCGGTTGGCGTCGCTGGAGTGGTAGCAGGGGCGGCACCCCAGGTTGCAGCGGGGGAACACGCCGTGCGTGCCCTCGCAGCCCGTGGTGCGCCGGCCCAGCAGCTGGGCCGGCGTCCGCACCGATGGCGGCAGCTCGGCCCACCGGCGGGCCAGCGCCGTGGCCGCGTCGGGCGGTACCAGCCGGGTCGCCTCG
>JAWKIL010000017.1:0-153786 GCA_041394285.1 Acidimicrobiales bacterium | reverse complement strand
GCCACCGCCCACCGCCTGGCCGTGGCGCTGGAGGGCCACGGGCTGCTGCGGCGCCGGCCCGACGGCCGCTTCGCCCTCGGCTACCGCCTCTTGAGCCTGGGACAGCGGGCGGCCGACCAGATCCCCCTGGTGGAAGCGGCCGAGCCCCACCTCGCCGCGCTGCGGGACCGGACGGGGGAGAGCGCCCAGCTCTACGTGCGCGACGGCGACGAGCGGGTCTGCATCCTGGCCGCCGAGTCGTCCCACGGGCTGCGAACGATCGTGACCGTGGGCTCCCGGCTCACGATGGCCGCCGGCTCGGCCGCCGCCGTGCTCCGGGGCGAGTCCCCCGCCGGCACCTGGGCCGCTTCGGTGGAGGAGCGGGAACGGGGCGTGGCCTCGGTCAGCGCTCCGGTGGTGGCGAGCGACGGCACGGCGGTGGCCGCCGTGAGCGTGTCGGGGCCGGTGGAGCGCACCACCCGTGACCCCGGCCCCCGGTACGGCCCCGCCGTCGTCGAAGCGGCCGCCGCCATCTCGTCCGCCCTCCGGGCGGGCTGAGCCGCTGGGGGCGGCACGGCGGGGTGGGACCCCCGTCGTCGACGGGTGAGGCCGACGCAGGAGGCCGCCGGGGGCGCGCAGGCCCCCGATCAACGCAGCTAGAACTCGATGTCGACCACGGTGATCTTCATCGGGCCGTTGGGGGCCTCGAAGGTCACCTCGTCGCCCACCGAGGCGCCGGTCATGGCCTGGCCCAGCGGTGAGCCGGGCGACATGACCGTCAGACCGTCCCGCCGTTCCTCGATCGAGCCCAACAGGTACTTCTCGACCTCGGTGTCGCCCTCGTAGCGGATCGACACCACGCAGCCGGGCTGGACCCTGCGCTCGGCGTTGGCGTCGAGCTCCACGATCTCGGCGTTCTCGATGATCTTGGCCAGATGCACGATCCGGCCCTCCATCTTGCCCTGTTCTTCCTTGGCCGCGTGGTAGTCGCCGTTCTCCGACAGGTCGCCCAGCTCACGGGCGGCCTCGATCTTCTGGGCGATCTCGATGCGGCCCCGGGTGGTCAGGTCGTCGTACTCTGCCTGCAGCCGGTCGAAGGCTTCACGGGAGAGCTTCTGTACGTCTGGTGGCACCCAGTGAAGGCTACCGGGCGCTGATCGGCGGTCAGTACCGGTTGCCCAGCAGCAGGCTGAGCTTGACCGTGGCGAACCCGCCGAGGGCCCAGGCCACGAGGGTGATGGGGTCGGCGATCCGCCGCATCAGATCCTCTTCGAAGGTGACCAGCCCGTTGTCGCCGTAGAGCACGGCCCAGTTGTGCCGGGCGGCCAGGCAGGTGACGGCCACCAGGGTCACGGCGTAGAAGGTGCCGGCCACGATGGCCCGGCTCCCCCGGTCGCCCTTGCCCCCGCCGAGGCGCACGGCCAGAGCGATCAGCACGCCCAGGGCCACCGCCAACCAGGGGCTGCGCAGCGTGCCGCTGGCGTCCATCTGGTACCAGGCGTAGCCCGCCACCACCGACATCGCCACCGAGGTGAGCGCCGTCATCAGCAGGTCGATGCGGTTGTTGAGAGGCAGTACCGGCAGCATGCCGGCCTGCGTGAAGGGGCGCTCCTCCCCCTTGGGGGCCTGCGCCGCCGCCTCGAACCACGACTCGGGGGCGGTGCTGGCTGAGAAATCGAGGTCGTGATCGGTTCCCACAGGTGCTCTCCTTGGAAAGGTTGTCGGACCGTGCCCGGCCCCCCTTGAGCGGTTCGGCGGATCCAGTAGGGTTGACGGCTTCCGAGACAGAGATGACGACAGATAGGAACCGGCCGTGAGCTATCGGGTGGCAGTGGTGGGGGGCGACGGGATCGGCCCCGAGGTGGTGGCCCAGGGGCTGCGCACGATCGAGGCGGCCGGCGTGGCGCTGGAGACCGTCGACTACGACCTGGGCGGGGCCCGCTACCTGAAGGACGGCACGATCCTTCCCGACTCGGTGCTCGACGAGTGGCGCAGCTTCGACGCCATCTACCTCGGCGCCGTGGGCACCCCCGAGGTCCCGCCGGGCGTGATCGAGCGGGGACTCCTGCTCAAGATGCGCTTCGAGCTCGACCTGTACGTCAACCTGCGGCCCTTCACCACCCCCCACCACGATTTCGTCGTGATCCGGGAGAACACCGAGGGCACCTACGCCGGGGAAGGCGGCTTCCTGCGCAAGGGCACGCCGCACGAGATCGCCACCCAGGGCTCGGTCAACACCCGGATGGGGGCCGAGCGGGCCGTCCGGTACGGCTTCGAGCTGGCCATGAAGCGCCGCAAGCACCTCACGCTGGTCCACAAGACCAACGTGCTGACGTTCTCGGGCGACCTGTGGGAGCGGACGTTCAACGAGGTGGCGGCCGAGTATCCCGAGGTGACGACGGCCTACAACCATGTCGACGCCGCCTGCATCTACTTCGTGGAGAGCCCGTCCCGCTACGACGTCATCGTGACCGACAACCTGTTCGGCGACATCCTGACGGACCTGGGCGGGGCCATCTCGGGTGGGATCGGGCTGGCCGCCTCGGCCAACCTGAACCCGGCCCGCACCGGGCCGTCCATGTTCGAGCCGGTCCACGGGTCGGCCCCCGACATCGCCGGCCAGGCCAAAGCGAACCCGATTGCCGCCATACTGAGTGCAGCGATGATGCTCGACTTCCTGGGCGAGACCGAGCCGGCGGCCCGGATCGTGAAGGCGTGCGAAGCCGCCAGCCAGACCCAGGGCTCCACCTCCGAGATCGCCGACGCGGTGATCGCCAATCTGTAGAACCAACCGTCAGGAACGGCCCCCTATGAGCAACCCAGGCGAACCCACCGGATCCGACCCGACCACGTCGTCGATGACGATCGAGCGGCTGGGCCGGCGTGATCCGGCCTGGCCCGAGGCGGTGGAGATCTTCGACACCACCCTCCGGGACGGCTCGCAGTTCGAGGGGATCGCCCTGACGGCCGACGACAAGCTGCGGGTGGCCGAGCAGCTCGATCTGCTCGGCGTCCATTACATCGAAGGCGGTTGGCCCGGGTCGAACCCTCGCGACGACGAGTTCTTCGCCCGGGCCGCTGCCGGCGAGCTGCAGCTGGCCACCTCCACCCTGGTGGCCTTCGGGTCCACCCGGCGGCCCCTGGGCAAGGTGGATGCCGACGAGACCCTGGCCAACCTGCTCAACGCCCGCACCGAGATCTGCTGCATCGTGGCCAAGAGCTGGGACTACCACGTGATCGAGGCGCTGCGAACCACGCTCGACGAGGGCGTGGCCATGATCGCCGACTCCGTCCGGTTCCTGGCCGGCGAGGGTCGGCGGGTGTTCGTGGACTTCGAGCATTTCTTCGACGGCTACAAGCGCAACCCCGAGTTCGCCCTGCGGGCGCTGGAAGCGGCGGCCGTCAACGGGGCCGAGGTGCTCGTGCTGTGCGACACCAACGGCGGATCGCTGCCCCACGAGGTGGAGGCCGCCACCCGGGTGGCGGTCGAGATGTTCCCCGAGCTGGTGGTGGGGATGCACACCCAGAACGACACCGGCTGCGCCGTGGCCAACGCCGTGGCCGGCGTCGTGGCCGGCTCCCGCCACGTACAGGGCACGATCAACGGGTACGGCGAGCGCACCGGGAACTGTGATCTCACCACGTTCGTGCCCAACCTGACGCTGAAGATGGGGATCCGGACCCTGCCCGAGGGCGGGATGGCCCAGCTCACCGCCGTCAGCCACCACGTGGCCGAGCTGGTCAACCTGCCGCCCGTGCACTCCCAGCCCTACGTGGGCAAGTCGGCCTTCGCCCACAAGGCCGGGCTGCACACCTCGGCCATCGCCCGCCGGGCCGACGCCTACGAGCACATCGACCCGTCGCTGGTGGGCAACGGCACGCGGTTCCTGGTCTCGGACCTGTCGGGCCGGGCCACGATCGAGCTGAAGGCCAAGGAGCTGGGCCTCGAGCTGGACGGGCCGCAGATGAAGGCCGTGCTCGACGAGCTGAAGAACCTGGAGCACGCCGGCTACCACTTCGAGGCGGCCGACGCCTCCCTCGAGTTGCTCATGCGCCGGGCCACCGGCTGGCGCAACGAGTTCTTCGAGCTGGAGAGCTTCCGGGTGGCGGTGGAGCACCGGCCCGACCGGTCGGTTTCGGCCGAGGACAACCTGCGGGGCCATCTGGACGGGGTGGAGACCGAGGCCACGGTGAAGATCCACGTCGACGGCGAGCGGATCATCGCCACCGGCGAGGGCAACGGCCCGGTGAACGCGCTCGATGCCGCCTTCCGTCAGGCCATCGCCGGGCGCTTCCCCCGGCTCGACCGGGTCCGCCTCACCGACTACAAGGTCCGCATCCTGGATTCGGCCGCCGCTACGGGCGCCGTCACCCGGGTGCTGATCGACGCCTCCGACGGCGACGACCGCTGGACCACGATCGGGGTCAGCGAGAACATCATCGAGGCGTCCTGGCAGGCCCTGGCCGACTCGATGGTCTACGCCCTGCTCCGCAGCTGACGCCCGGCCCGAGGGCCCGGGATCGATCAGGAGCTCAGTTCGCTCGCCCGGAGGGCTGCGATCAAGAACTCAGCGCGGTCCAGGCGGGGCGGCCGGGGGCCTGGCTGTTGCCCCCGTGGTCCCGGCCCGACGCCTGCCACTCCTGGTAGTTGTAGCGGTAGCCCCCGTCCCAGAAGAACTCCATCGAGCCGGGATTGCCGTAGGTGTTGGACTCGTAGCGGATGCTGCCCGGGTCCGAGATCAGCCCACCGCCGGTCCTGCCGGTGGAGATGCCCATGGCCTTGGTGTTGACGATCACGTTGTCCTTCACGTGCACGTCGCCCGAGGTCCAGTTCACGGTGGGGTAGTTGTAGAGGAACTGCTCCTGGGGCAGGACCGGGCGGCGGGTCTGGCGCACGACGACCCCGGCCTTGGCCCCGTCGACGTAGTTCCCCTCGATCGTCACCCCGCTCGACTCGCCGACGGTGATGGCGCCGGCGTTGAAGTCCCGCGAGAAGTCGGTCCAGGTGTTGGCGTTGACGATCAGGTTGCCCTTGATCAGGGCGTTGCTCGACAGCTCGAACATCACGCCGTGGCTGTCCTGGTCGTGGATGTAGTTGTCGATCACGTGGAAGCCGGTGCAGCCGATGTCGCACCACACGCCCACGCCCTTGTTGCCGTGGATCTCGTTGTGGTGGATCACCAGGGGATCGTCGCCCCCCGAGGCTTCGGTGAACTTCATGCCGCCGCCGTTGGCCTCGTAGCCCTGGAGCTGGCGGTCTCCGTTGCCGGAGATCACGTTGCCCTCGATCAGGCCGCCCTGGGTCTCGGCCCCGCCGATGCCGGCCACCCCGTTGCCGGCGATGGTGCTGTTGCGGACGGTGAACCGGTTCCCGATGAAGATGCCCAGGGCGTAGTTGCCCGACGCTTCGACGTCCTCGATGAGCCAGTCGCTGGCCAGCTGGCCCGGCTCGGTCTTCCAGATGCCGGCCGAGCCCCGGATGGCCGCCTGCTGCTGGGGCTTGTGGCCGCCGGTGCCCTGGAACCCCTTGAGGGTCATGCGCCCGATCGTGACGCCCTTGGCCGTGCCGTGGAAGGCGTTCTCGGCGTCGCCCGAGCCCACCACCACTACCGAGCCCCGGGCGGCGCCCAGGAAGGTCATCCCGTCCTTGGGCACCACGTCGCGGAAGCGGTACTCGCCCGGCTGAAGCTTGAAGCAGGTGCCGGGGGCGGCGTTGCTCACGGTGCTGGCCAGGTCGGCGGCGGGGGCCGAGACCGTGACCGGGTTGTTGCAGTAGGAGTCGAGCGGGGGTCGGCCCGGTGCCTCGTTCACCTTGTCCAGGAACTTGGAGCTGGCTCCCTCCTGGATGGGCGTGGTGGTGGTGGGGGCGAGGGTGGGCGGTGTGCCGACCCGGGACGACGCGCCGTCGACCTCGGTGGTGGATGCCGTGTCGTCCTCGGGCTGTGGCGGGAGTGGGGGATTCGGCGGACTCGAGACCATGGTGGTCAGCAGGAACGCACCGACGCCGAGCACGGCGATCGTGGTCAGCAGCCGCCAACGGCTGGCCGTGGCCTGGTGGGGGAGGGCCCGCAGGCCGTGGCCGATCCGGGGGGCCAGGCCCCGCAGGGTGGTGGCCAGTCCGGTTGCAGGGGCCTCCGCCTCTTCCTCCTGGTCCACGTCGTCATCCACGTGTCAAGCCGCTCCTGGCTGGGTTCTACCGCCGCCCCGGCGAGTCATGTTACCTATGATCGGTCGCTTTGGCGTCGCGATGCCATGGGTCACACTCTCTAGTGCTGTGAGAGTTGGGGTGGCTCGAGGTGGACCTCGCCCCGGGTCCCGTCGACGGTGATGGTGGTGCCGTCGGCGATCACCCGGGTGCCGACCTGGGTGCCGACCACGGCCGGGATGCCGAACTCCCGGGCCACGATGGCACAGTGGCTCATCTGCCCCCCGGTGTCGGCCACCACCGCCCGGGCCAGGGCGAACAGAGGGACCCAGGGGGGCAGGGTCATCTCGCACACGAGGATGTCGCCCTCGTCGAGCTTGGCCGCCTCGGCCAGGCTCCGCACCACGCGGGCGGTGCCGGTGGCCACCCCGGCCGACGCCCCGTGGCCGGTGAGCACGCTCCGGGCCTCGGCCATCGGCTGCGGCGGGCGGCGCCCGGCCAGGCGGACGAGGATCGCCTCCAGCAGGGGATCCATGGGCGTGCCGTCGGGCGGGCGCACGGCCACGCCCAGGGTCGGTGGGGCGTCGAGCGCGCCGGCCGCTTCCACCGACGCCCGCCGCCGGGCCGCCAGATCCCGCTGGTCGCCGCCGTGCAGCAGGGCGGTCGCAACCTCCTCCCGGTGGAGGAAGAAGATGTCGTCGGGGGCGGCGAGGCAGCCGTCGGCCACCAGCCGTTCGCCCACCTGGAGCAGGAACCGGCGCACGTTCACCACGCCGCTCTGGTCGATCCAGAACGCGTGGTCCTCGGTGAGGGGCAGGTTGTGGCGACCGGCCTCGTAGTAGCGCTCGAACGTGGCCAGCCGCTCCGGATCGTCGGCCAACCGGGCCCGGGCCTGGGCCAGCAGCTCCTCCCGGCGCCGGACCGTGCGGGCGAAGGCGGCCTCGGGATCCTGCTGGTCGTCGAGGGCGGCGTACCCCCGGAGGGCGTCGATCGGGATCGACGGATCTTCCCGCCAGCTGGCGTCGGCCACGTCGTACACGGCGTCGCTGCGCCAACCGTACTCGTCGAGGAACGCCTGGAACCGGGCGGCGAAATCGGCCAGGTCGGGCTCGTCGCCGGCCGCCGCCAGGGTGGCGGCGATCTCGGCCGTCGGCCGGCCGAACAGCGCCTGCAAGGGGCCCGACGCCCGGATCCGGCGGCTGAGCCGCCACATCTCCTGGGAGGCCAGCACCGTCTGGGTGACGAAGCCCTGGAGCAGCTGGTAGCCCTCCGAGGGGTCCTCGGGCTCGAACGTGGCCTGGTAGAAGTCGACGAAGCGGGCACCGGCCACCACGCCGAAGTTGATCCGGCCGTGGATCGTCCACTGGTCGATCATGTCGTCCCGCTGGCGGTCCAGCTCCGCCGCCAGCTCGGCATTGGTGAGGCCCCGGTAGTCACGGACCCGGCCGGCCCGGACCGAGCGGATGAGGGCCGGCTTCCAGTCGTGCTCCCACAGATCGCCCACCTCGTCGAGGCGGCGGGGGAGGTCGGCGTACAGCTCGGCCCGGCGGGCCGCCTCGGCCGGGTCGGTCACCGGGCGCATCGAGGAATAGAGGTAGTTGTTCACCGAACGGGTGAACATGTCGATCGGGGCCCCGTACTCGGCGTGGGCCCGGGTGAACCCGAGGGCCAGCGTGTCGGTGATCAGATCGAAGGCCAGCGGCGACATGGGCCGCGGGGCGTGGATCCGATCCTGGCCCCAGAACCCGTCAACCTCGTCGTCGGCCGGGAAGCGCAGCGCTTCCGTGTCCCCCCGTGCATCCATCCCCGGAACCTTAGCCACCCCGGCTTCTGAAGCTGAACCCGCTCACGTTCCACCCGTCCCGCCCCGTTCTGCTCGACGAACACGCGGTGTTCGTGCCGTGGTTCGGGGGAACTCGCCCTCGGAATCAGGCGCCGGGCTTCCAGATCATGAGGATGACGGCGATGACGAGGAGCACCTGGGTGGCGGATTCGCCGATCATCAGCTTCTTGGAGGCGGCCACCGCGGCGTCGTCGGTGTCGAGCACCGTGTCGGGGCTGACTGCGGCCGCCCGCTCGGCCAGGGTCTTGACCGCCGGCCGCACCGCCCCGTGGAGGGCGCCCACCATCAGGATCCACACCACGAAGCTGGCCGACACCCAGGGGTCGCCCATGCTGTACACCTGGTCGCTCACCGCCACGAGCACGATGCCGAGGGGCAGCACGGCGTAGATGGCGTACTCGGCGATCTTGGAGGCGCTGCGGGTGGCAGCCACCAGCTCGCCGGCGGTGCGGGAGATGCTGCGGAACGCCTTGGCGTTGTAGAAGCCGTGGGTGATCACCCCGCCGAACCCAACGATCACGGCCAGGATGTGCAGAAGAAGGACGATGCGGTACAGCGCTGAACCCGTGCCCATGTGCGTGATTACCCTTCGAGGTAGGAAGCCTCCGGCCCAACCGGGCCGGCGCCGGAACGCCTCTCGACGCCCGCCGACAGGGTAGCCTCCTGTACGTGGCTGCCCCTGACTTCGTGCCCCTCGATCCGGCCCGCCGGCTGCGGTCCTACACCTCACCTCCCCGCCGGCCCGATGCCTGGATCGCCGATCGTCCCGGTGAGCTGACCACCCGCCAGCCCAAGGGTGCCCGGCTCGGCGCCATCGGCCCGGACCAGGGCTACGCCTACCGTTTGGCCCGGCAGTTCGAAGACCGTCTCCACCTGGGCAAGGTCAACCACGAGGATGCGGTGGCGGGCTGCGTGGCCGTGGCCACCAAGCGGTCGGCCCTGTTCGGCCGGGCCCCTGTGATCCACGACCTGACGGCCGCCTTCACCGTGTTCGGCTTCCTCGACCCCGCTGCGCCGGCCGAGCTGGTGGCCCTGCGGGAGAAGCTGTTCGCCGAGGTCCGCAGCGCCCACCACTATCCGGAGCGGCGCCACCTGGTGGACCTCGTGCCCGACGAGGCCCTGGCCCGTACCCACGACGCCATCGCCACCGCCTACCAGGCCGACTGGCGTTCCAACCTGGCCTCCGGCGTGTGAGCGGCGTCCGCGTCCGGTTCTCACCGGCCCCCACCGGCTACCTCCACCTCGGCAGCGCCCGCTCGGCCCTGTTCAACTGGCTCTACGCCCGCCACGTGGGCGGCACGTTCGTGCTGCGCATCGAAGACACCGACCCCGACCGCAGCCGCGACGACCTGATAGACGCCATCGTCGAGAACCTGGCCTGGCTGGGCATGGAGGGCGACGAGATCCACCGCCAGTCGGTGCGCTTCGACGCCTACCTCGCCGTGGCCGAGGACTTCGTGACCCGGGGCCTGGCCTACCGCTGCGACTGCACCCAGGAAGTGGTCAAGGAGCGGTTGGCCGCCGCCGGCTCGGCCGGCGGGTACGACGGGTACTGCCGGGACCGCACCGTGGCCCCCGGCCCCGGTGTGGTCGTCCGGTTCCGCACGCCCGACGAGGGCACCACCGCCTGGGACGACGTCATCCGGGGCCACGTCAGCTTCGAGAACGCCGTGCTGGAGGACTTCGTGATCGTGCGGGGCAACGGCGCCCCCATGTTCCACCTGGCCAACGCGTACGACGACCTCGACATGAACATCACCCACGTGATCCGGGGCGAGGACCTGGTCAACACCACCCCCCGGGTGCTGTTGCTGCGGGAGGCCATGGGGGCCACCGACCATCCGGTCTACGCCCACCTGCCGCTGATCGTGAACGAGAAGCGCCAGAAGCTGTCCAAGCGGCGCGACGACGTCTCGGTGGGCGACTACCGGGACCGGGGCTACCTGCCCGAAGCCATGCGCAACTACCTGATCACGCTGGGCTGGGGGCCCAAGGACGGCATCGAGATCCGCCCCCTCGGCGAGATCATCGAGCTGTTCGACATCGTCGACATCAACAAGGCCCCCGCCTTCTTCGACGTGAAGAAGCTCGACCACTTCAACGGCGAGTACATCCGAGCCCTGCCCACCGAGGAGTTCGTGGCCCGCTCCACACCGTGGCGGGACAGCGGTGCCGCCCCCGTGCCGCCCGACCTGTACCAGCGGCTGGCGCCGTTCGTCCAGCAGCGGGTCAAGCGGCTCGACGAGGTGGCGGGCCTGCTCGACTGGGTGGTGGCCGACGCCCCCGAGCCCTCGCCCGAGGACTGGCGCAAGGTGATGGGGGCCGACGGCGTGGCCGACGTGCTCGACGGCGTGATCGACCGCCTGACCGACGCCCCGTGGGATCCGGTGTCCTTGGAGCGGGTGGTGCTCGGGGTGGGGGAGGAGCTGGGCCGCAAGAGCCAGCTCCCGGTGCGGTTGGCGGTGACGGGGGCCCGGGCCGGGCTCCCCCTGTTCGAACCGATGGCCGAGCTCGACCGGGACGTCGTGTTGGCACGACTCCGATCGGCCCGGGCCAGGCTGTAGGCCGACACCCGCCGTGGTCGGGCGTCCCGCCCTCCGCCGCCGGCTCCCACCGTTGCGCACGATCGCCCTGGGGGCGGTGGCCCTCGTGGTCCTGTGGCTCGTCTTCAACTTCCTCGACGTCTGGATCGCCTCCCGCTCCACCTACGGCCCGGTGACCCTGACCGACGGCCAGGAGCGGGCGGCCGTGGTGCTGGGGGCGGCCCAGTACAACGGGGAGCCGTCGCCGGTGCTGAGGGCCCGGCTCGACGAGGCGGCCGAGCTGTACGAGAACGACCAGGTGACGCTGGTGGTGGTGACCGGGGGCCGCCAGCCGGCCGACGTCACCACCGAGGCCAAGACCGGCTACGACTACCTGCGGGAGCGCACCGGGATCCCCGACGAACAGCTGCGCCTCGAGGTGCAGGGCGGGTCGACCTACGAGTCGCTGGCCGCCACCGCCCGGTTCCTGCGCCGGGAGGACGTGCGCCGGGTGGTGCTGGTGACGGACCGCTACCACGCCAAGCGGTCGCTGCTGATCGCCGAGGAGGTGGGGCTCGATCCCGACCTGGCGCTCACCGACCGGTCGGCCCCGTTGAGCCGGCTCGTGCAGGAGACGGGGGCCGTGGCCGTGGGCCGGATCATCGGCTTCCGCCACCTCCAGCAACTCCTCTGACAAGTGGCGAGAATCCCGCGCCGGTCCCCGCCAGGAGGCGGTATTCTTTTCCAGTCCCACCTTCGGGGGTGGTGTAATTGGCAACACTGCTGGTTCTGGTCCAGTCATTGGGGGTTCAAGTCCTCCCCCCCGAGCAAACGTCAGATCAGGGGATAAGATCTCCTGGCTGTACGAGCCCCGTTCGTCTAGCGGCCTAGGACGCTGGCTTCTCATGCCAGTAGCACGGGTTCAAATCCCGTACGGGGTGCTCCTCCGCCCGCCCAGCACCTGCCGACCTGGATCACAGGAGGCAGCGTGGGTTCTAATTCGACCATCGTGGCGGCGTGGCTCGACTGGCTACGGAAGCGGGAGCTTGCTCCCTCGACGGTCTACCTCTACCGCCGGGTTGCGGCCGACCTGTGCGGCTCCGTCGAGCTGCACACGGCCACCGTGGAGGAGCTGGAGCAGTGGGCCCATCGGCAACGCAGGAGCGGCCGTGGAGGCGCTACGGCGTCGGTGAAGCGGGACATGGACGTCGCCCGCAGCCTGTTCGGCTTCGCTGCGGCCCGGGGCCTCCTGGCCCGCAATCCGGCGGCCGAGCTGATCACGCCGAAGAGGCGCTCCCGGAGCCCCGCCGTCGTCGCCCCGGATTTGTTCTCGTCGGCGTGGGGGCAGGCGGCCGAGCACGATCGGGTGCTGCTCGCCCTGATGCGCTACGCCGGCCTGCGCCGGGCCGAGGCTGCCTCCCTGAGGTGGGGGTCACTCTCCCCCTACAGAGACGACGGCACGCTGCGCAGGGTCGTGCGCAAGGGCGGCAGCGAAGCCACCGTGCCCTTGGGCGACTGCCTGACCGTCTACGAGCGGAAGGCGCCCGACCTCCTACTGTGCGACAGGGCGTGGCTCCGAGCCTGGGTCGGCGTGCACCAGGGCGGCCCGGTCCGGTTCGTCTTCCCGCAGTCCGCAGGGGGCTCGTTTGATTGGGTCAACAAGCGGGTGCGGGTCCTGTCCGACGGCGCCTTCACGCCGCACGCTCTGCGGCACACCTTCGCCTCGGACATGGCCAGGCTCGGGATGCCGCTCGCCGTACTACGGGACCTCCTCAACCACTCCGACATCGGCTCGACCATGCGCTACGTGCACTCTGAGCGGGCCGACGTGCTGAGGTGGCTATGAATGGTGAAGGGGGGCCCTCCGGGCCCCCTTTCTGCCTCTTACGCTGCCACCCGGGTGCAGTAGACCCACGTACCGGCCCGGATGCGCCGTTGCCGCTCCCGCTCGTAGGCGGCCTTACCGACCTGGCGCTGATCGGGCATGCCGGCGTTGAGTCGGGGGCAGCCCCCTGGTCTGGCTCGACCACGCTCCCAGGCGTCTCGCACGTTGTCGGCCTGCGTCCCGTCGAGCAGGTGCATCGGGTTGTAGCAAGCTCCGTTATCGCAGGTGTGCCGGGCCACCTCGGGCCAATAACCGTGATGCAGGAAGAAGGAGAGGCGGTGGGCCTTCACCACCCTGCCCTCGTACCGCACGACCATGTAGCCGTCGTCGTTCCGGGCGTACTCGTCCGACGTCCAGCACTGCTCGTAGAAGCCGTCGGCGCTCATGCTGCCGTAGCCTCTGGCTTTGGCTTCGGAATATCGGCTAGCACCCGGCGCCTGGCCTGCAACACCTCCACCTGGAAGCGATGGTCTAGGGCCGACTCGATCGCTTCCTGCCTGGCCTCGGGAGTGGGGTCGGTGCTCAGCACTTGCCACGCCGCTCGGGATTCTGCACGGGCATCGGTAGCCATTCCCTCGGCCCTTCGCACGGAAGCCAGTGCCTGCTCGTATAGGAGTCGTTGGCGTTCCTGCTGAAGACGTTTCAGGTCAGTCTTGCGCTCCGCACGGCGCTTATCCTCCTTGACCTTCCATCGCAGCTTCTCGCAGGTCCGACATTTCCGAGCCCCTTGAGGGGTGACGTACGTGTTCTCCTCGGTGTACTCGTGGCCGTGCTTGCAGTGGGTCTTGCGGTGCTCAGCCATTGAGACCTACACCTCGCCAGACCATCACGCCGCTGCTCTTGACCTTCTCGAAGTCCCGCTCCTGCATGGCCTTCGAGAACTGCATGGGGTTGCCCGGAGCCTGCTCCCGCTCTGCACACCACGCCTCCCAGGCCGTGAACAGCTCGGAGGACGAGGCCTTCAGGCCGTCGCCGGTCGAGGCCTTGGCCTTAAGAAAGTCGCCCAGCAGGTCGACCTCGGGGTCGGTCGGCGTCAGGGCCGTGGCGGCGGCCTCCTTGCGGGCCTGCCGTGCCTCCAGCCGAGCCAGCAGCTGCTCCTCCTCCTGCCGCAGCTGGCCGAGGTAGGCGAACATGGCGTCCGTGATCTCCCGCCCGACGAAGACCAGCAGCTCCCGGGCGGCGTCCTGGTCTGGTCCCTCGGCCGCTGCCAGCTCCCGCAGCTCGTCGACCACGGGGTGCGGCCACGGGCGCACGTAGAGCGCCTCGCTGATCTCTTGCTGCTCCCTGATGAGGTAGGCGAGCCGCTCGGTGTCGGCATCAGGCTTCGGGCGCCGGGTCGGGCTGTAGAGGAGCCAGGCCTGGTCCCCGATCCCGACGGGGTAGCCGAGCGACAGGTCTTGTACCAGGTCGGCGGCGGGGGTGTAGCGGATGCGGGTGGTAGTGGTGTGGTTGGTCATGGTCATGCTGCTTCCGTGGTCGTGGGGTTGGTGGTGGCATCGGTGCGGCCTCGTGTGAACGCCTGCGCCTCGTGGTGAGTCTTGAACAGCTGCCCGGTCGCCTTGTTCACGGCGACGAAGGCCCCTGTGGCGGGGCTCAGCCAGGTGCCGGCCTTCACCCGTCGATCCCTCTCCCGCATGTAGGCGGTCTTGTCGGTCTCGCTGCTGGGCATGTCCATGTTCAGCGGGATGCCCTTGGTGCCTGAGTAGCTCATGCCGCCTGCCGTTCGGGGTGGTCTGCTGCTTTCGGGATGTAGGTGGTCTGGTTGAAGTCACGCCAGCCTTCGTCGGCTGGCTCATAGTTGGTAATGGCGGCTCGGCCTCGCTCGATGGCCTCCCGTAGTTCGGCCTGAGCGGCCCGGAGCTGTGCCCGAGCCTCTAGCCACGCCTCTCGGTCCCCCACGTCGAGAAGGACGGCGTTACGTGCCTGCTCGACCTCCCTCCGGGCCTCGGATATCCGAACGGAGGCTGCGGCCTGCCGGGCTTTAGCGGCGTCTTCGAGGGCAGCTTGGCGGGCTGTGGCCTGCCGGTAGTTGTAGGCCTGCTTCCGATCCCTCGTGCAGATCCGGCAGTGTCGGCGGCCGGCGCTGATGTAGGTGTTCGATGGATCGTAGGTGTGCCCTGCGGGGCAGTGAGTCTTGGCTCGGTTGTGGCTCTGGGTCATGCTGCTGGAGCCTCCCCGGGCCTCGTACCGTCGGCGTAGACCCAGGTCCCCGCCTTGATCCGGCGGCTACGCTCCCGCTGGTACTCGGCTGCGCCGGCTGGCATGCCGGTGTTGAGCGGGCCCTGCTTCGTATCCCAGTTCCAGGTGCCCGCCTTGATTCGGCGGTTGCGCTCCTTCTGGTATGCAGACCGGTCGGTCGGCATGTTCTCGTTGGTGGTTGCGTTGGTGAGTTGCATCGACTACACTCCTTACTGAGGCCCCTGGAGGGCTTGATTGTGGTTGAGCCTGTCTAAGGCCTTGCACACATCCTAGCACAGTGCTTAAGCAGTCTTAAGCGCAGTCTTCCGCAGATAGCGGAATTGAGCGTAGATAGTCGCATATCGGCGGGGGCGGGACTCGCAGAAATGAGTCGTTTGACCTATTGACCCTTCGACGGCTGCTGCCGGCCGTCGGGCAGGGAGGGTCTCGCCGGCAGGGAGGGTTTAACCCTCCCTAACCCTCCCTGAGGGAGGGTCCAGGGAGGGCTCTCCCTGGCCTCGGAGGGGGTTCGAGGGCCCTGGGGACCCCGTTTCGAGGGGGTCAGCGCTGAGGCAGTGTCCGAAGAGTCCTGATCCGTCGTCCTTGTGTCATAGATAACGGATCGTAGTGATTCTGAGTGTTTCTCCTGGTGAGAGCTTCTCTTCTCTTCTCTTCTCTTCTCTTATATGACTCTTCTGACTGATATGACTCTTCTTCTTGGTATAGCTATACGAGAGTTCCCCTCCCTCCTCCCTGGGGAGGGAGGGAGGGTTCCTCGTCGCTGTGCGTGTACCAAATCCGCTTCGTCCTGCGTCATGTGTCCAGGGATGAGGCCTACCACCTCGTGCTCGGCCTGGGTGGGGGGTGGGGGGCGTGGCGTGTGGGGTCACCGACCTTCAGGTTGCAGGCACGGCACGCTGCCACGAGGTAGCGGGGGTCGTCGCCTGTAGCAGCTCGGCCCTTCACGTGGTGGACTTGGTCGGCTGCCCCCGTGCACACGCCGGGCAGGCGCAGCTGGCACACGTAGCCGTCACGGCGCAGCACGGCTGCCCGCTTCCTGCGCCACGCAGGGGTGCTGCCCTTGGCCCACGCCCTGCTCATGTGGGGTCCTCCCTCAGTTTGTCGTGTGACGCATTGCTAGAATGGAGGGAGTAAGAACGAAGTGAGCCGGGCGCTGCGCTAACAGCCCCGGCTCTGGTCCGCAGTTGAGGTGCGAACATGTCCATTATAGCTACCCCCCTCACGACTCTCGTTGAGCAGGGCGTATCGGTGCCCGGCTGGCTGCTGCGGGCTCAGGCCGAAGCCGAGCGTGTCCAAGAGTGGGTCGAGGCCACCCGCCGAGCAGTGTGCGTCTACTGTGGGGAGCAGGCCGAGCACGAGGATCATCTCGTACCAAGGCACCTGTCGGGTGAAGAGTGGCGCAAGGCCGTGCCCACCGTGCCTGCCTGCGCCGACTGTAACCAGCTCCTCTCGGATCTCTACATGGAGACCATCGGGGAGCGCAGCGCCTATGTGGCACGACAGCTGCGACGGAAGCACAAGGCACTCGCTGCCCCCTGTAGGAACTGCCCTGACCCTGAGGAGCTGGACGGCACGCTCCGCTCCTACGTGGAGGCACGGCAGGCACTCCGCACCGTGATTCGCTCCAGGCTGGCTCTGCTGGGCCTGGGAGGCGCTGTGGAGGCTGACCCGTCCGCAACGCTCGACTGAGCTGCGAGAAGCGCTCAGCGTGGCTGTGGGGGCGGCTGAGAGCACTCTGTGACCACGGAGCGTGGAAAGTCTGGAGGGCACCCCCGCCTACACCCGCTGCCAGTGTTTTTTCTTTGCCCGAGCGCACGGCGTTCGCCCTGGTCAGAGGACCAGGACCGGCGGCTTCGGCGCCGGCACCAGCCGGGCCAGGTGCACGGCGGCGGCCATGGCGTAGACGGCGTCGACCGCCCCGGTGCCCCGCCGGCCGAACGTCCAGGCGTCGCCCCGGCGCAGCTTCTGGGCGTTGCCGACCTGCGCAGCGAGCAGCTCGTCGCCGTTGTGACCGATGACGCCCTCGGCCACCAGCTGCGCCAGGCCCATCGAGACCGCCGTCAGGTCGGCCGTGATCGGCGTCAGCTCCGTGCCCCGGGGAGCCCACCCTTCCCGCAAATCGGCCGCCAGGGCGGCGGCGGGGCCCTGCGGGAACCACCCCACAGCCCGAGGCGCCACCTTGGCCACGAGGGCAGGCAGCTCCTGGCGGGCGAGAGCGACCGAGCCGTGCCCCTCCCAGGCCGCCACGACGTCCACGAGCACGCCCTCCCCGGGCACCACGGCGGCGGCCACCAGGGTCACGTGCGAGCCGTCCAGGGCGACGTCGAGACCGAGCGCCACCCGGTCCCGGTAGGGGGCCAGGTCGAGCGCATCCCGGCGGCCGTCCTCCCACGAGGCGGGGTCGATGGCGGCGTCGAGCTGGTGCACCCGCTGGCAGAGCACCTCGGTGCGGAAGGAGGCCAGGGCCTCACCGCCGGCCGCCTTGGCCGTGACGGCCTGGCCCATGAGCGTGTCGAGGGTGATGCGGTTGCCGAGGTCGGGGTTGGCCATGGCCAGGGCTTCGGGGTCGGTCACGTCGGCGCCGGCCGGAGCGCTCCACTCGAACAGCCCGGTGCGCTCGTCACCGGTCCCGGTCTCGATGTAGTCGAGGGCCGCCTGCCGCAGGTGGTCGAGCACGACGGCGTTGGAGTCGCCCTGGTTGGAGATGCACACGGCCTGAGCCTCCGGCACGGCCTGCATGGCGTTGGTGGCGGCCCCCCACGCCTCGAAGTTGTGGTGCTCTCGGATCTCGTCGATGATCAGGCGGTGCACGGTCTGGGAGCGGCCGGCCCGGCGGTTGGAGGCGGCGAACTGATAGCGACTCGGGCCGATGATCAGGGCCTCCTCACCGATCGTCTCTCGGGTCGAGGCCTCGATGTAGGGGTTGGCCTTGGCCATGTCGACCACGGCCCGCCAGCTCTCTTTGGCGTGGGTGCGGGAGGTCGAGGTGCCGAGCACGAGGGGCACCTGCTCGATGGCCATCCAGTAGAGGGTGAGCACTCGGGCGAGGGTCGTCTTGCCGTTCAGGGTCTCTGACGGGCGACCAGAATCAGTACATACCTGAATCGTGGCCGCCCGTCCGGGAGCAGCTCGCCCACATGGATCGCCAGCCATTGCTGCCACGGGTCGAGTTCAATACCCATCACCTCCCTTGCGAAGTCGATGACGTCGTACCCGAAGCTCGTCTCGGGGGTGAGTTCCCTCAGGGGAGGCGTGAAGATGCGAGGCTCGACGCTGCCGGTGGCCTCAGGCTGCTGCATGCCGGTTGCCGTGCTCGTGGTCGAGGCGGTGGTGGCAGGTGCCGCAGAGGGGCACGTAGTGCTCCGGGTCTGTGCTGAAGGCCAGCTCCACCACCTGGCCCCGCACCTTCATGGGCCCTGTCAGCTCGTTGGGGTCCTCGTGGTCGTAGGCCCACTGGGACGCCGGCCGGCCGCAATTGTTGGCGCAGGCGAAGTCCTTGGCCTTGCCCTTGCGGCGGTGCACCCGCTTGTGGGCCGAGAGGTAGTTCGGCTTGTCCCGGGGCAGGAGCGTGATCGTGGGGTCACCGTGCTGGCGCCAACGCTCGTAGTGCATCCCGCACCAGCCACGCTTGGCCGCCGGCTTCTCGCAGGTCTCAATCGAGCAGGTCATGCCGCTGCCTTTCCGTTGCGCTCTGCCCGGCGCTCCCGCAGGGCGTCGATGGGGTTCCCCTCCGGCAGCTCCGGGGCCCCGGTAGCAACCGCTGCCCGAGCCTTGGGCGTCATCAGGAGGGAGCCGAGCACGTCCAGGAGCTTCGGGCCGAGCTTCACCAGCTCGTCAGGGTCCCGGTCGATGGCGTCGGCGTAGGCCCGAGCAAGCTCCACGGCCGCCCCGTCGGCAGGAGACAGGGCCGACAGGGACGGCAGGGAGGATTCAAGGGCTGACCGCACGCTCATGTACTCCATAGTACAATAGCGAAGGATGACTAGATAAGAGCAGGTCACCGCATCTAGATCGTGTCGTCCCCTTCAAACGTATAATGGGGGGTACGATGGGATTCTTTCGCAACCAGCCGCAGCCGCCTCCGCCCGGGCCGGAACACCGCTCGATGAGCATCTCCGACCCCGCCACCGCCGAGTATTTCCAGGTCGGCACCTCGAACTACTCGGGTGTGGTCGTGGGGGAGTCGGCGGCCCTCGGCATCTCGGCCGTCTACCGGGCCATCGCCCTCATCTCGGGCTCGATCGCCAGCCTGCCGGGCCACGTGGTCCGCACGCACGACGACGGCACCAAGGAGCGGGTCGACTCCTGGCTCGACGACCCCGGCTTCATGCAGACCCGCTACGAGTTCTGGGAGACCGTGCTCACGCACCTGCTGCTGCACGGCAACGCCTTCCTGCTGCACATCCACGGCGGCGCCGGCCAGATCGTCTCCATGCAGATCGTCCACCCCCTGTCGGTCTCGGTGAAGCTCGACTCGGCCATGAACAAGGTCTACGAGGTCACCCTCGACAACGGCACCAAGCAGGCGTTCGACGACCTGACCATGACGCACATCCCCGCCCTGTCAACCGACGGCCTGCGGGGCCTCTCGCCCATCACCGTCGCCCGCAACTCCCTCGGCATCGCCGTCGCAGGCGACCGGGCCGCTGCCCGCATGTTCAGCAACGGCCCTCTGATCGCCGGCATGGTGACTCCTGAGGACGACCTGAGCGAGGACGACGCCAAGGCCATCAAGGCCGGCCTCGACGCCAAGGTGGCCGGCTACGAGAACGCCGGGCAGATCCCCGTGATCAACCGCAAGCTCAAGTTCACGCCCTGGACCATGAGCAACGAGGACGCCCAGTTCCTCCAGTCCCGGCAGTTCCAGATCGAGGAGATCGCCCGTTGGTACGGCGTGCCCCCCTACGAGCTAATGCAGACCGAGAAGCAGACCTCGTGGGGCACCGGTATCGAGGCGCAGCAGCGTGGCCTGGCCCGCCAGGTGCTGGGTCCTTGGGCCGTGCGGGTCGAGCAGCGGATCACCCGCCTGCTGCCCGACGGCGACAAGTTCGAGTTCGACTTCAGCGGCCTGGAGCGCCCGACGCCGGCCGAGGAGATCGCCCTCCTGATTCAGCAGGTGCAGGGCGGTCTGCTGACTGTCAACGAAGCACGCAGGGTCCGCAACATGCCGCCCATTGAGGGCGGCGACGCGCTCGCCTCCAACCCTGTAGGGGGCCCAAATGTCTGACCTGATCCGCCTCAGCGTCGAGCTGCGCTCCGAGGTGAGCGGCAACACCGTCATCGGTCACGCCTCCGTCTTCAACCAGCTCGCCCGCATCGGCCAGACCTACGAGCGCATGGCCCCCACGGCCTTCGACGCCGTGCTCGCCTCCGAGGACACCGACGCCCGGGCGCTGATCAACCACGACGCCAACCAGGTGCTCGGCCGTCAGTCGGCCGGCACGCTCCGGCTCCGCACCGACGAGGAGGGCCTCGTCTTCGAGGTCGACCTCCCCAACACCACCTACGCCAACGACCTGCGGGAGCTGATGGCCCGGGGCGACGTGACCGGCGCCTCGTTCGGCTTCGTGCCCGGGGACGCCCCGTGGACCACGGAGCACGGCGTCAGGGTCCGCACGCACACCTCCGTCGCCCGCCTGGCCGACGTCTCGGTGGTCACCTTCCCGGCCTACGAGGGAGCTGGCGCTCAGCTCCGGGCCATAGATCTCAGTCGGGCAGCCGGCGAGAGCAATGCAACCAGCAACAAATCCCGGCTGATCCGGGCCCGACACAACTACCTCACAGGAGGAATGAAATGAGCATCGAGGAGATCGTGGCCGCAATGCAGGCCATCATCGACGCCGCCGAAGGGCGAGACCTGACCGACGACGAGGCTGCTCGCTACGAGCAGCTGGAGGCCCAGAAGGCCACCGCCCACCGCTCGCAGGAGATCCGCTCCCGGCAGGCGGCCTACATGAGCCCCGTCCCGGGCTCGGCCATCCACGTGGGGACCGCCAAGACCGACGACACCCAGGAGCGGGCCTTCGAGGCCTACCTGCGGACCGGCGTGGCCAACCAGGACATCACCGAGCTGCGTGCGCAGGGTGAGGGCTCCGGCGCTGCCGGCGCCTACCTCGTGCCCGACGGCTTCATGCAGAAGCTCGTCGACCGGCGCAAGGCCTTCGGCGGCCTGGCCGAGCACGTGGAGGAGTTCCGCACGACCAGTGGCAACCCTCTGGAGTTCCCGACTCTGGACGACACCGCCAACTCCGGTGCCATCACGGCCGAGTCGGCTGCGATCTCCAGCGGTGCGGACCTCACCTTCGGCACCGTCTCGTTCGGCGCCTACAAGTTCACCGCTGCGGGTGCCGGCTCCAACCTGCCCCTGCGTGTCTCGGTCGAGCTGCTCCAGGACGCCGCCTTCGACGTGCAGGGCCTCGTGGCGAACAAGCTCGGGGAGCGCATCGCTCGGGCTCAGGCTCCGTACTGGGTGACCGGCTCGGGCGTCTCGCAGCCGAAGGGTCTCGTCGCTGCCAGCTTCACCGCTGACCGTGATCTCGACACCCCAGACGCCCTCGACTATGAGGACCTGGTCGACCTTCAGGACCTGCTCGACGAGGCCTACGAGGGCAACGCCAAGTGGGTCATGAACAAGAACACCTGGTCGCAGATCCGCCTCCTGGTGGACGGCTCGGGCCGCCCGCTGATCCAGAACAGCCTGGACGGCATCTCGGGCAAGCCGCAGCGCATGCTGCTCGGCTCGCCGGTCGTGATCGACCACGGCATGCCGACCCTGTCCTCGGCCGGTGACACCTTCCCGATCGCCTACGGCGACCTGAACGAGGCCTACGCCATCCGGCGTGTGGGGTCCATCGTCGTGATGGTCAACCCCTACAGCCGGCAGGCCAACGGTGAGGTCGAGTTCACGGCGTACGAGCGGGCCGACGGCAACGTCAAGAACCGCAACGCCTTCGTGATCATGCAGAACAACACCTGATAGGGGCTTGACATGAGCGACAACATCAGCAGCGCCCTCGCAAGCGCCAAGGTCATCGCCTCCTCGAAGGTGACCATCGCATCGGTCACTACCACGTCGTTCGACTTCGGTACGCCCGACGACATCAACCTGGCGGCCAGCGCCAACTACCCCCATGGCGCTCGGATCATGGTGGTGCTCTCGGCTTCGACCGGCGGCACGACCGACTCCCTGACGTGGGTTGTGCAGGACGCACCCGACAGCTCGGGCTCGATCGGCTCGCCGGCCACGGCCGTCACGTCGGTCATCTCGGGCGCTCTGGCGGCCGGCACTGGCGACGACCGCACGGTGCTCGCCGTGCAGCTCCAGCCGGGCCGTCCGTGGCTTCGGGTTCGGGTCACCTCCGACGGTGCGAACGACACCTTCGTCTGCCACGCCACCGTGCTGGCCATCCCCGCTGGGGTCTGATCCTCATGGCATGGGCTCCCGACTACATCACGGCTTCGGACCTGAAGTCGTATCTGCGGATCACGGATACGGACGACGACGCCGAGCTGGGCTTCGCCATCACGGCGGCCTCTCGGGCCATCGACCGTGCCGCCAATCGGCAGTTCGGTGTAGTCGGGGCCGCCGAGGAGCGCACCTACGAGTCCCGCTGGGATCGGCGTAGGGCCCTGTACGTCGTCGAGATCGACGACCTCATGACCGTCTCCGGGCTCGTCATCACCGACGAGAACGGCGACACCATCTCGACCAGCGACATCACGCTGGAGCCGAAGAAAGCTGCTGCTGAGGGTCGGCCTTGGACGCAGTTCACCATCTCCTCGGTCACGTCCGAGGTCGTGGTGGAAGCGATTTGGGGGTGGTCTGCGGTGCCGACCGCCATCAAGCAGGCCACCCTCATCCAGTCGTCTCGCCTCTTCGCCCGGCGCAACTCGCCCTACGGCATCGCAGGGTCCCCCGATCTCGGCTCGGAGCTTCGCCTCCTGGCCAAGGTCGACCCCGACGTCGAGGTCGCCATCGGCCCTTACCGGCGCTGGTGGGCAGCGGCATGATCGTCGCCGACGTGATGGACGAACTGGGCGACGCCCTCGACACGATCGACGGCCTGCGGGTCTTCCGCTACCCGCCCGAGAACGTGCAGGCGCCGGCCGCCGTCGTGGCCTACCCCGAGTCGATCGAGTACGACGTCACGTACGGCCGAGGCGTCGACACGCTGACCATCCCCGTGATCATCGTCGTGGGGAAGGTCTCGGACCGGGCCAGCGCCAAGCAGCTGGCGGCCTACATGGACGGCTCCGGCGCTCTGAGCGTCAAGGCCGTCATCGAGGGGGCCACCTACACCGCCTTCGACATCGTGCAGGTGACCTCGGCCGACACCGACGTCTACACCTTCGCTGGCGTCGACTACGTCTCCGCAATCTTCAACCTACGAATCTCCGGGCCTGGGGCCTGAAAGGAAACACATCATGGCTCTCGCACACGGCAAGAACACCATCGTCACCGTCGATGGCGACGACCTCTCGGCCTTCATCAAGTCGAGCGACTTCAAGCGCATGGCCGACTCGCACGACGTCACCACCTACGGCGACAACGCCAAGAACTACGGCGCCGGTCTGACCGACGCCACCTTCTCCATGGAGGGCGTCTACGACACGACCTCAGGCGGCCCCCGGGGTGTGATCGAGCCGCTGATCGGCGGGGCTGCGGTCACCGTGGTCCGCAAGCCTGAGGGCACCGGCACCGGCAAGGCGCAGGACTCCTTCTCGGCCATCGTCACCAGCTACGTCGAGACGAACCCCGTGGGCGACTACGTGACGTGGTCGGCCGAGTTCCAGGTGTCCGGCGACATCGACAGCACCCCACAGAGCTGAGGACGAGACGTGAGCCCGCTCATCAACGGCCTCCTGCTCGCAGGCGTGGGCGTGGTGGTCACGCTCCAGACCTGGGTGCTGAAGGAGATCTACTCCATCCGCATCGCACTGACCAAGGCGGAAGCCCGGCACGACGCCCTCGATGCGAGGGTTGAGCGGGTCGAGCGTGCCGTCCTGACGAACCACTGACAACGGAAAGAGAACACAATGGCGGTCAACAAGGAAGACCTGCTCGCAGCAGGCAAGCTCACGGAGAAGGACTTCGATCTCCTCGGCGTCGGGCAGGTGCGCATCCGTGCCCTGTCTCGTGGGGAAGCGGCCCGGCTCTCGGACCTCGGCTCCACGGCCGAGCGTGAGATGTTCATGATCCTGCACGGCCTGGTCGAGCCCAAGCTCACCAAGGCCGAGGTGCAGGGCCTCTACAACGGGGCCGTCTCCGGCCTGCTGGCTCCGCTGCTCGACGAGATCGCCACCCTCTCCGGGCAGGGCGAGAACGCCGTGAAGGAGCAGATGACCCGGTTTCCTGACGAATCCGGCGATTGAGTTCGACTTCTACCTGGCGCACGAGCTGAAGAAGACAGTGGCCGAGATACACGAAATGAGCAACGACGAGTGGATGGGCCACTACGTCTACGTACTAAAGCAGCGCCAGGCTGAGGAGCTTGCAGCCCTGAAAGGAAACCGATGAGCAGAACCAAAGACTACCCCTACCACGCTTACTTGCTGAACAGCGGTAGCTCAAATATGAACGTGAACGGCTCGGTTACCCCAGTCGAGTTCACGCACACGCCGACTGAGAACGTCACCATACTCCGGGTCATAGGCCAGGTTCAGCCCATCAAGATGCTCGGAGGTAGCCCGGTACTGACTAACGGCATCGCCATCGACCTGGTGCTACAGGACGGCACCGTTGTCGACCTCACTGGCGGCCGTCGTATCTACGGTGATATCGGATGGCTCGGCCTCATGCACGAGGTCGATTACCCCATGGACATCATCGACTACGTGGTTCGCTGGGACTTCAGCAAGCCGGGCACTGAAATCAACCTGACTGCGGGTGACACCTTCCGCATCACGATCAACGACAACCTGACCGGTATGACGAACATGAGGTTCATGTTGCAAGGTCGAGTGGACTGATATTATGAGCGAATTGATTGAGCCGATCAAGATAGATGGGCTCAAGCAGTTCGGCCGTGACCTGAAGAAGCTCGACAATGACCTGCCAAAGGCCGTCCGACTTGCCCTAAATCAGGCGGCCGATG
The DNA here is from genome assembly GCA_041394285.1 of Acidimicrobiales bacterium. Taxonomy (GTDB): domain Bacteria; phylum Actinomycetota; class Acidimicrobiia; order Acidimicrobiales; family SZUA-35; genus CADEDH01. The sequence continues at coordinate 129,119 of JAWKIL010000017.1, read as the reverse complement.
TCATCGTTGCCGAGGCGAAGCCGAGGGTCCCCTACAAGACGGGGAAGGCTCAGGGCTCGATCAAGGCCAAGAGCACCCGCACCAAGGTGCGGGTCTCCGGCGGCGGCAAGCGTGCCCCGCACTACCCCTGGCTCGACTTCGGCGGTCGGGTCGGTAAGAGCAAGTCCGTGGTCCGGCCCTTCAAGAAGGAGGGCCGCTACATCTACGCCGCCTACTTCGAGAAGAAGCAGTCGGGCGAGTTCGCTGACGTCCTCAGCACCGCCCTGATCCAGGTGGCCAACAGCGCAGGAATCGAGGTGACAGACTGATGGCAGGCAAGAACGAGGTGATACTCACCCTGGCGGGTGACTCCAGCGACCTGGAGAAGGCCTTCGACCGTGTGGGGTCGGCGGCCGACGACATGGCCAAGGACGTGAAGCGATCGAGCGACTCGATCAGCGGCTCCTCGGCGTCGGGGTTCGACTCCGTAGGCGAGGGCGCCGACGTGGCCGAGCAGCGGATCATGGGCTTCCGTGACGGCATCACGGGCGTGCAGGACAGCATGTCCGGCTTCAAGCAGCTGGCCGAGGGCGACGTAGCCGGCGGCCTGCTCACCATGGGCATGGGCCTCGGGGACCTGGCGTCGAGCGTCTCGAACCTGGTCGTGCCGATGGCCAAGACGGCCGCCTCGTGGGTGACCGGACACGCCTCTATGGCGGTGGCCACGGCGTCCTCGGTCGCCACGCAGGTGGCCTCGTGGGCGGTGCTCGGCGTGCAGTCGATGCTCAACGCCGCCAAGGTCGCTGCCGCCTGGCTCATCTCGATGGGTCCTATCATCCTCGTAGGGGCCGCCGTCGTCGGCCTGGTAGTCCTGATCGTGAAGAACTGGGACACCATCAAGGAGGTTATTGGCAAGGGCTGGGACTGGGTCAAGGACAGGTCCAAGGCGGCCTGGGACGGACTCACCAACATGATCAGCTCGGGCGTGGACGGCATCAAGCGAGTTGTCAACGGCGTGGCCGACATCCTGCTCAAGCCCTTCCGTGACGGCTTTGACGGCATCAAGTCGGCGTGGAACAACACCATCGGCGGCAAGGGCTTCGGCGTCCCATCGTGGGTGCCCGGCATGGGGGGCAAGGAGTTCCGCATTCCCAAGCTCGCCCGGGGCGGCATTGTCACCGAACCCACGCTCGCCCTGATCGGTGAGGCTGGGCCCGAGCAGGTGATGCCGCTCCCGCCTGGCGCCCGGAACGGGGCTGGCTCTGGTCCCACGGTGCTGGAGATTCACTCCGGCGGCAGCGACCTCGACAACGTGCTGCTCGACATCCTCCGCAAGGCCATCTCAGCTCGTGGGGGCGACGTGCAGCTGGTGCTCGGATGAACCCCACAGGCCTCAAGATCGAGATGCACCTCAGCGGCTCGTGGACCGACGTGACCAGCTACGTCTACGTGCGTGATGGCGTGCAGCTGAAGCACGGCCGCTCCACGTGGTCCGGCGCTGCCGAGCCGTCGTCGGCTCGCTTCACGCTCGACAACCGCACGGGCATCTGGTCGCCGGACAACGTGACCGGCACCTACAGCCGGATCTGGCGGCGCAACGTCCCCGTGCGTATCAGCGTGCTCGACACGAGCAACGACCCCGTCTACCGCTTCCACGGCGAGATCGCCTCGCTGCCGGTGCGGTGGAACCTGCGGGGCAACGATCAGTGGGCCCCAGTCGAGGCGAACGGCATCCTCCGGCGCCTGCGACAGTCCAAGGTCGAGCAGTCCGTCATTCGGCGGGCCTACGCCCGAGAGGTGGTGTCCTCCAACGTGGTCACCTACTGGCCGATGGAGGAGAAGGGCAACCAGTACATCCAACAGTTCGGACCGGCGATCGGCAACCAGCCGCTCACCATCGTTCAAGGCGTCCCCGACCCTGCCTCGAACAGCAACTTCCTTGCCTCCGACGACCTACCCACGCTGGTCACCGACAAGTGGGTCGGCAAGGTAGACCCCTACTCGCCGTCCAGCGAGGCGATGGTGCGGTTTGTCTTTCAGGCCGATCCCGCCATGGCCGCCATCGACGGCGCCGACATCATGGAGTTTCACACGTCGAGCCTCTTCTACGTCATCCAGTACTTCGGCTCGACCGGTGGCGACCTGAGGGTGCTCGGCTACAACATCGGCTCGTCGTTCAGCCTGGAGTTCGACTCGGGCAACCTCAACCACAACATCGGCAGCAACCCGGTACGCATCAGCCTCAACCTCACGACTCCCGCCTTCCCCGCTACGGGCACCACGTGGTCGCTCACCACGGTCGACCAGACCAATGGTGCGGTCACCACCTCGTCGGGGACGGTGTCGTCGTCCTACTCCGTGGGGGTGGCCACCAAGGTCGTATTGAACCCTTACCCCGATGGTGACTCCTACAACATGACCATCGGCCACGTGGCCGTTGAGCGGCTCTCCCGTACGGGGGATGTGGCCGACGACCTGACCGCCTACGCCGGGGAGACCGCCGGCAACCGTGTGATCCGCCTCGCAGACGAGGAGGGCCTGGCCTACAGCATCGAGGGCGACCCCGACGACTCGGTACGCATGGGCCCGCAGGGCGTCGCCTCAGTGGCGACGCTGCTGGAGGATGCCGCCCGCACTGACCTCGGCATCCTGTTCGACCCCGCCGAGACCTTCGGCGTGGGGTACCGCACCGGGGCCTCGATCAAGAACCAGTCGGAGGTGAGCGACCGGCCGGCCTTCGAGGTCGACTACTCGGCGCACGAGACCTACGGCACGATGGAGTTGGACCGGGACGACCGGAACTTCTCGAACGACATCACGGTGAAGAACTGGGACGGCGCTACGACTCGTGTCGAGCTGACCGACGGCGACTACTCGGTGAGCGAGCCACCCGACGGCGCCGGCCGCTACGACACCTCCTTCACCATCAACGCCTACGACAACTCCGAGCTGCCCGGGCACGCCAGCTCACGGCTGACCCTGTACTCCGTCGATGAGCCCCGCCTCAGCAAGCTGGGATTCGCCACGCAGCTGAGCGCAGCCGACAAGGACACCGTCCTTGGCCTAATGCCCGGCGACCGGGTGCTGCTCACCGGCCTGCCGGCCAACGTCTACCCCTACAACCTCGGGCAGATCATTCAGGGCTGGTCCGAGACGATCAAGACGCACGAGCACTTCATCGCCGTCAACACCACCTCGGACAAGCCGTGGCAGACGGGCATGATCGAGGGCGACACCGCCGACGGTGAGGTGATTGCCCGCTACGACACCGCCGGCTCTGAGCTGGCGTCGGGCGTCTCGGCTGCGGCCACCTCGATGTCGGTCGCCACAACCCTTGGCCCGCTCTGGACCACGGCCGGCGCCGACTTCCCGTTCGATGTGCTCGTGGACGGCGTGCGGGTGACCGTGACCGCTATCTCCGGCAGCTCGTCCCCTCAGACCTTCACCGTGGCGGGCGCCACCGTCGTCAGGGCCCTGGCCTCTGGCGCCGACGTCCGACTCGCTGACCCGACCTACTACTCGCTCTAAGGAGTCCTCATGCCTGCTGCTGGCCAACGTGTTCTCGCCCTCGACTTCACCGACTCGGTGTCCTCGACCGATGCGACCGCACACCTGAACATCTCCACGACCCCTGCGCTCGGCACGCCAGGCGTCAACGTGACCTTTACCGCCCCCACGTCCGGTAAGGTGATGGTTCACGTCGGCGCCTCAATCGTCGAGAACGGCGGCGCCACCGTGGCGGGCGTGATCGACTACCGGGTGCGGCTCACCAACTCCTCGGGGACGATCGTCTACAACCTCGGGTCGGTCCTTCGGCGTCTAGTCCTGTTCGGCAACGCCCAGTCCCAGGAGGCGACCCGCACCTCGTATCTATCGGGCCTGACCCCCGGGCAGGTCTACTACGTCGAGATGCTGCACGCCTCCTACGGCACGCAGGTCGACCTCTACGGCCGGACGCTGACGGTCGTGCCGCTGCCGGCGTGAGCTGCTATCCTCGGGTCGTCGGCAAGGTGTAGCACGGGTTCAAATCCCGTACGGGGTGCTGCTACGCCCAGCCCGCCACAACCCGCTCCAGCAGCGGGAAGTCGCCCGGTCGATGACCCAGGGCATGCTTCTGTAGCCCCTTACGTCGCTACGGCCTCGGCGGGCGGTAGGGGTGGGGACCGCTGTACAGGGCTCCGGCGCCGACAGGTATCACGGCCACTTCAGCGGTGGTCGCCGTCTCCCGCTGCCGCCCCCCGGTGATCGTCGCCTCGATGACCCATCGAACGCCGATCATTCGGCCGGCGTAGGAGATCGCCTCCTGTCGGGGCACGTCGAGCACGAACGGAGCGATCAACGGCATCCCCGGTTCCACCGTCCACCGCTGCTGGGAGACCAAAGTCCGGATGGTCGGGCGATCGATCCCGACAGCCGAGCGGACAAGTTCCAGCCGGATCCCCTCGATCCGTGTGGTCGAGCCGTCTGGGGGGCGGTAGGTGACCGTGCCCTGGAAGGCGCCGCCCAGCTCGGCCAGCCAGTGATCGAGGGCAAAGCTGAGGCCCGGCGGCGGCGGTACGACGGGGGCCGCTGGGTTGTTCGTGCCGGCGTTGGCCACGGTCGCCGCCCAGGCGGGATCGAGGATGGGTAGCACGTCCACCGGGAACCAGGTGGTGTCGGTCGGCAGGCCGGGCCCGTGCAAGGCGGCCTCGATCCGCCACTCCACCGAGCGGATGTCGCGGAAGCTGCGGATCCACATGGTCGGGGTGCCGACGTCGACCGGAATCTCGAGGGTGAACCGGACCTCCACCCCGGCGGCGCCGGTCGTGACCGGGGTCGCCACGGTCCGTCTGGCGACGACCCGGGCGATCGGCCAACCCGCGTTTCCGAACGTCTCTTCGCACAGCAAGGCCACGGTCAGCTCCCCGTTCGTCGACCCATCGGTGCCCGGGGGCCGGCTGCGGCGGTAGACCACCGCTCGCCGGGAGCCGAGCTGCAACCCGTCGAGCGGGACGGTCAGATGGGCCGGACCCCACCCGCAGGCCTTGCGCTTTCCGGTGGCGAACGAGGCGAGGTGGATGCCCCCGGCCGCGACCCCAACCGAGCCCACCGCCAACAGGCGTTGACCCGGCCGATCGACGGTGACGAGACGGAAGAAGCCGACGGCGATCAAGGCGCTGGTCACGGCCCACGAGGCACGCCCCGGTCGCCTGAACCCCTCCACGACCCTCCCTTCCCGGGGCCATCGGGGCGGGGACGGATTCCACCTCATCGGCCCGGAGGCTACTGGGTGAGTCGGGTGAGGGCCCGGGCAGCGGGCTGCGGGGATGCTGATCGGGATAGGTGTCAGCGTCGACGACGTCGTGGAACCGCAGCGCGCACAGGCCCGTCCACCGGCTGGGCGGCTCCGGGCCCGGCGTGACATTGTCGTCGTGCCGGGTGCGAGGATCTCGCCCGGGTTTCGGGTGAAGGATCCGGGGATGGCGTTCGATACCAATCACAACGACCGGTTCGTGGAACTGCTCGCCATCGGCAACGAGCTGCTGGTAGGGCAGGTCCAGGACACCAACAGCCACTGGCTGGTGCAGCAGCTCACCGGTCTCGGGGCCCAGGTCCGCCGGGCGTCCATGGTGCGGGACGACTACGACGACATCGGTACCGAGCTGAGGGCAGCCCTGGAGCGGGGGCCCAAGCTGGTCATCACCACCGGCGGCCTGGGCCCGACCGACGACGACATGACCTTCCGGGCCATCGCCCGCGCCTTCGAGCTCCCGCTGGAGGTCCATCCCGAGGCGCTGGAGATGGTCCGCCGCCGTTACGAGTACCTGGCCACGGTGCGGGAGGGCTTCGACCCGTCGCTCAACGACGCCCGCCGGAAGATGGCCCACTTCCCCCGCGGTGCCGACGTGCTGGCCAACGCCACCGGGGCGGCACCGGCTCTGGCGCTGGACCTCGGCTCCACCACGCTGGTGTCCCTGCCCGGAGTGCCTAGCGAGATGAAGGACATCTTCTCCACCTCGCTCCAGCCGATTCTGGCCCGGACGCTCGGCACCGGGTGCTACGTCGAGCGGAACCTGTTCCTCGACCGGGGCGACGAAAGCCAGATCGCCGCCCTGCTGGCCCAGGTGCAGGCCCGCCACACCACCGTCTACATCAAGTCCCGGGGCCAGGCCCGCGACGGGGTGCGCCACCTCACCGTCGTGCTGGCCCGGGGCGGAAACGACCTGGCCGAGGTCAGGGGGGAGGTGCTCGGTACCGAGGCCGAGATCGTGGCCGGGCTGGCCACGCTGGGCTACGGCATCGTCGAGGTCATCGAATCGGGTCGGTCCGGGTAGGGCCCGAGCTGGGTAGCGTCGGAACGATGACCACACCCGCTGATCAGATCTTCGCCCGCGGCCTCGACGTGTTCGACGCCGTGGTGGCCGACATGGAAGGGCACGACTGGGCTCAGCCGTCGGCCTGCGAGGGGTGGTCGGCCCTCGACGTGCTGGGCCACGTGGGCCAGATCGCCGAGGTGGGTGCCGAGATCTTCGAGGGCCACCCGCCCCGTCCGCCATCCACCTCGCCCCACCCGGGGGAGCACGTGGACGGCGATCCGGCCGCCTACTGGAACGAGCGCTCCGCCCGGGTCCGGGCCGGCCTGGCCGACGTCGATCTGGGCCAGGTGCTCGACACCCCGGCCGGGCCCCGCACGATGGCCGATGGGCTGGCCTTCCCCGCCATCGACCTGTTCGTGCACGCCTGGGACATCGCCCGGGTGTCGGGCAGCGACGTCGTGATCCCCGCCGACGTCATCGAGTTCGCCCACACCTACCTCGACCCGATCCCCGATGAGCGCAAGCGCACGCCCGGCCTGTTCGGCGCGGTGATCGAGCCCCCAGCCGACGCCACCCCCACCGAGGCCTTCCTGGCCTGGACCGGGCGCCAGCCCCGCTGAGCTGCGGAGGGCTGAGCCGTCGGGCGGCTACGGCGACAGCCCGCCGAGCGGTTCGCCCTGTTCCAGGTGCCACAGGCCGTACCAGGGCGGGTCGGCCAGCTGGTTGGGGTGGAAGCCGGGGAACAGCGACAGGGTCAGGTTCGGCACCAGCTCGAAGGCGAAGGTGACGGCCCAGCTGGTGAGCCGCCACCAGGCCCAGGGCAGGTGCAGCCGGCGCTGGCCGGCCAGCAGGATCGTGGTGCCGGCCGTCACGAACGCCAGCACCGACACCACCGCCAGCACCATGGCCACGAGGTGCCGCCACCAACCGGCGCCCAGAGCCCGGAACACGTCGTAGGCCACCGCCTTGTGCTCCACCTCCTCGGCCAGGTGCCAGCGGAACAGCTCGGTGACGGCCGGGTCGGCCCCGTCGAACAGGGCCTGGTGGTGGGCGGCGGCCCACCGGGCGGCCGAGTAGGCCACGGTCTCGGAGGCGGCCACGAAGGCGGCGTTGAACCGCAACCCGCCCCGCCGCTCCAGCCGCCGGTAGAAGCGGGCGGCCACTCGTTCCACCAGGCTCAGCCGGGGGTGGCGGGCCACCAGCAGGTGGTTGAACAGGCCGTGCTGGTGGTGGTGCTCGGCCTCCTGGCGGCAGAAGGCCCGGGCCCGGTCCCGCAGCTCGCCCTCCAGGTGGGGTACGGCGGCGGCCACCACCCGCACGAAGTACGGCTCCATGTGGGGCATGAGGACCGACACGCTGTTGGCGGCGCAGGCGAACTCGGGCCGGCGGGGCGACCACGCCACCGCCGTCTCCGCCGTCAGGCCGAAGTCGGGGTGGCGGACCACCAGGGGCGATGAGTCCACAGACATGACGGTACCGTCGGCCGGGCCCGCCCGCCCCTGAGCGCGGTCTCGGCGGTGGCGGCCGGTTCCGATACCGTCGAAGCGGTGACGGTCGGCAACGGTGATGCAGCGGCGATCCTCCGGCGGGTTCGGGTCGGGGCGGCGGGCCTCGGGCTGGCGGCCGGGCTGGTCCTCGGCGCCGGTTGCTCGGAGGACGCCACCCCGATCGACCAGACCACCACCACCGCCCAGCTCACCCCCCATCTGCTGCCGGCCAGCGACCAGATGAAGGAGCTCGCCCGCCAGCAGTGCCGGGACGACCCCCAGCTGGCCGTGGGCGAGGTCAACGCCGTGGACCCCGAACGGCCCGATCAGAAGCTGGCCACGGTCCAGGTCGACTGCGCCGAGGTCCGGGCCGGCCGTCCGGGCGACATCGCCCCCACCGACACGGCGCCCACCGACACCAGCGCCTCCTGATCCTCGCTCGGCGAGGCGCCGGGCGGATCGGAGGAGCCGGGCTACCCGGCGGTGCGGATCTTCCAGTAGGAGTCCTTGACGACGACCCGGTCGCCGTCGAAGGTCCACAGGTCGCAGCCGCGGACCTCGATCGGATCGCCGTCGGTCGTCGTGCCCGACAGCAGCCACTGCGAGACGCCCCGGTCGCCGCAAGCGAAGTGGCTGTCGTCGGTGTAGCGGACGTCGGGGATGCCGGCGAAGCGCCCGGCGAACGCCTCGCGCACCGCGTCCCGGCCGACCACCCGCTGCCCCCACGGTTCGGGGCCGCGGGGCGCCTCGAAGACGCAACCGTCGGCGAAGTGCTCCATGATCGCGTCGAGATCGTGCGTGTCGAACCCCGCTGCGATCGCCCGCAACTGCTCGATCCTTGCTTCGTTCGGTTCCATGGATCCGAACCTATACCCGCCCCCGCGGTCGCGGGTCGTGCACCGCAGTGGACGGCAGCTCGCCCGTGGCGCGTTCGGCGGACGGCGGCCGGTCAGGCGAGCTGGAGGCCGAGCCAGGCGGCGAGGATGCCGCTGGAGAGGGTGGCGGCCAGGTACAGCAGGGCCCGAGGGCCCTGGCCGCCCCGGGCCAGGGCGGCGGCCTCGATGGCGGCCATGGCCCAGCTCGACGCCGCCGCCACCCCGCCGATCCCGGCCACCGTCACCCACGGATCGCCGGCGCCGCTGAGGGCACCGGCGGCGAACGACGCCCCCACGTTCACGGCGAACGTGCCCCAGGGCCACTCGTTGTTCAGATGGTCGGCTGCCGCCACCCGCACCGCCGCCCCCAGGGCGGCCGTCACCAGGAAGACCAGGGCGACGATCACGGGCGGCTCCCCAGCCGGTACCCGATCCCGGCCGCCACCATCGCCGCCGCCGGCGTGCCCAGGCCCACCGCCGCCAGCTGGGCCACGTCGCCCCGGTCGAGCGCCTCCGCCATCCGCAGGGCGAAGGCCGAGAACGGGGCCAACGCCCCACACCAGCCCACGCCCAGCAGCAGGTACTGGTTGACGGTGAGCCGTCGATCGCCGGCCCGGGTCCGCCGCCGCCCCACCAGCACGCCGGCCAGCAGGGCCGCCACCACCGTGAGGCCGAGCTCCACCGCCGTGGTCCACCGGTCCCCGGCCGCCACCAGCAACCCCCACCGGGCGGCCGCTCCGGCCATGGCCCCCACGGCCACATAACGCATCGACACCGGGTAGTGGCGCCAGGTGAGCGGGGGCACGGCCGGCCCGGCCGAGGACGGTGATTGCATCCCCACAGTCTGGCCCCCAGCGGGCGGGTCGATACCCTCGGCGCATGACAGAGGTCGTGGTGTCTGAACAACTGGCCGGGACCAGGGATGGGATCACCCAGCTCCAGCGGCGCTGGCAGCCGGCTGCGGTGCCCGACGGCGCCACCGACCGGGGCCCGGCGAGCGGCGACGCTGCCCCGGCCGGCCCCGCCCGTAGCGCGGTCCTGCTGGTCCACGGCATCGGTGAGCACTCCGGGCGCTACGACCACGTGGGCCGGTTCCTGGCCGCCCGGGGCCACGATGTGCTGGCCTTCGACAACCGGGGCCACGGGCAGAGCGGCGGCCGCCGGGGCCACGTCGACCGGTTCGGCCAGTTTCTCGACGACGTGGAGGATCACGTCCTGGAGCGGCGCCAGCTCGGCCTGCCCGTGGTCCTCGTCGGGCACTCGCTCGGTGGGTTGATAAGCGCCACCTACGTGGTGGAAGGCCGCCCCGCCCCGGACCTGCTGGTGCTGAGCGCGCCGGCGCTGAAGGCCCAGGTCCCGGCGTGGCAGCGCCGGCTTGCCCCCGTCCTGGCCCGGGTGTGGCCCACGGTGTTCGTGCCGGGAGGGATCGACGGCGCCCTGCTGTCCCGGGATCCCGAGGTCCAGCGGGCCTACCTCAGCGACCCGCTCCGGGTGGCCGGCTCCACCGCCGGCCTGGGCCAGCAGATCTTCGCCGCCATGGAGACGACCACGGCCAACCTCACCCGGATCACCCTGCCCACCTACGTGCTGCACGGCTCGGAGGACCAGCTGGTCCCGTTGGCCGCCAGCCAGCCGCTGGAGGGCCGGCCCAACGTCACCTACCGCCGCTGGGAGGGCCTCCGCCACGAGTGCTTCAACGAGCCCAATCGCGACGAGGTCCTGGGGGAGATGGCGGACTGGATCGAGGATCGGCTGGCCGGGCTGCCCGTCAGCGGGGAGGGTTCCGGTCGGCCAGGGGAGCAGCGGTGAGCGTCGGGTCCTCCGACGGGTTGGTGCCCGGGCCGGGCGTCGCACCCCGGTAGGGTTCGGGCGCCAGCTCGGTGGCGCCGTAGGGGTCGCCGGCCGGGGCGTTGGGGTCGATGTACCCCACGCCTTCCACCCAGACCCCGCCGCCGCTGGTGTCGACGATCGGAGCGGCGGCGGGCCCAGCCGGCGCGGTGCCGGCGTCGGCCGGCCACAGCGGTGTGGTGTGCTGCTCCTGGCCGAACACCGGCTCCGGAGCTGGGCCGCCGGCGGTGCCGGCCGAGCTGGAGATCACCGGGTACTGCATGGTCGGGTCCGGCGCCGGGGCGAAGCCGGGGGAGCCGGCCCCGGTGGCACCCCACGGGTCGGCGCCGGCCGACGCGCTGGCCGCCGCCGGGCTGCCGTAGCGGGGGTCGGCGTAGGCCGGTGCGCCTCCCTGGTCGTAGCGCCCGGGGGAGGGGGAGCCGGGGTAGGAGGTGCCGGGGTAGGAGGACGAGCCGGCCGAGGGGATCACGTAGTCGGCACCGGCCGGTGTCGGCCGACCCGACGCCCGGCCCCGGGGCTGGGCGGCACGGGCCCGGCCTCCCGGCCCGGCCCGGTCGATCATGGCCGCCGGGCGGCGCCGCTCCCGGGCCGGCCACACGATGCTGGCCACCAGCAGGGCGGCGCTGATCCCGGCCATGACCAGAGCGGGGCGGATCATGGCCCCGGCGAACACGTCGACCACGGCCGAGGCGATGGCCATGGCCGAGGGGGCGATGAACCCGACCAGGCCGGGCAGGCCGTAGGCCACGGCCAGCCAGAAGGCCGACGCCCCGAAGCCCCAGAACGACACCCGGCGCAGGACCGCCGCCCGCCGGGTGGTGATGATGAACGAGGCCAGCAGGCCGGCCCCCGACACCAGCGCCCCCAGCAGGGTGAAGCGATCGACGAAATCCTTGACCGTGCCCAGCCACGACAGGCCGGTGCCGGGGATCTCCACCGCCAGCTGGGGGGCCGGTGGGAGCACGGCGTCGAGCGCGGCCACGTTCGAGACCAGGGCGGTCCGGGCCGCCTCGCCCAGCACGGTGGCGTCGAGCGCGATCGGCTCGTCCACCCCGTTGAGGGCGTTCTGGTGGGCCCGCACGATCCCGTCCCGGACCAGGGCCTCCACCCGGGGATCTTCCAGGGCGACGTTCGCCGCCACCTCGAGGGTCTGGCGGGGGATGGCCACGCCCTTGGGCACCTGGGCCTGGAGCGCGTCGGCGATGCGGTCGGCGATGGCCGCCTTGACCTCGGGGTCGTCGAGCAGGTGGTCGGCCAGGCGCTCGGAACGGCCGGGGTCGAGCACCGTGTGCGACATGACGAAGCCGGCCCAGCTGGCCGATGCGACCAGCAGCGACAGTCCCATGATCAGCGAGGCCAGACCTCGTCGCATCGTTACTCCTGTGGGTGGCGGGGTGGGCGGTTCCCCCGGGGGACCAGTATCGCGTCCGGGCCCCCTCGCCGGTGGGCACCCAACATAGGGCAGCCGGGCGGGACGGTGCTCGGAGTTGCCGGCGCCGGGACGGCGCACGCCCCCGGCCTGTCGGCCGCAACCAGGCGATCATGACCGGTCGCCCGGCCCCGGTAATTGCGGCGCTCACCCACCTGAGCGGTGGTTCAGCGCCGCAAGAACGGCGGCCTCAGAGCGACCAGTACGGGTGGCTCGACGGGTTCGACGGCGTGGTGAGGATCTCGTTGCCGTCGTCGGTGATGAGGATGGTGTGCTCGAACTGGGCGGTGCGGCTGCCGTCGGCGGTGACCGCCGTCCATCCGTCGGTCCAGAGGCGGACCCGCCACGACCCGGCGGTGATCATCGGCTCGATGGTGAACGTCATCCCCGGTTCGAGGACGTCGGTCAGGCGGGGGTGGAAGTAGTGGCAGACCTGCAGCTCGGTGTGGAACTGCTCACCGATCCCGTGGCCCACGAAGTCCCGCACCACGCCGAAGCCCTGGGTCTCGGCGCAGTTCTGGATGGCCCGGCCGATCTCGTTCAGCGGGCGGCCCGGCTTGGCCGCATCGATGCCCCGGAGCAGGCAGTCCCGGGTGGCGATGGTGAGGCGGCGGGACAGATCGTCGACCTCGCCCACGAAGAAGGTGGCGTTGGTGTCTCCGTGCACGCCTTCCTTGAACAGGGTGACGTCGAGGTTCACGATGTCGCCGTCGGCCAGGGGCCGATCGTCGGGGATGCCGTGACAGATCACCTCGTTCACCGAGGTGCACAACGACTTGGGGAAGGGGGCTACGCCGCCGCCCCCCGGATACTCCAGCGGGCTGGGGTAGGAACCCCGCCGCAGGCATTCGTCGTGGCAGGCCCGGTCTATCTCGTCGGTGGTGACGCCCGGCTGGCACAGGGTGCCGAGGAAGGCCAGGGTGTCGGCCGCTTCCCGGCAGGTGCGCCGCATCCGCTCGATCACCTCGGGTGATTTCACCCGGGGCTCGTCCCACCGCTCGATGCGGCCGCCATCGGCCCACGTCGGCTTGGCGATGGTGTCGGGCACCGGCAGCTTGGGCGAGACCCGACCGGCGTGGACGGGCTCCATCGTCTCCTTGTGGCAGCGCTTGTACTTCTTGCCGCTACCGCACCAGCAGAGCTCATTGGCCTTGGGAAGTACTCGCATCCAAACCAGTTTACGGCTCCCCGCCCGCTCCTGGCTTACCGGAGGCCAGTCCTGGAAAAGGCTCTAACGTCGGGGTGGGGGCGGCCGAGACTGGATCATGGCGGGAGCCAGGGCGGGAGTGTGCCTGGTGTCCAAGGATCACTGGAGGATCAGCCAGGTGAACCAAGCAGAGATACCCTTTGTCCACATGGCGCCGTCGCTGTCGGGGCGGATTCTCATAGCCCGCCCCGAGTTCCACGACCCCAACTTCGACGCGACGCTGACCCTCATCCTCGAGCACAGCGATGAGGGAGCGCTGGGCCTGATCCTGAACCGGCCGTCGCGCCTGCCTCTGTCCGACGCTTTCCCCGAGTGGGAAGAGCTGTCGGGCCTGCCCGATTCCGTGTTCCACGGCGGGCCGGTGGACCGTGACGCCCTGATCGCCCTGGGCCGGTCCGAAGCCTGCGACGGGGGCATGGCGCTCGGGGCGCACTCCGTCGACCTCGATTCGCAGCCGGCGCTGGCGGTGGCCGAGGGGATCGTGCAGGTGCGGGTGTTCTCCGGCTACGCCGGCTGGGCCCCGGGCCAGCTCGAGGGCGAGATCGCCAACCACGGCTGGTGGGTCGTCGACGCCTGCATCGAGGATCTCTTCACCGACGATCCCGCCAACCTGTGGGCCCGGGTGCTGCAGCGTCAGGGGGGCGAGCTGGCCTGGTTCGCCCACTTCCCTCTCGACCCCTCGCTGAACTGACGGCTCGGCCCGGCCGGGCCCCGCCGGCCCGCCTGTCCTGCCGGCGGAGGGCGGCGCCCCGTGCGCTACCGGCCCACTGGCGCCATGGTGCGAGCCGCGTTCAGAGGTGGGCGTCGCGCAGCGCGGCGTAGCCCGGCTTGATCAGCTCGTTGATGATCTTGAGCCGCTGCTCGAAGGGCCAGAAGGCGCTCTTCATGGCGTTGAGGGTGAGCCACTCCATGTCGCCCAGCGTGTAGCCGAAGGCGTCGCGCAGCTTGGTGAACTCGTCGGTGAGGGTCACGTCGCTCATCAGCCGGTTGTCGGTGTTGACCGTGACCCGGAACCGGAGCCGGCGCAGCAGCCCGATGGGGTGCTCGGCGATCGAGCTGGCCGCCCCGGTGTTCACGTTCGACGTGGGGCACATCTCGAGGGGCACCCGGCGGTCCCGCACGTAGGCGGCGAGGCGGCCGAGGTGGGCCCGGCCGTGGGCGTCGATCTCGATGTCGTCGACGATCCGCACCCCGTGGCCCAGACGCTCGGCCCCGCAGTAGTGCAGGGCCTCGGCGATGGAGGGGAGGCCGAAGGCCTCGCCGGCATGGATCGTGATGTGGAAGTTCTCCCGCATGACGAGCTGGAAGGCGTCGAGGTGGCGGCTGGGCGGATGCCCGGCCTCGGCCCCGGCGATGTCGAAGCCCACCACCCCCTCGTCCCGGTGGCGCAGGGCCAGCTCGGCGATCTCGTAGGACCGGGCGGCGGTGCGCATGGCCGTGCACAGGGTGCCCACGGTGAGCCGGGTGCCGGCCGAGCCGATGCGGAAGCCCTCCAGCACGGACTCCACCACCTCGTCGAGCGTGAGGCCCTGCTCGGTGTGGAGCTCCGGGGCGAAGCGGACCTCGGCGTACACCACCCCGTCGGCCGCCAGGTCCTGGGCCGCCTCGGCCGCCGCCCGCTGCAGGCCGTCCTTGGTCTGGGTGACGCCCACGGTGTGGGCGAACGTCTCCAGGTACAGCTCCAGGTTCCGCCGGTCCGCCCCCCGGGTGAACCACCGGGCCAGGTCGTCGGGGTCTTCGGTGGGCAGCGCCCGGTATCCCTGCTCCCGGGCCAGCTCGATCACGGTGGTGGGCCGCATGCCCCCGTCGAGGTGGTCGTGCAGGAGCACCTTGGGGGCGGCCAGGATCGGATCGACGGCGTCAGCGGGCATGACTCAGAGTACCTGTGCTGTTCGGGGGCTCGGCGCCCCCGTCGGGCCGCAGGCGGCCCTCCCCCATCAGGGCCGGGGCCCCAACCCCGTCCCTCGGCGCTGGCGCGCCGTGCGGGGCCTCGGCGCCCCAGTCGGGCCGCGAGCGGCCCTCCCCCATCCAGGTCGGGGTAATGGCCCACTGCCCGCTGGGCGGGCGGGGACGAGCCGGGTGGGAGCTATGTTGGGCTCTCTGTGACTGTGTCCGTCGTGGGATTCGATGCTGACGATACGTTGTGGCACTCCGAGAGCCACTTCGCCGTGACCGAGCAGAAGTTCCGCGATCTCCTGGCCTCCTGGCTGCCGGCCGACGCCGTGGGCGAGCGGTTGCTGGCCCGGGAGCGGGCCAACCTCGAAGTCTTCGGTTACGGAGCCAAGGGGTTCACCCTGTCCATGATCGAGACCGCGCTCGAGGTCAGCGGTGGCACCCTGCCGGGAGCCGCCGTTCAGCAGCTGATCGACTGGGGCAAGGAGCTGCTGAGCCACCCGGTGGAGCTGATCGACCACGTGCCCGAGACGCTGGCCTGCCTGGCCGAGCGCTACCGGCTGGTGCTGATCACCAAGGGCGACCTGTTCCACCAGGAGTCCAAGGTGGCCGAATCGGGCCTGGCCGAGCTGTTCGAGCGGGTGGAGATCGTCACCGAGAAGTCGCCCGAGATCTACCGCAAGGTGCTGCAGCGGTGCTCGGCCGACCCGGACGAGTTCGTGATGGTGGGCAACTCCGTGCGGTCCGACGTGCTGCCGGTGCTGGAGCTGGGGGCCCAGGCCGTCCACGTGCCCTACGGCATCACCTGGGCCCACGAGGCGGTCGACGACATCGCCGATGGCTGCGACGAGCCCCGGTGGCTCCGGATCGAGCACCTGGGCGAGCTGCCCGGCCTCCTGGGAAGGCTGTAGGCCCGGCTGTGCTGCGCCCCATCCCCGTCCTGTGCTACCACCGGGTCGGCCCCGGCCCGGGGCCCTTCTCCACCACCCCCGAGGTGTTCGCCGCCCACCTGGCCTGGCTGTCCGGGCAGGGCTACACCACGCTCACCGCCAGCGAGGTGGGAGCGGTGGCCGCCGGGCGGGCCGCTGCGCCGGTCGGGCCGGCCGTGGCCCTCACCTTCGACGACGGCTACGCCGACCTCGACACGGCGGTGGCCCCCGCCCTACGCCACCATGGGTTCCGGGCCACGTCGTTCCTCATCACCGACCGCTGCCCGGCCGACCCGTCACCGGGCGACGAGCACCTGTCCTGGTCGGCGGCCCGACGCCTGGCCGACGAAGGGGTGCTCGAGTTCCGCTCCCACACCCACAGCCACGAACGATGGGAGCTGGCGCCGGGCCTGGCCGACGAGGTGGCCGACGACATCGCCACCTCGGTCAAGGCGCTGGCCGAGGGTCTGGGGCGGCCCCCCGACGTCATGGCCGAGCTGGCTTGGCCCTGGGGCCGCACCTGCGACGCCTGGGACGAGGCGGCCCGCCGCCTGGGCGTCGGCACCCAGTTCGTGGTGCAGCGAGGAGCCGTCACCCGCCCCGGGGTCACCACCCGGCTGCCCCGCATGCTGGTGGACGGGATGTCTCCGGCCGCCTTCGCCCGCTGGCTCCGGGTGCTCTCCACCCGGCCCGGTGCGCTGGCCGCCAACAGGGTTTTCGGCTCCATACGCCAGCGGCGACAGGGAGCGGGGTACCGCTAGACCCATGATGGCCGGGACCGTACTCACCGACGCTGCCGGGGCCGTGCTGGGCGAGGCCGCCAAGGCGATGGCCGTGGCCCGGCGCCCGATCGCCGGCCGCCGCTCCCGGCCGGAGCGTGACCGCCCCCGGGTGACGATCCTCCAGCGCCGCCTGGTCCAGTACCGGGTGGGCCTGTTCGAGCGGCTGCGGGAAGAGTGCGACAAGGCCGGGATCGAGCTGCGGGTGGTCTACGGGCAGCCGTCGCCGTCCGACGCCACCCGCAACGACAGCGGCCGGCTGAGCTGGGCCGACGAGGTGCACAGCCGGTGGTTCACCGTGCGGGGCACCGAGCTCCTGTGGCAGCCCTGCCCCCGGCGGGCCCGCCACGCCGACCTGGTGGTGCTCACCCAGGAGATCAAGATCCTGTCCAACTACCCGATCCAGATCCGGCGCATGGTCGGTCGGAACCGGCCGGGGCGGCGGCGGGTGGCCTACTGGGGGCACGGCCGCAACCTGCAGAGCGCCGCGCCCGACGGGCTGCGGGAGCGGTGGAAAGGCCTGTTCACCAAGCAGGTCGACTGGTGGTTCGCCTACACCGGGGAGACCCGCCACTTCCTGGAGGGCCAGGGCTACCCGGCCGACCGCATCACCGTGCTCGACAACGCCATCGACAACGAGGCCTTCCTGGCCGACCTGGCGGCGGTGAGCGACGACACCCTCGCCGAGCTGCGCCGCTCGATAGACCTGCCGCCCGGCGCCCCGCTCGGGATCTACTGCGGTGCCCTCTACGTCGACAAACGGGTCGATCTGCTGGCCGAGGTGGCCCGCCGGGTCCACGCCCGGGAGCCGTCGTTCCGGTTGGTGGTGATCGGCGACGGGCCGGCCCGGGCCGAGCTGGAGGCTCAGCTGGCCGACTGCCCGTGGGCCCATCTGGTGGGGGCCCGCACCGGGATGGACAAGGCGGCCTGGTTCCGGCTGGCCACCGTGCAGATCAGCCCGGGCGCCGTCGGGCTCCATGTGCTCGACTCGTTCGCCTCCGGCGTACCCCTGTTCACCACCGACAACGCCCGCCACGGCCCCGAGATCGACTACGTCGACAACGGGGCCAACGGCTTCGTGGTGGCCGACGACCCCGACGTCATGTCCAAGGCGATCCTCGACCTGTTGGCCGACGACGAACGGCGGGCTGCCGTGGTGGCCGCCGCCCGCCGGGCGGCAGACCGCTACACCCTGGCCAACATGACGGCCAACTTCGTCGCCGGCATCCAGGCCTGCCTGGAACGGTAGCCAGGGCGGTTCGCCACCGACTTCTCACCGGGGCCGTCGCCGGCGGTGCCGTGGGTAAAAAGCCCGGGAGGAGCTAGCCGCGGGACAGGCGGTCGGCGGTGAAGCCGCCGGGGATGAGCTCGCTCAGCGGGCGGGGCTCGCCGTCGCCGTCGACCAGGCACTCGAACCCGCCGTGCTCCAACAGCAGCTGGCGACACCGGCCGCACGGGAGGCACGGCTCGCCTGAGCCCGACACCACGGCCACCGCCACCAGGCGGCCGCCGCCGGTGCGGGCCAGGTCCGACACCAGGCCGCACTCGGCGCACAGGGTCAGCCCGTAGGACACGTTCTCCACGTTGCAGCCGGTGACGATCCGGCCGTCGTCCACCAGCGCCGCCGCCCCCACCGGGAACCGGCTGTAGGGGGCGTAGGCCCGGGCGCAGACGGCCCGGGCCGCCTGGCGCAGGCCGTCCCAGTCGATGGCCGGCCCCGGGGTCGGGACGGCGGCCGGTTCGCCGGGCGCGGCCGGATCGGTCACCGGGTGCCGTAGATGCGGTCGCCGGCGTCGCCCAGACCGGGAACGATGTAGGCGTGCTCGTTCAGGCCCTCGTCGAGCGCGGCCAGGGTCACGGTGACGTCGGGGTGGGCGGCGTGCACGGCCCCCACACCCTCGGGGCACCCGATGATCGACAGCAGGCGGGCCGGGCGGCAGCCCAGCTCCACCAGGATGTCGAGGGCGTGGACAGCACTGCCCCCGGTGGCCAGCATCGGGTCCACCAGGAGGACCTCCCGGTCGGCGATGTCGGCCGGGAGCTTGCGGTAGTACTCCACCGGACGGTGCGTCTCGGGGTCCCGGAACAGGCCGAGATGGCCCACCCGGGCGTGGGGGATGAGGGTGAGGATGGCCTCCACCATCACCAGCCCGGCCCGCAGGATGCCCACCACGGCCGGCGCCGGGCCGGTCAGCATGGGCGAGCGGGTGGTGGTGATCGGGGTCTCCACCTCAACCGCCTCCACCGGCAGGTGGCGGAGCGCCTCGTACGCCGTGAGCAGGGTGATCTCGGTGCACAGCGACCGGAACGACTCCGAGGAGGTGTTCACGTTGCGCAGCATCGTGATCTTGTGGGCCACCAGCGGATGGTCGACCACGGTGAGTTGGGGTGGGGCCTGGGTGCTCATCAGGGGCGCCGTCCGTGGAGGGCGGCCTCGGCCCGGCGGGCCAGCTCGCGGGCCTGATCGATGTCGTCTCCCAGGGCGGTCACGTGGCCCAACTTACGGCCGGGCCTCGGGATCTTGCCATACAGGTGCACCTGCGCTCCTTCCACCGCCAGGGCGTCGACCAGGTTGTTGGCCGGGTCGATGTTCTCGAGGCCTCCGATCACGTTGATCGTCACCGCCGCCGGAGCGTTGCTCCAGGTGGGGCCGAGGGGCAGGTCGAGCACCGCCCGGACGTGGTTCTCGAACTGCGACGTGGGGCTGTTCTCGATCGTCACGTGGCCGGCGTTGTGGGGGCGGGCCGCCAGCTCGTTGACCACGAGGCCGTCGGTGGTGAGGAACAGCTCGACGGCCAGCACGCCCACGGCGTCGAACTCGTCGGCCAGGCGCAAGGCCAGCTCCCGGGCCTGCACCGCCACCGGGTGGCCGACCGCGGCCGGCACCCGGATCTCCCGCACCTCGCCGTCCTGGTAGGTCATCTCGGCGATGGGGTAGGAGCGGGCGAACCCGCCGGGCCGGCGGGCCACCAGCACCACCAGCTCCTTCACGATGGCCTGGAACGACTCGGCCATGAGGTCTCGGTCGCCGTGCTCGGCCAGCACCCGGAGTGCCTCGTTGACGCTCTCGACGATCCACACCCCCCGCTGGCCGGGCAGGCCGGCCCGCACCGACTTGAGGACCACCGGGAAGCCGTGGGTGGAGGCGAAATCGAACAGGTCGTCGGGGCCCCGCACCTCGGCGAAGGCCGGCACCGGGAACCCCCGGTTGAGCAGCACCCGGCGCTGGTGGAGCTTGTCGAAGGCGGCCCGGATGGTCTTGGTGCCGGGGCGGACCACGGCCCCGCTGTCCTCGATGAGCTGGAGCAGGCCCAGGTCGAGCCGCTCGTGCTCGAACGTGAGGACCTCGCACAGGTCGGCGAAGGCGGCCAGCGTGTCGGGGTGGCCGAACATGGCCTCGGGGGCGGCCTGGGCCGCCGAGTCGTCGAGGTGCTCGGCCAGGAGCCGGGGGGTGATGCCGAGCTTCAGAGCGGCCTGGTGGGTCATGCGGGCGATCTGGCCGGCGCCGACGATCCCGAGACGGTAGAGGGCGGGGAAGTCACCAGACACAGCCAAAACAGTACAGGCACCGGGCCGGTCCCTGGTGATGGGCTGGGCTGACCCGGGACCGTTCTCCGGGGGCTGCGCCCCCGACGGCGGCTTCGCCGCCTCCCCATGGGCCCAGGGGCCCCATCCCCTGGGCGCCGCCTACCGGCGGCTAGGTTCGTCCTCGACGATGGCTGATGATCCGGAACCGCTCCTGTCGCTGCGGGCTCGGCGTCGCGTATTGGTGGCGCTGGGCTTCGGCGCGGCCAATGCCGCCATCGCCGCCGTGGTGGGCATCCGGCCCCGGGTCCAGCCCGAGACGCAGGCCCTGGCGGAGCTGACGACGAACGCCCTGCGCACCGAGCCCCCGCCGCTGCCCGGCGCCGGGCCCGCCCCTGATCCCGGGGTCGTGCACGAGCTGGTCATCGCCAACGGGCGGGTGATGGACCCCGACTCCGGTTTCGACCGGGTGGCCCACGTGGGCGTCGACGGCGGCGTGATCACAGCCGTGAGCCTCAGCCCGCTCCAGGGCATCGAGGAGATCGACGCCACGGACCGGGTGGTGGCCCCCGGCTTCATCGACATCCTGTCCTACGAGCCGAACCCGTTCGGGGTGTGGTTCAAGCTGGCCGACGGCGTCACCACCAACCTCGGCATGCACGGGATCGACAACTACGCCGCCCCCTTCTTCCAGCGCTACGAGAACCAGAGCCCGGTCCATTTCGGTGGGGCGTTCCACCAGCACTTCATGCGGGCCGAGCTGGGCGCGGGGGTGGAGGATCCGCTCACCCCGGCCCAGCAGGCCGATTTCGAACAACTGCTGCGCCAGAGCCTGACCGACGGCTACGCCGGCGTGTCGTTCTCCCCCGAGTACTCGCCCGGCACCACGCTGGAGGAGATGGTGGGCCTGGCCCGGGTGGCGGCCGGCTTCGGCCACAGCGCCTTCTTCCATGTCCGCTACAGCGACCCCTACCCTCCGGGCACCTCGATGGAGGCCATCGACGAGGCGCTGCAGGTGGCCCGCCAAGCCAAGGTGGGGATCCACATCGAGCACATCACGTCCACCGGCGGCACCTTCGTGATGGCCGACACCCTGCGCCGGCTCGACAGCGCCCGGGCCGCCGGTCTCGACGTCACCGCCTGCCTCTACCCCTACGACTTCTGGGGCACCTTCCTCGGCAGCGCCCGCTTCTCCGCCGGCTGGCAGGAACGGTTCGGCATCTCCTACGACAACCTCCAGGTGGCCGGCACCGAACGGCGCCTCACCGAGGCCACCTACGACCAGGCGGTGAAAGACAACAAGCTGGTGGCGGCCCTGGGTTCCATCCCTGAGACCGAGGTGCAGCTCACCCTCACCGAGCCCTGGATCATGGTGGCCAGCGACGCCATCCTCAACCCGGACCGCAACAACCACCCCCGGGGGGCGGGCACGTTCTGCCGGCTCCTCGGGCGCTACGTCCGCCAGGTGGGCACCCTCGACCTCATGAGTGCCCTGGCCAAGATCACCATCCTGCCCGCCCGGCGGGTGGAGGGCATGCTGCCCGACATGGCCCGCAAGGGCCGGCTTCAGCGGGGAGCCGACGCCGATGTGGTGGTCTTCGACCCGGCGACGGTGGGCGACCGGGCCACGGTGGCCCAACCCGACCTCACCTCGGTGGGTATCGACTACGTGCTGGTGGCGGGCCAGGTGGCGCTGCGGGAGGGGGTGGCCGACAAGCGGGTGCTGGCCGGTCGGGCCCTGCGTTCGTCACCAGCCGGATCGGGCACCCGCAGCAACCCGGAGGGTTGACGGAATTCAGCAACCCGGAGGGTTGACGGAATTCAGCAACCCGGAGGGTTGACGGAACTCAGCAAGCCGGAGAGTTGACGGCGTTCAGGCTTCGAGGCGGCCGGCGAGCGACGCCCGCACCTGGTCGACGTAGTGCTGGTGGCACACATCGCCCTCGGCCGACAGGCCGTCGACGAAGGCCTGGATGATGTGGAGGGTGACGAGGCCCTGGGCCCGCCGGTCTTCCGGCTCGATCAGGGCGTTCACACAGTCGGAGTGGAAGCAGCGCTCCAGCCCGTGCACCAGGTACTCCGCCATCTCGTCGTCGAGCGGGCAGCTCCAACGGATGTCGCCGGTACCGCCAGTGGCGGCGCAGGCCGAGCACCAGGCGTCGATCAGCTTCGACCACTGATCCAGCCAGTCTTCACTGGCGATGCCGTCGAGCTGCTCCGGGTTGGACCGTAGTTCGGTGACCACCCGGCGGGCCCGCCGGGACCACCGCTGCAGATCGTCGGCTGCCACTGGACCGAGTTCGAGCAACATGACAAGCGTCAACGTACCACCGAGCCAGGGATGGGTGATACTCCACAGCCGATTCGTGTTTGGGATCGGTTCCATCTGGCAATGAGTGGGTTTTGGGCTCAGGCGAAGGTGGCGGCGGCTCAGTCGTCCCGCAGCGCGGCGACCAGGAGATCCACCAGCTTGACCTGACCCTTGTGGAGGCGGGTCCGGGCGTGGTCGAGGTCGAACCAGGCCGCCCGATCGACCTCCGGGAAGCGCTGCGTGCGGCCCGACCGGGGCGGCCACTCCAGCTCGAACTCGTTCGACACCACGGCGTCGGCGTCGATCTCGCCCTCCAACCAGAAGGCGTGCAGCCGCTTGCCCGAGCCCAGGCTGAACGAGGGGAGCGGGGTCAGCGCACCGGCGGGCGGCGCCTGCCCCGTCTCCTCGGCGAACTCGCGCCGGGCCACCGCTTCCAGGTCGGGGTCGTCGGGATCGTCGAGCTCGCCCTTGGGGATCGACCAGCCGTGCTCGTCCTTGCCGGCCCAGAACGGACCCCCGGGATGGACCAGGAGTACCTCGGGGCGGCCGCTCCGCCGGCCCCGCACCAGGGCGATGCCGGCGCTGATCCGCCCTGGCCGGGTCAACCGAGGTCGCCTGTCACGCCGGTCAACCGAGGTCGATTTTGAGCTCGGGCTGGCCGATGCGGTCGAGGACGGAGTTGAGAACCCGGGCGTCGTCGTCGAAGCCGAGCACGTCGTCGAGGTCGCCCGAGGCGTCGTCGACCATCAGGAAGTACTCCACCGCCCCCCGGACCAGGGCCCGCTGGGCGTCGTCGAGGGGGAGATCGGCGCCGAGGAGGGAGATCAGCGACCGCCCGATCGCCTGGGCCGTCTCCAGATCGGCGTTGGGGCCGGCCTCGGTCTCGAGCTGGGACAGATGGAGCTCGACCACCTCGGGCAGGGCCGCCAGCTCCTCGGCCGTGGTGGGCAGGCAGAGTCGGCGGAACTGGTCCTGCTCGTCGGGGTTGAGCAGGTACTCCAGGTCGAGGATCGGTTCGTCACCGGGCACGGCACGAGTATGGCCGCTGGACCTGGACCGCGCACGAGTGACGTGCCGGCCGATGTCCACACCGTCCGCTCGCCGGTCGTTCGTAGCTCGTCCGCCGTTCGTCGGCGGTGCCCGTCTGGTCGGTGAGGCACCGGTCAGTACACGACCTGGGCCAGCTTGCCGGCGGGGTCGACCTCCCGGCCCAGCACGATGGCGGTGCCCGCCACCAGGTGGCAGGCGGTGACGGTGAGCACGGTGGCGTCGAGGAGGTCCAGCGGGGGAGCCGGGGCGGCCCGCCACAGCCGCTCGAACGGGCGGCCCAGATGGCGGCGCAGGAGCTGGTGGCGGCGGCGCCGGCCCTCGGGCGTGTGCTTCGACGGCAGCGGTTCGCCCCCGGCCAGGCGGAGGAAGGCGCACTCCGGGTGGGCCTCCACCACCGACTCCTGGTCGGCCCGGGTGATCAGCTCGTCGAGTTGGCGGATGCGGTCGACCAGGAACCAGGCCTGTTTCGACAGCGCCTTGCCGCAGGCGGCCCGGCTCTGCTCACAGGCCTCGGGGTAGGACGCGGCGTCGAGCACGGCCCGCACCGGCGTGGGGAACACCGAGGCCCGGCGGGGCCCGAGCACGGCCCGGGCCTCCCGGTCCGACCGGCGGGGCCGGTCGGTCAGCAGGCCCATCGGCATGTCCACCGCCACCGCCGCCAGCTCGCCCCGCCGGGCCCGTTCGATCAGGGGTTCCAGCCCTGGCACCACCTCGGCCGCCAGCCGCGCCGGGCCGCCGCCGGGTTCGTCGTGATGGGCCGTCACCACCACCCAGCCGCCCCGGCACCCGTCGACCCCGGCCACGGTGATCCCCGCCCCCATCCCCGCCAGGCTAGGGAGAGCCACACCGGATCTCTGACGTGGCGTGGCCCCCGCCGGTACCGGAGGTCAGAGATCGCCGGCCGGGGCCGGCAGCGTCCCGGCCGGGGGCGGGATGGGCGTGCGCCGGTGGGGTGGGCGTGCTACGAAGCGGGCATGGCAGACGCATCGCAAGGCAGGCTGGCAGGCAAGGTGGCCCTCATCACCGGCGGGGCCCGAGGGCAGGGGGCGGCCGAGGCGGCGCTGTTCACCGCCGAAGGGGCCTCGGTGGTGATCACCGACGTGCTCACCGAGGCCGGGGAACGCACCGCCGGCGAGCTGGGCTGCGAGTTCATCAGCCACGACGTCACCTCCGAGGCCGGCTGGAACGACGTGGTGGGCCAGATCAAGGACCGCTACGGCCGCATCGACGTGCTGGTCAACAACGCCGGCATCCTGTTCGCCGGCCGCCTGGTGAACACCTCGCAGGCCGACTGGGACCGGGTGATCGCCGTCAACCAGACCGGGGTGTTCCTGGGCATGAAGGCGGTGGCCCCCAGCATGATCGAGCAGGGGTCGGGCTCGATCGTGAACATCTCGTCGGTGGCCGGCCTGGAGGGCGTGTTCGGGTCCATGGCCTACACCGCCACCAAGTTCGCGGTGCGGGGCATGACCAAGGTGGCGGCCAAGGAGCTGGGCCCGTCGGGCATCCGGGTCAACTCCGTGCACCCCGGCATCATCGACACCGACATGACGGCCGACTTCCCGAAGGACCGCATGCTCCGGGCCGTGCCGCTGGGCCGGGAGGCCGCCCCGGGCGAGGTCGCCTCGCTGGTGCTGTTCCTGGCCAGCGACGACGCCAGCTACTGCACCGGCCAGGAGTTCGTGGTCGACGGAGGCATGCACGCCTAGATCTTCGGGGGCTCGCGCCCCCGTCGCTGCGCTCCCCCATCCACCGGCGGGGGCCCAACCCCGCCGGGCGCCTACGGCGCGCCGCAGTACAACCTATGAAGGAGTAGCACATGAGGATCGGCGTCATCTTCCCCTGCAACGAGATCGGCGGTGACACGGGAGCGGTGCGGGCCTACGCCCAGGCGGCGGAGTCGCTGGGCTACGCCCACCTCGAAGCCTTCGACCACGTGGTGGGGGAGACCAGCGGGTTCGGCGAGTACGCCGGCCGCCTGTGGCGGGAGCCGTTCGTGCTGTTCGGCTACCTGGCTGCCATCACCACCCGGATCGAGCTGGCCACCGGCATCATCATCCTCCCCCAGCGCCAGACGGTGCTGGCGGCCAAGCAGGCGGCCGAGGTGGACCTGTGGAGCGACGGCCGGCTCCGCCTCGGGCTCGGCGTGGGCTGGAACCCCTTCGAGTTCGACGCCCTCGATCAGGACTTCTCCCGTCGGGGCCGGCGGATGGACGCCCAGATCGAGGCCATGCGCACCCTGTGGGCCGAGCCCGTGGTCGACGTCCACGTGGGCGACGAGGCGGTGAAGGGCGGCGGCATCAACCCCCTTCCCGGCCGCCAGATCCCCATCTGGATCGGTGGTCGGTCACCGGCGGCGCTCAAGCGGGCCGTCACCCTGGGCCAGGGCTGGCTGTCGAACTTCCAGGACCACCTGGCCAACGACCGCCAGGCCTACCTCGAATCGAAGGCCGAGCTGGAAGCGGCCGCCGGCGGCACGTTGCCCGACGGGTTCGGCATCGAGAGCTGGACCAGCCCCGGCCGCACCTCGCCCGACACCTGGGCCGACGAGGCGGCGGAGTGGTCGAGCCTGGGCGTCACCCACCTGTCGCTGCGCACCGACGAGTCCCGCCGGGACCTGCCGGTCACCCCCCGCTCGGTCGACGAGCACATCGACCTGCTGACCCGCTACGCCGACGCCCTCGGCGGGCCGGCCGGCCTCGGCGGCGGGGCCTGAGCCGTTCTGAGCCGTTCTGAGGAGCCTGAGCGGCGCTGAGCGCGGCTCAGACTCCTAATTTCGGCTGCTCTGCTTCCGGAGCGGCCGCTGAGACCGGGGCGGCGCCCCGCCGGGCGGTGCGGCGCAGCAGGGCCAGGTAGAAGCCGACGCCCAGCGCGGCGAAGATCCACCACTGGCCCATGTAGCTGAGGTGCGGTCCATCGGTCAGCTCGGGCAGGGGCACCGGGTCGGGGAAGGTGGCCCGGGCCGCCTTCTGGCTGCTCGGGGCCAGCTGGAGCCACACCGGCTCCACCGGCTCGTCGGGGCCGAGCCGCTCCTGGATGGCGGACACGTCGAGCCGGGGGACCACATCGCCCCGGCCGGTGTCGGTGGCCCCGAACGTCTCCCGGGCCACGCTGGCCCGCAGCCAGCCCTCCACCGTCACCTCGCCGGTGGGGGCCGGTAGCACCGGCACATCGTCGTCGAGGGGGACGAAGCCCCGGTTGACCAGCAGCTCCCGGCCGTCGTCGAGCTGGAACACCGACACCAGGTGCTGGCCGGCCACGCCGCCCTGGCTCCGGTTGGCCACCCGCACCACGTCGTCGGCCACGTAGCGCCCCTGGCCGGCCACCAGCTGGTAGTCGAGTTGGTCGGCCGGGGTGCCCAGGGCGATGCTCAGATCGACGGCCGGTGGAGCGGTGCGGGAGGCGATCACCGTGTTGTGGTCTACCCGCTGGTGGTAGCGGTTGAGCTGCCAGAAGCCCAACAGCACGAAGCTCGCCACCACGGTGAGCGCGAACAGGTGGGAGAAGATCCAGAACGGCCGGCGCAGGAACGACCAGTCTGCGGCGTCCGGC
Organism: Acidimicrobiales bacterium; assembly: GCA_041394285.1. Classification (GTDB taxonomy): domain Bacteria; phylum Actinomycetota; class Acidimicrobiia; order Acidimicrobiales; family SZUA-35; genus CADEDH01. Next base: position 101,959 of record JAWKIL010000017.1, on the reverse strand, counting down.
TTCTTCGTGGTCACGGTCCGAGTCTACGGCCGCCGGCTCGAACGGCCCCGACCGGGCTGGCGCCCCGGTCGCCAGCCTCCGGAAGATCCGCTCAGAGGTCGTCGATGAGCTTGAACACCTCGGCGTGGTGCACCCCGCCGGCCTGGCCGGCCGCCAGCAGCTTGGCCTCCACCCGCTGACGGAAGGCCAGCAGGTTCGGGTCCGACGCGGATTTCATGGTCGACTCGAACTGGCTCTCGTGCGACAGCAGCGCGTTGAGCTTGGCGTCGAGGAAGCCGCCGACGTCCTCCACGTGGTCGGGCTCGTCGGCCTCGAACAGCAGCATCCGGGCCGGCCGGTGGTGGGGGTACTCCTGGTGGGGGAAGAACAGCGGATCCCGGGCGGCCACCACCCCCTCGGTGGCCAGCAGGCCGGCGTGACGATGGTCGGGGTGCAGGCGGTAACGCTTCCACGGATCGTGGCCCAGCACCACGTCGGGCCGGGTGCGGCGGATCCACCACGCCACCTGGGCCCGCTGCTCCAGCGACGAGTCGAGCTCGCCGTCGACCCAGCCCAGGAACCCGACCTCGCCGGTGGCGCCGAGGGCGGCCGCCGCCCGCCGCTGCTCCTCCTGGCGCCGGGTGATCAGCGCCGCCTGATCGGTGGTGGGGTCCCAGGTGCCCTTGGAACCGTCGGTGCACACCACCACGTGCACCTCGCAGCCGGCGGCGGCCCATTTGGCCAGCGTGGCGCCGCAGCCGAAATCGACGTCGTCGGGGTGGGCCCCGATGGCCAGCGCCCGGGCCGGGATGGGCAGGTCACGCGACGCCACCGCCATCGCCACAGGTGCCGGGGTGAGGGGGTTCTGGGCTTCGGTCACGGCGTCTGCTCCGCCGGCGTCACCCCGGGCCGGCCGAGGCTGTCGAACAGGGCGAGGTCGTCGGGGGTGTCGATGTCCCACCCCAGCGCCTCGTCGGCCACCACCCGCAGGGGGAGGCCCAGTCGCTCGGCTTCGGCCCGGTGCCGGCTGGCCGACCCGGCCCCGTAGGCGAAGACGAACCCGGCGCCGGTGGGGACGGCCAGCACGTTGGTGCCGTCGCCCCGGCGGTCGGGCACGATCGTGACCCCGTCGAAGTCTCCGACCCAGGTGATGTCCTGGGCGAGGGGAAGGTCGCCGTGGGCCACGATCACCCGGTCTGTCCCCCGGCGGCCCAGCTCGGCCACGGCGTGGGCCACGGCCGGGTTGAGGCCGGGCTCGGGGTGGCGCAGCACGCCGGCCCCCTGGTTGCGGGCCCAGCGGGCCACCTCGTCGGAGTCGCACGCCACCCAGCGCTCCAGATCGCCGGCCGCCTCCAGCACCCGGGCCGCCAGCTGGCGGGCCAGGCGGCCCCGGTGGTCGGCGTCGAGGTGGCGGGCCAGGCGGCCCTTGGCCAGCTCGAACGATTTCACCGGCACCACGACGGCCACCGCGACCGGGAGCACGGTGGGCTCCGGGGGTTCGCCGGCGGCGAAGCCCCGGGGAGGACGATGGGGAGCCTGGTCGCGCACTGCCCCTCAGCGTAGTGCGCGGCGGTAGTGTGCAGCCCATGTCGGAGCTCCGGGTACTGGTGCTGGGCGGTGGGTCGTGGGGGACGACGGTGGCCCACCTGGCGGCCCACAACACCCCCACCACGCTGTGGGCGCGGGATACCGAGACGGTGGACTCGATCAACAGCCGCCACCGCAACACCCGCTACCTGGCCGATTACGAGCTCCACCCGAGCCTGCGGGCCACCACCGAGCTGGAGGAGGCGGTGGCCGGGACCGACCTGCTGGTGATGGGGGTGCCCACCGGCGCCTTCCGGGACACCTGCGAGCGGGTCGCCCCCCATCTGCGGCCCTGGGTGCCGGTGCTGAGCCTGGCCAAGGGGTTCGAGCCCGACACCCTGCTGCGGATGACCGAGATCGCCGAGCAGGTGCTCCCCAGCCGGCCGGTGGGGGTGCTCACCGGGCCCAACCTGGCCAAGGAGATCCTGGCCGGTTACCCGGCGGGCGCGGTGGTGGCGCTCACCGAGGAGCACATCGCCCACCGGCTCCAGGCCGTGTTCGCCACCCCCACCTTCCGGGTGTTCACCCACCACGACGTGGTGGGCTGCGAGCTGGGAGGCGCCCTCAAGAACGTGTACGCCATCGCCGCCGGGGCGGTTGAGGGCCGCCAGCTGGGCGACAACGCCCGGGCCGCCATCATCACCCGGGCCCTGGCCGAGCTGATCGAGCTGGGCACGAAGATGGGCGGTGAGCCCCTCACCCTGGCCGGGCTGGCCGGCATGGGCGATCTGCTGGCCACCTGCATCAGCCCGCAGAGCCGCAACGCGCGGGTGGGTCGGGAGCTGGGCGCCGGGCGCACCATCGAGGAGGTCCTGGCCGGCATGGACCAGGTGGCCGAGGGGGTGAAGGCGGCCAAGGTGGTCAAGGAGCTGGCCACCCGGCACAAGGTGGTGATGCCGATCGCGGCCCAGGTCTACGGGATCTGTTGGGAGGGTCGCACCCCCGACTTCGCCCAGGAGTCGCTGCTGCGGGGCCGGCTGGGCCACGAGCTGGGAGCCAACCGGGGCGGCGGCCGGTGACCGGGGCCGGTACCAGCGACGGCGGCGACACCGGGTCGGGCCGGGGTCGGGCCGGAGTGATGGCGGCGGTGCCGGACGGGCTGGCGGCCGGCCTGGTGCTGGGCCCCCGCGCCCTCGAACGTCCCCGGGACGCCGGCTGGGCCGCCACCGGCACCCTCACCGGCGAAGCCCGGGCCCGGGTCGACCAGGCTGGCCTGGTGTCGCCCGAGGCAGCGGGGTGGTCGCTCGACTGGTGGATCGGGGCGGAGGACCGGTGGTACCTGCCGGCCCGGGAGGCCACCGTGCGCCAGCATCGGCTGGGAGCCGGGCCGGTGATCGAGACCGCGCTGCGCATCCCCGGGGGCGACGCCCGCCACCGGGTCTACGGGGCGCTGGCCGGCCCGGTGCCGGTGACCGTGGTGGAGGTGGAGAACGACTCGGCGGTGCCGGTGGCCCTCGCTCTGGCCCTGCGGCCCTACAGGGTGGGGGGCGACGGGTCGGCGCCCGGCGGGTTCGCCGGGCCGCTGTCGCTCGACGGCTGGCCCTCGCCGGTGGGGGCCGCCCATCACGAGCCGGTGGCGGTCCGGGCCGGGGGAGCGGTGCTGGCCGTCCTGCCCCGCCCGCCGGCCCATGCCGGCGCGGCGGCCGCCGGTGACCTGCTGGCCTCGGTGGAGGCCGGTGACGACCTCAGGTGGACAGACGGCGCCGTCGGGCCGGGGGCCAGCGCCGTGCTGCTGTTCCCCCTGCCCCACCGCACGACGTTGCGGCTGCTGATCCCGGCGACGGCGGCGGCCGCCGGGGCGGCCCGCGGTGGGGAAGCGGGGCGGGTCGGGGGCGTGCTCGACAAGGTCAGAGGGAGGCGGCGGCCCCCCGCCGCAGCCCCTCCGCTGCCCGACCCCCGGGCGGTAGCGGCGGCCGATGCCGTGGCCCGGGGCTGGGCGTCCGTGCTGGCCGCCGGTGCCCGGATCACGGTGCCCGACTCCGGCCTGGGTGAGCTGGCCGATGGGGCCCGGGGCCGCCTCCTGCTGGCCGCCTCCGATCTCGGGCCCCGGCTGGCGTCCCTGGCCTCTGGAGCCGGCGATCAGCTGGCCGCCCTGGCCTTCACCGGGCACCACCGCGAGGTGGCGGCGGCCGCCGCCCTCCTGGTCGACGACCTCCCCCCGGCCCGCCGCCTGCCGGAGCCGGCCGCCGGTGCCGACGTGCTGGCCGCCCTCGGGCTGGCCCGTTCGCTGGCCACCGGCCCCGCCGGCTCCGTGATCGCCGGCTCCGCGGTCGCAAGCTTGGCAGCCGCCGGCCCGGGGGGCGGCAGAGCAGCCGGTGGCTCAGCGGCCGCCGGCCCGGGGGGCGAGGTGGCGTCGCCTCTGGTCGATCCGGCCCGGCTGGCCCGGTTGGTGGAGTGGGCGCTGATGGTGCTGCGGGTGGTGGAGCGGGGCGGCGACAGCCGGGCCACCTCCCGGGCCCGGGCCGGCGCCGCCCTGCTGGCCCGAGCGGTCGACCCGGCGGGCGCCGCCCGCCTCGCCGCCGACGCCGTGTTGCTCGGTGGCGGATCCCCCGCTCCCGGCGGTGCCCCGGGCGTGGCCGGCTCCGGGGGCGACGGCCAGATCGGGACGGACGACCCGCTGGCGGCGGCCCACCGGCTGATCGTGGGCCCACCGGCCACGGTCGACCAAGTGAACGAGCTGGCGGCCCAGGCGTCGGCCGCCGGGGTCTGGGGCGGCGCCGCCGGCGACGATCCGGCCGGTGCGGCCCGGTACGTGGCCGCCCTCCGCTCGCTCCTGGTCGACGACGCCGGCCCGGGTCTCAGCCTGCTCCCGGGCTTCCCCTCCAGCTGGCGGGGCGGGGCGCTGGAGGTCCACGGCCTGCCCACCCGTCACGGCGCCGTCTCGTTCGCCATCCGCTGGCACGGCTACCGGCCGGCGCTGTTGTGGGAGATCGCTCCGGGGTCGGGGTCCACCGGCCCCCTCCCGGTGCGGGCGCCGGTGCTCGACGCCGGCTGGACCGCCACCGAGGCCCGGGGCGAGGCCCTGCTCACCGGTTCGGGCGACGAGTTGCCGGCCGCCCCCGCCCCGGGGGAGGGGTTCCAGTGAGCACACCGGCCGTCCCCAAGCTCCGCCAGGCCATCAAGGCCAAGCCGCCGGGCCTCAGCGAGGAACGCTCGTTGTGGGACGCCGGCCACGACGTGGTGGTGGGGATCGACGAGGTCGGTCGGGGCTCGTGGGCCGGGCCGCTCACGATCGGCGCCGCCGTGGTGCCCCGGGACCGCCGGATCTACAAGCTGCGTGACTCCAAGGCCCTGACCGAAGGCGAGCGGGAGGCCCTGTTCGACCGTATCGCCGGCTGGTGCGCCGCCTGGTCGATCGGGCACGCCAGCCCCCAGGAGTGCGACGAGCTGGGCATGTCGGCGGCCCAGCGCCTGGCCGCCCGGCGGGCCCTCGACGGCCTGGGCGTGGCCCCCGACGCCGTGATCCTCGACGGGAAGTGGGACTTCGTGGGTCATCCCGTCACCCGTCGCCTGGTGAAGGCCGACGCCCGGTGCCTGTCGGTGTCGGCCGCCTCGATCCTGGCCAAGGTCACCCGGGACCGGATCATGCGGGCCGAGGCCGGCTCGTTCCCCGGGTTCGACTTCGAGCTCAACAAGGGATATCCCTGTCCCCGCCACAAGGCGGCCCTGGCCGCCTACGGGCCCACCAGCATCCACCGTCGCTCGTGGGTCTTCATGGACAGCATCCCCTGGTCGGGCGTGCGTCGGCTGCCGCCGGGCGGGCAGGCCCAGCTGTTCTGAGCGGGCCGGTCGCCCGCCGCTCGGCCCGGGCCGTTGAGACCGGGAGGCGGCGCACGTCACCGGCCAAGGGTTCTCAACCGGCCACTGGGTGACTATGCTCAGCCGCTGGCCGTGTGAACGGCTGGGGCGAACGGCGGAGTGCGGATGGGTCGAGGCGAGCGCGGTAGCACGATGACAGGGCGGAAACGCCTGGGTGAGGTTCGCCGCTCTTCCCCCGACCCCTTCGACCCGCTCGATCCCCGGCACCGGCCGGTCGCCGTGCACGAGATCGACGTCGACCAGGGCCTCCAGGGCCCGGCCGGTGGCCCGGCCCGTCGCCGGTGGTGGCGCCGCCCCTCGGTCCTCACCGGCTCCCGGCTCGCCCGCCACGCTTCCCTCGGAGCCGGTGCGCTGGCCCTTGTCGGGTTGCTGATCGTGGCCCTGTCGCCCGGGGGGATGCAGCTCGAGACCACCGAGCAGACGGGTTCCACCCTGGTCGGCGAGAGCAGCCCGGGCCTGCCCGACAACCTGCTCCAGACCTTCGACGCCCGCACCGACGACGAGGCCCTGGCCCGGGCGGCGGAGCAGGCCGCCACCGACCTGGTGGACGGTTCGGCCAGCACCTCCACCACCGTGGCGGTGCTCGTGCCGCCCGACGGGTCGAGCAGCACCGCCGCCGTGGCTTCCACCGTTCCCGGTGACCAGCCCGACGCCCCCACCACCCTGTCGTCGCCCGCCACCCTGTCGTCGCCCGCCACCCTGTCGTCGCCCGCCACCACGGCACCGGCCGCCCCGCTGGCCGCCGCTCCGCTCACGCCCACGGTCGCGCCGACCCCTCCCACCGGGTCCGCCGGTCCGAGCGCCACCAGCGCCCCCCAGGCCTCCACCACCCAGCGGGTCACGTCCACCCAGGCGCCGGCCACCCAGCCGGCCTCGGCCCAGGCCTCCACCAGCCAGCGGGTGACATCCACCGAGGCCCCGGCCACCCAGCCGGCTTCGAGCCAGGCCTCCACCAGCACCCAGGCCCCCACCACCACCCAGGCCCCCACCACGACGGTGAAGCCAACCACCACCCAGGCTCCCACCACCACCCAGGCCCCCACCACGACGGTGAAGCCGACCACCACCACCCAGCCGACCACCACCACCCAGCCGCCGGCCAACGGGAGCTGCTGGAACCTGGTCATGCAGGACGACTTCAACGGCTCGGCGGTCAACACCTCGATCTGGTCGCCCTACAACTCGAGCGGCAACGCCGGGCACGGCCTCCGCCGCCCCTCGGCCATCTCGGTGGGCAACGGCCTGCTCACGATCACGGCCCGCATGGAGAACGGCTCGCTGGTGTCGGGCGGGATGTCGCACAAGTACAGCCAGGCCTACGGCCGCTACGAGTTCCGGGTCCGCACCGACGTCGACCCGTCGGAATCGATGAGCGGCATCGTGATGACGTGGCCCCAGTCCAACGTCCACCCCCGGGACGGCGAGAACAACATCTACGAGACCCTGGGCAGCCCGGGCGACCGCCACGAGTTCTACACCTTCATCCACAAGCCGTTCGGCTCCACCAGCGACCAGGACTACACGGTCCACTCGGCCAACGCGTCGGACTGGCACACGATGGCGATGGAGTGGCGGCCGGGCCAGATGAACATCTACCGGGACGGCTCGCTGATCAAGCAGATCAACGAGACCTCGGCCGACCTCATCCCCGACGTGGCCCATTTCGCCACGATCCAGCTCGACGCCTGGCGCGACAGCCTGCCCGGTCCGGTGTCGATGCAGGTCGACTACGTCAAGGTCTTCTCGGCCTGCTAGTCGGGCAGGGCCACGGGCCCCCACCGGGGATAGAGCTCGCCCGGGCCCGGGTTGGCGTCGGCTGACGCCCCGCCCAGGTGGTGGACCACGCCCCACACGGCGTTGAGAGCGGTCTGCACCGCCCCCTCGGCCCAGCCCGGGGTCCAGCTGACGTCGTCGCCGGCCAGGAACAGTCCCCGCTGCTGGGCCGGCAGCGCCTCCTGCCCGAAGAAGTGGCCGTACATGCGGTGGTTGTACCGGTAGTGACCGGGGAGGGCGCCCTTGAACGCCCCCTGGAAGTTGGGATCGGACTCCCACGACACGGTGATCGGATCGCCCAGCAGGTGGGAACGGATGTCGGCCCGGGGGTAGATCTGGTCCAGCGTGGCCAGGGCCAGCTCGGCCCGCTGCCGAGCCGACATGGGCAGCACCTTCTGGGCGTCGCTCTGCCAGGCGTAGGACAGCAGGATCACGGCCGGCCGGTCGGGGCCGTTGTCGAGCAGGTAGGTGCCCCGGGTGTTGCGGTCGGTGAGCGTCATGCTCATCACCGGGCGGCCGGTGGCGGGGTCGAGGTCGTGCCAGAACGGGCGGTCGACCATGACGAACGTCTTGGACGACTGGGTGTAGCGGGTGCGGTCGAGGGCCATCCACAGCTTGTGCGACAGGAGCCCCTCGTCGACCGCGATCGAGGTGGTGAGGAGCCAACTCTGGGTGGTCACCAGCACGGCGGCGAAGCGGTCTTCCCGCCCCCAGCGGTCGGTCACCACCAGGTCGCCGCCGGGGTGGCGGGTGATGCGGGCCACCCCGGGGCGGGGCACGCCATGGTGGAGGGCGGCCACCGAGGTGCCGGCCGGCCAGTGGGCGGGGTCGGCGGCGGGCAGGGTCCACAAGCGGCGGGGCAGCTGCTCGGCTCCGCCCACGATGAAGCGCTGGGCGTTCTCGAACCCGGCCATCACCACCCGGAGGATCTCGAGCATCGAGTTCGGGAAGTCGGAGTCCCACCCTCCGGTGCCGAAGCCGACCTGCCCGAACACCTCCCGGTGGCGGAACGACAGCCGGGCGAAGGCGTCGGTGGTGGCCACGAAGTCGTAGAACGTGCGGTCGTCCCACCGGTCAACCAGCGGGTTCCACAGGGCCTTCACCGCCGCTGGGTCCCGCCGGCGCATCGCCTCCTGGATCTCGGCCAGGTGGGCCTCGGCCTCCAGGGCCGCGTCCCAGGCGCCGGCCACCTCCCGGAACAGCGGGGGCAGGTCGTCGATGGTGCGGGCGAAGTGGCTGATCCCCTCGAGGTCGATCACGGTGGTGGGGGCGAAGGGGGTGAGCGGGTTGGGGAAGTCCCGGGTCTCGAGGTCGCAGCGGCCGATGTAGTGGTAGAGGGCGGTGCCGGAGATGGGGAAGCGCATGCCGCCCAGCTCGGCCACCACGTCGGGGGCGGCGGCGAACGGCTCGGACCGGAGGCGGCCCCCGATCCGGTCGGCCTCGTAGACCACGGGCCGCAGCCCCAGGGCCATCAGCTCGTGGGCCGCCACCAGCCCGGCCACCCCGGCGCCGACGATGGCCACCGCGGCGCCCTGGGCGTCGGGAGGGATGTGGCCCAGTCCGGCCGGATGGGCCAACCAGCTGTCGTAGGGAAAGGGAAAATCGGGCCCGAAGGCGGTCAGCTCCACGGCCCGAACGTAGCCGTGCGGCCGCCCGTTTGGTGGCGACGGCGACGCCGGGCGGTTGGGCGCTGGGGGCTGGGTCAGCCGAGGACGATGCGCGACAGGTGGAGCGAGGCGAGGACCACGACCCCGGCCACGGTGCGGCCGGTGGATGTCGGGCCGGGAGGGCGGTGCTGCGATGCGGCGGCGCCGATTCCGCTTAGCGTGGCGGGTATGTCGAGCGGCATCTCTCTCGCCCACGGGCGCCCCCTGGTCGCCACCCCTGGTCCATCCGTCATCCCCGACCGGGTGCTGGCCGCCATGGCCCGGCCCATGCCCAACATGTACGCCGGCGACATCGTGGGGGTCACCAACGAGATCTTCGCCCAGCTGCCGGGGGTGGCGGGCACGGCCGGGCAACCGTTCGTCGTGATCGGCAACGGGCATGCGGCGTGGCAGATGACGATCTCCAACACCCTGTCGGCCGGCGACAAGGTGCTCGTGCTGGAGTCGGGCCGTTTCGCCGTGGCCTGGGGCAACATGGCCGCCCTGTCGGGGGTGGAGGTGGAGGTGCTGCCGGGCACCGAGCGGGGTCCGGTGGAGCCCGACGCCGTGCAGGCCCGGCTGGCGGCCGACACCGGCCACGAGATCCGGGCCGTGCTGGTGGTCCAGACCGACACCGCCACCTCGGTCCGCAACGACATCCCCGCCATCCGGGCCGCCATCACCGCCGCCGGGCACCCGGCGCTGTTCATGGTCGACTGCATCGCCTCGCTCGGCTGCGACCGCTACGAGATGGACGCCTGGGGCGTCGATGTCACGGTGGCCGCCTGCCAGAAGGGGCTGATGGTGCCGCCGGGGATCTCGTTCGTGTGGGCCGGGCCGAAGGCGCTGGCGGCGTACGAGACCGCCGGGCTGCGGGCCGGCTACTTCGACTGGGGGCCGCGGATCGCGGCCGAGGAGTACTACCTGCTGTTCGCCGGCACGCCCCCGATATCGCACCTGTTCGGGTTGCACGAGGCCCTGGCCATGATCGGCGAGGAGGGTGGCCTGGACGCGGTGTGGCGTCGGCACCAGGTGCTGGCCGACGCCGTGCGGGCAGCGGTGGCCGCGTGGTCGACCCCGGGTGGGATCGAGCTCAACATCACCAGCCCGGCCCACCGGTCCAACGCCGTCACCACGGTGCTGACCGGCTCGATCGACGCCTACCGCCTGGCCCAGGTGTGCGAGCAGCAGGCCGGGCTCACGCTTGGGGCCGGGATCGGCGGGTTCGGCGGGCGGGCGTTCCGGATCGCCCACATGGGTCACCTCAACCCGCCCATGGTGCTGGGGGCGCTGGGCACGATCGAGGCCGCGCTGCGGGCGCTCGGCGCCCCGGTGGCCGGATCGGGCGTGGCCGCCGCCGCCCAGGTCATCGGCGACGCCCTCATCGTCGGCTGACCGTCCCCTCCAACCATCGGCGAACTGTGGCGTCTGGTGCTGCATTCTGCGCGCTGGCGCCACAGTTCGACTGATGGGCCTCATTGTCACACGTTGTCCTTACTGTTCAGTCATGTGCCGACAAGATGATCGTTCCTTTGCCGACCTCGCCGCCGCCCAGCACGGCGTGCTCACTCGCCGCCAAGCTGCCGATTCCGGGATGACCCGCTACCGCGTCTCCTCGTTGCTCCGCGACGGTCTGCTGGACGAACCGGTGCCGGGCCTGCTTCGAGTCCGGGGCGCGAGGAGAACCTGGCAACAGCGCCTGTCGGTGGCCGCTCACGCCGCCGGGGGAGCGATCGCGTCTCACCGGTCGGCCGCTCGGCTCCACGGGCTCGACGGTCTCCGCCACCAACTCGTGATCGAGGTCTCGGTGCCGAGGGCCCGGCGCCACCGGCTGGCCGGTGTGATCACCCATCACGTCACACCGTTGGATCCGGCCGATGTCACCATGCTCGACGGCATCCCGTGCACCACGCTGGCGCGGACCCTGGCCGACCTCGGAGCGGTCGTCCGCCCGTTCTCGGTCCAGCAGGCGCTCACCGACGCCCGGCGCCGCCGGATCGATCTGGTGTCCGTACGATCGGTGGCCGAACGGCTGCACCGTCCTGGCCCGACGGGCACGGGTGTGTTGTTGCGGCTGCTCGACGCCATACCCCATGAGGGTCGTGTGCCCGACTCCTGGCTGGAGGAGCTACTGGCCGCGTGCGTGGCCGATCCCCGTCTGCCGCCCGTGATTCCCCAGTACGAGATCCGTGACGCCCGGGGCCTGGTGGCGGCCCGTACCGATCTCGGAATCCCGGCCGTGCGGCTGGGGCTCGAGGGCCACAGCCGGCAGTTCCACTTCGGCCCCCTGCAGGAACCGCGGGACGAGCAGCGGGATCTCCGGGTCGCCGCCTGCGGCTGGGAGCTGCTCTACCTCGGCTGGTACGCAGCCCAGCGCCCGGAGCAGGTGGCCCGGCGGGTGCGGGAGGTCGTGCGGGCCCGCCGTCGCGACGAGGCTGCGTGAAGGCGATCTTTGGCGTCAGCGCGCAGAATCCAGCACGACGCGCCACAGTTCCCGTGGGGGAAGGCGATCTGTGGCGTCAGCGCGCAGAATTCAGTACGGCGCGCCACAGATCGCCGCTGGTGTTGAGGTCAGCTGCCCTGGCGTTGGGTGCCGACGGGGAGGTCCTTGAACGGGCTCACCGTGTCGATGCCGGGCTCCTTGGGCAGGCCGAGCACCCGCTCGCCCATGATGTTGCGCAGCACCTGGTCGGACCCGCCGGCGATGGCCATGGCCGGCATGCCCAGCACGTAACCGGCCCAGGTGTAGGTGCCCCACTCGCCGGTGTCGGCCACCAGGCGGGGTCCGAGGACCTTGGCCACCAGATCGCAGGTGCGGCGCATGTTCTCGGTGAGGAACAGCTTTCCGCCCGACATCTCGGGGCCGGGGAGCTGCCCGGCGGCCAGCTTGGCCATGGCCCGCTTGTTCGTGTAGTCGAGGATCCGGCCCCGGATGTAGAGGTCGGCCAGGTCCTGGCGGATCATGGGGTCGTCGCTCAGGCCGAAGTGGCGCACCATCTCCCGCAGGCGGGTGAAGCCGCCACCGCCCACGCCGCCCCCGATCGAGGCCCGCTCGTTCATGAGCGTGGTGAGGGCCACCCGCCAGCCGTCGTTGACGTCGCCCAGGCGGTGGGTGTCGGGCACCCGGGCCTCGTTGAAGAAGACCTCGTTGAAGTTGGCCCCGCCCGTCATCTGGCGCAGCGGGCGCACCTCCACGCCGGGTGCATGCATGTCGACCACGAACCCGGTCAGGCCCCGGTGCTTGGGCATGGTGGGGTCGGTGCGGCAGATCACCTCGCCGATGTCGGAGTAGTGGGCCCCCGACGTCCACACCTTCTGGCCGGTGATCACCCACTCGTCGCCGTCGCGCTCGGCCCGGGTCTGGAGGCTCGCCAGGTCCGAGCCGGCGCCCGGTTCAGAGAACAGCTGGCAGCCCACGATGTCGCCCCGGTACATCTTGGGCAGCACCTCGGCTGCCACCTCGGGAGTGGCGTGGTCCTGGATGGTGGGGGCCACCATGCCCAGCCCGATCCCGAAGAAGCCCTGATCGGGAACGTCGTAGCGGGCCTCCAGCTCGTTGTAGGCCCGCTCGTGGAGCCGGGTCAGGCCTCGCCCGCCGAGCTTCTCGGGCCCTGTGATCCAGGCGAAGCCGGCGTCGTAGCGCTTGGCCCGCCACGCCTTGGCCCGGGCCAGGTCGACCTTTTCCTTCTCCCGGTCCACCTCTTCGAACAGGGCGGCGTCATCGGGGCCCTCGCCCCACACGAACGCCTTGGCCTCGGTCTTCAAGCTGGCGTTGGCGTCGAGGAACGCCTTGGCCTCGGCTGCGAACTCGTCCACCGTGATCTCGCTCATGGTGCCTCACCGTACCCCGGGCCGGCGGCGCTCGGCTTCCCGGGCGAGGCGCCGCCGCCGGCGGGGGCGGGGGCGTTCCGGATCAGGGCTAGCGTTGGATCACATGGCTCCGGCGTGGACGTGTCCCCGGTGCGGGCGGGGCTTCGCCCGCACCCGCCAGGCCCACGAGTGCGCGCCGGCCATGGAGCTGGAGGAGTACTTCGCCACCGGGCCGCCCTGGGAGCGGCCGGTCTTCGAGGCGGTGCTGGCCCACGTGGAGACGCTGGGTCCGGTGACGGTGGAGCCGGTGTCGGTCGGCGTGTTCATCAAGGGCACGGGGAGCTGGCTGGAGCTGAGGCCGCTGACCCGCTGGGTGGCGCTGTCGTTCCCGTTCGACCGCCGCCTCCACGACCGGCGGATCACCCGCAAGCCGGTCGAGGCCGGCAACCGGCTCTACCACTACGTGAACCTCCGATCGGCCGACGACGTCGACGATCAGCTCCGGGACTGGCTCACCGAGTCCTACCTCCGCTTCGGCTGACCCGTCCCTCGGGGCCCATCAGATCAGCGGCCGCTGGCCCGGCGGCCGCCGTGGTCCCACACCCACTGGGCCACGTCGGTGGCTCCCGCCTGCTCGGCCGCATCGAGCGGGGTGAGGCCCTGCCAGCCCACCCAGTTCATGTCGGCCCCCCGATCGGTCAGGTAGGCGGCGGTGGTGAGCTGACCGCCGATGCACGCTCCCCACAGGGCGGCCGTGACCTCGCTGGGCTCGGGCGTGGGCTCGACGGCGAACGCCGCCTCCACCCGGTCGAGCAGGCCCAGCGACGCCGCGTCCCGCAGCCGGGTGGCCGCCCCCCGCTCCACCAGCCGGCGGGCGGCCGACCAGTTGCCGAAGCCGCAGGCGTCGCCCAGCGGGGTACCGCCACCCAGCACCGATCCCCGGGCCTCGATGTCGGCCCCGGCGTCGAGCAGCACATCCACCGCGTCCACGTCGTCACAGCTGGCCGCCCAGTGCAGCGGCGTCTCGGTGTTGGCGTCGAACAGGCTCTGGGCGTTGACGTCGGCCCCGGCCTTGATCAGGCGCTCGATCACCCGGGGCCCGTTGGGGAACTTGCCGGGCCAGTCGGTGGCCACGTGGAGGATGGTGCGGTGGCACTCGGCGTCGCCGAAGCGGGCCGTGGCCAGCCAGGGGTGCTGGCTCAGCAGGGAGTCGAGACCGGCGAGGTCACCGCCCTGCACCGCCTCGATGGCGGACTGGACCGTGGGGTCGTCCTCGGGAACGAAATCGTTCGACATCGGCCCACACTAGAACTCCAGGTCTGGCAGGGCTACCGGGCGTTGCGCTTCTGGATGTTGGCCCACTCGTCGCGCAGGCCCACGGTGCGGTGGAAGACCGACGGATCGTCGAGATCGGCGGCGAAGTAGCCGAGGCGCTCGAACTGGACGACCTGGCCCGGGGCCACATCGGCCAGGGCCCCCTCCAGCTTCGCCCCCGGCATGGCCACCCGGCTCTCGGGGTTCAGGCTCTCCATCGGGTCCCGCCCGTCGGCCCCGGGCTGGGGGTCGGTGAACAGCCGGTTGTAGAGGTACACCGTGCGCTCCACCGCGTGGGCGGCCGACACCCAGTGGATCGTCGAGCGCACCTTGCGCCCGTCGGGCGTGGAGCCGCCGGCGCTCTCGGGGTCGTAGGTGCAGCGCACCTCGGTGACCCGGCCGTCGCCGTCGGTCAGCACCTCCTGGGCCGTGACGTAGAACCCGGCCCGCAACCGCACCTCGTTGCCGGGGAACAACCGGTAGTACTTCGGTTCGGGCGCCGGCTTCACGTCGTCCCGCTCGATCCACAGCTCGCCGGTGAACGGCACCAGCCGGGTGCCGGCCGCCGGGTCCTCCGGGTTGTTCACCGCCTCCAGCATCACCTGCTCACCCTCCGGCCAGTTGGTGATCACCAGCTTCACCGGGTCGAGCACGGCCATGCGCCGCAGCGACGTGCGGTTCAACTCGGTGCGCACGAACGACTCCAGCAGCTCGATGTCGTGCAGGCTGTTCGTGCGGGCCAGCCCGATGTGCTCCACGAAGGCCCGGATGGCGGCCGGCGGGTAGCCGAGGCGGCGCAGGCCCTGCAGGGTGGGCATCCGGGGATCGCTCCAGCCGTCGACGTGCCCGTCCTCCACCAGCGCCCGCAGCAGACGCTTCGACATCATGGTGTAGGTGAGGTTGAGGCGGGCGAACTCGGTCTGCTCCGGCTTCTCGAACGGCAGGTCGAGCTGCTCCAGGCACCAGTCGTACAGGGCCCGGTGGTCGGAGAACTCGAGGGTGCACAGGGAATGGGTGACACCTTCGATGGCGTCGGACTGGCCGTGGGCCCAGTCGTACATCGGGTAGATGACCCATTCGTCGCCGGTGCGGACGTGGTGGGTGCGCCGGATCCGGTACAGCACCGGATCCCGGAGCCACATGTTCTCGGCCTGCATGTCGATCTTGGCCCGCAGCACCCGGGCCCCGTCGGCGAACTCCCCGGCTTTCATCCGCCGCAGCAGGTCGAGGTTCTCCTCCGGGGTGCGGTTGCGGAACGGGCTCTCCACCCCGGGCTGGCCGAAGCCGCCCCGCTGGGCCGAGATGGTCTCGGCGTCCTGGTCGTCGACGTAGGCCAGGCCCTTGTTCACCAGGTCCTCGGCCCAGGCGTAGATCTGGCCGAAGTAGTCGGACGCGTACAGCGTGGGGCCCGACGGGGTGAAGCCCAGCCAGGCCAGGTCGGCCTCGATGGACTCGACGAACTCCTTCTCCTCCCGCTCGGGGTTCGTGTCGTCCATGCGGAGGTTGCACGTGCCCCCGAACTCGGCGGCGATGGCGAAGTTGGTGCAGATCGCCTTGGCGTGCCCGATGTGGAGGTAGCCGTTGGGCTCCGGAGGGAAGCGGGTCTGGACCCGGCCGCCGAACTTGCCCGACTCGGTGTCGGCGATCACCTTGGCGCGGACGAAGTCGACGGCGGATGCGGTGGGCTCGCCGTCGCGGGCGATCTGGGGGCGGCGCTGGGTCACCATGAGAAAACTAGCGAGAATCGGTGTGGATACGGGTTCGTCGGGTCGCCGCCCCCTGCGTGGTGACGCAGGCCACAGCGGCCGCCGGGGAGTCGGTGCCACGGGCCGCAGGGGACCGCACTACCCTCGGAGCCGTGACCTCCTCCATACTCGTGCCGGTATCGCGCAAGGATCGGGTGCGGGCGGTAGGGCCCGTGCTCGGCCTGGCCGGGTGGACGCTGTTCACCTGGATCAACCGCATCCGCAACGTGGCCGAGGACAACACGCTCAGCACCGCGAGCCGGGCCTGGAGCACGTCGATCGCCGTGCTCTTCGTGGCCGCCGGCCTCGCCGTCGGGGCGTTGGCCGTGGCCTGGGTGGCTGGTGACGCCAACGGGGTGTCGACCCGGCTCCGCCGGGCCGCGGTGGCCCTGGCCGTGTTCGGGGCCGGCTGGTGGGCCGTCCGCGTGGTGCAGATCGCCACCCACGACCACAGCGTCGGTTTCAAGGCCGTGCACGCCGTGCTGGGGCTGATCACCATCGCCCTCGGCGCCGCCGTCGTGCGCTGGAGCACCAGTTCCTCTGCCCGAACGGCCTGATAGTCTGGCCGGCGATGGGTGAACCAGTGACCGTCATCGAGAAGCCGGCGTCGGCCCCGGGCTTTGTTCGGTTCGAGACGAACCGCAGCCTCACCGGCATGGGCCACGAGCGATACCGCAAGGGCGACGCCATCCGCCGTCAGCGCCCGCCCGACCAACTGGCCGAACGCCTCTTCGAGAGCGGCCAGGTCGACGAGGTCCACGTGTACGGCCAGGCGATCACGCTGAAGCTGTCCTCCGGTGCCAGCTCCGACGGGCTGAAGGAGATCATCGAGGACCTGTACACCTACTACCGGCCCGGAGTCGAGGTACCCACCCCGGAGTCGTTCGCCGCCGAGGCATGATCCGCGCTGCCGCCCCGGCTCGGGTCGGCATCCTGGGAAACCCATCCGACGGCTACGGTGGTCGAACCTTGGCCCTGGCTGTGCCCCAGCTGGAGGCCGTGGTGGAGCTGACCCCGGCCGACGGGGTGCAGATCGACGCCGCCCCGGCTGATGCCACCGCCTGGCCGTCGGTGGCCGCGCTGGGGGAGTGGGTGGACCGCTACGGCTACGGCACCGGTACCCAGCTGCTGGCCGCCGCCGCCCGCTCCTATGCGGCGCTGGCGGTGTCGCTCGACCGGCCGGTGCCGGCCGGTTTCCGGCTCGGCTACCGCACCACGATCCCCCGCCAGGTGGGCCTGGGCGGTTCGTCGGCCCTGGTGGTGGCCGCTCTGCGCTGCCTGGCCGCCCACCACCCGCTCGATCTGCCCGACGAGGTGCTGCCGTCGGTGGCGCTCGAGGTGGAGACGGTGGAGCTGGGGCTGGCGGCCGGCCTCCAGGACCGGGTGGTGCAGGCCTACGGCGGCCTGGTGGCCATGGACTTCGGCGAGCTGCAGGTCGACGCCCGGTTCGGGGTGAGCCACGGCGCCTACGAGCGGCTCGATCCGTCCACCCTGCCCCCGCTCTTCGTGGCCTACCGGGAGGAGGCGGCGCAGCCCAGCGACGACTACCACCGCCAGCTCCGGGCCCGCTACGACGCCGGCGACCATGTGGTTCGTGACGCCCTGAAGGAGCTGGCCCACCTCGTGACCGAGGGCCGGGCCGCTCTGCGCTGGGGCGACCACGCCCGGTTCGGGGCCCTCATCGAGCGCAACATGCAGCTGCGGCTCCAGCTCGGTCCGGTGCCCGACGCCCAGCTGGAGCTGGTGGAGGTGGCCCGGTCGACGGGGTCACGGGCCTCGTTCGCCGGGTCGGGCGGAGCCGTGGTGGGCACGGTGGACGGCCCGGAGCAGCTCGAAGCGCTGCGCGACGCCTACGCCGACGCCGGGGCCGACCTGCTGCCGATCGAGCTCGGCATCCCCGGCTCCCACGACGACGCCGCCGGTGGCCCCGTCGACAACGTCGTCAGCCTCGACCGCCGCCCCCGCTGACCGCCGCCCCCGCTCGGCGCTGGCCCCGCTGAGCGCCGCCCCGCTCGGCGCTGGCCCCGCTCGATCCGCGACACGGTTCGAAGCGTGTGCGCAGATGTTGCGCTGGGCGCACGGTTCGCGACCTGGTTCGAACCGTGTCGCGGTCGGTGCGGTGGTGGGGGTCGGGCGCCGGCGCTGCCGGGAGCCGGTCGTGCCGCTGTCGGACCCCCTGGGTAGGGTGATACCACCGGGCGAACGCCAGTACGAGCCGAACACCCTCTTGACAAGAGTCGAACAAATGTTCGACCATGGGTCCATGGCTGGTTCAGCCCTCCTCGCCCAACTCGAGCAGCTCCGGGGCCGGGTGGCACCGGTGACCCTGGCCGCCGAGCAGCTGCTGGCCGTGCCCGAGGCGTTCCAGCCCCTGTTCGCCGGCGGGGGGCTGCCCCGGGGGTCCTCGGTGGGCTTCGCCGGGGCCGGGAGCTGGTCGGTGGCCATGGCCCTGGCCGCCTCGGCCCTCGGGGTCGGGGGATGGTTGGCCGTCCTGGGGGTGGAGGAGCTGGGGTTGGTGGCGGCGGCCGAGGTCGGGGTCCGGCTCGACCGGGTGCTGGTGGTGTCGTCCGTCGCCTCGGCCCAGCTGGGCCTGGTGGCGGCCACCCTGATGGAGGCGGTCGACGTGATCGCTCTGCACCCCCGGTCGATGGTGAGCGCCCGTGACGCCCGCCGCCTCACGGCCCGGGCCCGGGAGCGGGGCACGGTGCTGTTCCATCTCGACGGGGGCCGCCACTGGCCCGAGGCCCTCGATCTCTCGGTGACGGTCGCCCCCAGCCGGTGCGTAGGCATCGGCGAGGGGCACGGCCACCTCCAGTTCCGCCAGCTGGAGGTGGCCACCACCGGCCGCCGGGCCGCCAGCCGCCAGCGCCGGGTTTCGGTGCTGGCCGGCGGGCCCGGCGGGTCGACCCTGGAGCAGGTCGGCCACCCGCCCGACGTGGCCGGGTGGGGCGGCGGGCGCGCCGGGGTCGAGTCGGCCGGTCCGACCGGCGGGGTCGGGGCGCCCCGTCGGGCCGGGTCGGCCGGCCGCATCGGGGCCGAGGGCGACGCCATCGTGTGGGCCGACGGGGTCGACGGGGTGGTGTGGGCCGACGGGGAGGGCCGGCGGCTGGTGTCCGTCGGCCCATCCGATGGCATGGATTCCGCGCCCTCCGACGGAACTGCGTCGCGAACTCTCCGAAAACCAGAGGTTTCGCGACGCAGTTCGGCAGGAGACCAGCAAAAAGAGGCGGGTTGAGCGTGGCCGGGATCCGCATGGCCGTGGTCTGGTGCCCCGACTGGCCGGTGGTCGCCTGGGGGGTCCCGCTCGACGAGCCGGCGGCGGTGCTGGTGGCCAACCGGGTGGTGGCCACCTCGCCAGCGGCCCGGGCCGAGGGGGTGCGGGTGGGCCAGCGCCGGCGCGACGCCCAGAGCCGGTGCCCCGGCCTCGCCGTGCTGGAGCGGGACGTGGACCGGGAGGTCCGCCTGTTCGAGCCGGTGGTGGCGGCGCTGGAGGCGTTCACCCCCCGGATCGAGGTCACCGGCCCCGGCCTGGCCGGCTTCCCCACCCGGGGGCCGTCCCGCTTCTTCGGCGGCGATGAGACCCTGGCCGGCCAGGTGCTGGGCACCCTGGAACCGATACTGGCCCGCCGGGGCGGGGCCCGGATCGGGGTGGCCGACGGCGTTTTCGCCGCCCGGCTGGCCGCCCGGTCGCTGGCCGCCCGCGACACCCCGCTGGTGGTGCCGCCGGGCGGGGCCGCCGCCTTCCTGGCCGGGTTCTCGGTGGAGACCCTCGGCCTCCCGGCCCTGGCCGACGTGCTGGGCCGCCTCGGTCTGCGCACCCTGGGCGACCTGGCCGCCCTGGAGGCGGCCGATGTGGTGGGCCGCTTCGGGGCCGAGGGCCAGCTCGCCCTTCGCCTGGCCCGGGGGGAGGACGACTACCCGCCCGACCTCCGCCGCCCCGCCCCCGACCTCGCCGTCACCTGGGCCTTCGATCCGCCGGCGGAACGGGTGGAGGGGTGCGCCTTCGTGGCCAAGATGCTGGCCGACGAGCTCCACGCCGCCCTCGACGCCAACGGCCTGGCCTGCATCCGGGTGGCCATCGAGGCTGAGACCGAGCACGGGCAGACCCAGCTCCGGCTGTGGCGCCACGAGGGGGCGCTGTCGGCCGCGGCCATGGCCGACCGGGCCCGGTGGCAGCTCGACGGCTGGCTCCGCCAGGCCCCCGGTGTGGCCCCCACCGGCGGCATCGTGCGCCTCACCCTCATCCCCGACGAGGTGGTGCCGGCCACCGGGCGCCAGCTCGGGTTCTGGGGCGGTCGCAATGAGCGGGCCGACGACGTGACCCGGGTGGTGACCCGGCTCCAGGCCATGCTCGGCCCCGAGGCCGTGTTGGTGCCCGAGATGCGGGGCGGGTTGGGGCCGGGGGCGGATCACCCTGTGCCGGCGGCCGCCGTCGACCTGGGGAGGAGCGGCCGGCCGCCGCTCCGGGCTGGGTGGGGAGCCGTGGCCGGGCCAGATCCCGGCCCCGTCACCGGCCTGGGTGGCGCCCGATCCGGTGCCGGTGGACGTGCTCGACAGCGGGGGCCGGCCGGTGGGGGTCGATGGGCGGGGCGAGCTGACGGCGCCCCCGGCCCTGGTCCGCCTGCCGGCCGGCCGCGGTCCCTCGGCCGGTGGCGGCCCGGCGGTGGCTGGGGCCCGGGCCGTCACCGGTTGGGCCGGGCCGTGGCCCGCCGACCAGCGGTGGTGGATCCCCTCACCCACCGCCGGCGGGCCCGCCTCCAGGTCACCCTCGACGACGCCAGCGCCCATCTGCTCGCCATCGAGCACCAGGCGTGGTCGATCGAGGCCTCCTACTGGTGAGAGGGCTGTAACCCAGGGGCTGCGCCCGCCACCTTCGGCGGCTCCCCATCTCCGTCGGGGCCCCATCCCCGCCGGGCGCCTACGGCGCTGACCTCTGGGGGCTGCAGCCCCCAGCGCCTTCGGCGGCTCCCCATCTCCGTCGGGGCCCCATCCCCGCCGGGCGCCTACGGCGCTGACCTCTGGGGGGCTGCGCCCCCGCCGCCTTCGGCGGCTCCCCATCTCCGTCGGGGCCCCATCCCCGCCGGGCGCCTACGGCGCTAGCAGGCTTCGTAGATCTTGATGTAGTCGACCTGCATCGACACCGGGTTGGGAAGGCTGTCCTTCCAGGCGTCGAGCTGGATGGCGGCGAAGTGGGCGGCGTCGGGGATGCGGTTGGCGCCGTCTTCGTCGAGGGTCTTGATCACCTGGCCGTCCCGGTAGATCACGATCTTGTCGGCCCGCCACTCCATCACCATCGTGTGCCACTCCGTGGCGCTGGCCGAATGGACCGTGTAGTCCTGCTCGCTCGACGGCGCTCCCGGCTTGTGGATGAAGCTGAAGAACTCGTGGCGGTCGCCCGGCGTCGCCAGGGTCTCGTAGTAGTCGTTCTCGCCGTCGTTGTACTGGTCGCCCGACTGGGGCCAGGTGAGCAGCAACCCGCTGATCGTCTCCGACGGGTCCGGGTCGGTCCGCACCCGGGCCTCGTAGCGGCCGTAGGTCTGGTTGTGGCGGCCGCCGAGCCCGCCCGACACCAGGGTGCCGTTCTGCATGCTGGCCGTGATCGTGAGCACACCGCCGCTGACCGACAGGGCCGACGAGCTCCGCTGCCCGTGGCCGGCGTTCCCGGCGCCGTTGTACTCGACCCACTTCGACCCGTCGACCGACGAGCCGTTGAAGTCGTCCTGGACCACCAGGTTCCAGCAGCCGGCGCCGGTGCTGGCCGGCGGGGCGGTGGACGACGAGGTGGGAGCGGCGGTGGAGCTGGTGGGCGCAGCCGTGCTCGAGGTGGGCTTTGCCGTGCTCGACGTGGGCTTGGCCGTGGTGGTGCCGCCCTTGGCCGTGGTGGCGGTGGTGCCGCTGGTGGCGGCGACGGTGGACGACGAGGAGGTGGAGGGCCCGGTGGCCCCCGACAGGACCGACGAGGCCGAGGTGTCGGCCGCCGACGCCTCGCTCACGGCGGCGGTGGTGGCCGTGGTTCCGGCGGTGGTGGTGGGCCCGGCGCCGTTGTACTCGAGGAGGGGGGCGGGGGCGCCGGAGGCGGGAGCCTCCACCGCCGCTTCGCTGTCGGTGGTGTCGAGCTGGTTGTCGTCTCCGCCGCTGGGCACCACGACAGCGCCGATGGCGGCGACGGTGGCCAGCATGGCACCGGCCAGGCCCCAACGGGTGCGGGAACGGCCTTTGGCCGTTGACGGATCGCCCGAGGTGGCCCGGTAGGGATCATCGTCGGCCAGGGACAAGAGGCTGATGAAGCCGGTGTCCGCCGCCTCGATTGCTTGGGTGTTCTCGTCCCGCTCGAAACTCGCCATCCGCCGTCCGTTCTGATCCGCCCCAGAACTCCGCAGCACCCTAGCGGGCGCCGGCGTTCATTACGAACATGTTGCGGCAGAAAGGTTTGGGTAGCCTTCGAGTGTGGGCACCTCACTCGACCACCTCCTACCGGCCGTCGACGAGGTGCTGCGGTGCGCCGAGCATGCCCGGCGCATCGATGTCGACCCCGGCGGCACCGCCCTGAGGGCCGACCGGATCGTCCTGGTGGCGGCCTCCCTGCCCTGGCCCAAGCCCGCCCTCGACCATCCGGCGGTGCGGCCCGTGGCCGAGGCCCTGGGCGGCACCGGCGTGCCCACCCGGGTGCTGGCCTTCGTGCCCGAGGGGCCGGGGTCGGCCGCCGCCGGCGACGGCGCCACGGTCGTGGTGTACGAGCGTGAGGGCCCCTCGGCGGTGGAGCGGCGCTACCGCACCGCCACGCCGGCGGAGTCGGCCGACCTGGCCCGGGCTCTGGCCGCCGACGGCGCGGCCCCCCTGCCGGCTCCGATGGCGGAACACCGCCCGGCCCGCCCTGCCGTCCTGGTCTGCACCCAGGGCAGCCACGACGTGTGCTGCGGCTCGGAGGGCACCCGGTTGGCCGGCGAGCTCCAGGCCCGCAACGACGCCACGGCGGCCGCCTCCGGCGGTTCGGACCACGCGGCCCAGCTCTACCGGGTCAGCCACACCGGCGGCCACCGTTTCGCCCCCACCGCCATGACCCTGCCCGACGGCCGCATGTGGGCCGGGCTCACCGTGGCCCGGGTCGAGTCGATCCTCACCCGCTCCGGCGACCTGGCCGACCTCGCCGCCACCTGCCGGGGCTGGTGGGGGGCCGACGGCGGCCCGGCTCAGGTGGCGGAGCGGGCGGTGCTGGCCGCCCGGGGCTGGTCGCTCGACGACCACGAGCGCCGGGTGGAGCTGGCCGAAAACCCGGGAACCGGGGCCGCCGGGTCGATCCTGGCCACCGTCACCGTCTCACCCGCTGCCTCACCTGCTCCCGCGGGCCCTCCGGGGGGTGCCGAGGGCGAACGGTGGGAGGTGGAGCTGTCCGAAGGGCGGTCCGTGCCCACCATCGCCTGCCGCCAGCCCGGAGGTCTGCCGGCCAAACCGGCCCGGGAGTACGACGTGGTGGCCGTCCGCCGCCTGGGTTGACGGCCGTCGACCTCAGTCGACGTTGAGCGCCGAGGCGTGCTCGGCTGCGGTCTCGTTCTCCACGAAGCGGTCCACCGAGCGCACGAAGCGCTCCAGGTAGTCGACCAGCTGGGCCTGCTCCTCAGGCGTGAACTCCATGAGGATCTCGGACAGGCCGTCCTGGATCTTGGCGTTGATGAGCTCGTAGCGGCGGCGGCCGGCACCGGTGGCCGACACGAGGATCGACCGCTGATCGTCGATGGCCCGAACCCGTTCCACCAGGCCCTTGTCGGCGAGGCAGCCGACGGCCCGGGTGGTGGACGCCGGCGTGATCTGCAGGGCGTCGGCCAGCTCGCCCATCCGCATCGGGCCCTGCTGGGAGATGACGATGAGGGCGTCGGCCAGAGCGATGTCGAGCCCCTCGGGGCCAGAGCCGTAGAAATGGTCCTTGAGGCGCAGCGCGCTGGCGCCCCGCCGGAGCTGGCGCCAGGCGCGGCCGACCCGGCGTCGCCGGTCGACATCGGTGTTCTTGGCGGTCACCGCCGCGTTCCTGAGCGTGCTCATCAGGCCCATTGTGGCCCCAAGTCGGGCCCATCGTCACATGCTCGGCGTAATTACCGGCCTGGGGTTGGGGAAACCATTCCGGTTCCTCCGGTGTGCCGACGGTTACACGCCAGCCGCCGGCTCCTGGCGGTCGGGGTGCGGCTGATCCCCAGCCGGACGATGCTCGGCGGGGTCCTCCCCGTCGGCGGCGGTCACCGCCTCGGCCCCCAGGAGGCGCAGGGGGAGGCCGGTGGCCCGGCTGGCGGCGGCCACGTCGTCGTGCTCGGCCTTCGCCCCGTAGGGGCCGCGCTTCACCCGGATCTCGTGGCCCCGCACGGTCACGGTGCGCCAGCTCCGCTCCAGCACCTGCTTGGCCACCAGCTCCCGGCGGAGGCCGAGCGTGCCGGTCTCGGCGAAGATCAGGGCTTCCAGCCCCTCGGCCCGGTCGGGTGGGCACAGGACCCGCAGCTCGTGGCCGGGCCGGTTCTTCTTCATCCCGATCGGCACCACCCAGGCGTCGTCGGCCCCGGCGTCGAGCAGCCGGGTGACCAGGTGACCGAGCAGCTCGGCGGTCACGTCGTCGAGGTTGGTGGCCAGCACCAGCGCCGCTTCGGTGCGGGGCCGGGTCGACAGCCCGCTGGCGCCGGCGGCCAGGTTCTCGTCGACCTCCACCAGCAGGGCGCCCAGCACGTTGGGGTGGGTGGCGGGATTGCGGCCGCCGGCACCTCGGGAGAAGGCGACCAGGCGGCCGGCCGGCACCGGGCCCCAGCGGGTGACCATCGTGCGCAGCAGGGCGGCGCCGGTGGGGGTGACGGTCTCCGACGCCCACTCGACGGGGCGGATGGCGGCGGCTCCGGCCAGCAGCTCCACGGTGGCCGGCGCCGGGGCCGGGAGGCGGCCGTGGGCGGCCTGGATGACGCCGTTGCCGATCCCCACCGGCCCCGACGCCACCTCGTCGATGCCCAGGTGATGCAGGGCCGACCAGGCGCCCACGATGTCGACGATGGCGTCGAGCGCCCCCACCTCGTGGAAGTGGACCTCGTCGATGGCGACGCCGTGGATACCGGCTTCCACCCGCCCCAGCAGCTCGAACGTGGCTCGGGCACCGGCCTTCACCCGCTCCGGCAGGGCGGCTCCGGCCAGCAGCCGATCGATCGTCGACCACGCCCGGTGCTCGGCCCGGCCCGGCTCGCGGCCTCCGTCGCCGTGGTCATGGTCGTCGTGGTCGTGGTCGTGGTCGCCGTGGCTGGCGTGAGCGTGGGGTCCGTGGTCGGGCTGGTCGTGATCGTCGGTGACGACGACGGCCCGGGTGGCGGCGATGCCGGCCCGCAGCACGGGCTCGACGTCGATCGACCAGCCGGTGACGCCCAGGCCGGCCACGTCGGCCCGCACCGCCTCCAGGGGTGCCCCCAACCCGAGCAGGGTGCCGAGCAGCATGTCGCCCGACGCCCCGAACCCGGGGTCGAGCCACAGGGCGCGGCTCACCAGGCGGCCTCGTCGCCGGGCCGGGCGGCGACGGCGGCCAGGATCCGGTGGGCGGCGCAGGCCGCGCCGTAGCCGTTGTCGATCCCCACCACGGCGATGCCGGGGGCGCAGCTCGTCATCATCGACAGCAGCGCCGTCTGACCCTCGAAGGCCGTGCCGTAGCCCACCGAGGTGGGCACCGCGATCAGGGGCTGGGGCACCAACCCGGCCAGCACGGTGGGCAGCGCCCCTTCCATGCCGGCCACCGCCACCAGCACCTCGGCCTGCTCCAGGTCGCCGAGCACGGCCAGCAGCCGATGGAGGCCGGCCACCCCCACGTCGGTGAGGGCCCGTACCTCGTGGCCGAGGGACTCGAGGGTGAGCCGGCACTCGTCGGCCACCGGCAGGTCCGACGTGCCGGCCGCCACCACCGCCACCCGGCGGCCCGACGGGGGTCGGTGGCGCCAGCTGAGCGTGGTGCCGGTGTCGCCCCGGGGCTCGAAGGCCAGCAGGGCCTCCCGTTGCTCGGGGGTGGCGCGGGTGGCGAGCACCGTGTCGTGGCCCCGCTCCAGCAGCTCGGCCACGATGGCCACGCACTGGGCCGTGGTCTTGTGCCGGCAATAGACGGCCTCCGGCAGATCGATCCGCCGGGTCCGGTCGAGATCGAGGCGGGCCTCGGGCCCGGGCTGGGATCGGGGACCGGGGTCGGCCCCGCCTCCGGGGCTCACGGCCGGGCGGCGGCGACCGGGGCCAGGGCCTGGTTGAGGTTGCCCGACCGGAACCCGGCCAGGTCGAGCGTGACGTAGCGGTAGCCGGCGCCGGTCACCGCCGCCACCACGGCGTCGGCCGCCTCCACCACCCGGCCCAGGTCGGCCGGGGGGACCTCGATGCGGGCGGTGTCGTCGTAGTGGCGCACCCGCACCTCGCCGAAGCCGAGACGGCGCAAGGCACCCTCGGCCCGGTCGACCCGGCTCAGGATCGGCACCGTCACCGCCGTGCCGTAGGGAAGGCGGCTCGACAGGCAGGGCATGGCCGGCCGGTCCCATTCGGCCAGGCCGAGGTCTCGGGCCGCAGCCCGGATGTCGGCCTTGGTGAACCCCGCCTCCACCAGGGGGAAACGGGCGCCCCGTTCGGCGGCCGCCGTCTGGCCGGGGCGGTGGTCGCCCAGGTCGTCGACGTTCACACCGAGGGTGATGGTGGCCCCCCGGGCCCGGGCCACCGGCTCCAGCTGGTCCATCAGGGCCGTCTTGCACCAGAAGCAGCGGTCGCCGTTGTTGGCCAGGTAGCGGTCGTCGTCGAACTCCTGGGTGGCCACCGAGGCCCACTCCAGCCCCCACTGGGCGGCGAACGAGCGGCAGTGGTCGAGCTCGCCGCTGCCCAGCGACGCCGAGTTGGCGGTCACGGCCAGCACCTGGCCCGGCCCCAGGGCCCGGTGGGCGGCCACGGCCAGAAGGGCCGAATCGACCCCGCCCGAGAACCCGACCACCAGGGGCCCGATCCCGGCGATGGCCGCTTGCAGCTGCTCGATCCTCGACGTCACCCCGGTCAGGCTAGTGGGTGGTACCGCCGGCTCGGCCGGTGTCCGCGGCGACGGTGGGGCCGGCGCCGCGATGGGGTTGGCCCCAGCGCCGAATGGGGGAGCGAAGCGGCGGGGGCGCAGGCCCCGAAGAGCACGGCAATTTTCCGACGATCCGCCAGTCGGCGGTGACGACGGGCACAATTGGTACCGATGGGGGAACGTAGAAGCAGCCGCAGCGGCCTCGTGACCCGGGACCGCATCATCGACGCCGCGTTGCGCACGGTGCGTGACGAGGGGTTGGTCGGCACGAGCGTGCGGCAGATCGCCCGCACCGGCGGGTTCAACCAGGCGTTGATCTTCTACCACTTCGGCTCGGTCGACGAGCTGCTGCTGGCCGCCCTGGAGCGGGCCAACGAGCGGCGGATCGCCTGTTTCCGGGATCGTCTGGAGGCTGTCGGGTCGCTCACCGACCTGGTCCGGGTGGCGGTCGATCTCCACACCCCGGCCGACGCCGACGAGTGCAACCACTCGGCCCTGTCGGCCATCGTGGCCGGCTGGTCCACCCACAACGAGCTGGGCCCCCGGGTGCTCGAGATCCTGCGCCCGTGGGACGATCTGGTGGCCGGGGCCCTGCGCCGCAGCCTGCAGGGCACCCCCTTCGCCCAGCTGGCCACGTGCGAGCACCTGGCCCATGCCGTGTCGGCGCTGTTCCTGGGTATCGAGTTGCTGAGCCGCCTGGAGGGCGACGGCGGGAAGGCCGCCGCCGGGCTGTTCGCCGCTCTGGAAGACGCCGCCGACGCCGTCAACCCCTTGCTCCACGCCCTGGCCGGGGTGGCCCGGCCGGGCACATCCACCCCCGGTGACCTGGGCTGATCCTCCCCGGGCGTGGAAATGAGGGGTTCGAGCACGTACAACGTGGGGGTGGGTTCGCTAGGCCCGAAGTGGCGCTCGTTCACGAAGCTGGCCGCCGGGGTGGCGGTGTTGGTTGCCCTGGCCGGCTGTGGGTCGGACAGGGGTGAACCGCCGCGGGATTCCACCGGTCAGGTGCTCGCCCCCACCACGGTCGACGCCCTCGACATCCATCTCGCCGACTGCTTCAACAACCCGGGGGTGGAGTCGGTGGAGGAGGTGATGGTGGTGCCCTGCGCCGAGCCCCACGATTTCGAGGTGTTCCACTCCTTCCAGCTGGCCGACGGGCCCTACCCGGGCGACGACAAGGTGCAGGACGAGTGGTTCAAGGGCTGCCTGGCCGAGTTCGAGGCGTTCGTGGGCACCAAGTTCGACGAGTCGGCCCTCGACGTGTCGGCCATCTACCCCACGGAACAGACCTGGAACGAGCTCGAGGACCGGGAGGTCCTGTGCTCGGTGACGGCCATCGACGGGACCCGGCGCACGGGCTCGGCCCGCAACGCCGGGATCTGATGGAGTAGCGTCGGAGGGAGCCGTTCCACATGTTCGCCCCATTGGGCGAACATGTGTTCGATCGCCGGGGTAGTATCCGGCCATGGGTTGGATGAATCCCCCCGTCCCCTGGCGGGACATCGAACGGGCCCTGTCCGATCGGCCCGCACCAGACCCCGCAGTAGATCGGCCCGCACCAGGCCGGCCCGCACCGGGAGACCGCCAACACCCCGACGCCGTGCCCTACGGGCCGGGTGCCGACGGGGGCGACAGCCCGGCCTGGTCGCACAAGCGCCAGCCCTACGTGCCGCCGCCGCCCCCCTCGGCTCCGGCCCGTCGGCCGTCGGCCGTCCCCTACGCCGAGCTGCACTGCCACTCCAGCTTCAGCTTCCTCGACGGCGCCTCCCACCCCGAGGAGCTGGCCGAGGAGGCGGCCCGGCTCGGCCTGGAGGCCCTGGCCCTCACCGACCACGACGGGTTCTACGGCGTGGTCCGCTTCACCGAGGCGGCCCGGGCGGTGGGCCTGGGCACGGTATTCGGGGCCGAGCTGACGATCGACAAGCTCGACCTCAGCCCCGGCCAGGCCGACCCCGACGGCTCCCACCTGCTGGTCCTGGCCCGGGATCCGGTCGGTTACGCCGCCCTGGCCCGGGTGATCAGCGAAGCCCAGCTGGCGGGGGAGAAGGGGGCACCCCGCCTGGCCCTCGACGACATCGACCGTCACCTCCGTCCCGGGGAGCGGGACCACTGGGTGGTGCTCACCGGTTGCCGCAAGGGTCTCGTGCCCCGGGCCCTGGAGCGGGAGGGCCCGGCGGCCGCCGCCCGGGCCCTGGGCGATCTGACCGACCGGTTCGGGGTGGGCAACGTGGCGGTGGAGCTGTGGGACCACGGGAACCCGCTCGACAGCGCCCGCAACGACGCCCTGGCCCGGATCGCCCTGCGGGCCGGGGTGGAACCGGTGGCCACGAACAACGTCCATTACGCCGCCCCGGCCCGGCGCCGCCTGGCCATGGCCATGGCCGCGGTGCGGGCCCGTCGCTCGCTCGACGAGCTGGAGGGGTGGCTGCCGGCGGTGGGCGGGGCCCATCTGCGCTCGGGTGAGGAGCAGGCCCGCCGCTTCGCCCGCTACCCGGGGGTGGTGGAGCGGGCGGCCGAGCTCGGCCGGGCCTGCGCCTTCGACCTGTCGCTGGTCGCCCCCAACCTGCCGCCCTTCCCCTGCCCCGACGGGCTGTCGGAGATGGGCTACCTGCGGCGGCTGGTGGAGGAGGGGGGCCGGCGCCGCTACGGCGAACGGGACGGCGACCGGCCCGACGCCTGGGTCCAGCTCGACCATGAGCTCGACCTGATCGAGCGCCTCGGGTTCCCCGGCTACTTCCTCGTGGTGTGGGACATCGTGGAGTTCTGCCGGCTGAACCGGATCCTGTGTCAGGGGCGGGGGTCGGCCGCCAACTCGGCCGTGTGCTACGTGCTGGGCATCACGGCGGCCGACGCCGTGGGCCTGGGCCTGCTGTTCGAGCGGTTCCTGTCGCCCGAGCGGGACGGCCCGCCCGACATCGACCTCGACATCGAGTCGGGCCGCCGGGAGGAGGCGATCCAGCACGTCTACCGGCGCCACGGGCGGCGCCACGCCGCCCAGGTGGCCAACGTGATCACCTACCGGGCCCGCTCCGCCGTGCGGGATTCGGCCAAGGCCCTCGGTTACGCCCCCGGCCAGCAGGACGCATTCTCCAAGTCGATGGACCGCTGGGCCGGCCTCAACCGCCGGGGCGGCGGGGGCGGGGGTCCGCTCCCGCACGGTGGCCCGTGGACGGGTGGCGGATCGGGTGGTGGCGGGTCGGGGCCGCCCCCGCCGGAGAAGGGAACCGGGGCCGAGGACCTGCCGCCGGAGGTGCTGGAGCTGGCCCGTCAGCTGGAGAACCATCCCCGCCACCTGGGCATCCACTCCGGGGGCATGGTGATGTGCGACCGGCCCGTGATCGAGGTGTGCCCGGTGGAGTGGGGACGGATGGAGAACCGCACCGTGCTCCAGTGGGACAAGGACGACTGCGCGGCGGCCGGCCTGGTCAAGTTCGACCTGCTGGGCCTGGGGATGCTGTCGGCCCTGCGCCACACCATGGACCTGGTGGCCGAGCACCACGGGCTGGAGGTGGACCTGGGCGACCTGGAGCAGGACGAGGCGGTGTACGACATGCTGTGCCGGGCCGACTCGATCGGGGTGTTCCAGGTGGAGTCCCGGGCCCAGATGTCCACCCTGCCCCGCCTCAAGCCCCGGGACTTCTACGACCTGGTGGTGGAGGTGGCCCTGATCCGGCCGGGCCCCATCCAGGGTGGGTCGGTGCACCCCTACATCCGGCGCCGCAACGGCGAGGAGCCCGTCACCTACCTCCACCCGCTGCTGGAGGGGGCGCTGCACAAGACGCTGGGCATCCCGCTGTTCCAGGAGCAGCTGATGCAGATGGCCATCGACGTGGCCGGGTTCTCCGCCGGTGAGGCCGACGAGCTGCGCCAGGCCATGGGGTCCAAGCGGAGCCGGGAGCGGATGGAGCGGCTGCGGGAGCGGTTCTTCGTCGGGATGGTGGAGCGGGGGATCGGGCCCGACGTGGGGCAGCAGATCTGGGACAAGCTGGCCGCCTTCGCCAACTACGGCTTCCCCGAGAGCCACTCGATCAGCTTCGCCTACCTCGTCTACGCCTCGTCGTGGTTCAAGCTCCACTACCCGGCGGCGTTCTGCGCCGCCCTGTTGCGGGCCCAACCGATGGGCTTCTACTCGCCCCATTCGCTGGTGCAGGACGCCCGCCGCCACGGGGTGCCGACGTTGGCGCCGTGCGTGAACGCCTCGGCCGCCACCGCCGGGCTGGAGCCGCTGGCCGGTGGGGTGGCGCCGCCCCCGATCACGGTGGCGGGGGCCGACCAGATCCGGGCCGAGCGGTGGGACCACGGCTGGGCGGTGCGGATGGGGATCGGGTCGGTCCGCCACGTGGGGGAGGAGTTGGCCGAGCGGATCGAGGCGGGGAGGCCCTACGCCTCGATCGAGGACGTGGCCCGCCGGGCCGAAGTGCCCCGGGAGGCGCTGGAGGCCCTGGCCACCGCCGGCGCCTTCGACTGCTTCGAGGTCGGGCCCCCGCCCCAACCTTCGAACGTTGTGGAGAAAAGCGGCCAGAGCCGGCATGTCTCCACAACGTTCGGCCTGGAGGGCGGGGTCGGGCCGGGCGGGAGCGGCGATGAGGCTGACGGCGGGGGGTCGTCGTCCCGGCGGCGGGCGCTGTGGGCGGCGGGGGCGGTGGCCCAGGGCGGGGTGGGGCGCCTGGAGGGGATCGTCACCGGGGTCGAGGCCCCGACCCTGCCCGGGATGTCGGCCCAGGAGGAGGCGTTGGCCGACCTGTGGGCCACCGGGGTGGCGGCCGACGGCCACCCCACACGGTTCCTGCGCACGGACCTGGCGACCATGGGGGTGGTGGCGGCCTGCGATCTGGCTGCGCTGGCCCACGGGCGCAAGGTGGTGGTGGGCGGGGTGGTCACCCACCGCCAGCGTCCGGCCACGGCGTCGGGCACCACGTTCATCGGCATGGAGGACGAGACGGGCCTGATCAACGTGGTGGTGTCGCTCGGCTGCTGGACCCGCTACGGCCGGGTGGCCCGCAACGCCCCCGCCCTGCTGGTGCGGGGCCGGGTGGAGCGCCAGGGGGAGGTGGTGAACATCGTGGCCGAGAAGCTGGAGCCCCTGCCGGTGGCCGCCGCCCCGGCCAGCCGCGACTTCCGGTGAGTGGGCTCGGGATGTCGCTGGCTGGCGTCTGGCGCCCCGCCCGGCGGGGGTGACCCTGGCGCGACTGAACCCGACGCCCCAACTGGGCCCCTGACCGCTGGCCGAGGCCCTGCGGTCCCACATGGCCGGTGGCTGTGTTCCTGGGCTGGTGGCACTGGTGGCCGGCCCCGGCGGAGGAGGACGTGGCCGTGTTTCGGCACCAGGCGATCGACGGGTCGCCGATGACCCGGCGGTCGCTGTTCCGCATCGCCTCGATCACCAAGCCGATCGTGGCCGCCGCCACCCTGGCCCTGGTCGAGCGGGGCCTGTTCGAGCTGGACGAGCCGGTAAGCGCCTGCCGCCCGAGCGGCCTCGCCCCGGGTGCTGCGCTCGCCCGCCGGCCCGGTCGACACCGTGCCCACCTGTGCGCCTGATCACCGTGCGTCACCTGCTCACGTTCCTCACCGCCGGGATGTGGAACGGCCGACTCTCTCGCTGCCGTACCTCGCCGTGCTGATGGAGCGGCTGCAAGAGGGCCGCCCGGACCCCGGAGCCGGCCCGACCCCGACACCTGGATGCAGTGGGTGGCCACCATGCCGCTGCTCCACTCGTGCCGGGGAGGCGCCGAATTCCATACCACGGGCAGCGAATCGCTCGGGGTGCTGCTGGCCCGGGCTGCTGGCCGGCCGCCGGAGGTGCTGGCCGAGACCTTGTTCGAGCCGCTGGGCATGGTGGACACCTGGGGTTCGTACCGGCTGACCAGCGGGATCGCCTCACCACCCTGTACCGCCGGGCCGGGGGCGCCGGGGGGCCGAGGTGATCGACGGGTCTGACGGCGGGGCGTGGGTCGTCGCCGCCGGCAGTTCCCGTCGGGAGCGGGGGGTCTGTGTCGACGGTCGACGACTGAAGCCTCGGCCGGATGCTGTTGAAATCGGGGGACGGGCCCTGGCGGCGAACGGTCCCGGCTGAGGCTTCGGTGGCGGCCATGACGACCGACGCCCTGGACGACACCCAGCGGCCGCCGGCGGGATGTTCCTCGACGGCCAGAGTTCAGCTTCGGGGCGGTCGACGTCGGGCCGGGGGAGCGGTGGCACGAGCCGCCGCTACGGCTGGGTGGGTGGCACCGGCACCCGGCCCACGCGGCGCTCTGGCTTCGGGGCTGGGTGATGGTGCTGCTCACTCCAGGTCATGATGGCCGGCCCCTCCGCCCTCCCGGTGATGGATGGTTCTGGGCCGCCACCGCCCCTTCGTCCGGTTTCGTGACACCCGTGGCCCGGTGCGCATCGCAGACCGGTCCCGTGGTCGGCCATGCCGGGAGATGGCTCGTGCGCCGTGCCTTGGGGGCGGGGGGGAAGGTGACAGAGTGACGGCCATGGACAGCCCTTGACCTTCACTCGCCATCACCTACGAGGTGGCCGACCGATCGCCACCATCGGGTTCAACGAGCCCGAGGTGCTCAACCCAGATGACGCCCTGGGGACGATGGCCGATACCATGGCCGCCTGGGACTCGGCGGCCCAGGACTGCGACGTCCAGGTGATCATCACCGGGCACGGCCGGGTTGCGTTTTCGGCCGGGGGTGACGTCCGCAGCCTGGGGAGCGGCAGCGGGCGGCCGGCGGGCCGGCCAGCGGCGGCGACGAGAGCGACGGCTGCCCTGCCTCGACCCCGGGGCCGTTCGATCGGCGGGCGTGGCTCCGTCGGACCCAAGCCCGCCGGATCTCGGCCATCCGGGCCGTCGAGAAGTCGCCGTGATCGCTGCCATCAACGGGGTGGCGGGGCCGGGGGCGGTGCGACATCGCCCTGGCCTGCGACCTGTGGGTCATGGCCGACACGGCCCGCATCGGCGATCTTCGCCAAGATCGGCCTGTTCCTGCCGGTACCGGCGGCACCTGGCCAAGGCCCCGGGCCGTCGGCGTCGAGAAGGCGCTGGAGATGATCTGGACCGGTGAGCTGCTCCTGGCCGAGGAGGCGCTGCGCATCGGCCTGGTGGGCCGGGTGGTGCCCCACGACCAGCTGATGGCCGAGACCTCGGGCCCCGGCCCTGCGCCTGGCCGACGGCCCCCGGCTGGCGCTGGCCCTGGCCAAGGCCGCCGTCACCGGACTCGACCAGACATGGCCGCCGGCGGATCACGGCCTCCAATCGCCGAGGCCATCACCCTCACCGGAAGACCACAAGGAGGGCATCCGGCCTTCCGAGAAGCTACACCCCCACCTTCGAAGGCCACTGAGCGCTCGGCTCGCTAATTCCTGCGTCTACCGAGGGCCACGTCACCGGCGACGCCAGCCGGTGAAAAGTACGCGGCGGCTGCGATCTTGTCACCGAGGCCGTCACCGGCGCAGACGCTTGCCGGTGAAAAGTACGCGGTGGGGGCGGGGAGGCGGTCAGGGCGGGCGGCCAGCCAGGCGTTCGAGGGCGGTCCAGTCGGGCCGGGTGGGCCAGGCCGCACCGAACCCCGGCTTCACTCGGCGCCGCCGAGGTACTGAGGGCCTCGCCCGTCGGCGTGGAGCCGGGTGGCGTGCACCCGGCGTTCCTGGCCGACGATCAGGCCCCCACACGGCGAACCCTCGGGGTCGACTCACGGCCAGGGATGGAGCGAATCCGGCAGCCTGATCCAGAACGACAGGCCGCCGAGCGGGTAGTCGACCAGGGCCGGCCGGTGTCGAGGCCTGCCCTGCAGCACGACGAGGATGATCGTGCCGACGCCCAGGCAGGCCAGGCCGATCCACCGCCGCCCGAACCGGATCACGACGCGACGCCGCCCTGCCCCTCCAACCCTGCACCTGGTCAGCCGCTCCAGTCTGACCGTAGCCGCCCCCGCCCGGCGTGTGGATCTCGAACACGTCGCCCGGCGCCAGTTGCGCCCGGTCGCTGCCCGCCAGACGACGGGTGCCGTCGGCTCGATCACCAGGTTCCGGCCGCAGCCCCCGGTTCCCCCCGCCATCCCGGCGGCACCCGGCGCCGGCCCGGAGATCACGTTCAGCTCCATGGCCTCGCCGAAGCGGACCGGCGGATCAGCACCGTCTCCGCCCTGGCAGGCCCGCCCTGCCCGAACCGGGCCGCAGGGTGAACGACTCGAGGTCCGACAAGGTGGCGCACCCAGCACCTCGGGGTCGGTCAGGCGGGTGTTCGTCAGGCTGCGCACCCCCGACGCTCCGTCGGCTCGGGGCGTGGCGCTTGCGCCGCCGCAGATCGTCCTTCGTAGTACTGCGGGTGGCGTTGCCCCAGATGACGTTGTTCATCGCGCTCTTGGGCTTCGGCCATCACCCCCAGCGCCCCGAACAGTGGGTGTCGACGATCAGCTGGCTGGTCTCCACGTTGCCGGCGATGACGCCGGCGCTGCTGACGGGTTGATCATCGCCAAGGGACACCCAGCGTGAGAGGCACCACATGCAGCCGGCGCTGAGCGGATGTCGTCGCCCACCAGGCAGCGGAACACGTAGAGCACGGCCGGGACTGCCACCGGGGCAGCCATGCCAGTTGCCGGGGTGGGGTGGGGCTGGAAGCGGTGAAGTCGATCACGGCCGACCGGGCCGCCCGGTTCACCCGGATGGCCACCACCACCCGGGACCCGTCGTCGGCCTCGGCCGTGAACGAGCAGTTGGCCAGGCCGTCGATGACCCGGCGGACCGACTCGGTGGCGTTGTCCTTCACGTGGCCCATGTAGGCGTGCACGACGTCGAGGCCGTAGTGGTCGATCACCCGGGCCAGCTCGGATGCCCCCTTCTGGCACGCCGCCACCTGGGCCTTGAGATCGGCCACGTTCTGGGCCGGGTTGCGGGCCGGCCACTCGCCCCCGGTGAGCAGGGCCAGGATCTCGTCCTCCAGGAACCGGTCGTGCTGGACCAGCAGCACGTTGTCGAGCAGCACGCCCTCCTGGTGGATGGTGGTGGAGTCGAAGGGGGCCGACCCGGGCACGGTGCCGCCGATGTCGGCGTGGTGCCCCCGGGACGCCACGAAGAACAGCGGGGTGTGACCCGGGCCCATGGCCCCGGCGGCGAACACCGGCTTGATCACGGTGACGTCGGGCAGGTGGGTGCCGCCCTGGTAGGGGGCGTTGAGCACGTAGACGTCGCCCGGCTCCAGGTTCGGGTTGCGGGCGATCACGGCCCGCACCGACTCGCTCATCGACCCCAGGTGCACCGGGATGTGGGGGGCGTTGGCCACCAGGTCGCCCGCCGGATCGAACACGGCGCAGGAGAAGTCGAGCCGCTCCTTGATGTTCACCGACACCGCCGTGTTCTCCAGCACCAGGCCCATCTGCTCGGCCACGTTCATGAACAGGTTGTTGAAGATCTCCAGCTGTACCGGGTCGACCTCGGTGCCGGTGCCCACCCCGCGGGCGGCGGCCGTGGTGGGCCGGGCCGCCACCCGGGTGAGCTCCAGGTCGCCGCCCGGTTGGAGCACGGCCCGCCACCCGGGCTCCACCACGGTGGTGGCGGTGTCCTCCACGATCACGGCCGGCCCGTCCACCGCCGCCCCGGCGGCCAGGGCCGAGCGGCGCAGGAACGGGGCCTCGTGGCTGGCGCCGCCGCTCACCACGGGGTGGCGCCCGACCACAGCCTCCTCCCTCGGGGCGTCGGCGCCGGCCGGGATGGCGAGGGCGACCGCGTCCCGCGGGGCCGGTACCACCACCTCCACCTGGATCGCCTCCACCAGCACGTCGGCGTCGGGCGAGGTGAATCCGAACCGGGCCCGGTGCACCTCCTCGAAGGCGGCCCGGGCCTCGGCCGGGGTGGCGCCCTCCACGAAGAAGGCCGTGTCGCTGCCGGCGTAGCGGAGCGACAGCCGGCGCACGGTGCGGACCTCGGCGTGGTGGCGACCGCCGCCGTGCCCCGCCAGCGCCTCCCGCCCCTCGGCCTCCAGCGCCTGCCACCGCCCGCCCAGCTCGTCGAACACCGAGACGAGCGGGGCCTCCACCGCCTGCTCGGCCACCCAGCGGACGTCGGCCAGGCCGATGCCCACCGCCGAGAGCACGCCGGCCAGCGGGTGGATGAGGATCCGCTCCACCCCCAGGCTGTCGGCCACGGCGCAGGCGTGCTGCCCGCCGGCCCCGCCGAAGCAGGCCAGCGTGTAGCCCGAGGTGTCGTGGCCCCGCTGCACGGTGATCTTCTTGATGGCGTTGGCCATGCTGTCGTTGGCCACCCGCAGGAACCCCTCGGCCACCGCCTCGGCGGTCTGGCGCCGCCCGGTGGCCTCGGCCACCTCGGCGGCCAGGGCTTCGAACCGCTCCCGGGCCGCCGCCACGTCGAGGGGCTGGTCGGCACCGGGGCCGAAGATGGCGGGGAAGTGCTCGGCCCGGAGCTTGCCCACCACCACGTTGGCGTCGGTGATCGTGAGGGGGCCGCCGTTGCCGTAGCAGGCGGGGCCGGGGTCGGCCCCGGCCGAGTCGGGCCCCACCCGGAAGCGGCTGCCGTCGAAGTGCAGGATCGACCCGCCCCCGGCGGCCACGGTGTGGATGTGCATCATCGGGGCCCGCACCCGAACCCCGGCCACCTCCGACTCGTAGGTGCGTTCGAGCTCGCCGGCGTAGTGCGACACGTCGGTGGAGGTGCCGCCCATGTCGAAGCCGATCAGGCGGTGGTGGCCGGCGGCGGCGCCGGTGGCCACCATCCCCACCACGCCTCCGGCCGGGCCCGACAGCAGCGAGTCCTTGCCCTGGAACGCCGAGGCCTCGGCGAGCCCTCCGTTGGACTGCATGAACCACAGCCGGTTCGCTCCGTCGTCGCTGGCCCCCAGGCCGAGGGCGGCGTCGACCCGGTCGACGTAGCGGCGCAGCACCGGCGACAGGTAGGCGTCGACCACCGTGGTGTCGCCCCGGGCCACCAGCTTCATGAGCGGGCTGACCTCGTGGCCCACGCTCACCTGGGCGAAGCCGATCTCCCGGGCCGCCTGGGCCACCAGCTCCTCGTGTTTGGTGTGGCGGTAGCCGTGGACGAACGAGATGGCCACGGCGTCGAATCCCTCGGCCCGCACCGCCTCCAGCTGGGCCCGGGCCCGGTCGAGGTCGAGCGGCACCAGCACGTTGCCCTGGGCATCGACCCGCTCGTCGATCTCCACCACCCGGCTGTGGAGCAGCTCGGGCAGCACGATGTCGAGGTCGAACAGGCGGGGCCGGTTCTGGTAGCCGATGCGCAGGGCGTCGGCGAAGCCCCGGGTGGTGACGAGCACCGTCGGCTCGCCCCGCCGTTCCAGCAGGGCGTTGGTGCCCACCGTGGTGCCCATCTTCACCGCCCCGATGCGGTCCAGCGGGATCGGGTCGTCGGGGCCGAGGCCCAGGAGGTGGCGGATGCCCTGCACCGCGGCGTCGGGATAGTGGCGGGGGTTCTCCGACAGGAGCTTGTGGGTCATGATCGACCCGTCGGGGGCGAGGGCCACCACGTCGGTGAACGTGCCGCCCCGGTCGATCCAGAACTCCCAGCGCCCGGTTCCGTTCACGGTCGTGTCCGCCATCACGCCTCCTCAGGCCTCGTGTCGCTCGGGTTCGTTGTGCAGGCCCACCAGGCGGCTCACCAGGTCGGCTTCGGTTCCCATCTTCATGTGCCGCAGGATGGCCTCCCGGGCCCCCCGCAGGTGGAGGTGGATCTGGTGCTCCAGGGCGCCGGCGTCGCCGGCCTCGATGGCCGCCACCATCTCGGTGTGCTCGCCCTCGGCCCGGCTCTGTCCCCCCATGCCGTGCACGTAGATGTTGGAGTACGGGGTCACGAGGTCGAGCAGCTGGCGGACGAAGCGCAAGGTGTGGGTCTGGCCCGACGGCTTGTACAGCTCCAGATGGAACAGGTAGTTGAGCTGGGCCCACTCCTCCTGGCTGGCGGCGGCCCGCATGCGCTGGTCGAAATCGTGCAGCCGGTCGATCTGGGCCGGCCGGATGGCGGCCACCACCGGCGCCGCCAGCGGAGGCTCGATCAGCAGGCGCAGGCCGTACAGCTCGTCGACCTCGTCGGCGTCGAGGCGGGTCACGGTGAACCCCCGCCCGGGCGAGGAGGTGACGATCCCCACCGCCGCCAGGCTCTGCAGGGCCTCCCGCAGGGGGATGCGGCTGATGCCGAGCTTCGCCGCCACCTGCTCCTGGTTCAGCTCCTCACCGGGGGTGAGCACCCCCTGGCGGATGGCCCGCCGGATCTCCAGGGCGGCGGCGTCGGCCTTCATGCCGACAGGTCGGCGTACGTCTTGTAGATCTCCATATTCAGATGTATACAGAGTATGCGGCAGCTTGGCAAGGAGGACGAGGATGACGTCGGTGGAACGGCTGCGGGAGCGGGGGGCGACGGGGAACGAGGTGCGGCGGTTGGTGCGCCGGGGCGGGCACACGGGCTTCACCCACGGCCTGGCCCCGGGCTTCGTGCAGGGCAACCTGGCCGTCCTCCCGGCCGAGTTGGCCGCCGACTTCGTGCGGTTCTGCCAGCTCAACCCGAAGCCCTGCCCCCTGATCGGCATGTCGCCCCGGCCCGGCGATCCCACCGTGCCCGAGCTGGGGGCCGACATCGACATCCGCACCGACGTGCCCGCCTACCGGGTGTGGGTGGACGGCGAGCTGGTCGACGAGCCCACCGATCTCCGGAACTGGTGGCGCGACGACCTGGTGGCGTTCGTGCTCGGCTGCTCGTTCTCGTTCGAGGAGGCGCTGGTGGACGACGGGATCGAGATCCGCCACATCTCGTGCGGCGTGAACGTGCCCATGTACCGCACGTCGATCCCGTGCGCGCCGTCCGGGCCGTTCGCCGGGCCCATGGTGGTGTCGATGCGGCCGCTGCGGCCGGCCGACGCCATCCGGGCGGTGCAGATCACCAGCCGGTTCCCGTCGGTGCACGGGGCCCCGGTGCACCTCGGGTTCCCCGAGGCGATCGGGATCACCGACGTCGCCCGGCCCGACTACGGCGATGCCGTGCCGGTGGCGGACGGCGAGCTGCCCGTGTTCTGGGCCTGCGGGGTGACGCCCCAGGCGGTGATCGCCGAGATGCGCCCGGCGCTCAGCATCACCCACGCCCCGGGGGCCATGCTCGTCACCGACGTCCGCAACTCGACGCTGGCCGTGCTCTGACGGCCCACCCCGGCCGATCCGGGATTCTGAGGAGCCTGAGCGGCGCTCAGCGCTGCTCAGGCTCCTAAATTCGGTGGGGTCAGGGGCGGCAGATGAGCTCGCCGTGGAGGAGGGCGAAGTAGCCGTCGGGGGCGGCCGTCCACTGGCGGAAGGCGTCGGCCAGATCGTCGAGCTCGTCCTGGGTGGCCAGACCCCGCTCCCGGGCCTGGGTGGCGAAGGCCGACTTCGACACCCGGTCGGCCCAGTTGTTGCCCCACCACGCCCGGTCGGCCGGGGTGGCGAAGCACCAGGCCGACGCGCCGGCCGTGATATCGGTGAACCCGGCGTCGCGGGCCCAGCCGAGCAGGAAGCGGCCGGCGTCGGGCTCGGCCCCGTTGCCCCGGGCGAGGTCGTGGTAGAGCGACATCCACCGGTCGAGCCGGGGATCGAGCGGCGCCCACACGAACCCGGCGTAGTCGCTGTCGCGCACCGCCACCACACCCCCGGGGCGGCACACCCGGCGCATCTCCCGCAGGGCGGCCCGGGGGTCGCTGAGGTGCTGGAGCACCTGGTGGGCGTAGACCACGTCGAAGCTGTCGTCGGGCTCGTCGATGGCGTAGACGTCGCCCACCCGGAACGTCACCTGGCCGGTTGCCCCGCCACCCTGGGCCCCCGCCTCGGCCGCGTTCTGGTGGGCCGTGGCGATGACATCGGCGGCGTTGTCGATGCCGACGACGGTGCCGGGGGCCACCCGCCGGGCCAGGTCGAGCGTGATCGTGCCGGGACCGCAGCCCACGTCGAGCAGGCGCTGGCCGGCCGCCAGGTGGGGGAGCAGGAACCCGGCCGAGTTCTCGGCCGTGCGCCACGAGTGCACGGCCAGCACCGCCGGATGGTGGCCGTGGGTGTAGGTGTCCCGGGGGGTGCCGGGGTCGCCGGGGCTGGAGCTGTCGGGGGCGGCGCCGGTCATGATCAGGCCCCGCCCTGGCCGGGGCCGCCGAGGTGGGCGAAGAGGAAGGCCAGCGTCTCGGTCCACGCCCGCACCGCGATCCGCGGTTGGGTGAAGTGGGGGGCGAAGTGGTTGTCGAAGGCGTGGCCCCCGCCGGCGTGGACGTGCACGGCGATGTGATGCCGGTCTGCCGTGGCGGCCTTGATGGCGTCGACGTCGCTGTTGGGCAGGTAGGGGTCGTTGTCGCCGAAGTGGAACAGCAGGGGACAGGTGATCGAGTCGAGCTGATCGAGCAGGCCGGCGGTGCCCGAGCCGTAGTAGGCCACGGCACAGGCCGGATCGAAGGCGGCGGCCACCCGGAACGTCTGGGTTCCGCCGAAGCAGAAGCCGATCACCCCGGTGCCGCCCCGCACCTCGGGCAGGCCCCGCAGGTGGGTCAGGGCCGAGCCGAGATCGGCCAGGCCGACCTCGCCGTCCCACTGGCCGGTCACCTCGATGGCGGGCGCGATCGTGGACTGGTCGGACGAGTCGAACTCGATGCCGGGCCGCACCCGCCAGAACACGTCGGGGGCGAGGGCAACGTAGCCGGCGGCGGCCAGCCGGTCGCACACGTCGCGGATGTAGGCGTTGACCCCGAAGATCTCCTGGATCACGAGCATGCCGGGCCCGTGGCCCGAGGCGGGCACGGCCACGTGGCCGGAGAACGTTCCGCCGTCGGGGGCCGTGATCGTTTCAGTGCGGGTGCTGATCATGGTGAACGAACCTAGCGCCCCCGATCGCGGGCCCGGTGGGGAGCGCGCCGGGGACGCTCGGACGTTGCGCCGCAGGCGGAACTCCAAGCAACCCGGAGGGTTGCCGTTCCCGAAGGGGACACCTCAGGCGATGATGGCCAGCTCGAGGAAGGGCTCGTCGGCCAGGATCCGCTCGTAGCCCAGCTCGCCCAGGTCGATCGTGGTGTAGCGGCCGTCGGTGATCCATTCGGCCAGGCCCCGGCCCACCCCGGGGGCGTGCTGCAGGCCGTGGCCGGTGAACCCGTTGGCGAACAGGAAGTTGGGCAGGCCCGGCGGGGGGCCGATCACGGCGTTGGCGTCGAGCACGTTGACCGAATAGTGGCCGGCCCAGCTGCGCACGAGCTTGACCGACTCGAAGGCCGGGATCCGGTGGGCGATCGTGGGCCACACCCGGCTCTCCCATTCGTCGTGGCGGACGGCGAAGTCGTCGAGCGCGGCGTCGGGATCGGGCTCGGGCTTCGTGCCGGCCAGGTAGATCGGGGGTTCCCGCCGGACCCACACGTTGGCCGGGTCGATCGTGAGGGGGAACGGATCGGCGACGGGGGTGCGGCAGTCGAAGGCGAACACCGAGCGCACCCGGGGCACCACCGGCAACCGGAGACCCACCATCTCGGCCACCCATCGGGCCCGGGGCCCGGCGGCGTTGACCACGGTGCCGCAGCTCACCACCGCCCCCGAGGCGAGGCGCACGGCGGTGACCCGGCCCTCACCGTGGGGCGTGCCGTCGGGCTCCACCCGGAACGTGCCCTCGGTGTCGATCCCCACCACCTCGTCGTGGCGGTACTCCACCCCGTTGGCCCGGGCCCGGCGTCGGAACCCCTGGAGAAGGCTGAAGGCGTCGAGCGTGCCCTCGTGGCGCTCACCCAGGCTCGCCCCCACCAGGTCGTCGGTCACGAGATGGGGGAAGCGGTCGCCGATCTCGCTCCTGCTGAGCAGGCGCACCGCAGCGCCCTCGGCCCGCTGGATCCCGTGGCTGGCCCGCAGCTCCGCCATCTGGTGCTCGTCGGCCGCCAGGAACAGGTAGCCGGTGTCCCGGAATCCGACGTC
Organism: Acidimicrobiales bacterium; assembly: GCA_041394285.1. Lineage (GTDB taxonomy): Bacteria > Actinomycetota > Acidimicrobiia > Acidimicrobiales > SZUA-35 > CADEDH01. Next base: position 59,340 of record JAWKIL010000017.1, on the reverse strand, counting down.
GGGCACCTCGCCGTCCACCGCCACCAGATCGGCGAAGTGCTCGATGCATTCGGTGGCGAACTGCGACAGGCGGATGTTGACCGGGCGGGAGAACTGGTGGCGGACGCTGGCCGCCGACAATGCGGTGGAGGAGAAGGCGTAGGTGGGGTCCCGCTCCACCACCAGGATCGAGCCCCGGAACCGGGGGTGAGCGCTGAGGAAGTAGGCGGTGGCGCTGCCGATGATGGCCCCACCCACGATCACCACATCGACGTGCTCGGGGCCGGTGGCCGTCGACGGGTTGTCGGTGCCGCCCGGGGTCGACGTCATCTCGAGCGGGCCTCGGCCGTGGCCGCCTCGTCGAGGTTCCCGCCGGCGTCCACCACCACGCCGTACAGCTCGGCGGCCGACCGGGCCGACACGTACCCGTCGGCGATGTCGCCCAGCACCTCGTCGACCGGCCGTTCGAAGGGCGGGCCGAACCCGCCGCCCCCCGGAAGCCCGAGCACCAGCCGGTCGTGGGCCGGCACCGGCTGCTGGCCCTTGGGGCGGAGCCGGGCCCCCGACGCGAGGCCCACCTCGCCGGTGGCGCCGGGCCGGCCGCCGTTGCGGCCGATGGCGGCGTTGTCGACCCGTTCGAACATGGCCAGCACGTCGAACGGGGCCCCGCCCACCCCGCCCAGCTCGATGGCCTGGCCCAGCCCGCCCCGCCGCCGGCCGGCGCCGCCGGAGTCGGCCCGCAGCTCCTTGCGCCAGAAGATGATGGGCACGATCGACTCCGTGGCCTCCACCGGCACCCCCCGGACCCCGCTGGGGAAGCCGGTGGCGCTGAGCCCGTCGAGGGTGGGGATCAGCCCCGGTGCCGCCGGAGTTGAAGTGCATCAGCGTCGAAGCTGGGGATCTCGCCGTCGGCCGGTGCTCACCGACACCGACGGGGCCCGAGCGGAGCTGCATCGTTCCACAGGGCCGAGATCCTCGAACCACCCCACCCTCCAGCATCTGGTGCACGCAGCCCAGGATGGTGTCGGGCAGGAGGTGGCCGATGATGTGGCGGGCCGCCACCGGGTAGGGGCGGGGGCGTTGGTGATGCAGCCCTCGGGGGCGTCGAACGTGAACACCTCGATCGAGCCGTGGTTGCTGGGGATGTCGGGGCCACCGCCACCTTGATGCCGTAGGTGGTGTAGCCTCGCGTAGTTCAGCACCAGGTTGATGCCGTGGTTCGACGCCGGTGAGCGGATCGTCGCCCACGGTCACGGCGGCGGCCAGCGTGACCGGGCGCTCGTAGCCGTCCATGGTGAGCGAGTTGCGGAACGTGCCCCGGGGCAGGGCCCGGATCCGCTCGATCGTGGCCTCCCGGGAGCTGGTGACGATGAAGTCGGCCAGGGGGCCGAGATCGTCGATGGCGAACTCGGCCATCATGGCCACCAGGCGCTGGGCGGCGATGTCGTTGGCGGCGGTGAACGAGTAGAGGTCGCCCACCACCTGGGTGGACTCCCGCACGTTCATCCGCACGATGGCCATCAGGGTGTCGTTCACCTCGCCCCGGCGGAACAGGTGGAGGATGGGGATGTTGAGGCCCTCCTCGTACACCTGGCGGCCGTCGGGGGTGAAGCCCCGGCCGCCGATGTCGACCACGTGGCAGGTGTTGGCCACCACCGCCACCGGCCGGCCCCGCACGAACACCGGGGTGGCCACGGCGATGTCGTGCTGGTGGCCGGACGCCAGCCACGGGTCGTTGGTGATGAACACGTCGCCCGGCTCCATCGTGTCGATGGGGTGGGCGTCGAGGAAGTGGACCACGCAGGAGGCCAGGGCGTTGATGTGGCCTCGGGGTGCCGGTGACGGCCTGGGCCAGCATCCGCCCCTCACGGTCGAACACGGCAGCGGCCGCGTCCCGGCCTCCCGCACGCTGGTGGAGAAGGCCGTGGCGGACCTGTGGGGCCTGGGCTCGTTCCTCGACCACGGCGATCAGCCGGTTCCACATCACGTGCTGGTGGATCCGGGCCAGGGCGCCGCTGGTGCCTTCGGTCTCTCCGAGCCGTGGCCGCCGGCGGCGTGGGGGCCGTCGCCGCTCCGGCCGTGAGCACGAGATGGCCGAGGGGTGCACGGTGGCCGTGAACCGGCCCGACACCACGGTGGCGGTGTCGGTCTCCACGATCACGGCGGGGGCCGTCGATGCGGTGGCCGGGAGCGAGGTGGCTGCGCTGGTGGACGACGGCGTCGACCGTCTCCCCGGTGGCCGGGTCCACCAGGCGCCGCCGGCCCGGCTCTGCCTCGGGGCCGCCGGCCCGCCGGGCGTTCCCGCCCGGCCCACCTCGTCGATCGGGACCGTGGCCACCGGATCGGGCCTGCCGAGCGACAGCACCCAGGCTCAGGATCTCGATCTCCTGGTGGGGGATCGAGCGCTGGTACAGGCGGTGGTACTCCTTCACGAAGGCGGCGGTGAGGGTGTCGGGGCTGGTCTCGTCGAGCCGTTCCGACTCGATCCGCACCGGCAGCTCCACCCCCACCTCGTGGCCCTGGCCCACGTAGCGCATGTAGGCCAGGCGGCTCTCCACCAACGGACGGCCGGCAGCCCCCGGCTCCACCACCGAGCGGGCCTCGGCCCGCATCGTGTCGAGCAGAGCGTTGCAGGCGGCCTCGTCGAGGCGGGACAGGCGCTGGTGGAAGCTGCGGGTGACCTCGTAGGCCACCGGCGCCCGGAGGAAGCCCAGGGCGGAGCCGACCCCGGCCCCCGGAGGCACGATCACCCGGGACACGCCGAGCTTCTCGGCGATGCGGGCGGCGTGGAGGGGAGCCGCCCCGCCGAAGGCGATCAGGGTGCGGGCCTCCACGATCTCGCCCGACTCGATGGCGTGGACCCGGGCGGCGTTGGCCATGTTCTCGTCGACCATCTCCGACACGCCGAGGGCGGCGTCGACCGGGCCGAGGCCGAGCCGGGCCCCCATGGCGCCGTCGAGGGCGGCCGAGGCGGCGCCGTCGTCGAGGCGCATGGTGCCGCCGGCGAAGTCGTGCGGGTCGATCCGGCCCAGGAGCACGTCGGCGTCGGTGACGGCGGCCCCGGTGCCGCCCCGCCCGTAGCAGGCGGGGCCGGGCTCGGAGCCGGCGCTCTCGGGGCCCACCGCGATCCGGCCCAGGGCGTCGATGTGGGCCAGCGAGCCGCCGCCGGCGCCGATCTCCACCATGTCGATCACGGGGATGCGCAACGGCAGGCCGGAGCCCTTCATGAACCGGTAGATGCGGGCCACCTCGAAGCTGCGGCTGGTGTGGGGGGTCCCGTCGTCGATCAGGCACAGCTTGGCCGTGGTGCCGCCCATGTCGTAGGACACGACGTCGCCCAGGCCGAGCTGGCGGGCGATGTGGCCGGCGAAGATGGCGCCCCCGGCCGGGCCCGACTCCACCAGGCGCACCGGGAACCGGCGGGCCGTGGCCAGCGTGGTGATCCCCCCGCCCGACAGCATGAGGAACACCGGGCAGGTGATCCCAATGCGGCCCAGCTCCGCCTCCAGGCGGGCCAGGTGGCTGCTCATCAGGGGTTGGACGTAGGCGTTGGCGCAGGTGGTGGAGATGCGCTCGTACTCCCGCATCTCGGGCGACACCTCCGACGAGAGCGAGATCTCGACGCCGGGGAGCGCCTCGGCCAGCACCTCGGCCGCCCGGCGCTCGTGGCGGTCGTCGACGTAGCTGTGCAGGAAGCCGACGGCCACGCTGGCCACACCGGCGGCCCGGAACGTGTCGGCCGCCGCGGCCACCGCGGCCGTGTCGAGGGGGACGAGCACCTCGCCCCGGGCGCTGATCCGTTCCGGCACGCCGAGGCGGAGCCGGCGGGGCACGAGGGGGGTGGGCAGCTCGATGTTCAGGTCGTACTGCTCGTAGCGGCTCTCGTTCCGCATCTCCACCGAGTCCCGGAAGCCCTCGGTGGTGAGCAGGCCGGTGGGGGCGCCCTTGCGCTCGATCAGCAGGTTGGTGGCCAGCGTCGTGCCGTAGATCATGGTGGACACGGCGGCCGGCGCCACGCCGGCCCGTTCCAGCACCCGGGTGGCCCCGTCGATCACGCCCCGCTCGGGGGCGTCGTGCGTGGTCAGCACCTTGGCCACCGTGGTGAGGGGCCGGGCCGGGTCGCCGCCGTCGGGCACCTGTTCCAGGGCCACGTCGGTGAACGTGCCGCCGATGTCGACGGCCAGACGGATCGATGCTGCCATGCCCCCAGGTTAGGGGCCCGGTGTGAGGCCGGCCTCCGGCCGGCTTGCGTCAGGGGCCGGCCGTGTCAGGCGGCGGAACGACGCCGGCCGCCAGGCTGCGGGCGATCTCGCGGCACCGCTCGCCGCTGCGCCGCCAGCCCACGACCCGCCACTGGTGGCGCTGGCCGTCGCTGGCGGCAGCTTCCACCACCCATGGGCGCCGGAACACGACCCGGGCCAGGATCCCGAGCACGGCCAGGAGCAACAGGATCACCAGGTCGACGATCGCCGCCAGCAGCGGGATCACGATGAAGATGACGGCGGCCAGGAGAACCAGGGCGACGGCCAGAACGGCCAGGTCCGAGAAACTGCCCGGGACGCAGCCTGAACCCACGTCCACTCCGGTGGTGGCGTGGTCGGCCGCATCCTTCATCCGCCGCCAGATCCGGCCGGGCAGGGTCTCGGCCCCCAACCTGGGGACGAGCCGGCGCCGGACCTGCCACTGGCGGCCATCGGGGCTGAGGATCGTGTTCGGCACGGGTGCCGATGATGGCCGACGAAGCGCCGCTTCGCACCGCAGTGTGGCCGATGTCAGCCCGGGAGCTCCCAGAGCCGGATCCAGCCCTTCTCGGTCTCCATCTCGGCCCGCTCGTAGCCCCGCTCGCCCGGCAGCACCATGGCGTACTCGCCGTCGACCTCCGTCACCCCCACCCGGTGCATCGGCTGGCGGCGGCGGGCGGCCGCCATCACCTCGTCGACCGAGCGGTACCGGGCCAGGCAGGACAGCATGCGGCGGGTGGGCGACATCATCGTCATCTCCCCCGCCCGCCACCGGTCGAGGGCCTCGGCCGGCTCCAGCCAGGCCAGGTTGACGATCTCGCCGTCGTCGAAGTGGGCGATCTGGCCGTGGGGGGTCCGGGCCACGAAGAACCGGGCGTCGAACCGGCGGGGGGAGCCGACGGGCGTGATGAAGCGGGCCACCTCTTCTATGGCGGTAACGTCGAGGGTGACGCCGTGCTCCAACAGCAGGTCGATGAACGCCGTCTCGTTCGCCCGGACCCGGTCCCGGAGCGCCGTGAGGTCGAGCAGGGGGCCGCCGTTGATCCCGGCCGCCAGCAGCAGGCCGGCCTCCTCCAGCGTCTCCCGGCAGGCCGCCACCCACCAGGCCAGACCGCCCCGGGTCACCTCCAGGATGCGGGAGGCCTCGGCGTCGCTGAGCCCGGCGCAGATGGCGTCGAACGCCTCCTGGTGGTCGTCGGGGTCCACCCGGCCGCCGGGGAAGACCCAGTTGTCGGGGCCGAACACCACCCGGGACGTGCGGCGCAGCATCAGCACGTGGAGGGTCGGCCGGTCGTCGAGCAGCATGACCGTGGCCGCCGGGCTCACCGGCACGGCCAGCGGGTCGAAGTCGAGGCCGGTCACGGCCGGGCTCCGGATGCGATGGGGGCAGCGCTCATTCCGTCAAGCCTGAACGCCGGGCCGGCTCCGGCGCCAGTTGGCGGGGCCGGCGGTCGATGACGTCATCCGGTGGCGTCGACCACCATGAGCAGGGTGGCGGTGTCGACCGCCCTGGCCCCCAGCTCGTCCCAGGAGTCGTTGCCCGGAGCGCCCGGAGCGAGGCCGGACGGCTCGTTGAGCACGTAGAGGCGGAACTGCATGTCTCGGGAGCCGGGCGACAGCTCGTTGAGGCAGGGGCTCCCGTACCCCGGGTTGCCGTAGTCGTTGAGCGTCTCGAAGGCGCCGGCGGGGGCGGTGCCGGCCGTCAATCCCGTTTCCGAGGGATCGATACCGGCCATCAGCCACATGAGCAGGGGGTTCTTGGGGTCGGTCTGGTCCGAGAGGGTGACGGCGAGCTCCACCGCGCCCTCGGGCACCCTGGTCCAGGTCAGGTCGGGGAACACGTTGCGGCCGAGGCAGGTGGTGTCGGCGGGGGCGGGGCCGCCGGGGGCGAAGTCGGGGCTGGACAGGCTCAGGCCGGACTCGCTGGGCTCGCTGGGCGGGGCCGACGTGGGGGGCGGCGGCCGGGTGGTGGTGGTCTGGTTGGGCGACGGGTCGGCCAACGCCCGCCCGTCATGGGAGCAGGCCGGAAGTGCGGCCAGGATGGCGAGCCCGAGGAGTATGGAGAACCGGCGGCGCACGGAAGGCAGGCTACCTTGCCCCTCGTACCAGGAATCGTCGGGGGCGCCGGGTCACTTCGGGGGGAGCGACCGGGCGTAGCTCACACCGAGGTCCACCCAGCGCGCGAGCTCGGCGTCGGCCGCCAGGTCGGAGCTGGCCACCCGTAGCCAGCCGGCCAGGGGCCGGCCCCGCATCACGGCCGGGACGGCCGAGGTGGCGTTGACCAGTTGGTTGCCGGTCGACGGGTCGACCCGCACGAGCACACCGCCGTCGCCGCTGGCGGCGATGGCCATGTGGCCGCCGACCAGGAACGCCAGCCCGCCGAACATGCGCCGCTCGGTCAGTCCTTGCTCACCCGCCACCATCCCCCGTATCCGCCCCGCCAGTTCGTCTTCGAACGCCATGGCGTCGAGCCTACGGAGTGCCCCCATCCGCCCGGCATGCAAATCCACGCCCCCGGCGGGATGGGGGAGGGGCGGAGCCCCGTCGGGGGCGCGGAGCCCCCGTGAGTGGGCGGCGGGGTCGCCCCGGTGGGGTGGGGGCCCCGGCGGGGATGGGGGAGGGGCGGAGCCCCGTCGGGGGCGCGGAGCCCCCGTGAGACATGGCATGATGCGGTTGTGGAATCACGCAATCTCCGGGAGATGCTGGCCGAGGCCAAGGACACGAGCGAGCTGATGGTCGACCTGGCCTACGCCGCCCTGTTCTTCGACGACCCCGACATGGCCGACGAGGTGGAGCAGCTGGAGAGCCAGATCAGCGAGCTGGTCCACCAGATGCGGGCCCTGTGCATCATCGCCGTGCGCAACCCCGGAGGCCGAGGCCACGTCGGCCGTGCTGCAGGTGATCAGCGCCGTGGAGAGCATCGGCAACGATGCGGTCGACACTGCTGGCAGATCGTCCGCCGCCTGCGCATCCCCGCACCTGGTGCTCGACATGTCGGCGGCGGAGGAGGTCGCACTGCGGAGGGCGGCGGGGTCGCACCGCCAACCGCCCCTGTCGGCGTTCGAGCTGCCGGTGCTCACCGGCGCGTGGTACATCCGCCGGGGCCGAGCTGGATCATCGACCCGGGGCGACGACATCCGGACCCGGGCGACGTGCTGTTCCTGCGGGGCTCGCCCGCTGGACGGGATCACCCGCCTGGAGCTGGCCGGCGCACCGATCTGGCACGCCCCCATGCCGGAGGAGGCCGGGGCTCTGACCGACCCTCGACCGGGCCATCGACACGCTGATCGAGATGAAGAACCTGTCCGAGGTGGCCGTCGGTTGGCCTACTCGGCCCTCGTGTTCCGGGACTGGAGCCTGGCGGCCGAGGTCCGGCCACCTGGAAGACCGGCTCGACGAGATGAAGATCCGCCTGGAGCTGCGGGTGCTGCGGGCGGCCCGGGACGACGTCGACCTCGCAGCCCGGGGCCTGCTCCATCTGGGGCGGCCAAGCCGAGGACATCGGCGACCAGGCCCAGCAGATGGTGTGGCTGATCGAGAAGTCGAGCCAGATCGGCACCTCCGGTGCTCCACGTGGCCCTGGGCGACACCGACGACATCGTGGTCCGGATGCCGGTGGGCGAGGGGGCCGAGGTGCTCGACACCCCGCCGGGCGATCTGGAGCTGCCGATCGAGCCCGGATTCACCGTGCTGGCCATGGAGCGCAATGGGCGCTACCTGTACCGGCCCCGCAAGCACGTCACGCTGCGAGCCGGTGACCACGGTGCTGGCCGCCACCGGCCCCGAGGAGGGCCGGGCGGCCCGGTTGACAGCGCTCGGTTGGCGCCTGGTGGAAGACGAATGACGACGAGCTGGAGCTCGAACTCAACCCGTCGATGGCAGTAGGCCACGCCGGAGGTCGCCAGACTTCGTCGAGGCGGTCACCGGGGATGTCGTCGGTGAAAGGTCGGCGGCGGCCACCATCTTGTGACGGAGGCCGCCGCCGATGACGGCCAGTGAAAAGGTCCGGCCCGAGCGGCCGTGGGCCATCTTGACGCTCAGTGCCCCGGCGGGGTGGAGGGTGGAGGTGGCCGGCGGGGCGGCGGATGTCGCGCTGGGGCGGCAGGGCGGGTTGTTGCCCCGGACTGCGCCCGACCCTCGCCCAGGGCTTCATCGGCGACGACGGGTATCGACCAATCGACGGCTCGGTGCTGCGGCGACGCCCGCACCGACGGCCGGGTGGTGGCTGCGGTGGTGGATCCCGGCGGGACCGCCAGTTGCCCCCGTCGTCGCCCTTGAACAGTTCGGCGATGCCTCCGATCGAGCCCATGGTGGCGCTCATGTCGGCCGGGAGGAAGATCTGGTGGGCCTGGCCGTCGGCCATGTCCCGCAGGGTAAGCCGGAGGTACTTGATGGCGATGACCTTGTCGTCGGTACCCGACGTGGTGATGGCGGAACAGACGCTGCGGATGGCCTCGGCCTCGCCGCTATTTACCACTTCCTTCTGGTACCGCTCGGCTTCGGCCCGCGGCGTATGGCCTGGGGCCTGGCCTCGGCCGGAGGACAGGCCGCCTTCGCCCTCGGCCCGGGTGACCGCCGCCTGCGGGCACCCTCGGCCTCGGTGACCACCGCCTGTCGGGTCCGGCCCGGCCTTCATCTGCTCGTGCATGGCGTGTGCATGACGTCCTGCGGGGATCGATCCGCTGATCTCCACCCGCACCACCCGCACGCCCCACTTGTCGGTGGCGTCGTCGAGGCCCTGCAGGGCGATGCTTTAATTCCGCTCCCTGGGAGGTGTGTGCTGGCCTGTCGAGGGTCATCTCGCCGATGACGTTGCGCAGGTTGGTCTGGGCCAGCTTCGTGACGGCCACGAAGTTGGAGATGTCAGGAGGTGGTTTGGCGGGATCGGTGGGCCTGAAGTGAGACGACGGCGTCCACCGACACGGCAACGTTGTCCCCGGTAGATCACTCTCCTTGAGGCGGGACGTCGATGACCTGCTCCCGCATGTCGACTCCAGGCGGATGCGCTGGACGAAGGGATAGATCAGGCGGAGGCCGTGGGCTCGACCGTGCCCTTGTACCGCCTGAGCTGCTCCACCATCTCTTCGATAGGATGGACGATCTTCACGCCCATCACGTAGACGATCAGCATGATGAAGATGATCACCAGGAGGACCAGGAACAGGCCGCTCCATGGGAGATCAGGCCTTTCTTTCGGCGGATTGGGAGGCGGGTGAGCAGGAACCACGGCTTCGGCGGAAAAGGAGAACACAGTACCCGCCCTCGGGCTCCGACAGCTGAACCTGGTCCGACCGGTTCCACCGGCTCGACTACCCAGGCGGGTTCCTGACCTCCAGCACCTGCACCGGGCACCCACGGGAGTGCCACATCCGTAGACGGTGTCGGGCCTGCCAGTCCTCGGTGCCCAATTCACCATGCCGGCCGCCCCCGGGGTGGCGGGTATGGCCGAGATCACGCTGCCGGTCACCCCGATCAGGCGGTTCGAGCCGATGCCGGCCACATCGGGGAGGGCGGCGTCGAGGCGTCGGGCCAGGGGGCGGAACCCGAGGAACACGGCGAACGAGGCCACCAGGAACAGGGGGAAGCTGACCTCGGGCCCGGCTCCCATGAGGCTGACGATCGAGGAGGCCAGAGCCCCTACTGCGAACGGCAGGAGGTACAGCGAGCTCGGCAACAGCATCTCCCCGATGCCGAACCCGACCGCCACCGCCAGGTAGATGGCCGCCCAAACCCCTGGATTCTCCATCGACTCCCTCTTGACCTCGTCGTACCAGTGTTGTTCCTGATACGCCGCCGGCGCTACTCATTCCTACCTTCTTACCGCTCCTCATGGTTGTCGGGGTGGGCTTATGCCCCGCCGGGGGCCGCCGGGGTCGTTCCGGCCGGGGTGGACCGGTTAGCGTTGAATCAATGGCCCGCTTGCTCAGTGTCCACGCCCACCCCGACGACGAGGCGTCGAAAGGGGCGCCCACCGTGGCCCGCTACGTGGCCGAGGGCCACGAGGCCTACCTCGTGTGCTGCACCGGGGGCGAGGAGGGCGACATCCTCAACAAGGCGATGGACACACCTGAGGTGCGGGCCAACCTGGCGGCGGTGCGGGCCGAGGAGCTGGCCCGCTCGGTCAAGGCCATCGGCTATCACGAGCTGGTGATGCTGGGCTACCGGGATTCCGGGATGCCCGATACCGAGACCAACGCCAACCCCGACTGCTTCGGCCAGGCCGATCTCGACGAGGCCACGGGGCGGCTGGTGGCCCACATCCGCCGGTTGCGGCCCCACGTGATCATCACCTACTCCGACGACCAGGCCGGTTACCGCCATCCCGACCACCTCCGGGTGCACGACACCAGCGTGCTGGCCTTCGACCGGGCCGGTGACCCGGCCTGGTACCCCGAGGCGGGTGAGCCGTGGGAGCCGGTGAAGCTGTACTACTCGGCCTGGAGCCGGGGCCGGATCATGGCCCACCACGAGAAGTTCCAGGAGCTGGGGCTCGAGTCGCCCTACGACGAGAAGTGGTTCAAGCGGCCCTCGGCCGATCACCGGATCACCACCCGCATCGACATCGCCCCCTGGTACCACGTGCGGCGGGAAGCGCTGCTGGCCCACGCCACCCAGGTCGATCCGAACGAGAAGTTCTGGTTCGGCCTGCCCGACGAGGCGGCGGCCCAGGCCTACCCCTGGGAGGACTACATCCTGGCCCGCACCCGGGTCCTGACCGATCTGCCCGAGACCGATCTCCTCGCCGGCATCAGCGTCGACGCCGCAGCGGACTGACGGGCCGGCCGATGGGAGTGAACGCAGAGCAGCTGGTGGGGGCGGCGGTGGCCGCCAGCGCCGGGCGGTCGGTGGCCGGCATGTCAGGGGTGGTGGCCCTGAGCCTGGGCGGCCAGGCCGTGGCCCTCGAGATCGTCGACGGTCGGGTGGTCGGCCCGGCCAGCCCGCTGGAGGCACCGGTGACGGTGCCGCTCACCGGGCCCCAGCTCTCGGCCCTGCTCGACGGGTCGGTGTCGATGGCCCAGGCGTTCATGAAGGGCGACCTGAAGCCGGAGGGCGCCACCGGCCCCCTGCTGGCCCTCATCGAGCTGTTCGAGGACGGCGAGTTCCGCCACCAGCTCGCCGCCCGCGCCAGCTGACCCCCAACTGCGCCGCCCGGCCCTCCCCCGGCGCCGCCCCACCCCCAACTGCGCGACGAAAACCGCGCGCCGCAGCCGTTCTGCGCCGCGAAACCTGCGGAAAGCGGGGGTTCCGCGACGTCGGTTCGCTACGGGGCGCAGTTTTTGTCGCGCAAGTCGCAGGCCGGGGTTCGCGGGCGGAGGGCGGGGCCCGGGGTCGTCAGACCGTTGCGCGTGAGGGCGACGACGACGAGCCATCGGCGAGGGCCCGCTGGGCCCGCCGGATCTCCCGGAAGCCGATCAGCTCGGCCCCGGAGCGGGCCAGGGCGGAGCGGAACACCCAGTCGTCGGTGACGAGGTGGGCGTCCGCCACCCGGGCCGGCCAGTGGGGGCTGAGGGCCCGCAGCTCGGGCGAATCGAGTGCCGGGCGGACGTGGAGCTCGGTGACCCCGGGTTCCAACAGCTCGATGGCGGCGTCGAGCACGGGCCGGGCTTCGGTGTTGAGCGGCGCCACCGCCACCCGGTCGGGCACCAGGATCCCCTCCTCGGCCGCCAGCTCGCGGGCCGGGAAGCCGAGATCGACCGTGGGGTCGGGCAGGCAGATGGGGAGCTGGTAGTCGACCGCCAGACCGAGATAGACGTCGAAGAACTCGGGCCGGGCGCACAAGGCGCTCAGATGGGCGCACAGGTGGCTCGGGTCGAAGCCCCACAGGATGGCCCGCTCCAGCTGGGCCCGGCACTCCCGCAGCACCTCCTCCACGTCGGCGTGCTCCCACAGGTCGGCCGGGGTGCGGGGGAACCCGCCGTCGCCGTCGAGAAGGGACGGGGCGTAGGTGATCGGCCCCCAGCGGTACAGATCGTGCTCGGCGTTGACCGTGAGGCACACCCCGACGTCTTCCCCCGTGTGCTGGGCCGCCGCCCCCCGCGACCAGGGGCACGGCACCTGCAGGGAGGCGCTGGTGGCCACGCCGTTGTGGAACGCGTCGGCGATGGCCATGTTGGCGGCGTTCGACGAGCCGAGGCCGTCGCACACCAGGATCACGAGCTTGGCGTCGTCGCTGCGGCCCAGGAGGTGGAGGAGCGAACCCACGATCCGACCCTACCGGCTCGGGCCGGTCATTCCAGGGGCTGGTCGGGACCGTCGCATCGGCCCCACAGGCCGGTGCCGGCGGCCTCGGCCTGGCTGCGGGCGGCCTCGAACGGCAGGGCGAAGGTGGTGTTGGGCTCGAAGGCCATGGCGTCGGCCAGGCCCGATTCCAGCATCCACTGGTTGACGAACAGCCCGTCGTCGGAGCGGTACAGGTACAGCAGGAGCCGGCCGTAGCGGTCACGCGACTCGGCGTCGCGCTCCACCCGCACCCCGGCGCCGGGCGGCAGCAGATCGTGCAGCGCCTGGCTGGCTTCGGCGCCGAAGCACTGGTCGGGCACCTTGGGCGACACCGACTCCGGAGCGTCGATCCCGAGCAGTCGGGCCCGCTCGGTGACGCCGCCGATCGACAGCTCCACGGTGTCGCCGTCGATCACCCGCACCACGGTGGCGGTACCGATCGAGCCCGCCGGCGGGGCCGCCGCCTCCCCGACCCCGCATCCGGCCAGGAGAAGACCCAGCAGGGCCACGACGAGGGCAGCCGCCGCTCCTGCGGGAGAACGGCCAGCGACGCCGGTGCCGCCGCCGGGAACCACCCCCGCCCGGCGGCACCGCTGCGCGCTGCATCAGATTCGTTCGATGAGAGTTCCGGTTCCGAGGCCACCACCGCAGCACATCGTGATCAGGGCCGTTCGCTTGTCGGCTCGTTCGAGCTCGTGGACTCTGGCCTGTCATCAGGAAGGCACCGGTGCCTGAGGTGCCCAACGCTATCGCCCCATGCTGGGGTTGATGATCTCAAGGCACGTGTTGCACCTGCGCCGCCAGGCCAGCACCACCGAGGCGAAGGCCTCGTTGATCTCGACCAGGTCGATGTCGTTGATCGACATGTTGCTGCGCCAACAGGAGCTGCGGCATCCATGGGGCCGGTGAGCATCAGCACTGACGCCGACGAGGCAGTGTGTCGATGATGCGGGCCTTGGGGGTGAGGCTCAGCTCGGCCGCCTTCTCCGCCGTCATCAACAGCACGGCGGCTGAGCCGTTTGGAGATCTGCGACGACGAGCCGGCGGTGCACGCCTTCTTCGCGGGCCACCGGCTTGAGCGCGCGAGCGACCGACGTGGTCTCCGCAGGCTCGTCTCTTGCTTTCACCCGGTGTGGCGTGGTGCCGGTGGGCTTGCCCTCATCGTTGAGGTCGAGGGCGCCGATCGGGTGCACCTGGGTGGCGAAGATCCTCGGCCCAGGCCCGGGCGGCGTACCGGGGAGCGGAGGCCTCGGGGCATCGGCATCGGCCTGGTGACGTGCCACTTGTCGGCCACCCGCTCGGCTCCTCGAACTGCCGTGAACTCGTACCTTCGGCAGCTCTTGGCGTGCACGTAGCCCAGCTTCTTCGACGAGTTGGAGCCGATCGGCACCCGGCTCATGACCTCGACCCCGCAGGCCAGGGCGACGTCGACCACGCCCGCCTTCACCAGGGCGGTGGCCATGTTCGTGGCCTGCTGCGACGACCCGCACTGGGTGTCCACCGTGGTGGCCGCCACCTGCTTGGGCAACCCGGCCGACAACCAGGCCGTGCGGCCCACGTTGAACGACTGCTCGCCGATCTGGCTAACGCAGCCGGTGACGACCTGGCCGATCACCGACGGATCGATCCCCGAGCGGCGGATGACCTCCTGCTGCATCTCGGCCAGCAGATCGACGGGGTGCACCGTCGACAGACCGCCGTTACGACGGCCGATGGGGGAGCGGACTGCTTCGACGATGACGACATCACTCATGGGACGACAATAAACCGGCTGGGAAGGGGACGGGAAAGCGTGGGGCTCAGGCGGCGTCGGCCTGGCGGGTCTGCGAGCCGGTGACCGAGCGATCGTGCTCGGCCTTGAGTGACCGGGTCAGCGCCGCCCGGGCCTGGGCCAGGCCCTTGCGCCCGACCTTGATGGTGCGGGCGTCGAGCTTCCACAGATCCTCGTCGAGGTGGATCAGTTGGAGTTGTGCGTTAGCCATGTGCCCACTATGAGCAGGGGGTGTGACAGCGAACGGGGCCGCGGCCGTTCTCCGGCCCAGAAAATTCTGAAAAGGTCTGTGACCAGCCCAAACGTCCCCAAAAAGACCGCTCTGCCCGGTGGCGGCTACGTTGTGCGGCCATGAGTCGCTACGGAATGACCGTCCCCTTCGCCGCCGTGCCCCTGTCGGAGCACCGTGACTGGTTCCGGGAGCTGGTGGACCTGGGCTACACCGACGCCTGGTCCTCCGAGAGCGACGGGTCCGACGGCTTCACCCCGCTGGCCCTGGCCGCCGCCTGGGCCCCCGAGCTGCGGTTGGGGGTGGCCATCATCCCCGCCTACACCCGGGGCCCGGCCCTGTTGGCCCAGAGCACGGCCGCTCTGGCCAGCGCCGCCCCCGGCCGCTTCCTGCTCGGCATCGGTTCGTCGTCGAACGTGATCGTGGAGCGGTGGAACGGCATCCCGTTCGACGAGCCCTACAAGCGCACCCGGGACACGCTTCGGTTCCTCAAGGAGGCCCTCACGGGAGCCCGGGTGGAGCACCGCTACCCCACCTTCGAGGTCCAGGGGTTCCGGCTCGGGCTGGTGCCCGAGGTCCAGCCCCCGATCCTGGTGGCGGCCCTGCGGGAGGGCATGCTCCGCCTGGCCGGAGCCGAGGGCGACGGCGCCATCATCAACTGGCTGTCGGCCGACGACGTGCGCACCGTGGCCGGCATCGTCAACGCCCAGGGAGAAGGCAAGGAGATCGTGGCCCGGATCTTCGTGTGCCCCAGCACCGACGCCGACACGGTGCGGGCCCAGGCCCGCCGGGCGGTGGCCGCCTATCTGAACGTGCCGGTGTACGCCGAGTTCCACCGCTGGATCGGCCGGGGCGAGCGGCTCCAGGGCATGTGGGACGCCTGGGCCGCCGGCGACCGCAAGGCGGCGCTCGACGCCATCGACGACGATGTGGTGGACGAGCTCATCATCCACGGCCCGGCCGGGCACTGCCGGGAGCAGGTGGCCCGCTATCTCGAGAACGGCGTGACCACGGCGGCGCTCAGCATCATGAACTTCGGCGACGTGGACATCCGCCAGGCGGTGCGGGATCTCGCTCCCCGCTGAGGTCACCCGGTCGGCGGCCCACCGGCGTCAGCTCTGACGAAGGTGGATAGGCGAAGCGATCCAACGATGTGGTGGATGTCACAGGTTGTCGCAGGATAGGGTGTGGCCGGCTCGATAGGGCGGTGACCTGGCCGTTGACCCGTACGCGGGCTGTGACCGGGCCGGGGGTGCGAATCGGACCTGCCTGATCTGCCAACCAATCAAGGGGGACACCGCTCATGCGGAGTGACCATCTCAACTTCCACCTGAGCCGACGCGACATGTTGTCGGGAATGGCCAAGCTGGGTGCCGCCGGCGCCATCGTCGCCGGAGGGGGCGGCGCTCTGGCCACGGCGGCCGGCGCCGGCACCGGGCACGGCCACGGCGACAACCCGGAGATGCCGAACGGCTCCACGCTGGTCCGCACCGACTACGACGACAGCTTCAGCATCGAGGGGGCGCTCAACGGCGAGTGGGCCAAGGCCACCCAGGCCCGATACGGCAAGGACGACCAGCTCGGGTCGTTGAACGAGATTACGCCCCGCAAGACGGCCCAGGCCATCAAGCTGCTGGAAGGGGGCAAGGAGGTCGTCACCTACCGCATGGGGCACCTGATGGTGAACGGGATGCCGGGGTTCAACACGTTCCCGCCCCGGAAGTACAGCCAGCGGCTCATCGCCCTGGGTTACACGCCCAACGCGGTCACCACCGAGTGGTTCAGCACCGACACCCGGGGCAACGAAGGCGAAGACGAGTGGCGCCGGGCCGACCGGGCCTCGACGGGCGGGCTCGGCTACTTCCAGGGGCCCACCGGGTTCGGGACGAACAACCTGTCGGCCCACGAGGAGCGCCTCCTGGAGGGTGGCACCTACCAGATCGCCACGCAGCTCGACAATCTCAGTCACGTGGGTGTCGGCCACATCTTCTACAACGGGTACGACGCCCGGGAGTTCGCCAAGCCCACGGGCGCCACGAAGCTCGGCATGGAGCACGTGCCGCCGTTCGTGACCCGGGGTGTGATCATCGACATCCTGGACCTGAAGATGTCGCAGGGCGCCACCGGCGACATCCAGACGGTCAACGGCAACAAGATGCTGACCGACAGCTACCGCATCACGCTGGAAGACATCCAGGCGGCCATGAAGCGGACCCGGGTGGGCAAGATCCGTGCCGGCGACGTGGTGTGCTTCCGCACCGGCTGGCATCACCTGGGCGACGATCCCGCCACCTACGACAAGTACCTGGCGACCGAGCCCGGGATCTACCTGCGGGAGGCCCGCTGGCTGGTCGACCATCGCCCCGCGGTGGTGGCCGCCGACACCTGGGCGCTCGAGGTGCTGCCGGGCGTGCCCACCAGCGACCCGGGCCAGCTGTTCACCGTCCACCAGGAGCTGATCGTCAAGAACGGCATCCGCATCGGCGAGGCCGTGATCGTGAAGGACCTGGCCGAGGACGGGGTGCACGAGTTCGTGTACTCCTACAGCCCCCAGTACGCCAAGGGGGCCACGGCGGGCAACGTGCCTCCGATCGGCATGGCGGTCAAGAAGAGCAAGGGCCGTAGGTAGGCCCGGAGCGGGTTGAGCTGGGTGACTCCCGGCTGCCCTAGCCGGCGGTCGGGAGCCACACCAGCATCAGGTCCTCCACGGTGACGTCGGCCTTCTCCAGGCCGACGGCGAGCTCCTGCACGGCGGCGGCCTTGGCCGACCATTCCTGGTCGATGTCCATCAGGGCCTCCTGCACGTCCCGCTCCAGGTCGTCCAGCTCGTCGACCTTCTCCGCCACCCGATTGCGGGCGCTGGCCAGGCGGGCCTCGCCGCCGGCGGCCCGACCCCGGCCCGAGCTCATCCGCCGGGCGGCCGACGCCAGCTGCCGGGCCCGGCCCCGCCCGCCGAGCAGACTGCCCAGCACCGAGGCTCCGATGTCGATCATCTGGCTCTCCCGCCGGGCCGACTGCGCCGCCTCGATCTCGGCCACCCGGTCCTGGGCTTTGGCCAGGGCGGCCTGGATGGCGTCACGCTTGGCGTCGAGGCGGTCCCGGACCTTGGCCGCCTCGGCGTCGGCGCCCTCGTCGGCCGCCGCCTGGCAGCGGGCGGCGAACTGCTCGGCTGTCTCGTCGGGACGGGAGACGAGCTTCAGCTCCGGGTTGTGGTGCAGCACGAGCTGGCGGTCGGCGGTGAGGCGGGCCCTGAGGTCGGCCGTCACGCGCGACACCAGCGACGCCGTGAGCTTCACACCGGGCAGGACGTAGCGGGCCCCGGCCGGGGCGGTGGGGGTGAAGTCCCGATCGTCGAAATCGACGGCCACGGCTGCGCCCACGTCCACCTGGTCGCCGTCGAGGGGGATGACGGCCTCCCACTCCTCGCGGTGGTTGAGGGCGGCCTTGGTGTCGTCGAACAGGAGGTTGACCCGGGCCGCCAGTGCCGGCACCAGGCGGGTGCCGCTGGCCGTGGCCCCCACGGTGGCGAGCCACGGGGCGGCCGCCGCCAGGTAGCGGACCGGCAGGCTGTCGGGGGCGCCGGGGGCCACCGGCGACTCGTCGTCGGCCAGCGCCGGGGCCGGCGCAGCGGACGACGCGGCCGAGGGCGGCGCGGCGGCGGTCGGGGCGGAAGCGGGCGACGCGGTCGGGGCGGCGGCCGGTGTCGGGCCGGGAGTGGCCGAGGCCGATGGGGACCCCGATGCGGGCGGCGGGGCCGGTTCGGCGGGCGGCGCGGTGGCCGCTGCGGCCGCGCCCCCGGGATGCATGAGCCGGCTGATCTGGTCGCCGGTGAGGGGGCCGGCCAGGTAGCTCATCGACCACCGGCTGGTGAGGCGGGGGAGCTGGGCGTTGCGGGCCGAGCGCAGCATGAACTGTCGCTTGCCCAGGTTGGAGATCGTCGACTCGACGGCGGCCAGGTCGGTGGCGCCGTCGGCCGAGCGCAGCCCGTCGACCAGCCGGTTCTTGTCCTGCTCGGTCTGCAGCCGCCCGATCAGCCAGGTACCGGCGTTCGAGATGGCCTTGTAGTCGAGGTCCACCGGGTTCTGGGTGGCCAGCACCAGCCCCACCCCGAACGCCCGGGCCTGCTTGAGCAGGGTGAGGATGGGCTTCTTGGCCGGCGGGTTGCCCACGGGCGGGGCCAGCCCCATCACCTCGTCGAGGTACACCAGCGCCCGCAGCTCCCCGGTGCCGGGCTGGGTGCGCATCCAGCTGATCAGCTTCGACAGCACCAGGGTGACCACGAACTGGCGCTCGGTCTCCTCCAGGTGGCCGAGCGACACGATGGCGGTGCGGGCCCGGCCCTCGGCGTCCCACAGCATGCGGGCGACGTCGAGCGGATCGCCGGCGGCCCAGCGGGCGAAGCTGGGCGACGCCACCAGCCCGTTGAGCTTGAGGGCCAGGGCCTGGCGGTCGGCCGGGGGGAAGAAGGTGTCGAGATCGAGCACGCCCAGCTTCCGGATGGGCGGATCGAGGATCTGGCCCAGTAGTCCGCCCAGGTCGAGCGGGGTCCCGGCGTCCCACGCCCGGGCCAGCAGGTTGGCCATCAGCACGTGCTCCCGGCCCGACAAGGGGTCGCTGTCGATCCCGACCAGACCGAGAAGGCCGGTCACGGTGGCGTCGAGCTCGTCCTGGCGGGCGCCGGGATCGGTGGTGGACGGTGCCGACAGCTGGCCCAACAGGTTGAGGCCCACCCCGGCGGTGCTGCTCGGCGTGTAGATCGTGGCGTTGCCGCTGCGGGCCAGGGCGGCGATGTCGGCCGGGCCCAGGCCCCACGACGCCAGCCCGTCGCGCCAGTCGGTGGCCGTCGTCGCCGCCAGGTCGGCCACGGTGGTGTTCTGCACCCGGGCCGTGCCGGCGTCGATCCAGGGCTCGAAGTCGGCCGGCGCCAGGTTGGGGAAGGTGAGGCACAGGTTGCCCAGGTCGCCCTTGGGGTCGATGGCCAGCACCGGGATCCCGGCCAGGCGGGCCTCCTCGATCAGCACCACGCCCAGACCCGTCTTGCCCGAGCCGGTCATGCCCACGATCACGCCATGGGTGGTGAGGTCGGCGCTGTCGAGCAGCACCGGCGTGCCGGTGCGCTGCCCGCTGGCGGCGTCGACGGTCTCGCCGAGGAACAGGTGGCCGGGAGGTCGCTCCATGGCGCCAGTCTGCCGGGCCGGTTCTGCTTTTCGGGGGCGAGCGCCCCCGTCGCCTCGCCTGGCGGCTCGGCTCCCCCATCTCCCGGTGGGGCCCATCCCACCGGGCGTCGGCTTCGCCCCCTCGGCTACCGTCGGCCGCCATGGAGACCAAGACGCTCGAGACCCTGCTCGTCAACGCCGCCGACAACGGGGTGGTGACGGTGACGATGAACCGGCCGGAGAAGAAGAACGCCGCCAACGGCACGATGTGGGACGAGCTGCGGGAGGTGTGGACCGAGATCGCCCTCGATCCCGCCGTGCGCTGCGTGGTCATGACCGGGGCCGGCGATGCCTTCTGCTCCGGGGCCGATCTGGGCGGCCAGGGCGGCGTGCAGCGCCACCAGCTCCAGGCCATGAACATGATCCACATGACGATCCAGGCCTTCCATCACATCATGGTGCCCGTCATCGCCAAGGTGAACGGCGTGGCCGCCGGTGCCGGCATGAACCTGGCCCTGGCCTGCGACCTCATCGTGGCCAGCGACCAGGCCCGCTTCAGCGAGATCTTCGCCCGCCGGGGCCTGTCGGTGGACTTCGGCGGCACCTGGATCCTTCCCCGCCTGGTGGGACTCCACAAGGCCAAGGAGCTGGCCTTCTTCGCCGACGTGATCTCGGCCGCTGACGGCGAGCGGTTCGGCTTCGTGAACAAGGTGGTGCCCCACGCCGAGCTCGACGCCGCAGTGGACGACTGGGCCGGCCGCCTGGCCGCCGGGGCCCCGTTGGCCCTGGCCATGACGAAGCGGATGCTCACCCTGAACGCCACGGCCGACTTCGCCTCCGCCCTGCAGAGCGAGAGCCTGTCACAGACCGTGAACTTCGGGACCAGCGACACCCGGGAGGCCGTTCAGGCGTTCCTTGACAAGCGGCCTCCGGTGTTCCATGGGCGCTGATCGGCCGGAGGGCCCACCAGGACGGGACGTTTCACCTGGTCAAGCCCTTACCGCTTCGCCGGGTGGGAATGCCTGGGTTAGAGTGGCGCCCAAGGCGGAGGCCGTTGGAATGGCGGAGACCCGCTCCAGGTTCTAACAGGCAGGTTCGAGTTGAGGAGGAGCAAATGACCGAGGCGGACGCCGAAGTCGGAAGTGTCAGTACCACCTCCATCGAGGAAGCCCTGGCACTGATCGACAAGGGTCTGGGGGTGATGATCGACCGTCAGCTCGTCTCGACCTCGGAGGTAACCGACCTCCTTCTCGATGTGCGGGCGCTGTTGAGCGTCACCTCGGCCGCCAGCTGACGACAGCCCCCTCAACGGGGAGGGGTCGCAGCGGCCGACGGCGCCCGTTGCCACAGGGTCCAAACGATCTGCAGCGGTCTGCGTGGGCAGCCGCTGCCGAACATCACAGCGGCCAGAGTTTCTTGGCCGCCACACCGAAGAGGGTGCCGATCGCGGAGCCGGCGGCAACGTCCGACGGGTGGTGCATCCGGTTGTGGATGCGGCTGGCCGACACGATCGCCGCCAGCGTCACCCACAGCGGCCGGAGCCGGGGAACGGCGTCGGTGAACAGCACCGCGGCCAGCGCGGCCGAGCTGGCGTGACCGCTCGGGAAGCTGGAGGTCTTGGGTCGGCGGACCTCGTAGGCCCGGTCGTCGAGCAGGGCGGGACGGGCCCGCCGGGTGAGGCGCTTGAGGCCCCCGTTGACGGCCAGCGATTCGACGCCCAGCATCACCGCCAACCGCAGGGCGTGGCGGCGCCGGCGGGGGCTCACGAGGGCGATGACCAGGCTGATGGCGTGCCAGGCGATCGAGTAGTCGGCCGCCTCGCTGGCCGCATAGAAGGTCCAGTTCGCTGCCTTCACCCGCCTCAGCGGCTGGAACAGCTGGTCCACCGCTCCGTCGACGGTCCTGATCAACCCACGCAAGGCGGCAAGTGTAAGTCCGGGCGGGAGCAAGTCAGTGCTACACAGATCGGGTGAGTGATCCCCTGTCCCTGCCCCGCCCCGAGGCCCGACCGCTGCGCGTGGGCGTGCTCGGCGCTGCCCGGATCGTGCGCCAGGCCCTGATCGACCCGCTGGTGTCGCTGCCCGACCTGCGGGTGAGCCGCATCGCCGCCCGGGATCTGAGCCGGGCCCGGAGCCTGGCCTTCGACGTGGGGATCCCGGCCGCCTCGGCCACCTATGCCGACCTCGTGGCCGCCGACGATGTCGACATCGTCTACAACCCGCTACCGGCCTCGCTCCACGCCGAGTGGTCGATCGCCGCTCTGCGCGCCGGCAAGCATGTGCTGTGCGAGAAGCCCTTCGCCGCCAACGGAGCCGAGGCGGCCGAGATGGTGGCGGTGGCCCGAGCCGAGGGCCGCTGCCTGGGGGAGGCCTTCCACCACCGGTACCACCCCCTGTTCGACCGGGTGCTGGCCGTGGTGGCCAGCGGCGCGCTCGGCCCCCTGCAGCGGCTGGAGGGCACGTTCACCGCCTCGATCGGCCGCCCCGACATCCGGTGGGACAGCACGATCGGCGGCGGGTCGCTCATGGACCTGGGCTGCTACGTGGTGAGCTGGTTCCGCCACGTCACAGGCGAGGAGCCGTCCGGGGTGCGGGCCGAGGCCGAGCCCGACCGGGCCGACCCCCTGGTCGACGCAGCGATGACGGCCGAGCTCTCCTTCCCCTCCGGCGTTTCCGCCCTGCTCCACACATCGATGCAGCCCGAGGCGGAGCCCGAGCGCCGGCTCCGGGTGGAAGGGGCCGACGGCTGGCTGGAGGTGGCCAACCCGATCTCGCCCCAGCGGGGCAACCACCTGGTCATCGAGACCGGCGGCGGGCGCACGGTGGGCCCGGTCGATGCCGGCAACAGCTACGTCCACATGTGGCGGGCCTTCGCCGACCACGTGGCCCACGGCACCCCGTTCGTCACCTCGGGCGACGACGCGGTGGCCAACATGGCCGCCATCGACGCCGTCTACCGGGCCGCCGGCCTGCCCGAGCGCAGCCGCTGAGGGCGACGGGTCAGGCGGCGGCCGGGTTGGGCATGAGGGGGGCCATGCGTTCGGTGACGGTGAGCTCGTCGCCCACGCTGATCACCGTGCCCACCGGGCCGATCGAGCAGCCGACGCCGAAGATCCCCTTGTTGGCCACGATGGGATGCCAGCCCTCGGCCACGTCGTCGAGGGGGCCGGTGAACCATCGGTGGGCCTTGAGGACCACGGCCGGTTCCCGCCCCCGGTCCCCCGTGTCCTGGTCCACCTGGGGAATGGCGCAGCGGGGCCAGATCAGGCCGTAGGCCAGCTCGGCCCCGCCGATCCGGAACCGGGCCCAGGTGTCCTCGGCGAAGGGGGCGTCGGTGTCGACCACCAGGTTGGGCCGGAACCGGTCCATCCCGAACGGCTCCACCGCCCGGTCCTGGAGCCAGCGCAGCGAGGCCGTGTTGGCCACCAGCACCGGGGCCACGTCGCCGAAGGCGATCGTCTGGTCGAACAGATCGAGGGCGCCGGGGATGCGCAGCTCGGAGTCGGGGGTGCGGGCCACGAGGCGGACGTCGTCGCCCAGCAGGGCCGAGAACCAGGCCGCGGCCTCGTCACCGGCGTCGCCCACCTGCACCTTCACCCCGATCAGGGAACCGGTGACCGTGTCGTTGGCCGTGGGCCGGGCCACCTCAATCGTGGGCCGCCCCGGGGCCGACAGCCGTAGGCCGCCGTCGATCGGCTCGGGGAGGACCGTGGCCAGGAGGGCCTTCTGCCGCTGGGTGACCGGCGTGAGGCCGGCCGCCACCTGCCATTCCCGATCTCCTTCCAGGCCCGTGGCCGACACCGTGGCCTGCTCCACCTCAATACGGTGGCACGACTTGATCGGATGGAGATGGATGGCGGTGACGGTCCCCTCAGACATGGACCGACAGTACCAGCCATCGAAATTACAGACCTGCCGGGCAGACGCCGATGGGGTGGGAACCGGTTGTTTCCCCGAGGTGGCGGTGCCCATGAGACGGATGCTCGTAGCGGTCAGCCTGCTGGCGCTGTCGGTGCTGGCGATGCTGCCGGCCACCCCGTCGGGCGCCGAGCTGGTGGCCGTCCAGCGCACCCCGTGGGGGCTGGCCACCTTCGGCACCTCGCACACCGTGGCCGACTTCTCCTCCCTGGGTTGGGCCCTGGAGGAGATGAACGGGCTCGTCTACACCGGCGGCAACTTCCTCGAGGCCACCAACGGCCAGACCACCGAGCAGCAGCCCTACCTGGCCGCCTTCGCCACCGCCACCGGCGCCTTCCAGACCGGGTTCCGGCCCCAGGTCGGCGGGCCGGTGCTGGCGCTGGCCGCCGCCCCCGACGGGGGCCTGTTCGTCGGCGGTGAGATGGGCACCTGGAACGGCCAGGAGCTGGGCGCCCTGGTGAAGATCGACCCCGCCACCGGCCAGGTGTGGCCGGGATGGAACACCCGGCTCTACGGCGGCACGTCGGTGGTGCGCAAGATCACGCTGGAGCCCGACGGCTGGCTGTACGCCGTCGGCTCGTTCACCACCGCCTCCGACGCCGGGTCGCCCCGCACCGTGGCCAACGTGGTGCGGTTGAACCCGGCCACCGGCGCCATCGACTGGAGCTGGCTGCCCCAGATCACCAACGGCGGGGTGTGGGGGGTCAGCGCCAGCCGCACCCGACCCGTGGTCTACCTGGCCGGCTGGTTCTCGATCAACGGCAAGGCCGCCGTCGGCCTCAACAGCACCGATGCGGCCAAGGTCGAGTGGTCGGGCTTCCAGATGAACTATCCGTGCTGCGGCCACATGTACGACGTGCAGGCCACCGAGTTCGGCACCGTCATGGTGGCGGGCGAGCAGCACGGCGCCTACTTCTACAACGAGAACGACAACATGCGGCTCATGGTGAGCCACGCCACGTCGTACAACAGCCGCTACCAGGTGTCGTCGACCCGGGGCGGGGGCGACTTCCAGCGCATCGAGCGGGTGGGCAACCGGCTCTACGCCACCTGCCACTGCTGGGGGTCGCACGCCACCACCACCGGCGGGCTCCAGGCCTACAGCGGCGACCTGGCCCGGGTGCAGGGCACCTACACCGGCCCGGTGAGCGCGGTGATCGCCTACGACGCCCAGACCGGGCAGCGGGACCAGGCGTTCAGGCCCTACATGGCCGGCGACGTGGGGGGCTGGGGCGTGCTCGGCGCCTCCGACGGCTGCCTGTGGGTCACCGGCGGCATCAACGCCGTGGGCGAGGTGGGCAGCCAGCAGCCGGCCCGGGACCTGGTGCGGTTGTGCCAGCCCGACGGTGGCACCCCGCCGCCGGTCGCTCCGCCGGCATCGTGCCTGGCCAGCTTCAAGGACGGGGCCGTCACCGTGACCTGGCCGACGGTGGCGGGGGCCACCGACTACGTGATCTACCGCTCGGTCGACGACGGCGCCCCCTCGTGGCGGGGCCGCGCCAGCACCACCAGCTTCACCGACACCTCCCGCACCGGCGACCTCACCTATCTGGTGGCGTCGCGCAACGTGAAGGGCGTCCGCAGCGCCACCACCCAGTGCGCCACCGAGGTGCTCGACGTGGTGATCCCCCTGCTCCCGCCCGACAGCTGCACCGCCGTGGTGAACGGCTCGGCGGCCGAGGTGGCCTGGGTCAGCGGCTCGGGGGCGGCGGAGTACATCGTCTACCGCTCGGTCGACGGGAACGCCGCCTCGTGGCGGGGCCGCACCCCCGACCTGAGCTTCACCGACACCAACCGCACCGGCACCCTCGTCTACTACGTGGCGGCCAAGAGCGCGGCCGGCGTGGTCAGCGCCCGCACCACCTGCACCAGTGGCGCCATCACACCGCCGGTGCCCGACGTCGTGGATCCGGTGGCGTCGTGCGCCGTGGCCGCCGATCCGGTGACCAACACCGCGGCGGTGTCGTGGCCGGAGGCGCCGGAGCCAAGCCCGGAGTACATCGTGTCCCGCACGGTGGACGGAGGCACGCTGTCGTGGCGGGGCAAGACCAGCGCGCTGAGCTTCGCCGACACCCTGCGCAAGGGCACGATCGAGTACTCGGTGGAGGTGAAGACGGCGGCCGGCAAGTCCGCCCGCACCGTCTGCACCCCGACCGTGACGGGAGCGTGAGCCTGTGACCACGATCGACCGGCGCCCCTGGCGCAACCCGATGCCCCGGCTGGGCCTCGCTGTGCTGGCCGCCTCCTTCGCCCTG
This sequence comes from Acidimicrobiales bacterium, assembly GCA_041394285.1. Classification (GTDB taxonomy): domain Bacteria; phylum Actinomycetota; class Acidimicrobiia; order Acidimicrobiales; family SZUA-35; genus CADEDH01. The sequence continues at coordinate 33,572 of JAWKIL010000017.1, read as the reverse complement.
GCCGCCTGCACCGCCGGCGGCGGGGCCGCCGGCTCGGGTGAGGCCGACGGCCGGCCGTCCCCGGGCGACGGCGTCGCTGGCGACGGTACATCCACCACCCTCAGCCCGGCCGCCCAGAGCCCCACCGCCGACGATTTCAACAAGCTCCTCACCTCCGAGGACGGGCTGATGGAGCCCCAGCAGGTGCAGATCGTGGCGGTGGACGAGACCGGGCCGGGCGTGCTCCTGGTGTCGTTCGAGATGGCGTCGCACCACTGCTACGGCGTGCACGCCGCCGTCACCGAGACCGCGGCGGCCGTGACGCTCGACCTCCACACCGGCCGCCGGCCCGGTGCGTCACCCGCCAGCTGCCCGTTCGGCGTGTTCCCCTACACCACCGAGCTCACCCTTGCCGCGCCGCTGGGCGAGCGGGAAGTGGCCACCACCGCCGAGGCCACGGCCCAGGTCGACCCGGCCACCATCCCGGCCGACGAGCTCGACCGCTATGTCGGCCACCACGTGGAGGACGGCGTGGAGTGGGCCGTGGCCAACGAGCGGGCGTGGCGCATCCTCAGCGAGGACGGGACGAACCTGGCCGACGGCTCGTCCGACCCGGCCCGCCTCAGCTTCACCGTCGTGGCCGACGTCATCGTCGGCTACGACTGGTCGTAGGGGAGCAGGGGCGATGGTGGACGGGCCCGAACCGGTACGGCTACCGGCCGCTGGCGTGCGCGGCTGGGGGCTCCTGCCCCGCTACCGCACCCCCGACACCCTCCCGGGCCGCGCCCACCATGACCACGGCGCCGGCGACGGTGCGGCCCCCGGGTCCGACGCCGACGCCGACGCCGACGCCGACCACGACCACGACCGGCACGCCGACGACGAGCACGGCCGGCGCGGCGAGCAACCCCGTCACCGAAGCGAGCTGTGGCACGACAGCGCCGAAGGCAGCGCCTGGCGCACCAGCTCGGCCGCGATCCGCGGCCGGGAGGAGCCCGGCCACGTCAACCGCCAGGCGTGAGCGGGATCAGCCCACCGGGGGCAGCAGGCCGGCCAGGTCGGCGGCCAGCCAGCGGGGGGCGGGATCGATCGGCAGGTCGGCCTCGGTGACGACGCCCGACAGCACGAGGGCGAAGTCGTAACCGAGGGCCCGGGCGAACTGCCCGTCGGTGTCGTCGCGGTCACCCACCATCACGCCGGCCGGGCCGTAGCGGGCCCGGATGAGCTCCACCATCGGGGCGTGGGGCTTGCCGGCCACGGCCTCGGGCTGTCGCCCTCCGGCGGTGGCCACCGCCGCCACCAGCGACCCGTTGCCGGGGTCGAGGCCGTCGGGGCCGGGGAAGGTGGAGTCGGTGTTCGTGGCGATCAGGCGGGCCCCGCCGTGGAGGGCCCGGGCCGCGGTGCGGAGCATGGCGTAGTCGAAGCGGCGGGTGATGCCCACGATCACGGTGTCGACCGGGCCCGCGGGGCGGATCTCGGCTCCCGCCGCCTGCACCGCCTCCACCACGCCGGCCTCGCCCACCACCAGCACGGTCTCGCCGGGGTGGAGGAGCGAGCTGGCCGCCATGGACGAGGTCACGGCGTGGCCCAGGGAGCGGATGCCGTGGTCGTTGAGCTTGGATTCCAGCTCTGCCGCCGTGTACGCCGAGTTGTTGGAGGCGAAGACCACCGTGCGGCCCTCGGCCTGGAGCCTGGCGATGGCCTCGGCGCTGCCCGGAATCGGGTCCCGGCCCCGCCAGACCACCCCGTCGAGGTCGACCACCCAGGTGGCGGGCACGTCGGCGGCGGTCATGGGGATGGGGGTCACGGCGCCAGCGTAGGCCCGGAGGTCCGGGGTTGGGGGCGGGCGGGCTGGCAGGGGGTGGCGGTTGCGGGCGATGATGGCGCCAGCCGCCCACTGCGGCCAGCCGACCTACACCTTGGGGGGCCGATGAAGTCCGAAGCGCTGTCCCACATCCGAATCTGCGACTTCACCGGGCAGCTGGCGGGGGCGGGGGCCACCCGGTGGCTGGCCGCGTTCGGGGCCGAGGTGATCCGCATCGAAGACCCGATCCGCCACGGCCGGTGGGACATCCTGCGGGGCTCGCCCCCGTTCAAGGACGAGCGCCGGGGCATCGAGTTCGGCTCGGGATTCCAGAACCACAACGTGGAGAAGCTCGGCATCACGCTCAACCTGCGCACCGAGCGGGGCCACGAGCTGCTGGAGGAGCTGGTCAAGATCTCCGACGTGGTGTCGGAGAACTTCGCCGCCGGTGTGCTGGAGCGCATGGGCCTCGGCTGGGACCGGCTGGTGGAGCTGAAGCCCGACATCATCTACGTGTCGAACTGCGGCTTCGGTCAGACCGGCCCCTACGGCACGTTCAAGAGCTGGGGCCCGATCGCCCAGGCCGTGTCGGGCGTGACCCACCAGTCGGGCCTGCCGGGCGAGCCGCCGGCCGGGTGGGGGTTCTCCCACCTCGACCACACCGGCGGGTACTACATGGCCATCGCCATCCTGATGGCGCTGGTGCACAAGGAGCGGACCGGCGAGGGCCAGTGGGTGGACATGAGCTGCACCGAGGCCGGGGCCAGCCTGCACGGTGCCGATCTGCTCGACTGGTCGGTCAACGGCCGCTCGATGCGGGCCGAGGGCCGGCCCGACTCCAACCGGTCGACGTCGCCCGAGATGGCCCCCCACGGCGTGTACCGCTGCCGGGGGGAGGACAACTGGGTGGCCATCGCCGTGCGCGACGACCGGGAGTGGGGCGAGCTCAAGGCCGAGATGGGGGGCTACGCCGACAGCGCCGGGCTCACCGACAGCCGGTTCGACTCGCTGGCCGGCCGAATGGCGGCGGTCGACGAGCTCGACGCCAAGCTGACCGAGTGGACCCGGGAGCGGAACCGGTTCGAGGTGGCCGCCGGACTGGAGGCCCGGGGGGTGCCGGCCAGCCCGGTGCTGCGCCCGGCCGAGCGGATCGACGGCGACATCGCCACCAGCCGCTGGGGTCTGTGGCCCATGGTGGAACACGCGGCCATGGGCGGCGTGCGGGTGGACGGCCAACCGGTGCACCTGTCCAAGACCGACTGGTCGATCGAGGAAGCGTCGCCCACGCTGGGCCAGCACAACGACTACGTGTACGGCAAGCTGCTGGGCTTGAGCGAAGACGAGATCGCCGACCTCAAGGCCCAGCGCGTCATCTGACCCGCCAGCGAGCCTGAACCTGGCGGACTTGTGGTCACAGGTAGACCAGAAGTCCACCAGGTTCGTTCGTGGCGGACTTTTGGTCAATCCCGGGGCGGCGCCGCCCCGGGCCGCCGGCTGTTCGACAGGGACGGGCGGCGTCTGGCAGGCTCGGGCCATGGATCACCTGTCGCAGGTCGAGCTGCCGGTCGTGAAGCCCACCGCCCCGCCGATCGACGGTCCCGGCCCCCTCAATGGGATCCGGGTGGTCGAGCTGGCCCATGAGTTCACCGCCTTCGCCGGCCGGCTCCTGGCCGACGGCGGCGCCGACGTGATCCTCGTCGAGCCGCCGGAGGGAGCGGCCCAGCGCAACCACGGGCCGTTCGCCGAGGACCAGCCGGGACCGGAGCGGAGCCTGTCGTGGTGGGCCGAGAACCGCTCCAAGCGCAGCGTGGTGGCGGATCTGGCCACAGCCGACGGTCGCCAGCTGGTGGCCGATCTGATCGCCTCGGCCGACGTGGTGCTGGAGAGCACCGAGGCCGGCTACCTGGCCGACCTCGGTCTCGACTACGACCAGACCAGCGCCACCAACGCCGACCTCATCCACGTGGCCATCACCCCCTTCGGGCGGGACGGTGTGGGCGGCACCCACGACCACACCGACCTCACGATCCTGGCCCGGGGCGGGCCCATGTGGTCCAACGGCTACGACGACCACGAGCTGGCTCCGATGCGGGGCCGGGGGAACCAGGGCATCCGCACCGCCTGCCACTTCGCCGTGATGTCCACCCTCACTGCGCTGCTGGCCCGGGGCCGCCACGGCGGCCAGTTCGTCGACGTGTCGATGGTGGCGGCCAACAACGTGACCACCGAGTTCGCCAGCTACGGATGGCTGTCGGCCCAGGAGACCGTCCAGCGCCAGACCGGGCGCCACGCCACGCCCCGGCCGTCGGAGCCCACCCAGGTGCTGTGCGGCGACGGCCGCTACCTCAACACCGGTGTGCCGCCCCGCACCGGCAAGGAGTTCACCGCCCTCCTCCAGTGGCTGAAAGACCTGGGGATCGACGAGGAGTTCGAGCTCACCGCCCTGCTGGAGATGGGCACCGAGTACGAGTCGATCTCGCTGTCGATGCTGGCCGAAGACCCGCTGGCCGGTGAGGTGTTCGGGGCCGGGCGGGAGGCGCTGGCCTTCATCGCCGCCAACGTGAGCGCCCACGAGGTGTTCGTCGGCCTCCAGCAGCGGGGCATCGCCGCCGGTGTGATCTGGTCGCCCGACGAGATGATGACCGACCCCCACTTCCAGGAGCGGGGGTTCCCGGTGGAGGTGTACCACGAGGAGCTGGGGCGCAGCGTGCTCTACCCCGGTGCCCCCATCCGGTTCACCGGTAGCCCCATGCGGGCCCCGGTGGCCGCCCCCCGCCTGGGCGCGCACACCGACCAGATCCGCGACGAGCTCGCCTCCAAGTAGGCGGCAGTTCGCGCACTTGGGCGAACCTTGTCGACTTGTGCCGCCTGTGGCGGCATTTCGTGACGAAGTTCGGCTCGGCCGGCGGCGATATCAGCGGCAGCTAGAACCAGTTGGCCTTGTCGACCTGGTTGACGAGCGGCTCGCCGGCGGCGAAACGCTTGGCGTTTTCCACCATGATGGCCGTGCGCCGCTCGTACCAGCCGGGGGCGCCGGCGATGGCCACGTGCGGTGTGAGCAGCACGCCGGGCATCGTCCACAGCGGGTGGTCGGCCGGCAGCGGCTCGGGATCGACCACGTCGAGGCCGGCTCCGGCGATCCGGCCCTCCTGGAGGGCCGCCACCAGGTCGTCGGTGACCACCAGCTTCCCCCGGGCGATGTTGCACAGGTAGGCCGTCGGCTTCATCAGCTCGAACCGGCCCAGGTGGAACATCCCGATGGTCGACGGGGCTTCGGGCGCCGTGATCAGCACGAAGTCGGCCCGGGGCAGCACCTCGTCGAGGCGGTCGTTGCCGACCAGCTCGTCGAGGTGCTCGCACTCGGTGGTGCGGGGGTCGACGCCGATCGTGTGCATACCGAAGGCGCGGCACAGGCGGGCCGCCTCGGCCCCTGAGCCACCTACCCCCACGATCACAGCGGTGGACGACGCCAGGTCGATCATCTGCGGGCCCCGCTTCCACTCCCGAGCCTGCTGGCGGGGCCAGAACACGTCGAAGCGACGGGAGAAGGCGAGGACGAACCCCATCAGGTGGCCGGCCAGGTGCTCGTTGTAGATGCCCCGCATATTGGTGACCACCACGTCGCTGGCCACCAGCGCCGGGTGGAACCAGTCGGGCCCGAGCCCGGCCAGTGGCGCCGCGATCCAGCGCAGCTTCGGGGCCTGGTCGAACAGCTCGGGCGGGAGCGTGCCGTAGACGGCGTCGGCCTCGGCCAGGGCGTCCACCGACGCCTCGGGCGAGTCGAACAGCTCCACCACCGCCCCCGGCACGGCCTCGGCGATCCGCTCCGGCCAGTCGGGCTCGGCGTACGGGGGCAGCAGGACCATCCGGAAGCTCATGGCCCCCGAGCCTACGGGCCCCAGGAACGTCGGAAGCAGCCGATCTGGTGCCGGGGGTCGTCATGGGTGACGGTCTGGGGCATCAGAACGCCTGGGGGGTGATCTGGTGCCGGGGGTCGTCATGGGTGACGCGTTGGGGCATCAGAACGCCTGGGGTTGATCTGGTGCCGGGGGTCGTCATGGGTGACGCGTTGGGGCATCAGAACGCTCGGGGGGTGATCTGGTGCCGGGGGTCGTCATGGGTGACGCGTTGGGGCATCAGAACGCCGACGGCCGGGGCCGGTTCGGGGAGGCTGAGCGCTCAGTAGGCGAACTGGTTGAGACGGCACTGGGCCTGGGTGAGGCCCTTGCCCCGGATGGGGGCGGGGTCGAGCCAGCGGTCGACGGCCTCCGTCTCCCAGCCGTAGGCCAGCTGGTCCCGGGCCGATTCCATCTGGCTGCGGCCCAGCCACTGGCCCGGCGTGTAGGGCACGGGGAACCCGAGGCCAGCGGGGATCGTGTAGCCGTAGACCCGGCACAGGTGATCGCCCTCGTCGAAGTCGCCCACGTAACTGACCCACGGCGTCTCGATCCGCAGCTCGCTGCGCAGCGCAGCCTGGAGCGAGGCGATCAGGTTGCCATGGTCCCAATCGGGGATGGCCCGCTCGATGAACGTCGGGCCTCCGGGCAGGGTCAGCCGGCCGGAGCCACCGTCTCCCGCCGGTACCACCAGCACCTCGGGCTCGCTCTTGCCCTCGCGTAGCAGTACGGCGCGGGTGGTGGCGATCGGTTTGTTCGAATGGACGGCGATGATCGAACGGTTCTCGGGCGAGATGGCCTCGTACACGTCGTCGTCGTAGAGGAAGAAGCCGGTGGCCGGCGGTGCGCTGGCCGCGGCGTATTTGTTGAACGCCCCCTGGCGGTGGTGGGTCGACCTGTTGGGCGACGCCCGGTGCCACAGGTGCTGGTTCATCAGCAGCAGGTCGCCCCGCTTCAGCCCGGGGTCGACGAAGGTCGACTCGGCCGGCGTGACGGCCGGGGCCACCTCCATCGGCCGTTCCAGCCCGGGGGTCACCCGGTGGAGCAGGTGGGAGCCGGGCGACACGTAGAGCGGGCCGGCCGCTTCGTCGTAGTCGCAGAACGGCACGATCGTGAACAGCCAGTTCATCGACGAGCCCACCGGCCGCCACCGCTTGTAGTCGTGGTGGATGGGCAGGCCGTTGCCGCCCGGGGTGCGGTCGTAGATCACATAGGCGGTGAGGCGGGGATCGTCGCCCAGCACGTCCGCCGCCACCGGCAGGATCGCCGGGTGCTCGGCCAGGAACGCCAGGTCGGGATCCTTCAGACAGTTCAGGGCCAGGGTGTAGCGCCCCGGGGCGGGGTACACGGGGGCGGTGGGGTCGAGCGTGCCGTCGATCGGCGGGTTGCGGTCGACGGCACGCTCCAGCCGCTCGATGTCGGCGTCGGGGATGGCGCCCCGGAGCACGAGGAACCCGTCACGCTCGTAGTCGCGCAGCTGCGACTCGGTGAGCACGGTGGCCGCCCGCGCCGGGTTCGGCGCCACCGGGGAGCTCACCACCGGCCGGGCATCGAGCGTGGATGACATGGGTTCCCCCCTTGGTTCGTTCCCGGTGCCTCAGGCCGCCGGCAGGACGTCGTTCAGGTTGTAGAGCTCGATCACGTTGCCGCCCAGCACGCGGGCCCGGTCGTCGGGGCCGAGGTCGGCCGTCTGGGTGGCCAGCATGCCCTGGCTGTAGGGCCAGGTGGAGTCGCTGTGGGGGAAGTCGTTGGCCCACATCAGCGACGTGATGTCGATCAGCCCGGCCTCCGCCATGCGGAATGCCGACCAGTCGTCCTGGAAGGTGAGGCCCACGTGCTCGGCGAAGTATTCGCTGGGCTTGCGCTGCAGCTCGGGGCCGCCGCCGCCCATCCAGTTGCGGTGGCGGTTGTAGGCGTGGTCCATGCGGTAGGCGTAGTGCGGCATCCAGCCGGCGTCGGCCTCCACGCATACGATCCGCAGGTCGGGCACCCGGTCGAACACGCCGCCGAACACGAACGTGCCGATCAGGTCCTGGTTGCCCCGGATGATCGTGAGGAAGTTGTTCAGCTTGGGGCCCCGGGCCCGCTGGCTCTTGCCGGTGAGGATGTGGAACGACGGCGGCAGGCCCAGGTCGAGGCAGGCCCGCCAGAACGGGTCCCACTCGGGGGAGTCGTAGTCGGGGCCGTCGTTGTCGCCCGCCGCGGTGCCCGGGGTGAGGGGCAGCATCACGCCCCGCAGGCCGGCGGCGGCCATGGCCTCCAGATCCGAGATGCCTTCGGCCACCGAGCGCAGCGGGGTCTGGCCCAGGCCGTAGAGCCGGCTCGGGTCGTGGGCGGCGTACTCCGAGATCCAGCGGTTGTAGGCGTCGAACATCGCCTTCTGGAGGTCGAGGTCCGAGTGGTTGCACAGGATCATGCCCACCGACGGGTAGAGGATCTCGCCGTCGATGCCGTCCTTCTTCTGGGCCTCCACCCGGTAGGCGGGATCCCAGCCGGCCCGGTGCAGCTCGCTGAACGGCACACCCTTCATGGCCAGGGCGTTCGACTCCTTGCCGGCGGCCGAGTGGAGGCCGAGGTGGATCTTGGCCGACATGCCGGGCACGTGGAACATGGCGCCGTCGGGCGCTTCGTCGGTGAGGAAGGGGGCCCGGTCACGGAAGGCGGGATCGATGTTGTCGACATAGCACCAGCCGGGCTCGGTGATGTGCGAATCGGCCGAGATGATGGGGGTGTCGATGACCCGGGGAGCGCTTTCGATGCGCTCGTCGGTGGCCAATGCCATGGTCGGGGTCCTCCTGGGAAAAGTAGTTAGACGCCCACAGTACTGTCGGTCTCCGAGCCGGGTACAGCCGGGCGCCCCGCCCCGGCGGGCTACTGGGTGCGGGGCGCGGGGTTCTGGCGTTCCAGGATGCTCGTGAGGCGGGCGTCGACCCGGGCCAGGATCTCGGGCTGGGAGGGGAAGATCCAGAACCGGTCCTCCACGATCCCGTCGTGGACGTGGTCGGCCACCACGTCGGGCGGGTAGCCGCCCCTGAGGGCGTTCTCGAACCAGGAGGCGAACTGCTGCAGGTCAGGCCGCAGGGCGCCCACCTCGGTGCGGGACCCGAACCGGTCTCCGCGGTTGCGCTCGGCCTCCAGGATCTTCGTGTTGATCAGCCCGGGGCACACCACCGACGCTGAGATCTTCGCCCCCATCTCCTTGAAATCGAGGTACATGCCCTCGGTGAGGCACACCACGCCCCACTTGGACACGTTGTAGGGGTTGGCCCCGGGGGTGACGCCGGCGATGGAGGCCGTGTTGACCACGTGGCCCTCGTCGCCGCCCTCCAGCATGCGGGGCACGAAGGCCCGCACCCCGTTGAGCACGCCGTCGAAGTTGACCGCCATCGTCCAGTCCCAGTCGGACTGGGGGCTCTCCCACGCCCGGGCCCGCAGGGTGGCAGCGGTGGCGGCCACCCCGGCGTTGTTGAACAGCACGTGGACGGCCCCGAACCGGTCGAAGGCGGCATCGGCCAGGCGGTCCACCGCCACCGGCGAGGTCACGTCGGTCTCCACGGCCAGCACTTCGTTGCCGTGGGCGCCCACCGCCGCCTCGGCCTGGGCCAGGGCGCCGGGCTCGATGTCGGCCAGCACCACGTGCATACCCTCCCGGGCGAAGCGATGGGCGCTGGCCAGCCCGATCCCGCTCGCCGCCCCCGTCACCACCGCCACCCGTCCGGCCAGGTCCCGCATGGTCGATCCTCTTTCCGTCGTCGGTGGGCAGACCCTACCCGGGGTGTGTGACAGCGTGCCCGTCGACCCGAGCCGCCCACCGGCCGGAGGTGCCAAGATGGGGCCCGTGACCACCGAGCTGACCGACGAGGCCGTGCTGGCGGCCAACGCCGCCTTCTACCAGGCGCTGGAGGGCGGCGACCTGGCCGCCATGGACGCCCTGTGGGCCGAGGGCGACGACGCCGTGTGCATCCATCCCGGCCGCTCGCCCCTGTGTGGCTGGGACGATGTGCACCGCTCATGGGCCGCCATCTTCGGCGCCGGCGGCAACCCCCAGATCATCCTGACCGACGAGCGCGTCACCCGCCGGGGTGATGTGGGCTGGGTGTCGGCCACCGAGAACATGCTGTCGGGCGGGTCCACCGCGGTGGCCACCGCCATCAACGTGTTCACCCACGACGGCGAGCGGTGGCGGATGATCGTGCACCACGCCTCGCCCATCCTGCGTTGATCTCCTAACGTGGGCCGCACACGACCGAGCGCGGCGGGACCGACCGCAGCGCAACCGAACGCAGAAGGGGAGGAACGGCCATGAGCGATGCCGTGCTCTACGAGGTGAAGGACAACGTCGGGCTGATCACCCTCAACCGGCCGGAGCGGCTCAACGCCTGGAACGGCGACATGGCCTCCGGCTACTTCAACTCACTTGACGCCGCGGCGGCCGACCCCGACGTGCGGGTCATCGTGGTCACCGGCGCCGGGCGGGGCTTCTGCGCCGGGGCCGACATGGACGTGCTGCAGGGCATCCAGGGGGCCGGCGGGGCCACCGGCGAGCGGGAGACCCGCGACGCCCGCTACGCCATGAGCGTCCCCAAGCCGATCATCGCCGCCATCAACGGCGCCTGTGCCGGCCTCGGCCTGGTCCACGCTGTGGCCTGCGACATCCGATTCGCCGCCGCCGGGGCCAAGTTCACCGTGGCCTTCAGCCGCCGGGGCCTGATCGCCGAGCACGGCATCTCCTGGACCCTGCCCCGCCTGATCGGCCAGTCGGCCGCGCTCGACCTCATCATCTCGGGCCGGGTGTTCCTGGCCGAGGAGGCGGCCGAGCTGGGGATGGTCAACAAGGTCGTCCCGGCCGACGAGCTGATGGACTACACGATGGCCTACGCCACCGACATGGCCACCAACGTGTCGCCCACCTCGATGGCGGTCATGAAGCACCAGGTCTACAGCCAGCTGGCCATGGGCCTCGACGACGCCATGGCGGCGTCGAACAAGGTGATGGCCGAGTCGCTCAAGCGGGCCGACTTCAAGGAGGGCGTGGCCAGCTTCCTGGAGAAGCGCCCGCCCAACTTCGCTCCCTACACCAAGTAGAGGGAGACTGGTCCCCTACGTTCAACCGACGAAGGGGGTACGGACGCCATGCACGATCTGGTGATCCGCAACGGCACGGTGGTCGACGGCACGGGCGCGCCCGCCCGGGCGGCCGATGTGGCCATCGACGACGGCCGCATCACGGCCGTCGGCGAGGTGGCCGGCGAGGGGCGGGAGGAGATCGACGCCGCCGGGCTGCTCGTCACCCCCGGCTTCGTCGACATCCACACCCACTACGACGGCCAGGTGGTGTGGGATCCCGCCCTCACCCCCTCGTCGTGGCACGGCGTCACCACCGTGGTGATGGGCAACTGCGGCGTGGGGTTCGCCCCGGTGCGCCCCGACCGCCACGAGTTCCTCATCAGCGTGATGGAGGGGGTGGAGGACATCCCGGGCTCGGCCCTGGCCGAGGGGATCGACTTCACCTGGGAGTCGTTCCCGCAGTACCTCGACGCCGTCGATGCCATCCCCCGGGTCATCGACGTCGGGGCCCAGATGCCGCACTCGGCCCTGCGGGTCTACGTGATGGGCGACCGGGGGCGGGACCACAACGAGCCGGCCTCCCCGGCCGAGATCGCCCAGATGCGCCAGCTCACGGCGGAGGCCCTCGACGCCGGCGCCCTCGGCTTCACCACCAGCCGCACGATCAACCACCGCGACCGCGACGGCAACCAGATCCCCACGCTCACCACCGCCCCGGACGAGCTGTGGGGCATCAGCCAGGCCCTGGCCGACAAGGGGTTCGGGCACCTGGAGATCGTGTCCGACTTCGTGGACCTCGACGCCGAGTTCGAGATCTTCGAGGGCATGGCCGAGCACGGCGGCGCCCCCCTGTCGATCCTGCTCGTGCAGCAGGACGCCACACCCGACCACTGGCGCCGGGTGCTCGACCGCATCCAGAGCGCCCGCAGCCGGGGCGTCGACCTCACGGCCCAGGTGGCGATCCGGCCCGTGAGCCTCCTGCTCGGCCTGCAGAGCTCGATGCACCCGTTCATCACCTGCCCCACCTACCGCCGGGAGCTGGCCTCGCTGCCGCTGGCCGAGCGGGTGGAGCGGATGCGGGACCCGCAGATGCGGGCGACCCTGATCGAGGAGCACGCCAGCCGCACCCGCGGTATGTCGGGCGTGGTGGCCCAGTCGTTCCACAAGATGTTCCCCCTGGGCGACCCGCCCGACTACGAGCCCGCCCCCGAGCACTCGATCGAGGCCCGGGCCAAGGCGGCCGGGGTGGCGCCAGTGGAGATGGCGTACGACCAGCTCCTGGCCCGCGACGGCAAGGAGCTGATGCTCTTCCCGCTGGCCAACTACACCGGGGGCGACCACGAGGTGGTGCGGCAGATGAACCTGGCCGAGGGCACGGTGCCTGGCCTGTCCGACGGCGGCGCCCACTGCGGCGTGATCTGCGACGCCAGCTTCCCCACGTTCATGCTCACCCACTGGGTGCGGGACCGGACCCGGGGCGAGCGGCTGCCGCTGGAGCTGGTGGTGCAGCGCCAGTGCCGTGACACGGCCCGCCAGGTGGGCCTGGCCGACCGGGGCACGCTGGAGCCGGGGATGCTGGCCGACGTCAACGTGATCGACCTCGACCACCTCACGCTGCACGCCCCCGAGATGGCCTATGACCTGCCGGCCGGCGGCCGCCGCCTGGTGCAGAAGGCCGACGGTTACAAGGCCACGATCAAGCGGGGCGTGGTCATCACCCGTGACGGCGAGCCCACCGGCGCCCTGCCCGGTCAGCTCATCCGCGGCCCTCAGGCCGTCTGATCCGTGTAACGGAAACCGCGCCCGCCCAACGTTCTGCGTCGCGAAACCGACGGGATCCGCCGAGAAGGTGACGCAGAACGGCGGCGGGGCGCGGGGTTACGCGACGCAGTCCGGTGTCCCCGCCCCGAGCCCGTCGGGGAGGGGCACCGAGCTGGCGTGGTGCCACAGGCGGTCGAGGGCGTCGGCGTCGGCGCCGCTGCCGGCCGACGTCAGCGACAGGTCGAGCTGGGCGGCCAGCACCCCGAACCAGTCGTCCCGCCCGGTCACGGCCCGGCGGCCGACGTCGTCGCCCCGGCGGGTGGTGAGAACCCGGCCCCGGAGCACGGTGGATCCGGTGGCAGGCCGGCGTTGGGCCGTCACCATGCGGAGGAAGGGTGACTGGGGCGAGGTGGCGTTGCGGGTGTGGGCCGCCTCGAAGGCGCCCATGCTGGTGGTCGCCTCCTCGAAGCTCACGGGCGCCATCGCCCCCTCGACGTCGCCGGCCAGCCGCTCGAAGCGCCACTGGCCGATCCCGTCGGGCGACGGCCCCAGGCGGAACCGCATCGGGCCCTGCCGGTAGCGGCCGGCCGCCAGGGGCAGGGGCTCGTGCAGGGCGTCGCCCAGCCCGGTGTCGACGTACCACACGCCGCCCGGGTTGGCCGCCGTCGGCAGGTCGTGGACCAGCAGCACCAGGTGGCCGCCGATGTCGGCCGCCGCCGGGCCGTGGTGGTGGACGCCGCCCCGGTGCAGGGTCACGTGGTAGCCCAGCGCCTCCAGCAGCACGGCCAGGGCGCCGTTGAGGTGGAAGCAGTACCCACCCCGGCGGCGGTGGACGATCCGCTCGATCGACTCCCACGGGTCGATGCCCCACGGCTCGCCGAGGTGGAGCCATGTGGTCTCGTAAGGGATCAGCGTGGCCTGGGCCCGGTGGAGGTCGGCCAGGGCGGCGGCCGACGGCGGCCGGGCCGGGCAGCCCAGGCGGGCCAGGTACGCCTGGACAAGGGGTGACGCTGTCATCGGAACGACAGGGCCCGGGTCCGGGACCGCTTGAGCTCGAAGAAGTCGGGCGATCCGGCAACGAGCACCACCCCGTCCCACAGCCGGGCCGCATCCTCGCCCCGGGGCGCCGGGGTGACGACGGGGCCGAAGACGGCGATCGGATCGTCGCTCCGCCCCGGAGGCCGGATGTGGAGCACGGGCGTGCCCACGTCGTCGCCCACCGGATCCATGCCCCGATGGTGGCTGGCCCGCAGGGCCTCGTCGAGTGGCGGGTCGTCGGCCCCGGCGGCCAGGCTGGCCGGGAGGTCGGCGGCGGCCAGGGCGTCGGCGATCAGCGTGGGATCGAGGGCCCGCCCGCCCACGTGGTGGAGGAGGCCGAAGGCGTCGTAGAACCGCCGGAGGCCCTCCGGGCCGTGGCCCTGCTCGACCGCCACGGCCACCCGGGCCGGCCCCCAGCCCCGCTCGATCAGGTCGCGGTAGAACTCGGACAGATCGGTGCGGCCGTCGCCGTCGTTCAGCACCGACAGGCTCATCACCCGGAACGTGACGGCGAGGGCCCGCCGGGGCTCGACCTCGGCCAGCCAGCGCGAGGTGAGCCAGGCGAAGGGGCAGATCGGGTCGACGACGATGTCGACGGCGGTGGGGGGCGCTGGCCGGTGGCAGGGATCGGTAGCCATGGGTCCAGCATGAGCCCGTCATCGGTCTGACAAAAGATCCAAGTTCTCCGTATTGTGGAAGACCAATGTGGATCGACCTCTACCTCGATCCCGGGGTGGGCCGGCGGACCAGCGCCGAGCTGTTCGGCCAGATCCGTCACGCCATCGTGACCGGCCGGCTCGCCCCCGGGGACCGGCTGCCGCCGTCGCGCCAGCTGGCGACCGAGCTCGGGGTCGCCCGCTCCACCGTGACCACCGTCTACGGCCGGCTGGGGGCGGAGGGATTCGTCGAGGGGCGGGCCGGGGCCGGGACGGTGGTGGCGGCGGTGGCGACCCGACCGGCGTCGGATGCCGGCCGGGGCCGCCGGCCCTCGGCGCTGGCGCCCCGGCGCTCGCCAGCGGCGGGGGTGACGCTTCTGGCGGCGGCACCCGGCCCCTCACCGGTGCGGATCGATCTCCGTACCGGTAGCCCCGATCCCGCCCTGTTCCCGGTGGCCGATTGGCGCCGGGTGGTGACCGGCGTCGTGCGCCATCCGCCGCCGGGCTACGGGCCGGCCGCCGGGCTGCCGGAGCTCCGCCAGGCCATCGCCCGCTGGATCGGCCGCTGGCGCGGGGTGGACGCCGACCCGGCGCAGGTGGTGGTGACGGCCGGGGCCCAGCACGCCTTCGAGCTGTGCGCCCAGGTGCTGGTGGCTCCGGGCGATGTGGTGGCGCTGGAAGACCCCGGCTACCCGCCGGCTCGGGCCTTGTTCGAGCGCCACGGGGCCCGCATCGCGCCCGTGCCGGTGGACGGCGAGGGGATGGTGGTCGACCGGGTGCCGACCGCGGCCCGGCTGGTGCTCGTCACCCCCTCGCACCAGGCGCCGACGGCGGTCGTGATGAGCGCCGCCCGCCGCCGGGCACTGCTGGCCCGGGCGGGGGCAGCCGGGATGGCCGTGATCGAGGACGACTACGACACCGAGTACCGCTATGTGGACCGACCACTCGAGCCCCTCCACCTGCTCGACGTCGAGGGCCGCGTGATCTACGTGGGCACGTTCTCCAAGAGCCTGTCGCCCTCGCTGCGCCTGGGGTTCGCCGTGTTGCCCGAGCCGCTGGTGGGGGCGGTCGAGCGGGTGCGGACCCTGTCTGACCACGGACCGCCCCACCTGCTGCAGGCGGCGCTGGCCCGGTTCCTGTCCGACGGCTTCCACGACACCCACCTCCGCCGGGTCGGCCGGGAGTACCGCCGGCGGCACCGGGTGCTCATCGACGGGCTGGACGACCTGGCCCGGGCCGGGTTGGTGTCGGCCCCGGTCGGTTCGGCCGGCCTCCACGTGGCCGTCGGCCTGCCACCGGACACCGACGAGGCGCAGGTGGTGGCGGCGCTGGCCGGCCGGGGCGTGGCCGTCAACGGCACCGCCGGCTGCTGGCATCGGCCGTCACCCCCGCCTGGGCTGTCGATCGGCTTCGGTCTCGCTACGCCCGCCGCCCTGGACGAAGCGATCGGGCTGCTGGGCGAGGTGCTCGCCATGGGCCCGGCATGAACTGCGCGAAAACCGCGCCTCGCAGGCGTTCTGTGTCGCGAAACCGCCGTCTTTCGTAGGGTTCGCGACGCAGAACGTGGGACGGGCGCGGTTTTCGTCGCACGGTTGGGGGTCGGACCGCCGTTGGGTCGCCGGCGGTGGGGGGTCGGCGGTTGCGGGTCGGCGGGTCGGTGGGGGGGGTCGGGTCAGTCGGCTTCGGGGAGGCCGATGCAGACCCGGCACTGGTCGTCCCAGGAGACGGCTTCGGCGGCGACACGATCGTCGTCGTTCTGCCACACCGGTGTCTCCGAGCGGGGCGTACGGCTGTCGCCGCTCGACTCCCGGGTGGACCCGCCACCGGCCGCCGCTGCGTTCTGGCGTTTACGGCTCCAACCGAGCGGGTTGGCCTTCCAGTCGTCGTCGACGTAGCGGTAGGGCAGGTCCACGATCGTGCCCGGCACGGTGATGGCGGCCGCCGCCGTGAGCCCCTCGGTGAGGATGCGCCGCTGGCCCGCCGGATCGTCGGGCAGGCCGGTGGTGTGCCCCAGCGGCAGGTCCACGAAGACCCCCCGGGGCTGGTTGGCGCTGGCAGTGATGGTGCGGGCCGAGGTGAACCCCACGGTGGGGATCCCGGCCGCTTCGAGCTGGCGTGCGATCAGACCGACCGACTGGTGGCAGACCGGTCAAACCGGCACCAGGAGCACCAGGTCGGGTTCCTGGGCCTTGCACTGCTCGACGAGCAGGGGGGCCGTCTCGGTCTCCAACCGCCGGATCGAGTAGATCCCGCCCATGAAGGCGTAGGCCTCGGGGGTCAGGCCGCCGATGAAGCCCTCGTCGGCCAACTCCCGCAGCCGGTCCAACGGGTAGACGCAGTTGGGGTCGGTGCGGGCATCGGTCTGGTCGTAGGCGAAATGGGCGGTGCGCAGCTCCGACGACGGGGTGTCGGACGGGATCACCCGGATCGAGGTGTCGTCCTTGGTGGTGAAGGCGATCTGGCCCCGCCGGTACAGGCCGCCCGAGCCGATCAGGGTGATGCGGCACTCGCTCAGGGGCTTGGCGATGGGCGCCCACGGCGGCGTCTCGGGCCGCTCGGCCCAGCGGTAGCCGGCGTAGCCCAGCGAGTCGTACAAGCGGCGGGTCTCGCCGATGTAGTCGGCCGGGGGCAGGGGCGAGGCCCCGGCCCGCAGCTCGGGGGAGATGGCATCGGTGACGCTCACCCCACTACTTTCGCACACCGGCCCGCCGATCCCCACCCGATGTGGTGGAGTGGTGGCGTGAGCACACCCAAGCCAGCACAACTCGACGGGCGCATCGCCATCGTCACCGGGGCCAGCCGGGGGATCGGAGCCGAGATCGCCCGGTTGTTCGCCGCCGAGGGGGCGGCGGTGGCCGTGACCTCCCGCACGGTGGAGGAGGGCACCGGCCCGTTCGAGGGTTCGATAACCACCACGGTGGACGAGATCCTGGCCGCCGGCGGCACGGCCGTGGCCGTCGCCGCCGACCTGTCGAAGCCGGACGACCGGGCCCGCCTGGTGGCCGAGGCCACCGCTGCGCTGGGGCCGGTGGACATCGTCGTCAACAACGGCGCCGTCACCTTCTTCGAACCCGTCACCGTCTTCACCGAACGCCACTGGCGGCTCATGTTCGAGGTCCAGGTGCGGGCCCCGTTCGAGCTGGCCCAGGCCGTGCTGCCGGGGATGGTGGAACGGGGCCGGGGCTCGATCCTCAACATCTCGTCCAAAGCGGCCCTCCATCCCGAGCTGGGGGTCAGCGGCCGGCCCGACGGGGCCAGCACCGGGGGCACGGTCTACGGGATGGTCAAGGCGGCGCTGGAGCGGTTCTCCACCGGTCTGGCGGCCGAGCTGCAGGGTACGGGCGTCACCTGCAACGCCCTGTCACCCACCTCGATCGTGCCCACTCCAGGGGTGGTCCACCACCAGCTGATCACACCGGAGCGGGAGGCCTGGGTGGAGCCGGTGGACGTGATGGCCCGGGCTGCGCTGGCCCTCGTGGGCGGGGAGCTCAACGGCCGCATCGCCTACAGCCACCAGCTCCTGGCCGAGCTGGGCCAGGCCGATCCGCCGGCCGGCCACCTCGTCGTGGGCACCCACCCCCGGCATCGCTACGGCGACGAGTGACCCTCCCCCGGCCGATCTGATGTCCGACGCCGCCATCGGTGGCGGCCCCGGGCACCAGATCAGCGGTCGAACGCCACCCGCACCCCGCCGACGCACCAACGGGCGGCGGTGGGGAAGAAGTTGCGGTAGGTCCGGCGGGCGTGGCCGGGCGGCGTGGCCCAACTGGAGCCCCGCAGCACCATCTGGTTCACCATGAACTTGCCGTTGTACTCGCCCACCGCCCCGGTGGCCGGGGCGAAGCCGGGGTAGGGGGTGTAGGGGCTGGCCGTCCACTGCCACACCGACCCGTACCAGCCGTCGGCCTCCGGATCGTCGCCCGGTGGTGGCGCCACCGCCTCCCATTCCGCCTCCAGCGGTAGACGGCCCCCGGCCCACCGGGTGTAGGCGTCGGCTTCGAACCAGCTCACGTGGTGCACCGGGGCCTCCAGGTCGAGCGGCACCAGACCGGCCAGCGTGAACTGGTGGGGGTCCTCCCGCCAGGTCACCGGCGTTGAACTCGAGGAACTCGAAGGGTTCCCCTCGGCGGGTGGCTGGTGGCCGTCGAGGGCGGCCGTCTTCGGCGCCCCGTCGGCGGTGCGCCAGTACAGCGGGGCCCGCCAACCTTCGGCGTTGACGGTGGCCCAGCCCTCCGACATCCACAGCTCGGGCCGGCGGTAACCGCCGTCGTCGACGAAGGCCAGCCAGTCGGCGTTGGTGACGAGGCGCCGGCTCAGGGCGAAGGGTCGCAGCAGCACCTCGTGGCGCGGCCCCTCGTTGTCGAAACTGAACCCGGTGCCGGGGGTGTGGCCCACCTCCACCACGCCGCCCGGGTGCTCCACCACAGCCGGGGTGTTCGCCGTGGCGCGTTCCGCCCGGATCCCGGCCCCCCGGTCGGGCCACGGCATCGGGCCGTAGGCCGGTTGGAGGGGGTTGCACGACAGCACGTGCTGGGCGTCCATCACGAGCAGCTCCTGGTGCTGCTGCTCGTGGTGCAGCCCGAGCTCGATGAGGGCCGCCGCCTCGGGCTGGGGGCCCCGGGGGCCGCCCTTCCCGTCGCCCCCGCCCTCGCCGAGGAAGGCGAGCATGGCCTGATCCACGTGGCGCCGATAGTCGCCGATCTCGGCCGCCGTGGGGCGCGACAGCAGACCCCGGTTCGGCCGGGGGTGCCGGGCCCCCGCCGCCTCGTAGTAGGAGTTGAACAGGAACCCGTAGTGCGGGTCGAACGGCTGATAGCCGGGCCGGTGGGGGCCGAGCACGAACGTCTCGAAGAACCAGGCGGTGTGGGCCCGGTGCCACTTGGTAGGGCTGACGTCGGGCATCGACTGGACGGTCTGGTCTTCGGGCCCCAGCGGCCGGGCCAGCTCCTCGGTGAGCGTGCGGACGGTGCAGTAGCCGTCCACGGTGGGGGTGGGGGCCATCGCCGGGCCCCGAGCGCCGGTGGCCACGGTCACCTCCCCCGTCCGACGTCGGCACCGCTGCCCGCCGGCTTGGCCGACAGGGACAGGCAGAAGTCGCCGGCGGGGTCGAACCACTGGCTCACCAGCTCGAGGCCGGCGGCCTCCGACTCGGCCTGCCACCCTTCGGGCCGGAACTTGGCGCTGATCTCGGTGCGTATGGTCTCCCCGTCGAGCAGGTCGAACGTGAGACCGAGATCACCCACCGTCACCTCCTGGTCGCCTACCGACCGCAACCGCATCTCGATCCACTCGTTCTCCTCGTCGAACTCGGCCACGTGCTCGAAGCGGGCCAGGTCGAAGTTCGCCCCCAGCTCCCGGTTCAGGCGCACCAGCACGTTGCGGTTGAAGGCGGCGGTGACCCCGGCATGGTCGTCGTAGGCCAGCACCAGGCGGCCCGGATCCTTCACCAGGTCGGTGCCGATCAGCAGGGTGTCGCCCGGCGCCATCTGATCCGACAGGGCGGCCAGCATGTCGGCCCGGTCTTCGGGCGGCAGGTTGCCGATCGTGCCGCCCAGCACCGCCAGCATCCGGCGGCCTCCGCCGGGCAGCAGGTGGAGGTGGTGGCGGAAGTCGCCCACCACACCGTGGACGGCCAGCCCCGGGTACTCGTTGACCAGCTGCTCGGCGGCCTGGCGCAGCGTGGGTTCGGCCACGTCGAAGGGCACGTACCGTTCGAGCTGGCCCAGCTGGAGCATGGCGTCGAGCAGGTGCCGGGTCTTGTCGCTCGTTCCCGATCCGAGCTCGATGAACGTGTCGGCCTGGCTGGCCTTGGCGATCTCGTCGCCGTGGGCGATGAGGATCGCCCGCTCGGCCCGGGTGGGGTAGTACTCGTCGAGCTCGGTGATGGCGTCGAACAGGCGGCATCCCACGTTGTCGTAGAACCAGGTGGGCGGCAGCTCACGGGGCCGGGACCCCAGGCCGTCGAGGGCATCGCGGCGCATGCCACCCATCAGATCGTCGGGTCCGAGGTGGACGTCCACGGTCACCTCGGTTTGAAAGGTCGGGGGCATGTTGCTCCTTCAGCTGGGTCACCGCCCGGAGGTCCGGTTGGTGCGGGCACTCGGCTGGCGGCGCTGCCGGGTGGTTCCAGGTACCACGAGAAGGGCCAACCGTTACGATCCAGCGACAATTCCCCGAGCTGTGAAGATCGACACGTGGGTGACGCCGGCGGCGGACCGCGCTCAGGCGAAGGCGCCGGGCCCGCCGAGGCCGCCCCGACCCCACCGCCGGGGCGTGAGGAGCTGGGCCCGGGGATAGTCCTCGAACAGCCAGCGGCCGAAGTTTCTCCTGGTCCAGGGGTGGCAACCGGCCACTGCGATGGCGGCCGAGGTGGCCCGGGGACGGGTCAGGACACGGGACAGCACACCGGCCAGGCGATGGTCGACCATCATGCCCCGGGCCAGCTCCTGGCGATAGCGCTCGGCCACGGCGACCGGGCGATGGGCGCCGGCCCGCATGATCGAGCGGACAGCCAGGCGACCGGTCTCCAGAGCCTGCCCGATGCCCTCCCCGGTCATGGGGTCGGTGGCCGTGGCGGCGTCGCCCACGAACAGCACCCGGCCCTGGCTCAGGGTGGTGTGGGGGAGGTGGGCCGGAATGGGCCAGGCCCGGTGGGGGGCCTCGGCCTTGACGTCGGGGCCGAGGGCGGCGGCAATGTGGGGACGGCGCAGCAGGTCGGGCCAGGTACGGCCCATCGCCTGCACGTCGAACCCGGAACCCCGGAGTATCCCGAAGCCGACGTTGGCCGTGCTGTCGCCCACCGGGAAGGACCAGGCGTACCCGGGAAGGAGGTCGGGCTCGAACCACACCGTCAGCTCGGTGGCGGCCGGGCCCGTGACGTTCGTGACGTACTGGCGGAAGGCGTGCCACTCACCCCGGTAGCCCGGCCGGTTCAGGCCGAGCAGCCGCCGGGTGGGCGACCACATCCCGTCGGCCGCCACCAGGTAGCGGGCCCGGAACCTGATGCCGCCGACCTCGGCCTCCATCCAGGGCCCGCCGTCGCGCACCGCGGTGAGGGCGTGGCCTTCGAGCACGGCCGCCCCTGCCTCCCGGGCCAGCTGCACCAGCGCGGCGTCGAGCTCCCGGCGCCGGCACACGGCGGCGTGGAGCCCGGGGCCCTCGGGCAGGGGGAAGCACACCGACCGTCCGCCCGGACCGACAACATGGACCTCGCCGATCGGGGTCCAGCTGGGCAGCTCCGCCGGCCGCAGCCCCAGCGACTCCAGCTGGCGCAGGGCGCCGGCGGTGAGGCCGTCGCCACAGCACTTGTCGCGCGGGAATCGGGCCTTGTCGACCATCACGGTGTCGAGCCCGCTGCGGCTGGCCTCGATGGCGGCGGCCGAGCCGGCCGGACCCGCCCCCACCACGAGCACGTCGCACGACCAGATCTCGTCGGGCTCGGCGCTGGTTGCGGGCGGCGGGGGCATGGCGGGAAGCGTAGAAGGCCGTGGGCCCCAGCGGGAACCCGGCGGGGTTGGGGAGCGAGGCGCCAGCCGAGCGGCGGGGGCGCGAGCCCCCGAGAGACTCAGCCCCCGTCGGGCGGTGTGTCCAACAGGGTGGGCAGGGGCGCCCCGCCGCCACCCTCGTTCACCGGCTGAGGGGTGGGGGCACCGACCGAGGGGTCCACCACGGTGGGGCCGGCCGGAGCGCTCGCCCCCTTGGTGGGCTTGCCGTCACAGCCGACGCCCTCGCCTGGGCGGTAGGTGGCGAACACCGAGTCGTCCTTCTTGGTGCCGTCGGGATAGATCCGGGTCCGGGGCGTGGTGTAGCGGGTGCACGAACCCTGGGGGCTGGACTGCAGCTCGCCCGCCGTCACCTCCACATTCTTGGTGGAGTAGAAGGTGACGGTGAGCGAGGTGTCGGTGTAGCTCGTCCACACCAGGATCCCGTAGGGGGTGGTGTTCTTGACCGACAGGTCGGGCTTCTTCCACGACACCGTGGCCTCCCGGCCCTTGGGGTAGCGGGAGATGTAGAGCGAGTGGCTCTGGTACTCGTTGAAGTCCAGGCCGGCGAAGAACGAGGCGTTGAAGAAGGTGGTGGCGAACTGGCTGACACCCCCGCCCACCTGGTCCTTCAGCACACCGTCGACGATGGCGTGGTCGGCCACGAACCCCTTGGCGATCGTGCGCTCACCCACGTAGCCGTTGACCGAGAAGTCCTCGCCGGGGCGGATCACCACGCCCCGCACGATGTCGGCGATGCGGTGGATGTTGGTGACCCGGTTCTGGCAGCAGGGGTGCTTGGTGGTGAAGGTGCTGACCTCCTCCACGATGCCGAGCGAGGCCAGCTCGTTGACACCCTCGTCGGCCCCCACGCTCTCGGGGGTCAGCTCGGCCCGGCGCCGCTCGGGATCGGGGTTCTCCTTGGGGTCCTCCTCCCCGGTGCCGAGCGGCGGCTGGCGCATGACGTCGGCGATGCCGTCGACCGACTCGGCGGTGCAGCAGATGATGGTGGACGAGGCGGGGATGATCACCGGCACGTTGTCGACGATGTTGAAGTGGGCCCGTTCGTCTTCCGAGCCGAGGCTGGGGAACAGAGGTTTCAGATCGGCCAGGGCCGCTTCGCCGTCGACGGCCCAGGCCGGCTCGTCGCCGGCGCTGTCGAGCCGTATCCAGCTCCGCATGGTGGCCGGGTCGACCTCGGCCGTCTTGTCGAGCACGCGGACCTCGATGGGCTCCGACGTGGCCGTGTTGGCCTCGTCGACGATGGCCCGGACCTCGTCGTTGGTGTAGCGGGGCTCGGCCGGCATGGCCGGGAGCGAGATCTCGTACGGGCCGGGGCCGGCCAGCGCGGCGGGGAGCACCTTGGCCACCTCGTCCGGGTCCACCTGCACCCCCGGCTTGCCCTCGCTCAGTGCCAGCTCGCCGTCGTTCACCACCAGGCCGGGGTCGACCGGCTGGTCGAGGGCGGCGGTGAGGATGTCCTGGGCACCGGAGGCCGCCATCTCGGGCTCGACCTCGTAGATCGGATCGAGGTCCTCGCTGGTGACGAACGACGTGAGCCACCGCAACGGACGGAGCACGGCGGTGCCGCCGCGGCGGGCGGCCAGGGCGGCGTCGGTCTGGCGGTCCCGGTCCACCGCCGCCCCCAGCGCCGCCGGGTTGGTGTCTACCGTGACCTGGTCGATGGTCGCTGTGAGCTGGGCTTCGCCCAGGCCGGTGTCGAGATCGTCGAAGACGGTGGCCAACTCGTCTCGATCGAGGCCGCCGATGTCGGTGCCGCTGAGCCGGGTGCCCCGCATCACCTCGCCGTCGGTACGGGCGCTGTCGATGCCCCACGCTGCGGTGACCAGGGCCAGCACCGCCAGCACCCCCACGCCGACCAGGGGCAGGGGGCCGCCGAAACGGCGCCTCCGGCCGCTGCGGCCGGCACCGTCGTCCGGGCCGCCGGGCCCGGGGCTGGCGGCTGCGGCGGCGATGGGGTCGGCGTCACCGGCCGGGTCGCCCGACGATGCCGGGTCCGGCGGTGCCTGGTGCGAGGGGGCCTGGCCCGACGATGCCTCGGCCGCGGTGGAGGCGGCGATCAGCGCCGGGCTGGGCCCGGCTTCGGCCGCCGGGGCGGGGTCGCCGGACGGAGACTCCCCGGCGCCCGAGAAGGGAGGGGCGGGCGCCGTGGCGGCGGGGTCGAAGGGCGTGGCGGCAGATCCGGCGGCGCCGGCGGGGTCGGCCAGTCGGGTGGCGTCGGGGTCGTCGGCTGGGTCGGCCAGTCGGGTGGCGTCGGGGTCGAAGGGGGCGGGCGCGCCGCCGGCCGGGTCGGCCAGTTGGGTGGCTTCGGGGTCGAAGGGGGCGGCGGCGAAACCGGCGGGGCGGTCCATGGGCCGGGTGGCATCGGGCTGAGGGGCCGGGGCGAACGGCATCGTGTCGTCGCTCGTGGCGGCCGGGCGAGCGGCGCCGGACGGGCCGGCGGCTTCGTTGGCCCGGGCTGCGGCGGCCTCGGCCCGCTCCACCGCCAGGACGGCGTCGAGCAGCCGGTTCGAGCCGACCTTGGGCGGCCCGGTGACGGGGATGGCCTGGGTGGCGGCCAGATCGGCCACGTCGATGGGCTGGGTGGCGTCGAGCGGGGGCTCGTCGGGCTCCGGCGGCACGATGAAGCCGCCGGCGGGCACCGGTGCCGTCGGGTCGTCGCTGCCGGTGGCGGGATCCTCGGTCGGGGTCGGCGGGGCCGGTTCGGCGTGGGGCGGCGGCTGGCCGGCCGCGGAGGCCGGCCGATCGGCCGGTGTGTCGGACCGGGGCCGCTGAGGGGGTCGGGGCGGGGCGGGGGGAGCCGTCGGCACCGCCTGGGGGCCGCGGAGGTCGATGTCGCCGTCGGCCGGCGCCGCCTCGGACCCGTTGGCGCCGCCACCGGACGCCGCCTCGGACCCGTTGGCGCCGCCACCGGACGCCGCCTCGGACCCGTTGGGGCCGCCATCGGACGCCGCCGGGGCAGGCGGGGGCCCGCCACCGTCGTCCGGGGGTGAGTCGGCCCACTCGATGCCGTCGACCATGGCCTCGATGGTGCCCGCCACCGGACCCCGGCCGGCCGGCGCCGCAGTGTTGCCGGTGCCGGTGCCGGTGCCGGTGCCGGTGCCGTTGGCGTCGCCCGCGTCGGCTGGGGCCGAGTCGAGACCGGCCGGATCAGGGGGCAGGGGGGCGTCGTTGTCGAGCCCGGTGCCGATGATGTCGCTGATGTCGGGAAGCGGCGAGGCTGCCGCATCCCCTTCGGACGGCCGGTCGGTCATCGCTGTACAGTGTGCCACGGCGGCTGCGGCCGCCATGCTCATGGTCGGTGCCACCGGGCCGGGTGATTGTCCGGGGGTGCCGTGCGGCCCCCAATCGAGCCCCCGTGGGCGTTTTCCGCCCCGGAGGCCGGCTGTGCCATGATCAGGGCCCGCAGTGCCGGTAACAAGTAGTGCCGAGTAGCAGTGTCGCGATGCTCCGCTGCCTGTGGGTGGCGGATCGTTGCCAGGATCGGTCCCCGATAACGGAGGTACAAGCGAAGATGAGTGGGCTTTGTGACGGCCGGGTGGTCATCGTCACCGGCGCAGGGCGCGGGATCGGGCGCGAGCACGCGCTCATGCTGGCCAGCGAAGGGGCCAAGGTCGTGGTCAACGACCTCGGGGGCGAGGTCGACGGCACCGGCGGCGACAAGTCTCCGGCCCAGGAGGTCGTCGAGGAGATCAAGGGCATGGGCGGCGAGGCCATCGCCAACGGCGACGACGTGTCGGACTGGGAGGGCTCCCAGCGCATGGTCAACATGGCCATCGAGACCTTCGGCGGCCTCGATGCCGTGGTCAACAACGCCGGCATCCTGCGTGACCGGATGCTCACCAACATGACCGAGGCAGAGTGGGACGCCGTGATCAAGGTGCACCTCAAGGGCACCTTCGCCCCGTCCCGGTGGGCCGCCGCCTACTGGCGGGAGCGCACCAAGGCCGGTGAGACCAACGACGGCCGCATCATCAACACCTCGTCGGTGTCGGGCATCTACGGCAACCCGGGCCAGACCAACTACGGGGCGGCCAAGGCCGGCATCGCCGCCTTCACCATCATCGCCGCCCAGGAGATGGCCCGCTACGGCGTCACGGTGAACGCCATCGCCCCCGGCGCCCTCACCCGCATGACCGAGAACCTGGGCGGCATGGGGAGCCTGGAGGGCGAGGCCCGCGAGGCCATGAGCCCCCGCTGGATCGCCCCCATCGTCACCTGGCTCTGCTCCGCCGAGTCGGCCCAGGTCACCGGCCGGGTCTTCGAGGCCACCGGCAACATCCTCGGCGTGGCCGAGATGTGGCGCCGGGGCCCGGTGCTGGAGCCGGTCGACGACCCCAAGCTGATCGGCCCTCTGGTCAAGGAGCTGATGGCCAAGGCCGCCCCCAACAGCGACATGTCGGGCAAGCCGGTCACCGGCCCCGGCCGCCCCACCCCCTACTAGGATCCGGCGCACCAGCAACGAGGAGGAAGACCCATGCCTGTCAACCCGGATGCCGTCGGCGCCAAGGGCGAGCCCCGTCGGGCCTCGTGGACGTCCGACGACGCCATCCTCTACGCCCTCGGCATCGGTGCCGGCGTCACCGACCCGGTGGGCTACGAGCTCGAGTTCACCACCGACAACACCGCCGGCGTGCAGCAGCGCGTGTTCCCCACGATGGTGGTGCTGTTCGGCTTCACCGCCACCGGCGGCAAGTCGGCCATGAGCCAGGCCGGCACCTACGATCCCCGGATGCTCGTCCACGGCGAGCAGGGCATCACGCTCTTCCGGGAGATGCCGATCGCCGGTGAGGTGGAGACGGTCGACGAGATCGTCGGTGTGTACGACAAGGGCAAGGGGGCGGTCATCGCCACCAAGACCACCGGCACCCTGGTGGCCGACGGTCAGCCGCTCTACGAGGCCACCGCGTCGGTGTTCATCACCGGCGAGGGTGGCTTCGGTGGCGACCGGGGCCCTTCGGGCAAGGCCAACGTGGCCCCCGACCGGGCCCCCGACCACGAGGTGACGATGCAGACCCGGCCCGACCAGGCCCTGCTCTACCGCCTCTGCGGCGACAAGAACCCGCTCCACTCGGACAAGCAGTTCTCCGACGTCGGCGGGTTCCCCAAGCCGATCCTCCACGGCCTGTGCACCTACGGGTTCACCGGCCGGGCCCTGCTCCACACCCTGTGCGGGTCGGACCCGGCCCGGTTCACCGGCATGGACGCCCGGTTCAGCTCGCCGGTGCTCCCGGGGGAGGCGCTCACCGTGCGCATCTGGGAGGACGGCCCGGGCAAGGCCATCTTCCAGACGTTCGGCGGCGACGGCCGGGTGGTCATCGACAACGGCGGCGTCACCTACAAGTAGCCAGCCAAACCCTGCGAACTCTGACACCGGGTGCTGTATTTTGAGCGCTGGTGTCAGAGTTCGGCTGTTTTTGGCCTCAGAACAGGCGCTGCTGGGGGCGTTCGATGCCCCGCAGCTCGTCGTAGTCCACCTCGACCCAGCCGATCTGACGGTCCGACGCCAGCGTCTTGGCTTGGAGCTTGATCTCCTGGGCCACGAACATCCCCCGCACCGGGGTGAGGTCGGGCTGGCGGTTCAGGAAGTCGAGGTAGCGGGTGAGCTGCTCCACCCCGTCGATCTCGCCCCGGCGCTTCACCTCGATGGCCACCACCCGGCCCTCGCCGTCCCGGCACAGCAGGTCGACCGGGCCGATGTCGGTGGGGTGCTCCCGGCGGATGAGCCGCATCCCCGGCTCCAGCCGCTCGGGATCGAGGGCCAGCAGCTCCTGCAGATGGGCCTCCACCCCGTCCTTGCGCAGCCCGGGATCCTCGCCCAGGTGGTGGGTGGTGTCGCTGTGGATCTCGTGCAGGGTGATGGTGAGCGTCTCGCCCTTGGGGTTCGACACCACCCAGCCGTCGTCACCCTCGATGATCAGGTTGGGTGCCGTCATCCAGTTGAGCGGCTTGTAGGCGCCGCCGTCGGCGTGGATGGCCACGCAGCCGTCGGCCTTCACCATGATCAGCCGCACCGCCCGGGGGAGGTGGGCGTCGAGCCGCCCGTTGTAGTCGACGGTGCAGTCGGCCACCACAAGTCGCATTCAGGCGACACTAGCGCCCCCCGCCAGCCGGCCGGCGGAGAGTTGACATGTGCGAACTGTGACGCCAGCGCGCAACCTGCAGCATCTCGCGCCACAGTTCGGAATGGGGTGGCTCAGTCTCCGGGGCGATGGCGGCGGAGGCGGCGCTGGATGAGGGCCCGCCGTTCCTGCAACTCGGCATAGGTGAGGCTGGACTTCTCGTTGGGGTCCACACCGAAGCCGGCCTTGAGCCCCTCCAGGTCCATCTCCCACGACGTCGGCGACACACCGAGCTGGGCGGCGATGGTGGCCCCGTGGGCGGTGGCGAAGTGGGTGGCGATCCGGGTGACGACGGCGAACATGTCGAGCTCGGGGGCCAGCGTGCCGATGGCCCCGTCGAGGAAGATCATGTTCTTCACGTAGAGCATGAGGGGCTTGGGCAGGCGGGCCCCGTAGCCCAGCAGCGCCTTGAGGATCCGCTGCAGCTCGCTGACCAGCTCCTCCGGGCTCATCTGGGTGGGGTCGATCGGCGGTTTGTCGAGCCCGAGGTCGGCGATGACGGCCCCGATGTCGGTGTCGGGGGGCAGCGCTCCCAGGTCCCGCATGGCCGCCACCTGGCCCTTGATGTCGTTCATGGTGGCCGTCATCATCATCCGCAGGAAGGCCAGCCGCTCGGCTTCGGTGAGCCGCCCGGTGATCCCGAAGTCCACCAGCCCCACACGCCCGTCCTCCAGGACGAACAGGTTCCCGCCGTGGAGGTCGCCGTGGAAGACGCCGTGGAGGAAGGCGCCTTCCAGGAAGCCGAGCATGGCGGTCTGGATGACCTCGGCCGTGTCGACGCCGGCCGCCTTCATCCCGCTCACGTCGTCGAAGTTGAAGCCGTGGAGGCGCTCCATCACCAGTACCCGCTTGGTCACGTGGGTGGGGTGGGGGCGGGGGACCACGAAGTTGGGCCGACCCAGCTTCACGAACATCTCGGCGATGTCGAGCATGTTCGCCGCCTCCAGCCGGAAGTCGAGCTCCTCGACGATGGTCTCGGCGAACAGCTCCACCAGGGCCGGCGGGTTGGCCAGGGCGGTGAACGGGATCCGGCCCACCAGGAACGGCGCCAGCCAGCTCAGCACCTTGAGGTCGCGCCGGATCAGGTTGTCGATGCCGGGGCGCTGCACCTTGACCACCACCTCCTCCCCGGTGCGCAGGACGGCGGTGTGGACCTGGGCGATGGAAGCGGCGGCCAGCGGTGTGGGGTCGAAGGAGCGGAACACCTTGTGCAGGGGTTGGCCCAGCTCGGCCTCCACCACCTCCACGATGTCGGTGTAGGGGACGGGCGTCACCTGGTCGCGGCACTTGCGGCACTCGGCCACCAGCTCGTCGGGGAACACGCCCTTGCCGGCCGAGATGATCTGCGCCAGCTTGATGTAGGTGGGGCCGAGCTTCTCGGCCGCCACCCGGAACCGGCGCGACAGCCCGGCTCGGGATCGCTCGGTGCCCCGCTCCCGCACGAACCAGGTGCCGAACGCAGGGCCGAGCACCCGGGCCACGTCGAGGGCCCGCAGGGCCGGTGGGACGCGCGGTGGGCGGGTGAGGTTGGGCAGGTCACGGGCCTGGGCCGCCCGCAGCTGGGCCACCGGGCGGCGCCAGATCAGCTCGCGCCCGGCCAGACTCCACGGCGGGTTCTCGGAGAACGAACCGAGGTGCAGGTCGTCGGGGGCGACGGGGTGATGGGCGGGGGAGCGAACGGGTGGGACGACCTCAGCCATTGAGGATCTCGAGGCAGCGCTCGGCGTACTCGGGACGGCAGATGAGGAGATCGGGGAGGTAGGGGTCGGGATTGTTGTACACCATCGGAGATCCGTCGAGACGGGAGCAATGGAGGCCGGCGGCGGTGGCAACGGCCACCGGGGCGCAGTTGTCCCACTCGTACTGGCCCCCGGAGTGGGCGTAGATGTCGGCCAGACCGAGCACCACGGCCATGGCCTTGGCCCCCGCCGACCCCATCTCGATGTAGTCCGCCTCCAGCTCCCGGGCCAGCATGATGGCGGCCGGGGGACGGCGGCTGCGGCTCACGATCACCCGGGGGGCCCGGTCGGGCAGGGGGCCCAACTCGGGGGCGGGTTGGGTGCCGAGCACGATCCCCTCGGCCGGGAGGCTCACCGCGCCGGCCACCGGATCGCCGTTCATGACCAGGGCGATGTGGACCGCCCAGTCCGACCGGGGAGGCTCGGCGTACTCCCGGGTGCCGTCGAGCGGGTCGACGATCCACACCCGATCGGCTGTCAGGCGCTCGCGACGGTCCGCTCCTTCCTCCGACAGCACGGAGTCGTTCGGGCGGACCTCGGCCAGATGCTTGACGATGAAGTGGTGGGCCGCCATGTCGCCGGCGTCCTTCAGCTCCCAGTGGGTGGTGCCTTCCAGCAGCATCCGCTGACGCAGCTCCACCAGGATCTTGCCGGTGTCGCGGGCCAGGTCGATGGCCAGGGCGTGGTCGTCAGCAGTTGCGGGCACCCAAGCACCCTACTGGAAGGTGCCGCTCCGCTACTTACTCGCGGGGTGCGCCGCAGGCGAAGCCGAGGAGCCCGAAAGGGCTCACTCGACCGGGCCGTGGGGGCAGTCGGCCGCGGTGTAGCAGTCGAGGTGGTACTGCTCCACCCGCTGCCAGCGGCCCTTGTCGTAGACGTTGCAGATCACCTGCTGATCGCGGTGGCGGGCCCGGTACTTCACCCGCTCGCCGCACACCGGGCACTCGGCCACGCAGCCGGCCTCGATGAGGCGGACGACGGCCCGGCTCTGCCACGTGGCCTTGCCCGCCGCCTTCTTGACCGCAGGCGGCTTGGTGTCGGCGGAGGGCTTGGCGCTGGTGGTTGCCGGGCTGGTAGCCATGGCAACTCCATCGGCACCGCGCCGCCGCCTGTGAGGGGTACAGCCGGACGGCCGACCCCGGGTTAGCGGGTGAGGGGCTTGTAGGTGACCCGATGGGGTTGGGCCGCCTCGCCGAGCTCCTTCTCCCGCCACTCCTCGTACTCCGAGAAGTTGCCCTCGAACCAGCGGACCTGCGAGTCGCCCTCGAAGCTGAGGATGTGGGTGGCCACCCGGTCCAGGAACCACCGGTCGTGGCTGATCACCACGGCGCAGCCGGGGAAGCGCTCCAGCGCGTCCTCCAACGCCCGCAGGGTGTCGACGTCGAGGTCGTTGGTGGGCTCGTCGAGCAGGAGGACGTTGCCGCCCCGCTTGAGCACCCGGGCCAGGTGCACCCGGTTGCGCTCACCGCCCGACAGCAGACCCACCTTCTTCTGCTGGTCCGATCCCCGGAAGTTGAACGACGCCACGTAGGCCCGGCCGTTGACCTCCCGGTCGCCCACCTTCACCACGTCGTGGCCCTCGGTGATGGCCTCGTAGACCGAGTGCTCGGGGTCGAGCACCTCGCGGCTCTGGTCGACGTAGATCATGTCCACGGTGGTGCCGATGGAGATGGAGCCGGAGTCGGGCTGCTCGCCCTCCCCGGCCGACGCCGCCACCAGCATCCGGAACAGCGTGGTCTTGCCGGCGCCGTTGCCGCCGATGACACCGACGATGCCGGCCGGGGGCAGGGAGAACGACAGGTCCTCGATGAGGAGCTTGTCTCCGTAGCCCTTCGACAGGTGGTCGACCTCGATCACCTTGTCGCCCAGGCGCTTGCCCGGCGGGATGTGGATCTGGACCTTCTCCTCCGACGGGTCGTAGCTCTCGGCTTCGGCCCGCAGGCTCTCGTAGGCGCTGAGCCGGGCCTTGCCTTTGGACTGGCGGGCCTTGGGCGACATGCGCACCCACTCCAGCTCCCGGCTCAGCGTGCGCTGGCGGGCCGCCTGGGAACGCTCCTCGGCGTCGAGGCGGGACTGCTTCTGCTCCAGCCAGCTCGAGTAGTTGCCCTCGAACGGGATGCCCCGGCCCCGGTCCAGCTCCAGGATCCAGCGGGCCACGTTGTCGAGGAAGTAGCGGTCGTGGGTGATGGCCACCACCGTGCCGGGATAGGCCTGCAGGTGATGCTCCAGCCAGGCCACGGACTCGGCGTCGAGGTGGTTGGTGGGCTCGTCGAGCAGGAGCAGGTCGGGCTGGGACAGCAGCAGGCGGCACAGGGCGATGCGACGCTTCTCGCCGCCCGACAGGTGCTCCACCGGCGACTCCTTGGGCGGGAGGCGCAGGGCGTCCATGGCGATCTCGATGGTGCGCTGGAGATCCCAGGCGTTGGCCGCCGCGATCTTGTCTTCCAGCTCCGCCTGGCGGGCGCCGAGCTTCTCGTAGTCGGCGTCGGGGTCCGACCAGCCGGCCAGCACGGCGTCGTAGTCGGCCAGGAGCTGCACGGTCTCGCCGGCTCCGCTCATGACGTTGCCCATCACGTCCTTGGACGGGTCGAGCGCCGGTTCCTGCTCCAGGTAGCCGACGGTGAAGCCGGGGGTGAGGCGGGCGTCACCGGTGAAGCCGTCGTCCAGGCCCGCCATGACCTTCAGCAGCGACGACTTGCCCGCGCCGTTCGAGCCGAGGACCCCGATCTTGGCCCCGGGGTAGAACGAGAGGGTGATGTTCTCGAGGACCTGACGGTCGGGCGGGTGGTACCGACCGACCTTGTGCATGGTGTAGATGAACTGTGCCGACATCGTGCATCGAGCCTACCCGCCGGCCCCGTCCCGGCCGCCCCTGGCCCGATGGGGAGGCGCCGAAGGCGCCGGGGGCGCGTAGCCCCCAGGGATAGAGCACGTGAGCCCGGCCACCAGGACCGGGCTCACGACGTGATTCGAGCGGACGCCCCCCGCCAGGGCGGGGTCGCTCCGGGGGCTACTTCTTGGCAGCGGCCTTCTTGGCGGTGGCCTTGGTCGCCGTCTTCTTCACGGCGGCCTTCTTGGCCGGCGCCTTCTTGGCCGTGGCGGCCTTCTTGGTGGCGGCCTTCTTGGTCACGGCCTTCTTGGCCGTGGCCTTCTTGGTGGTGGCGGCCTTCTTGGTGGTCGCCGCCTTCTTGGTGACGGCCTTCTTCACCCGAGCCGACGAGGTGGCCTTGGCCGCCTTCTTGGCTCCGGTGGCCGCGGTCTTCTTGGCCGAAGCAACCCCACCACGGGTTGCCGTCTTCTTGGCCGGCTTGGTTGTTGCCACGTTGGTTGTGCTCCTTGTGAGTGACCCCTCGTGGGGGGCAGAGCCGTCTTCGGCGACGGGTGCCTCCGCCGGAGGGGGGTTGGCGGGAGTCCTGGAGCGGGTCTTCGCCGCCCCCGGATCACGGGTTTGCTTACCTTGCATGCTTTCTTCCCCGTCGCCGGCGTCGACGACGGTTCGCACCAACGCAACGTTGATGCCGCGACGGTCGGCGTCCAGGGACTCGACCTTCACGATGATGGGCTGCCCCTGAGCCACCACGTCGCGGGCCCGGGTGGGGGGCGGATCCCCCATCGCTCGGCACGGGAGGTAGCAGCGGGCAGTCGCCGCCCGGAGATAGCAGCCGTGGGACGAGAATTGCTCCACCACCGCCTCGACCTCGTCCCCGATCGAGTACCTGCTCACAAAGCTCATGAACGAACGTGGGTCGTTCAGCTCTTCGACCTTGCGGCCGCTGGCCGGTGCCGCCCCGGCCGGAGCGGGGGCGGTGGATGCCTTGGCGCTCCCCCCGGCCGTCCGGGCCGAGGCCCGGCTGGGAGCGTCGGACGACTGGCGCCCGGAGGGGGCGGCAGCCACGAGAGGTGATGTCACCACCGATGCCTTGCGGCCCGGCGGCGGCGTGGCCCGGTTGGGAACCGGTGCCGGCCCGTTGGCGGCCAGCGATGCGGTTCGGCTCGGGCGCTTCGACG
>JAWKIL010000016.1:0-156061 GCA_041394285.1 Acidimicrobiales bacterium | reverse complement strand
GCAGCCACGAGAGGTGATGTCACCACCGATGCCTTGCGGCCCGGCGGCGGCGTGGCCCGGTTGGGAACCGGTGCCGGCCCGTTGGCGGCCAGCGATGCGGTTCGGCTCGGGCGCTTCGACGTCGATCGCTTGGACGTCTTGCCCGCACCGCGGACCGATCGGCGACTGGCCGGGCCCCGCACCGGCACCCGATCGACGAACACCCAGCCGACACCTTCGATGGGCTTGCCGCCGATGAGGCGACCCTCGTCGAAGAGCCAGTCGTGCTCGCCGTGGAACTCCTGGAAGCTGTCGTTCGACAGCACGGTGGCCTTGGCCTTCTCCGCCACTTGAAGGATGAAGGCGTCGCCCCGGCCGATGGCACCGGCCGGTGGCGTGACCACCTCGCCCGCCGATACCGCGGCTTCGAACTCCGCTCGCTCCGACTCGTCGATGCGATGCGAGAAGGTGGCGTCGACGATCACCGTCACGCCGCTGCAACCGAGCTCAGCGGTCGCGGCGCGCACCGCCTCGTCGAGTTGAGCGAGGCTGGGGAGCGAGCGTCCTTCGGTTGCGATGTTCGATCCATCCACTACGAGGTGTCGATCGGTGCGTGCCATACCTGCCCAGTCAAACCATGCGACGTGATGTCGTCGAGTCCCGG
Source organism: Acidimicrobiales bacterium (assembly GCA_041394285.1). Lineage (GTDB taxonomy): Bacteria > Actinomycetota > Acidimicrobiia > Acidimicrobiales > SZUA-35 > CADEDH01. Next base: position 155,418 of record JAWKIL010000016.1, on the reverse strand, counting down.
CGCTCATCCCACTCACGTTGTGAGATCGTGCGCTCTCGTACCAGGACTTCGAGTCGGCAATAGTATCCGGTTTGTGATCGAAGCTGTGTTGTTCGACTTCGGCGGTGTGGTTACCACCAGCCCCTTCGACGCGTTCGCGCGCTACGAAGAGGCCAACGGTCTGCCCGTCGGACTCATCCGTTCCATCAACGCCACCAACCCCGACGACAACGCGTGGGCCCATCTCGAGCGAAGCGACGTCGACACCGACGGGTTCGCCGCCATGTTCGAAGCGGAGGCGGCGGCCCTGGGTCATCGCATCAGCGGCCACGCCGTGCTCGAGTTGCTCGGCGGCGATGTGCGCCCCGAGATGGTGGAGGCGATCCGACGCATCAAGGAGGCGGGTTTCCGCACGGCGTGCGTGACCAACAACTTCCGCTCGCACGGTCCCATCAACTCCGACGGTGTGGCCAACGGCAACGGCCGGGCCGACACCCGCGAGGTGATGACGATGTTCGACGCGGTGATCGAGTCGTCGGTGATCGGCGTGCGCAAGCCGGAGCCGGAGTTCTACCGCCGGGCGTTGGAGGTGATGGCGATCGAGCCACACCAGGCCGTCTACCTCGATGACCTCGGGATCAATCTCAAACCGGCCAAGGCGATGGGCATGACCACCATCAAGGTGCTCGACGCAACCCAGGCGCTGGCCGAGCTGAGCGCGGTGCTGGAGCTCGATCTGGGCTAGCTCTGGCCGTCCGGTGGCGGGGGTGTCCAGCCCGGGTCGCGCCCGGTGAAGGCGACGAGGCGGCTGACCGCATCGGCATCGGGATCGGCCGGGACCCGCGGGCCGTAGTGCCCGCTGCCGCGCAGCAGCTCGTCGATCGGCTCCATACCGGCCAGCATCTCCGCCGCCATCCGCTCATCCAGGTCGGCGTGCTGGCCGGTGGCGACGGCCAGGTCCCAGCTGTGCACGAGCACATCGCCGAGCACGAGCATGCCGATGGCGGTGTCGATGCGCAGCTCACCCGGCGGACCGGCGTCGAACGTGCGGGCCGCCACCGCCGGGTCGTCGAGCGCAGCCTGCAACGTCCGGGCCACGGCGGCCCAGGCGCCGGCCGGATCGTCGTCGACCCCGGGGCCGGAAGCGAAGGCGAGACCCGATCGTCCGATCACGGCCGGCACCCAGTCGACGAGGTGACGCACGATGTCGCGCGCCGACCAACCGGCGCAGGGAGCGGGCCGGTTCCACCCTTCGGGCGGCACGGCGGCGGCCAGCGACGTGAACGTGCCCGCCACCCGTCGGAACCGCTCGCCCTGGCTGTCGTCCGGTGGTGTCGCCACGGGAGCCGGCTTCCGTCAGCCGAGGGCGCCGAAGGCCCGGCTCAGCAGCTCTTCCTGCTCCTGCTGGTGGATGGCGTTGGAGCCGGTGGCCGGGCTGCCCGATTCGGCCCGGCTCACCCGCCGGACCTTGTGGGTCATGCCGTGGCCGTCGAAGAGGTGGGCCTTCATCGAGTTCCAGGCACCCATGTTCTCCGGCTCCTCCTGCAGCCACACGACCTCGGTGGAGTTGGGGTAGCGGGCCACGGCGTTGGCCAGCGCCCGCGTGGGCCACGGGTAGAGCTGCTCCACCCGCACCACGGCCACGGCGCCGACGTTGTTGGCGTCGCGATGGGCGAGGGCCTCGTTGGCCACCTTGCCCGAGGCGAGGATGATGCGCTTCACCGACTGGGGATCGGCCACCCCGGTGTCGTCGAGGACCTCTTCGAACGAGCCCGAGGTGAAGGCCGACAGCGGTGAGCGGGTGGCCTTGGCCCGCAGACCCGACTTCGGTGTGAACACCACCAGCGGCTTGCGCACGGTGCGCAGCATCTGGCGCCGCAGCAGATGGAAGAACTGGGCCGCCGTGCTCACGTTGGCCACCTGGATGTTGTCCTCGGCGCACAGCTGGAGGAAGCGTTCGAGGCGGGCCGAGGAGTGCTCGGGGCCCTGGCCCTCGTAGCCGTGGGGGAGCAGCAGCACGAGGCCGCTGCTCTCGTGCCACTTGTCCTCGGCCGCCACCAGGTACTGGTCGATCACGATCTGGGCGCCGTTGATGAAGTCACCGAACTGGGCCTCCCACAACACCAGGCAGTCGCGGTTGGCCAGCGAGTAGCCGTACTCGAATCCCAGCGCGGCGTACTCCGACAACGTGGAGTCGTAGATCCAGAAGTTGGTGCCGGGCGGGGCCAGCTCGGCCAACGGGGTGAACTCGGCGCCGGTCTGGTAGTCGTGCAGGGTGGCGTGGCGGTGGGCGAACGTGCCGCGGCGCGAGTCCTGCCCGGCCAGGCGAACCGACGTGCCCTGGGCCAGCAGTGAGCCGTAGGCGAAGGCTTCGGCCAGGGCCCAGTCGACCTCGCCCGAGCGGTACATCTGGGCCCGTGTCTCGAACTGGCGGGCCAGCTTGGGGTGCACCGTGAACCCTTCGGGCACCACCGACAGGGCGTTGTGGATCCGGTCGAGCAGCTCGGCTTCCACGCCCGTCTCGACGTGGGGCAGGACGCCGAGCGGGGGCGGGGCGGGCTTGGCCCGCAGGCCCTTGGGCGGGGCCGACTCCCGGGTGTCCTCCAGCGCCGTTTGCAGCAGCTGCTGGAAGTAGTCGAGGGCCTCGGTGGCCTCTTCCATCGAGATGTCGCCCTTGTCGATGAGCGTCTGGGTGTAGATCGTGCGCACCGAAGGCCGCTCGCCGATCTTGCGGTACATCACGGGCTGGGTGTAGCTCGGGTCGTCGCCTTCGTTGTGGCCGTGGCGGCGGTAGCCGATGAGGTCGATCACCACGTCCTTGTTGAACCGCTGGCGGTAGGCGAAGGCGAGGTGGGCCACCCGGACGCAGGCCTCCGGGTCGTCGGCGTTGACGTGGAAGATCGGAGCCTGCACGGCCTTGGCCACGTCGGTCGAGTAGTCGGTGGAGCGGCTCTGGTGAGGAGCGGTGGTGTAGCCCAGCTGATTGTTGATGATCAGGTGGATGGTGCCGCCCACCTTGTAGCCCCGCACCTGTGACAGGTTCAGGGTCTCGGCCACCACGCCCTGGCCGGCGAAGGCGGCGTCGCCGTGGATCAGCACGGCCAGCACCGGGTAATCGCCGCGGGTGGTGCGGTCCATGTGGGCCCGGGTCATGCCGACCACCACCGGGTCCACCGTCTCCAGGTGCGACGGGTTGGCGGCCAGGCCGATGTCTATGGCCGCACCGCTGGGGCTGGTGTGCTTGCCCTCGTAGCCCAGGTGGTACTTCACGTCGCCCGAGCCCTGGATCGAGTTCTCGTCGATCGCTCCCTCGAACTCGCCGAACAGCTCCTCGGGCCGCTTGCCCAAGATGTTGACCAGCACGTTGAGCCGGCCCCGGTGGGCCATGCCGATCACGGCCCGCTCCAGGCCGCCGTCGGCCGCCGCCGACAGCACGGCGTCGAGCGTGGGGATCGCGCTCTCGGTGCCCTCGAGGCTGAAGCGCTTCTGGCCCACGTAGCGGGCGGCGAGGAACTTCTCGATGGCCTCGGCCGCGCTCAGCCGCTCCAGGATGTGGTGCTGCGTCTCGCGGTCCAGGGTGGCCGGGCGCCCCTCCACCTGCTCCTGGATCCAGCGCTTCTCCTCCGGGTTGGCGATGTGCATGTACTCGATGCCCACGGTGCGGGAGTAGGCGTCGCGCAGCACGCCGAGGATCTCGCCCAGCTTCATCGTGCGGGGAATGCCGCCCACTGCGGCGTAGATGCCCTCCCGGCCGCCGGTCAGGAACTCCCGGTCCAGATCCCAGATGGTCAGCCCGTAGGTGGTGGGGTCGAGCTCGGCATGCCGCTTCAGCGAGTCGTCGAGAGGGTTGAGGTTGGCGATCAGGTGGCCCCGCACCCGGTACTGGTTGACCAGCGTGCTCACCGCCATCTGCTTGGCCAGCGCCGCCTCCATGCCGTCGAGGCCGTCGGTCGCGCCCTGGTCGGCCCGCCACTGCACGGCGTCGTAGGGGACGCCCATGTCTTCGAAGATGCCGACGTAGAACTGGTCCTCGCCCAGCAGCAGCTCGTGCACCTTCTTCAGGAACAGGCCCGACTCGGCCCCCTGGATGATGCGGTGGTCGTAGGTGGAGGTGAGGGTGATGACCTTGGACAGGCCGAGCTGGGCCAGCACCTTGGGGTCGGCGGCCTGGAACTCGGCCGGATAGCCCATGGCCCCCACACCGACGATGACGCCCTGGCCCGGCATCAGCCGCGGCACCGACTGCACGGTGCCGATCGTGCCCGGGTTGGTGAGGGTGACGGTGGCACCGGTGAGGTCGTCGGGGGAGAGCTTGTTGGCCCGCACCTTGTCGATCTGCTGCTCGTAGGCATCCACGAAGCCGGCGAAGTCGAGGGTGTCGGCCTGCTTGATCACGGGCACCACGAGGGAGCGGGAGCCGTCGGCCTTCTCCTGGTCCACCGCGATGCCCAGGGCCACGTGGGGATGGCGGAAGATGCGGGGCTTGCCGTCGGCGTCGTGGGCGAAGGTGTTGTTCATGGCCGGCACCGTGGCGGCGATGGCCCGGACCACGGCGTAGCCGATGAGGTGGGTGAAGCTGACCTTGCCGCCCCGCACCCGGCGCAGGTGGTTGTTGAGCACGAGGCGGTTGACCTCGAGCAGCTTGGCCGGCACGTCGCGGAAGCTGGTGGCCGTGGGCACGGCCAGGCTGGCTTCCATGTTGGCGGCGATCCGGGCCGCCACCCCCCGCAGGAGCTCGCCGTCGTCGGCCTCGTCCGCCTGCGGGGTGGACGGCGCCGGAGCGGCCGGTGCCGGTGCAGCCGGTGCTGGCGCCGGGGCCGCCGGAGCCGGCGCGGGGGCGGCCGGTGCCGCAACCGCGGGGGCCGGGGTGGCGGCCGGTGCGGGGGCGGGCGCTGGCGTCGGCGCGGCGGGGGCGGCGGCGGCCGAGGGGAGGGCGGGCAGGGGAGCGGCGGCGATCGGGGTCTGCCCGTTGCCGCTGGGAGCGGCCGGGGCCGGCGGGGGTGGGGTGAGCCAGGCCGGGGCCGACCCGGCCGGGGCCGCACCGTCTCCCCCGGTGGCGGTCCGATCGTCGAACAGGCGGCGCCACTCGTCGGGCACCGAGCGCGGATCCTCCTGGTACTGGCTGAACAACTCGTCGATGAGCCACGAGTTGGGGCCGGCGGGGGCGGGGCCGTTTGGGGAGTTCACGTCGCACCTCGTGCCGTGGAGTGGGTTCGGTGGGGCCGGGCTGTACCTCTGAGGCTACCTCCGGGAGTCGAGCCGGATCGTTACCGGCCGCGGTTCCCGGAACCATGGAGGCTTCCCGCTAGCGTCGATTGACGTGCTGATCGCCACCTGGAACGTGAACTCGCTCAAGGCCCGGCTGCCCCGGGTGGAGGAGTGGCTGGACCAGACCCGGCCCGACGTGGTCTGCCTCCAGGAGACCAAGCTGTCGGACAAAGCGTTCCCCGCCCTGAGCTTCAGCTCGCTGGGCTACGAGTCGGTGCACTTCGGCCAGGGGCAGTGGAACGGGGTGGCCATCCTGTCCCGGGTGGGCATCGACGAGCCGCTGTTCGGCTTCGCCGACGGGATCGAGCCCGACGTCGACGCCCGCCTCATCGCCGCCACCTGCGGCGGGGTGCGGGTCCACAGCGTCTATGTGCCCAACGGCCGCGAGGTGGGTCACGACCACTACCACTACAAGCTGTCGTGGCTGGCCCGGCTCCGCCACCACCTGGCCGCCACCTGCTCACCCCAGGGCGAGGTGGTGGTGGCCGGCGACTGGAACATCATCCCCACCGATATCGACGTGTGGGACCCGTCGAAGTTCATCGGCAGCACCCATGTGACCCCGGAGGAGCGGGGCGCGCTCGACACGGTGAAGGACTGGGGGCTGGTCGACACCTTCCGCCGCCGCTACGGCGACGACGCCAAGGGACTGTTCAGCTACTACGACTACACGGCCGGCCACTTCCACAAGCGTGAGGGCATGCGGATCGACTACGTGCTGTCGAGCCGGCCGCTGGCCGAACGGTCGATCCTCGACGTGATCGATCGCAACGCCCGCAAGGGCACCAAGCCCAGCGACCACGCCCCGGTGCTGGCCGCCTTCGCCTCTGCCGCCTGACAGGGCCATCCCCATCCCCGGGCCCGGGCCCGACGCTGGATCGGATCGGGCGCCTGCCGGAGCGGACGGGGGCGACCGCCCCGAGGTCCGCTCAGAGTGCGGCGGCGAGGGCCTTGGGGCCGAACTCGATGTCCATGTTGCGCAGGCGGCGGGCCAGCTCGGTGGCCAGCTCCCGGGCGAGGGTGGGGACGTCGTCGAGCACCTGGTCGAAGCGGTTGTACGGGATGACCAGCAGGGTGCAGTCGGTGACGGCCTCCACCGAGGCCGCCGCCGGCCCCGGGACGAACAGGCCGATCTCGCCCACCATCGTGCCCTCGGAGAGGCGGGCCACCTCCTCCCCGTCCACCAGGACCCGCAGCTCGCCGTTCACCAGCACGAAGGCCTCATGGTGGTGACGGCCCTGGCAGATGAGGGTGCGGCCGGCCTCCACCGAGATCTCGTCGGTGGCCGATGCGAGGTGGCGGATGGCGGTGCGGTCGGCGGTCCGGAACAACGGCAGCGAGCTCAGCCGCGCCGCCTTGGCGTCGTGGTGATGGTGCAGCATCGGGGCTCACATCCTCTCAGGTTGACAACACCGCCATGGTGAGGGGCCCGGGATGTGCCGTGGAGAGTCGAAGGTCCCCTGTTCAGGTCCGGGCGGGGACCGTCCAGGTCACGAGCAGGCCCCGGCCGTCGAGACCGGACCGCACGTCGAGCTCTCCGCCCAGCTCCCGGGCCCGGCGGGCCACGTTGGACAGCCCGTAGCCCCGGTGCACGGCGTTGGCCATGCCCACGCCGTCGTCGCTCACCGTCAGCTCCACCGCGCTGCCCACCCGGATCGTCACCAGGGCCAGACCGGCCTTGGCGTGGCGGCTCACGTTCGACAGCAGCTCGTTGAGCGTGGCCACCAGATGCTGGCCCACCTCGCCGCCGAGCTCGCCGATCGGGCCGTCGATCTCGATCTCGATCTGGTTGTGGCTGGCCCGCCGGTGCCGGTCCACCACGAGGCTGATCTCCCGCTCCAGGGGGATCTCGGCCGTGGTGAGCTGGAACACGGTGTCGCGGATGGCGGCGATCGTCTCGTCGAGGTCGGAGATCGTGGCCTGGGCCCGCTCCAGCAGCTGGGCGGGAGAGCCCAGCGCCGCCTGGAGCTGCATCCCGGTGGCGAACAGCCGCTGGATCACCACGTCGTGGAGGTCGCGCCCGATCCGCTCCCGTTCCTCCACCAGGCTGACCCTGGCCTCGCTGGCCCGCAGCCGCTCGGCCGCCATCTCCCGGTCCGACACGTCGCGGGAGATGGCCACCACCGCCCGGCGGTCGGCGCCGATGTCGGGGTACTGGATCCGGATCTCCACCGGGGTCAGCTCGCCGTCGGCCCGCAGCACCTCCGTGCTCAGCAGCACCGCCGGCACCCGGCACGCCACCACCGGCTCGATGGCCCGGCGGAAGCTCTCGTCGCTGTGCTCGGGCAGCACGTGGAGGGGGGTCATCTCGCTCAGCAGCCGCTTGCGGTCGTAGCCGAGCTGCTCCTCCGCTCCCCGGTTCACGTAGGTGAGCTGCAGCGTGGCCGGGTCGAACATGAGCACGGCGTCGTCGACCGCATCGAGCGAGCGGCGCACGGTGTCGTGCTCGATCTCGGCCCGCACCCGCTCGCTCACGTCGCGGGCCACGGCCACCGTCACGGCCTCACCGGCCAGCGTCATGGGGCTGAGGGCCACGTCGACGGGGAAGGTGCTGCCGTCGAGGCGGCGGGCCGACAGCCGGGCCGACTGGTCACCCATGACCCGGGCCCGGGGATCGGCCCGGTAGCGGAGGCGGTGGGCCCGGTGTGCCTGACTCCGGTTCTCGGGGACCAGCGCCTCGATGCTCGTGCCCTCCAGGTCGCCGTCGGGGTAGCCGAACATGGTGTGGGCCATCGGGTTGGCCAGCGTGATCAGCCCGTCGGCGTCGACCACGATGATGCCGTCGGAGGCGGATTCGAACACGCCGAGCGCGGCGTCGGTCAGCAGTTGGTTCACCCTCGGGTTCCTCAGTCGAAGCGGCGTGACTTGCGCTCGTCGATGCGAGCGGCGTACGCCGCCACCTCGGTGCGGCGGTTCATGTCCAGCTTGGCCAGCAGGTTGGAGACGTAGTTCTTCACGGTCTTCTCGGCCAGGAACATCTCGTCGGCGATCTGGCGGTTGGAGTAGCCCTCGCCGATGAGATCGAAGATCCGCCGCTCCTGGTCGGTGAGGGTGGCGATCTTGCCCTCCTCGCTGGCCCGCAGCCGGGACATGCCCATGCGCACCGTGGCCGCGTCGAGCAGCACCCCGCCGGCTGCCACCTTGCGGATCGACGAGATCAGCTCGTTGCCCCGGATCTGCTTGAGGCAGTAGCCGGCGGCCCCGGCCACGGCTGCGTCGACCAGGGCGTGGTCGTCGCTGAACGAGGTGAGGATGAGGCAGGCGGTGTCGGGGTACTGCGACCGGATGTCGCGGCAGACCTCGATGCCGTTGCCGTCCTGGAGGCGGACGTCGAGCACGGCGACGTCGGGCCGGGTGTCGGCCACGATCCGCAGGGCCTCGGACGCCTTGCCGGTCTCGCCGACCACCTCGATCTCCTCGTCGGCCGAGATCAGCTCCCGCAGGCCGCGCCGCACGATCTCATGGTCGTCGAGAAGGAAGACTTTGATCACGGTCGGGCTCCGATCACGCGCTGGCTCCGATTGATCCGGTGTTGTCAGGGCGAAGCCGCCTTCTTGCAGCATAGGCGATCAATCCTCGGCGCTCAGGGCCGGGGGCCGCCAGGGTCCTTCGCCCCGATCTGTCGCTCGTCGTCGCCGGGCTCCGTCGGCGACCAGGGGAAATGGACTTTGTTCTCTCACCCGATGGCGCCCCGGGGGCCAGGATGTAATCGTGACCGATGTGCTTGGAAAGACCGACAGCAACAACACCGACCCCACCGTCCAAGGCATCGTTGTGGGCATCGACGGCTCGCCCGGTTCGCAGCATGCGCTGCGCTGGGCCGCCGCTCGAACCGCCCGCTTCGGCCCGGTGACCCCTGTGGTGGCATGGCACTATCCATGGTGGGCGGTGCCGACCGGCATGCCCGGAGGGCCTCCCGGGCCCTCGGCCCAGGAGTTCGCCGACCAGGCCAAGAGCGAGGGCGAGCAGGCCCTGGCCGAGGTCGATCAGACCCTCTCCGCCGCCCTGGTGGTGGCCGAGGGCACCGCCGGGCACTGCCTGGTCGACGTCGGCCGCAGCGCGGCGCTCATCGTGGTGGGCACCCGGGGCCGGGGCGCGGTGGCCGACGCCGTCCTCGGCTCGGTGAGCTCGCACGTGGTGCGCCACGCCACCGTGCCGGTGGCCGTGATCCCCGAGCACGTGCCGGTGGAGGACGACACCCGCCGGGTGGTGGTGGGGGTGGACGGCTCGCCCAACGCGGTGGCCGCCCTGGCCTGGGCCATGCGCTACACCCCGGCGGGAGCCACCCTGGAGGCGGTCCACGCCTGGACCTACCATCTGGCCACCTATCCCGACGCCGCCGCTCTGTCGGTGGAGCTGTTCGAGGAGGAGGCCAAGGCGTCGCTGGCCAAGACGGTGGAGGAGGCCAGGGCCCGGGCCGTGGCCTCCGGCGCTCCGGTGCACGAGGTGGTGGGCCGGCTCGAGTACGGCGACCCCCGCACGGTCCTGATGGATGCAGCCGAGGGTGCCGACCTGATGGTGCTGGGGGCCCGGGGTCACGAGGGTGTGGCCCACCTGCTGGTCGGCTCGGTGACCACGAGCCTCGTCCACAAGCCGGTGGTGGCCACCGTGGTGGTACCCGTCGGGCACTGAGCCCGGATGATCCGCTGCGATCTGTGGCGCTGGCGTGCAGAATACAGCGCCAGGCGCCACAGATCGCAGGATCGGGTCAGCCCACGGTGCGGCCGGTGGTGGCCAGCGCCACCAGGCGCAGCCACAGCATCTGGTTGTCGTCCACCCACGGGGCGGGATCGTGGGCCCAGGCCGCCTGCAGGGTGCCCGGATCCCGGATCACCTCCAGGTGGCCGTGCACGATCACGCTCCGGCCCTGGCGTTCGGCCGACGAGATGCGGTCCACCTCGAAGCACACCCGCTCGTTGCGCACGGCGGCGTCCAGCTTCCCGCCCTGCACGCTGCGGATGAAGATGTCGCCCTCGTGGAGCGAGAAGTTGATCGGCACCACCACCGGCCAGCCGTGGTCGACGTAGGCCAGCCGGCCCACCACCGCCGACCGCAGCACCTCGGTGCACTCCTCGGCCGACAGGGTGTCGGCGTCGTCCGACGTGGTGCCGAGGGCGGCCGACAGGTCGTGCAGGGCGTTGAGGTCCACCACCGGCTCCCGGGCCGGTAGTGCGGTGGCGGCCGGGGCCACCAGCACGCTGCCCCCGGCGTCGAGCACCCGGGCCACGGTGTCGCTGAGATCGTCGTCGCCGGTGCCGGTGAGGCGATGGGCCGCCACCACCAGGGCCAGGGGCGCGTCGGTCGAGTCGAACGCCTGCTCCACCGCCCAGCCCGGCGCCTCCACCGTGGCCCGCACGCCCATCGCCTCCAGGCGGACCTGGGCCCGCTCGGCTTCGTCGGTGGCCCCCTCGTGGTCGCCGGGAACGAGGCGCAGGCCGAGGTCGAGCGACTGGGACCACACGGTGGCCAGGGCCAGGGCGTCGTCGAGCTCGTCGCCCGCCTCCAGCACCACCAGCAGGGGCCCGCTGGGCTGGCGCCGCTTGGGGCCGTGGGGCACGAGGTAGGTGGGCTGGGCGCCGGCCCGGGCCACGGCCAGCGACTGGTCATCGGCCGCCGCCACCACCAGGCAGGGCGCGTGGCTCACGGCGTGGCGGTGGAGGTCGTCGCCGAAGGCGGAGCCGGCCAGCACCAGCACCGGCTCGGTGCGCAGGCCGATGGTGCCGCTCAGGCGGTTCAGCTGCTCGGTGGAGGCCGTGTCGGTCGTCACGAACTGCAGCGATGCGCCGAACCAGGAGGCCAGCACCTCGGCTGCCAGCACCGTTCGCTCGGCGGAGGGGACGGTTGCACCACCGCCCGGCTCGGCGCCGTCGCCGTCGGGCAGGGCCGGCAGCGGGGTGTCGAGGGCCACGAGCACCCGGTCGAGGGCACGTACGGTCAGCGGCGGCGATGGCATGGGACGAGCTCCTGGGATGGTGGTGGAGAGGACGGGGCCTGGTGCGCATCGTGCCACGGGCGGCACACCGCGCACGGAGATCCTGGACAACAACACATCAGGCCGCCCGCCACCGGCGCCAGGGACGAAGGACCAGAGCTGGTCACCTACCCACTCCCGCCTCGGCCAGGAGCTGGAGCAGGTCGTCGCCGTACCGGCTCAGCTTGGCCGGGCCCATGCCCGGCATGGAAGCCAGCCGGGCCCGGGTGGTCGGTCGGTCCCGGGCGATGGCCCGGAGCGTCTGGTCGCTGAACACCACGTGGGGCGGCACGTCGGCCGCCCGGGCCCGCCGCTGCCGCCACTGCTGCAGAGCCCGGTAGATCGTCTCTCCCTCGTCGTCGGCGCCGGCCCCGCTGCTCGCAGTTACACCGGCTCGGCCACCGGCCCGGCCACCGGCCCGTTCGGCCGCGGCTCGTGCCGGTACCGCCGGCCCGCCGGTCGCGCCCGCACTGCGCCGGGTGCCGCGTCGGTCGCCGCCGCCCCGGGCGGCGTCGGCCGCGGCCCCGGACCGGCGCCGGGAGGTCGGCGGGCCCAGCGTCCCGTCGGGGCCCACCACCGATAGGCCGGGGTCGGGACCGGCCGGGTCGTCGTCCAGGCCAGCCGTGGCCTCGGCCAAGCTCTGACGGCTTCGGGCCAGCTGGGCCCGCCAGTCGACCCGGTGGGCCGGGCCCACCCCGAGGCGGGTCACGGCGTCGGCCAGCGGGGCCAGGAGCTGCGACGCCTGACGCTGGACGGTCTTGGCTCCGAACGTGCGCTGGCCCGCCCACGACAGGTGGAGCTCGTCCACCGCCCGGGTGACGGCCACGTAGAGCAGGCGGCGCTCCTCGTTGAGCTGGGCCCCGGTGGTGGCGTAGGCGATGGGAACGAAGCCCTCCTCCAGGCCGGCCAGGTGCACCACCGGCCACTCCAGGCCCTTGGCCCCGTGGAAGGTGGTGAGCTCCACCCCGTCGGCCGCCGCGCTCACGTCACCCTGCTGGAGCGTGCCGGCCCACGCCACCAGTCCGGGGCCCGACGGGGCGGGGTCGGTGGCCAGGTAATCGTGGATGAGGGCGGCGAACGAGGCCAGGTTGGCCCGGCGCTCGATCTCGGGCACGGTGAGCTCGCCCCCGTGGCCGGTGCCGGCCCGGTCCAGGCGGTCGTCGAGGGCCTCCACGTAGGCGGCCAGATCGACGCCGGGATGGTCGAGCACCTTGAGCTCGGCCCGTACCTCGGGCGTGGCCAGGGGTCCGGCCCCGGCCCGCACCCGGCACGGGATGCCGGCCTCGGTGAGTGCCTGCTCCACCACCAGGAGCTGGGCGTTCGTGCGCACCAGCACGGCCTGGTGGTTCCAGGCGCCGGCCACCGAGTGGGCCTCCCGGGCCCGGCGGGCGATCCCCTCGGCCTCCGAGCGGTCGTCGGTGTAGGCGGTGATCGTGGGCACCGGGCCGTCGGGCCGGTTGGGCTGGAGCGGGGGCGAGGTGGTGAGGCTGCCGGCGAGGGCCAGCACCTGGGGGGTCGACCGGTAGTTCTCGGTCAGCTGCACCAGCTCGGCCCCCTTCTCCCGGCGCACGAACCGGTTGAGGAGGTTGGGATCGGCGCCGTTCCAGCCGTAGATGGCCTGGTTGGGGTCGCCCACCACGAACAGGTCGGGCCGGTTGCCCCGCCAGTGGGCCAGCAGCTCGTACTGGAGGGGGTTCACGTCCTGGAACTCGTCGACGTACAGATGGCGGTAGCGCCACCGCACCGCTTCGGCGTACGCCGGATCGGCCTGGAGGTCCCGGATGGCGAGGTGGAGGAGATCGTCGAAGTCGACCACCCGTTTACGCCGCTTGACCTGGGCGTAGGCCACCATGAGCTCGGCCATCTGCTCGGCCGGCAGGGGAGGGGTGCGGCCGGCCTCGACCGCCGCCGGGCCGTACTGCTCGGGTGGCACCAGGCGGGCCCGGGCCCAGTCGATCTCGGCTGCCACGTCCAGGGCGTCGACCCGGCGCCCGGACCCCGATCGGGGGAGCAGCGGGCTGATCAGGCGGAGCTTGCGGTCCACCAGGGTGGGTGGGGTCATGTTGCGCTCGGCCCAACGCTGGCGGAGCTGGACCAGGGCCAGGGCATGGAAGGTCCCGGCCGTCACCCGGTCCCGCAGGCCGAGGGTGAGGAGCCGCTCCCGCAGCTCGGCCGCCGCCGCCCGGGTGAAGGTGAGGGCCATGACCTTGGACGGGTCGGTGTCGCCCCGCAGCACCCGCCACGCGATCCGCCGGGTCAGGACCCGCGTCTTGCCCGATCCGGCGCCGGCCAGCACCACCACCGGCCCGCCGTCGGCCGTCACGGCCCGGAGCTGAGCCTCGTTCAGCCCGTCCAGCAGGGCATCGGCGTGCACCCTGAGAACTTAGCTGTGAATGCGGGGCCCTCGCGCCCCCCTCGGGTCACGATCCGCGGTGCTGGGTTCGTCCGCCTCCCATCGCATGGTTCGGGCCGCCGACGGCTGCCGAGCGGGGGTAGGAGCTCGGTGGCTAGCATCGGGGCCGTGCCGTTTCCCAAGGAGCTGTTGAACGCCGGCGAGCAGGTGGTGCTCGATCTGCGCCCCCACTGGTGGTATTTCGCCCGCCAGGCGGCAGCCCTGGTGGTGGCGATCCTGATCGCCGTGATCTCGCTCGTGTTCCTCCCGGCGCCCGTGATGCTCGCCGCCGCCGTGCTGCTGGCCGGCACGCTGATCTGGTTCGGGTGGCACTACATCCAGTGGAGCAGCATCAATTTCGTGGTCACCACCGATCGCCTGATCGACCGTCAGGGCGTGTTCAACCGCACCGGGATCGAGATTCCGCTGGAGCGGGTGAACACGGTGCTGTTCCACCAGACGCTGTTCGAGCGGATCATCGGCTCGGGCGACCTCGTGATCGAGTCGGCGGCCGAGCAGGGGTCCCAGCCGGTGCCCAACATCCGCAAGCCGCTGCAGGTCCAGAACGAGATCTACCGCCAGATGGAGGCGAACGAGAACCGCAAGTTCGACCGCCTCGGTGCCGTTCCCCAAGCCCAGCAGCAGTCGATCCCGGAGCAGATCGCCACCCTGGCCGAGCTCCACCGCCAGGGCGTGCTGACCGACGCCGAGTTCCAGATGAAGAAGCAGCAGCTGCTCGACCGCCTCTGACCGGCACCGGGCCGGCCGGGGTGAGTGACTGCGCTCACAAAAACCTGCATTAGAAAGGGGTGCGCCTGGCGCCAGGGGTCCGGTGTTCGGTTAGCTTTGCACCCCATGAGTGCCCAACCAGCTGCCCAGTTCTCGGTGACCCTGAAGGTCCGTCTGGCCAACGAGCCGGGCGTGCTCGGTCGCCTGGCCTCCGTCATCGGCGACGCCGGCGGCAACATCTTCGCCATCGACGGCTTCGTGGCCAAGGGCCCCACCCTGGAGCGGGACCTGGTGGTCAACTGCTGCAGCGCCGAGCACCAGCTCGAGGTGATCGCCAAGGCGTCGCAGGTGGAGGGCGTCACCCTGCTGGCCTCCTGGGACCGCACGTTCCGCATGCACGAGGGGGGCAAGATCGAGGTGTTGCCCCTGTTCCCGGTGGGCGACCGCGACGACCTGTCGATGGCCTACACCCCCGGCGTGGCCCGGGTGTGCAACGCCATCGCCGCCGACGAGCGGGTGGCCGACACCCACACCATCCGCAAGAACACGGTGGCCATCGTGAGCGACGGGACCGCCGTGCTCGGGCTGGGCGACATCGGGCCCAAGGCCGCCCTGCCGGTGATGGAGGGCAAGGCCCTGCTGTTCAAGGAGTTCGGCGGGGTCGACGGCTTCCCCATCTGCCTCGACGTCGCCACCCCGGAAGAGCTGATCGAGACCGTGGTGCGGCTCGCCCCCACCTTCGGCGGCATCAACCTGGAAGACATCGCCGCCCCCGCCTGCTTCGTGGTGGAGGAGGAGCTGAAGCGCCGCCTCGACATCCCCGTGTTCCACGACGATCAGCACGGCACCGCCGTGGTGGCCCTGGCCGGGCTGCAGAACGCCCTCAAGATCGTGGGCAAGAAGATGCAGGATCTGTCGGTGGTCATCGCCGGCGTGGGCGCCGCCGGTGTGGCCTGCGCCAAGATCCTGATCGAGGCCGGCGCCGGCGAGATCGTCTGCGTGGACCGCGAGGGCGCCGTCTACGCCGGTCGCCACAACCTGAACCCGGTCAAGGAACAGCTGGCGCTGGCCACCAACCCCGACAAACGGTCGGGCTCGCTGGCCACCATGATGCGGGGGGCCGACGTGTTCATCGGCGTGAGCGGCCCCGGCCTGGTGACGCGCGACGACGTGGCCACCATGGCCGACGGCCGGATCATCTTCGCCATGGCCAACCCCGACCCCGAGATCCTGCCGGGCCAGGTGGAGGGGCTCGTGTCGGTGATGGCCACCGGCCGTAGCGACTACCCCAACCAGATCAACAACGTGCTGGCCTTCCCCGGTATCTTCCGGGGCGCGCTCGACGCCCGGGCCACCGACATCACGGAGGGCATGAAGCTGGCGGCGGCCCAGGCCATCGCCGGCTCGGTCACCCCCGAGCAGCTGGCGCCCGACTTCGTGATCCCGTCGGTGTTCGACAAGGACGTGCCCCGCCGGGTGGCCGAGGCCGTGTTCAACGCCGCCATCGCCGACGGCGTCGCCCGCGTGGAGCGCTGAATCCCCGCTCCGACCTGTCAACCTGTCGATCTGTGGCGCGTGGTGCTGGAATCTGCGCGCTGGCGCCACAGATCGCCTGACGATCTGGCGGTTTTGGTGGGTTCTGCGTCGTTGACGCCATAGGCAGGCCCGGGTGATGCTGCGAGCATGACCGACCGGGTGGTGGCGATTCTGGGGTTCGACGGCATGCAGTCGCTCGACGCCACCGGCCCGTTCGAGGTCTTCGCCGCCGCCAACCAGGTGCTCGACGGCCTGGGGCGCACCGATCCCCGCTACCGGCCATACCTGGTGGGCCTGCGGGAGGGGAGCGACCCGATAGTGGCCGAGAGCGGGCTCACGTTCTCGCCCAGCGGCGCCCTGTGGCGGCCCGCCACCATCGACACCTTGATCGTCCCCGGAGGCGACGGCGTGTACGCCCTGGCCGCCGACACCGAGGCCTGCCGGGCGGTGACCGCTGCCGCCGCCCGCTCCCGCCGGGTGGCGACCGTGTGCACCGGTGCCTTCCTGGGGGCCGCCGCCGGCCTGTTCGAGCCGGGCCAGCGGGTGGCCACCCACTGGGCCCGGGCCGGACGGCTGGCCCGCCGCCACCCGGAGCTCAGCGTCGACCCCGACGCCCTGTGGGTCCGCCACGACCGGTGCTGGACCTCGGCCGGTGTCACCGCCGGTATCGACCTGGCTCTGGCCCTGGTGGAGGACGACCTGGGAGCCGAGGTGGCCCAGACCGTGGCCCGCTGGCTGGTGGTGTTCCTCCGCCGGCCCGGCGGCCAGAGCCAGTTCGCCGCGCCCGTCTGGTCGGCCCCCGCCGAGCGCCAGCCGATCCGGGCCGCCGTGGATCTCATCCACGCCGACCCGTCCCGCCCGCTCGATGTGCCGGCGCTGGCCGCCCACGCCGGGGTGTCGGAACGTCACTTCCTGCGCCTGTTCCGCTCGGAGCTGGGCACCACGCCGGCCCGCTACGTGGAGAAGGTCCGTATCGAGGCCGCCCGCCGCCTGCTGGAGACCGAGGACACCGGCCTCACGGCGGTGGCCGAGCGCTGCGGGTTCGGCACGGCCGAGACCCTCCGCCGCTCCTTCCACCGCTGCGTGGGCGTCGCCCCCGACCAGTACCGCCAGCGCTTCCGCACCTGACCCCACCACCGCCGGAAATTAGGAGCCTCAGCTGCGCTGAGCGCCGCTCAGGCTCCTCAGAATCGCCAGACAACGAAAGAGACCACGCCATGCGCATCGCCATCCCCCTGTTCGACCGCCTCACCGCCCTCGACGGCATCGGCCCCTACGAGGTGCTGCAACGCCTCCCCGACGCCACCGTCACCTTCGTGGGCGAGCGCACGGGCATGGTCCGCACCGAGAACGGCTTCCTCGGCCTCAACGTCGACGCCACCCTCGACGAGCTGCCCGACCCCGACGTGATCGTCGTGCCCGGCGGCGTCGGCACCCGGGCCCTGCGGGCCGACCACCCGATCACGCAGTGGGTGGCGGCGGCCCATCCCACCACCCGCTACACCACGTCGGTGTGCACCGGCTCGCTGGTGCTGGGCGCCGCCGGCCTGCTCGACGGGCTCACGGCCACCACCCACTGGTCGGCCTACGAGCTGCTGCGCAAGCACGGGGCCGAGCCGACGGGGCAGCGGGTGGTGGAGCACCTCGACCGCCGCATCATCACCGCCGCCGGTGTCAGCTCCGGGATCGACATGGCCCTACGGCTGGCCGAGTTGCTGGTGGACGATGTGGCGGCCAAGGCCATGCAGCTCATGGTGGAGTACGATCCCCAGCCGCCATTCGACGCCGGCAACGTGGAGGCGGCGGGCGACGAGGTGATGGCCCGCCTGGCCACCTACGCCGCCGTCAAGGACTGACCGGGCACGCTGTCCGCCTGCCCCCGGGCCCGGCCTCTGCCGTTCGGCGCGACGAAAACCGTGCCCCGCCACCCAACTGCGTCACGTTGTCGACGAATCCCGGCGGTTTCGCGGCGCAGTTCGGTCCGGGGGCGCGGTTTTCGTCGCGCCGAAGAGGTGGTGACGGCGGCCGATGCCGGCGGTGCGGCCGGCGTCGTTTTGCGTCGCTGGCGCTCCCCGGCCTGAAGTGGGCCGATGGGACGCACCTTCTCGCTGCGCCAGGGCCGGGCTGGCGCACCCCCGGCGGCACCGGCCGATCCGGTGGCGCCGGCCGCCACCGCCACCGCCACCGCCATCGCACCGGGTCCGGGGCCGACGGCCGCCACCGCCACGGCCCCGGTGGTGGTGGTCGACCGGGCGGCCTGGCTGGCCCTGGCCACCGGGTCGCTGGCCTTCGTGCTGGGCACGATCAACGTGACCGTCACCAACGTGGCCTTCACCGACATCCTCGCCTCGTTCCCCGGGGCCAGCCCGGCCGTGACCGGGTGGATCCTCACCGGCTACGCCCTCAGCTTCGCTTCGATGATGCTGGCCGCCGGCCGGCTGGCCGACCGCTACGGCCGGCTCCGGGTGTTCCGCTTCGGCCTGGCCGGCCTGGCCCTCAGCTCGCTGGCCGCCGGTGTGGCCCCCTCCGTGCTGTTGCTGGTGACGGCCCGGGTGGTGCAGGGGATCTGCGGGGCCATGGCCGTGCCCGCCTCCCTCGGCCTGGTGCTCCCCCGTTTCCCCCAGGCCAAGCAGGCCACGGTGGTGGGCATCTGGGCCTCGGTGGGGATGATCGCTTCGGGCCTGGCCCCGGTGCTGGCCGCCGCCGCCCTCACGCTCGCCACCTGGCGCTGGATGTACCTGATCCTGGTGCCGATCGCCGGCCTGGGGCTGGTGGGGGCGAAGCTGTTCATGGACGAGACGGCCACCGTCGATCGCTCCCGACGCCTCGACATCCTGGGCATGGCCCTCGGCTCGGGCTCGGTGTTCCTCGTGGTCTACGCCACCCTGCGGGGACCGGCGGCCGGATGGGGCTCGCCGGCCGTTGTCGGCGCCTTCGTGGCCGCCGTGGTGCTGCTGCCGGTGTTCCTGTGGCGCTCGGCCCGACACCCCGAGCCCCTGTTCGATCCCCGCCTGTTCCGCATCCGCAGCTTCGCCGTGGCCAATGCCGCCGTCGCCCTGTCGATGGTGGGGGCCTTCACCAGCTGGGTGCTGTGGCCCATCTTCCTCAAGAACGTGTGGGGCTACAGCGTGTGGCAGGTGGGCCTGGCCTTCACCGTCAGCCCGCTGGTGTCGGGGGCGATGGCCATCGGCGGCGGGCGATGGGCCGACTCGAGGGGCTACCGCTCGCTGCTGGCGGCGGCGGCCGTGGTGTCGGCGCTGGGCCAGCTGTGGGCCATCGCCTTCCTCGGCCAGCAGCCCCGGTACTGGTTCGCCTTCTTCCCCATCACCCTCCTGTTCGGCCTGGGCATGGGGCCGCTGGCCAGCCTGCTCAACGCGGCGGCGCTGGCCGACATCGAGAGCCGGGCCATCGCCACCGCCAACGGGGTGCACCAGAGCCTGCGCTACGCCGTGGGCGGCATGGGCACCGCCCTCGCTCTGGCCGTCCTGAACGGCCAGCACGACATCTGGCGCTACAACGTGCTGTGGGCCATCCTCGGCGGCTGCCAGATCCTGGTGGCCCCGCTCCTGCTCCTGTTCTACCCCCGGTCCGGCACCCGCTTCGCCGCCAGCCGAAATTAGGAGCCTGAGCGGTACCCAGCGCTGCTCAGACTCCTAAGAACGGCGTAGCCGCCTGGTGGGTGGGGCCCCACCAGGGGATGGGGGAGCCGACCGCAGGGAGGCGGCGGGGGCGCCAGCCCCCGTACGGCTAAGAATCGAGTTCTGCGAGCAGGTTGCGGGTCCACAGGCCCCGGCGGGTGTCCAGCGTGAGCTGGTAGACGCCGGCCAGGCGGCTGAAGTACTCGGCCACCGTGAACCCGTCGGGCCCGGCCACGTGGGGGCCGTACAGCTCGTCGGGCGCGGCCCGCATCACGTCGCCCGCCTTGAGCTGCAGCCCCGGCTCCTCGGGGCTGCGGACCTCCATCGAGCCCTGCATGATCACCTCGAAGCGCTCGCACGGATGCGAGTGACGGGGCAGCACCTCGCCCGGACCCATGCGGAACACAGCGAAGGCCGGCGTCTCGGGATCGTGGGGGTCGCCCACGGCGAAGATCGACAGCGGCACGCCGTCGGCCTCGCTCCGCTCGACCAACGGCCGCAGGTAGTCAGCCGGGCACTGGCCCCAGAACCCGGGGTCGTCAATTCGGAAGTGCATGCTGGTCCCCCCTTGCGCGCGGCCGACGCGCTTACAAGTCGATCTTGAACAGCTCGGCGGCGTTGCCGCCGAGGAACTTGGCCCGGCTGGCCTCCGACAGCGGCTTCACGTTCGACTCCAGGTCGAGGATGTAGCCGGGCGTGTGGTCGGGGTGGGGGAAGTCCGACGCCCACATGAAGCGGTCGCCGAAGCGCTCGACCAGGTGGGGGATCGACTTCTCGTCGGGGTCGCACGAGATCCAGATCTGCTCGGCCAGGTACTCGCTGGGCAGCTTCTTGAGCCGGATCCGGGCCCCCACCGGGGTGTGGGCGTAGACGGCGTCCATCCGGTCGAAGAAGTAGGGGGCCCACGAGCCACCCGACTCGAGCACGAGCATCTTGAGCTGGGGGAACCGGTCGAACACGCCGTAGTCGAGCATGGTGGTGAACTGGTGGCGGACGCCGTCCGATGCCGTGATCAACGGCAGCAGGGTCAGCTGGCGCACGAACTCCCACGGCCCCATCCGGGTGCCCTTGGTCCACTGGGGCTCGAACGTGGGGTGGATGGCGAAGGGGACGTCGAGCTCCTGGCAAGCGGCGAACAGGGGATCGTGGTCGGGGTGGCCGAGGGGCTTGGCGTCGTGGGTGAAGGGGGCCACGAAGCAACCCCGGGCCCCGGCGTCGACGGCCCGGCGCAGCTCGGCGGCGGCGGCCAGGGGGTCCGACAGCGACACGTGGGCCGAGGCGATCAGGCGCCCCTCGCCACCGGCGCAGAACTCGGTGACCCACCGGTTGTAGGCGGTGCAGTGGGCCTGGGTCAGCTCCACGTCTTTCATGTCCGACTCCCACAGCAGGCCCACCGTGGTGTAGATGATCGCCGCCTTCATGTTCTCGGCGTCGAGGACCTGGAGCCGCTCCTTGGGGTCCTGGGTGCCGTAGGGCCGCATCTTGTCGTAGGTGTTCTCGGGATCGAACTGGATGGCCCGCAGGTCAGGGGCGCCCATGGCGCCGAGGGTGGACACCATGCCCTTGCCCGACAGGAACGGGCGCTTGTTGTCGACCACGAGGTACTCGAGGCGGTCGTCGGGGTCGATCTCCACCCGCAGGGCCCGGTCCCGGAACTTGGGGTCGATGTAGTTCACCCACAGGTCGAGCGGCTCCAGGATGTGGCCGTCGGCGTCGATGCCCCCGTCGTAGGGCAGCGCGTACGTCTCGTGGATCTGGGTCGTGTCGGTCATGGCGTGCGGTTCCCCCGGCGATGCAGGCAAGCGGTGCGATCTGAGGAGCCAGTCTCCCACCCGCCCCGGGAGCAGCTCAACCTGGGTGATGCCACACCGACGGTGTCGCGAGGCATCAGCGGGAGGTGATGAGGCGGAGCACGCCGATCAGATCCGGCTGGCTCGGAGGGAGGAGGTCGAAGCTGATCGTTCCCGGGGGAAAGCCGGCCAGTGGGAGCTCCACCCCCAGCACCGCCGACCTGCGGCCCGGGGCCAGCGACGCCGACCTGGCCCGGGCATCGGCGGCCGAGGCCGTTGGCAGAGGATCGGGCGATGCCGGCGGAGGCGGGGGCGGCACGTCGGTCATGGGCTGGGATCGTAGTTCGACGGAGCGGGCCGCGGTCTGGTAGCACGGGCGGCCACATGTCCCCGCTGCCGGGCGACACGACGAGGAGGACCGCCATGCTGTTCGAGCTCCGCCAGTACCGCTGCCACGAGGGCCAGCGCGACAACTGGGTGCGCTTCATGGAGGAGGTGATCATCCCGTTCCAGGTGAGCAAGGGGATGGTGATCGCCGGCAGCTTCACCGGCGAGGACGAGGACGACCTCTACGTGTGGATCCGCCGCTTCGCCTCCGAAGAGGAGCGGGCCGCCCAGTACGACGCCGTGTACAAGAGCGACACCTGGCTCAACGAGATCGCTCCGAAGATCCCGGACATGCTCGACCGGGAGCAGATCAAGGTCACCCGCCTCACTCCCACCCAGAGGTCGGTGCTGAGCTGACCGGAGACGGCCCCTGACGGGGGCAGGTCGGCCTGGTCCGCGCCACATCTGGGCCACCGCCTCGCCCCGGCTGTCCTCGAACGACGCCAGCTCGATCGTCACCGTCGCCGGGTCGATGCCCGAGCGGGCCAGCTCGGGCATCGACCTGGCCGCCTCGGCGTCGGCCACGCAGGCGTCACACGATGTGGGTTGCACCCCCTTCCACTGGGGTGGGGCCCAGCCGGTGGCCGTCGTGGCCCCGGGGCCGTCCAGAGCCAGGAGCGCGGCCCGGTCGATCGCCAGCGACAGCGCCCGGCGGATACTGGGGTTGTCGGTGGGCGCCTTGGTGTGGTTGAAGTCGACGAACGTGATCACGGGCGCCCCTCCGGTGGCCACCACTCGGGAGTCGGTGCCGGCCAGGGCGGCGCGCAGACGGTGCACGGTCACCCGCACGATCGAGGGGCTGGTGGGCGTGTCCTCCCAGACGTCGGCCCGCAGCTGTTCGGCGCTGAGCGGTCGGCCGCCGGCCGCCAGCAGCCGGCAGCACAAGCGGGCCAGTGGACCGTCACCCAACGGGGCCGAGCCCGGACCGGCGGTCAGCAGACCGAGGACCCCCAGCGGTAACCGGGACGCGTCACTGGACATGGCTCGTCGCACCTTGTCGCCTCCCGGCCGTGTTCTGCGGCGGCCGTCGAGCTGATCACAACAAGTCGTCTAGGCCTCTCGCTCGTGCCCTTTCCTCCGGCCCCGCCAGGCTCAGCCCCGGCCGTAGCGCAGGAGCTTGCCCGAGTGCTGCTCGGTCTGTTCGTCGTCGGCGATCGTCTGGACCCCGTTGACGATCACGGCGTGGTAGCCGCTGGCCTTCTGGATCCGGCGCCACTCGCCGCCGGGGAGGTCGTGGACCACCTCGTTCGGCCCGATGCTCAGGTTCTCGGGGTCGTAGACCACCACGTCGGCCGGCCCGCCGGTGCGGAGCAGGCCCCGGTCCTGGAAGCCGGCGAGCTGGGCCGGCAGGGCGGCCAGGCGGCGGTGGGCGTCTTCGTAGGTGATCCACTGGTTGTCCCGCACCTGCTGGGTCAGGGTCTCGGTGGGATACCGGCCGGCGGTGAGGAACTTGGTGTGGGCCCCGCCGTCGGACACGCCGAACAGCATGTGGGGGTACTGCACGATCTCCTTGAGCAGGTCGGAGTTGCCCTGGGGCGGCGACACGAAGAACAGCGTCTGGAGCTTGTCGGCCACCGCGATGTCGAGCATGGCGTCGACCGGGTGCTTGCCCGTCAGCTGGGCCACCTGGCCCACCGACATCTCCCGGTAGGGCTCGGTCTCCGGGGTGCGGGGCCCGAGCACCGTCACCGAGTCGATCGGGGCGGTGGCCACGCTCGGCATCTTGTCCTTCAGGGCCTGGCGGCGGCCGGGATCGGCCAGCTTGTGGAGCCGTTCCTCCACCGTGCCGGTGGTGGCCTCCATCCACGCCTCGGAGTCGTCGTAGAGGTTCCAGTCCTCCAGCGTGTAGGTGAAGCCGGCGTCGCTGGTGACGCCCTGGCCGTACACGGGGATGCCCCGCTCCCGGCACCGCTCCAGCCACTCGATGCCCCGGCGGTGCACGTGGGGCCGGTCGGAGAAGGCCTGGATCACGTTGTGCAGCATCGGCCGGCCCGACAGGGACGCCAGCTCCTCCAGCATGGCCATGTCGTGCTTCACGTCCGAGGTGGTGAGCGTCATCTGCTGCACGCCCTGGTTGCGCTCGCCCAGCACCCGGGCGAAGACACGGCAGGTCTCGTCGGTCATCATGTCGGTGGGCATCGGCGTGCCGTCCCAGTCGCGCTGCACGGCGGCCGGGCCGGTGGGCGGCAGCCGCTGGGCCGTCCACCCGCAGCCGCCGGCGTCGAGGGCCTCGTGCAGCATCTTGGCCAGCAGGGCGTGCTCGTCGTCGGTGGGCATGCGGCCGGCCTTGGCGTCGTCGAGGCCCAGCACCGCCACCAGCATGGGGCCGACCGGCACCAGCGGCAGGATGTTGACCGCCTTCGGGGTGCGCTCGACGCTGTCGAGGTACTCGGGGAACGTGATCCAGTCCCACGGCATGCCGAGCCGCATCGACTCGTAGGGGATCGCCTCCACCCGGGTCATCGACTTCATGGCGTACTCGCGCATGTCGGGCTCCACCGGGGCGAAGCCGAAGCCGCAGTTGCCGATGGCCACCGACGTGATCCCGTGCCATCCCGACAGCGTGCAGTACGGATCCCAGAACACCTGGGCGTCGTAGTGGGTGTGGAGGTCGACGAAGCCGGGGGCCACGTGCATGCCCCGGGCGTCGATCACCTGCTTGGCCTCCCGGTGGTCGACCCGCCCCATGGCGGTGACGACACCGTCGGTGATGCCGACATCACCCCGCACCCGGGGGGCGCCGGTGCCGTCGAAGATCAGGCCGTCCTTGATGACGAGATCGAACATGGGGGGTGCTCCTTCGGTCGTTCCCGCCATCTCAGCCCAGATCGGGAGCAGCGCTCCACTCAGGTGTGTCGCTGAGCTGAGGGCTCAGCTCTGTCCCCAGATGGTGGCGATGGGCAGCGCCTCGATGCGCTCACCGAGCGCGAACCGCCTCGGTCCGGTGTGGAACACGACGCCGCAGACGAAGGCGTCGCCCAAGCGATCGCGCAGCCAGGCCAGATGGACGGCGTCTTCGCTGGTGGGGGCGGCCGACGACTTGATCTCGATGGCGACGACGCGCCCGTCGGAGGCTTCGGCCACGAGGTCGATCTCGTGCAGGGCACGCTCGTGGCGGAGGTGGTAGAGCGCTGGCATCGACTCCGACAGCGCCGCCTCTGGGCGTAGTTGGCTGACGACGAACGAGTCGATGAGGCGTCCGAGGAAACAGCCGATCGAAGATGGATGGCGCTCTGACATCGCCTATCAGCTCACGTTCGGTCAAGCCCTACTGGGTGAGGCGGACCACCCGACCGGTGGCGGCCCAGGTGGCCTCCAGCAACTCCGCTCGTACCGACCCGGTCAGGACGAAACGGTTGACGCCCCCGTGATCGTCGATCGATCGTTTGACTGCGGCCAGGACATCTGCGCAACAGGGCGGGCCTGGCCGCTGAGCCGGTTGTCGGGGGCTGCGCCCCCGGCGGCTTCGCTGCCTCCCCATCTCCGACGGGGCCCCAACCCCGTCGGGCGGCTACGCCGCCAGGGCGGCGATGGCGTCGGCGACGGCCAGCGTGCGGCGGGCCGTGTCGCGGTGGAGGTTCTCGACCATGCGGCCGTTGACCGTCACCACGCCCTTGCCCTCGGCCTCGGCCTGGGCGAAGGCCTCGATGATCTGCCGGGCCTCGTCGATCTCGGCCTCGCTGGGGGCCCACACGGTGTTGGCCACGTCGACCTGACCGGGATGGATCAGCGTCTTGCCGTCGAAGCCCATCTCGGCCCCCTGGCGGCACTCGGCCTCGAACCCCTCGGCGTTGGTGATGTCGTTGAACACCCCGTCGAGGATCACCTTGCCCGCCTCCCGGGCCGCCAGCACGGCGGTGGCCAGGTGGCCCAGGATCGGCACCCGGCCCGGCACCTGGCGGGCCCGCAGTTCCTTGACCAGGTCGTTGTTGCCCATGACCAGCACCGCCACCCGGTCCACGGCGGCGATCTGGCGCACGTCGAAGATGGCGGTGGGGGTCTCGATCATGGCCCACACCCGCAGCGAGTCGGGGGCTCCGGCCGCCTCCAGCCGCCTCACCACGTCGGCCAGGTAGGCCGTGCTCGACACCTTGGGGATCACCACCGCCGCCGGGCCGGCAGCCGCTGCCGCCGCCAGGTCGTCGGCCCCCCAGGGGGTGTCGAGGCCGTTGCAGCGGATGGTCAGCTCCCGCCGGCCGTACTCACCCGACGACGCGGCGGCCGCCGCCGACTCCCGGGCCGCCGGCTTGGCGTCGGGGGCCACGGCATCCTCGAGGTCGAAGATGAGGGCGTCGGCCGGGATGGTCTTCGCCTTCTCCAGGGCCTTGGCGTTGGCCGCCGGCATGTACAGCACGCTGCGGCGGGGGCGGAAGTCGTCGCTCATTGCAGGGGGCTCCTCAACAGTGCGGACCGAAGATCAGAAACCGTAGACCGACGCCAGCTCGGGGTCGCGCTCGGCCAGCTGGTGGGCCAACTGCACCACCACCTTGCACTGCTTGACCGAGGCGTCGTCCTCCATCTTGCCGTCGAGCATGATGGCGCCGGTGCCGTCGCCCATGGCGTCGATCACCCGCTGGGCCCGGGCCACCTCGGCCGGGTCGGGGCTGAACACCTTCTTGGCGATGGCGATCTGGCTCGGGTGCAGGCTCCACGCCCCCACACAGCCCAGCAGGTAGGCGTTGCGGAACTGGTCTTCGCAGGCCACGGTGTCGGCGATGTCGCCGAACGGGCCGTAGAAGGGCAGGATCCCGTGCATCACGCAGGCGTCGACCATGCGGGCCATCGTGTAGTGCCACAGGTCCTGCTGGTAGGTGGTGCGGGGGGCATCGGGATCGCCGGGATCGGGATCGTGGCGCACCAGGTAGCCGGGATGGCCGCCGCCCACCCGGGTGGTCTTCATCCGCCGGTTGGCGGCCAGGTCGGCCGGCCCCAGCGACAGGCCCTGCATGCGGGGTGAGGCGGCGCAGATCTCCTCCACGTTGGCCACGCCCCGGGCCGTCTCCAGGATGGCGTGCACCAGCAGGGGCCGGGTGAGCCCCGCCTTCGCCTCCAGCTGGGCCAGCAGCCGGTCCACGTAGTGGATGTCCTCCGGGCCCTCGACCTTGGGCACCATCACCACGTCGAGGCGGTCGCCGATCTCGCCCACCAGCGTGGTCAGGTCGTCGAGGCACCACGGGGAGTCGAGCGAGTTGATCCGGGTCCACAGCTGGGTGGTGCCCATGTCGACGGTCTTGCCCACCTCCACCAGGCCGGCCCGGGCCGCCTCCTTGTCCGACGCCGGGACGCCGTCCTCCAGGTTGCCGAGCAGGATGTCCACGGTCGGCGCGATGTCGGGCACCTTGGCCACCATCTTGGCGTTCGACGGCGGGAAGAAATGGATCATCCGGCTCGGTCGGAAGGGGATGTCGCGCACCGGTTCGGGGGCCCCGACGGCCAGTGGCTTGAAGAAGTCCTTGGCACTACGCACGACGTCAGACGCTATCTGCCGCGAGCACCCTGAGTCGAGTCAGCTATCGCTGGTGTCGATAGTTGTCAGCGATGTGCGGCCGCCGGAACCGATGACCCGGTCGGCCGTCAAGCGATCGATCTCGGCCGGTTCGTAGCCCGCTTCGGCCAGGATCTCCCGGGAGTGCTCGCCCAGCTCGGGCGCCCGGCCCCGCACGGCCACGTCGGCCCCGTGGAGGTGGAAGGGGGCGGCGATCGTCTGGAACGGGCCGGTGGGGTGGTCCTCCACCAGCACCAGCCCGCCCAGGGCGTGCAGGGCGGGATCGTCCACCAGATCCTCGGCCGACTGGACCGGGGCCCAGGTGAGCCCGGCGTCGTCGAGGCGGTCGGCCCAGGTGGCCCGGGAGGCGGTGGCGAAGACCTCGTCGCAGGCCGCGATCAGCTCGGTGGCGTTGTCGCGCCGGGCATCGGGGGTGGCGTAGCGGGGGTCGTCGGCCCACTCGGGCCGGCCCACACAGGCGGTGAAGGCAGGCCAGAAGTCGCGGGGGCCGGGCATGCACAGCGCCACCCAGCGGTCATCGGCGCAGCGGAACCGGCAGGTCAGCGGGCTGGGCCACTGGCTCCGGGGGCGGCGCTCGGGCCCGGCCCCGGTGACCAGGGTGACCGACAGGTCGCTGGCCAGGGTCCAGCTCGCCACCTGCAACAGCGCCACCTCCACCGGGCGGACCTCACCGGTCGTGTCCCGCAGCCGCAGGGCGGCCAGGGTGGCCGACAGCAGGGCCAGGGCCGAGGTGTGGTCGCCCTGGCCGGGCCGGAAGGCCGACGGCGGCCCGCCGGGGTCGGCCACCAGTCCCTGCACCCCGCCCCGGGCGAAGAAGGCGGTCATGTCGTAGGCCAGGCGGGCGGCCTCCGGGCCGGTGGTGCCGTAGCCGGAGAGCGACACGTGGATGCAGCGGGGGGCGACGGCGGCGATGTCGGCCGGGGTGAGCCGGAACCGGGTCATGCGGTCGACCGTGAGGTTGGTGACGAGCACGTCGGCCGTCGATGCCAGGCGGTGGACCACGGCCACACCCTCGGCGCTCGACAGGTCCACGGCGATGCCCCGCTTGCCCCGGTTGTCGAGCTCCCAGTAGGGGTCGGGGATGTCGGGGCCGTTCTGCACCGACTGGCGCAGGATGTCGCCGGTGGGCGGCTCCACCTTGATCACATCGGCCCCCATGTCGGCCATGAGGGCCGCCATCGACGGGG
Source organism: Acidimicrobiales bacterium (assembly GCA_041394285.1). Taxonomy (GTDB): domain Bacteria; phylum Actinomycetota; class Acidimicrobiia; order Acidimicrobiales; family SZUA-35; genus CADEDH01. The sequence goes on along the minus strand of JAWKIL010000016.1, from coordinate 127,035 downwards.
CGGCGATCATGTTGGCCACGTCGATCACCCGCAGCCCGGCCAGCGGGGCCGCGCCGGGCCCGGGCCTCGCCCCACCGGTCGGCGGGGTCATCACCGGCCGGTCCAGCGGGGAGGGCGCTTCTCGGCGAAGGCCAGCGGGCCCTCCTTGGCGTCGTCGCTCGCCCGGCGCCGGGCCTCCCACGGGGCCACGTAGCGGTTGGCGTCGGCCAGCGACAGGTGCAGGGCACCCACGGCCGACTGCTTGGTGGCCCGCACGGCGATGGGGGAGCAGGCCAGGATGTCGGCGATCCAGGCATCCACCGCCGTGTCGAGCTGGGCCAGCGGCACCACCTCGTTCACCAGACCCAGCTCGTAGGCCCGCTGGGGGGTCATGGGCCGGCCGGTGAGGAGGTGGCCCATGGCGGCGTGGTAGGGGATGTGGCGGGGCAGGCGGTGGACGCCCATGGCCCCGGCGATCAGGCCCCGGCGGGGCTCGGGCAGGCCGAGCTGCACATGGTCCGCCGCCACGATGATGTCGCAGGCCAGCGCCAGCTCCAGCCCGCCGCCCAGGGCATGGCCGTTGACCCGGGCGATGAACGGCTTGGTCAGGTCGAAGCGGTCCTGGAGGCGGGTGGCGCCCGCCATCCGGGCGGCCGAAGCGGCCTGGGCCTCGGGGCCGGCGGCGTTGAGCTCGGCCGTCCAGCGCAGGTCCCGCCCGGCGGAGAAGGCCCGGTCGCCCGCTCCGGTGATCACGGCCACCCAGATGTCGTCGTCGGCCTCCACCCGGTCGACCGCCGCGCTGAAGGCCACGTGGGTCAGGTCGTCGAAGGCGTTCATCCGCTCGGGCCGGTCGATCGTGATCCGGGCCACGTGGTCGGCCACGTCGACCCGGATCGGGTTCTCGCTGCTCATGGCCCGATTGTGTCACCCGCCCCGCCGGCGGCGACATTGCACGCCTCAGAGGGTTCGGCGTTCAACCTCGCGACGGAAACTGCGCCCCGCCGCCGATCTGGGTCACGTTCTCTGCGGAATCCGTAGAGTTCGCGACGCAGTTCGCTTCGTGGGCGCGAGTTCCGTCGCGCGGTGGGGTGGGGGCCCCGACGTGGATGGGGAGCCGGCGGAGCCGGCGGGGGCGGCAGCCCCCAGGATCACAGGCCGCCCAGGAACTCCACCAGGAGGCGGTTCACCTCGTCGGGGCGCTCCTGCTGGGTCCAGTGGCCGCAGCCGGGCAGGACGTGGGCGCCCCGCAGGCCGGGCAGGGTGCGGTCGAAGCGCTCGATGGCCCGGCGGCCGAGGATGGTGGGCCCGTCCTTGTCGCCGCCGATGAACAGCGACGGCACCGTGATCGGAGCGAAGCGCCAGGGGGCCAGCTCGGTCCAGTCCCGCGTGATGTTGCGGTAGCGGTTGAAGCCGCCGGTGAGCCCGGTGCGCTCGAACTCGCCAACGAAGAAGGCCAGGTCGTCGCCGGTGAGCCACGCCATCTGCCCCGGCTGGGGGTACTGGAAGCGGTCTCTCATCTGGCCGCCCCGCTCGATGATGAAGGCCGATGGGGCCGTTGGGTCGGCCTCGCCCGACGCCGTGAAGTAGATCCCCTTGAGCCACTGCTCCACGTCGGCCTCCACCTCGGCCTCGGCCAGCCCCGGTTCCTGGAAGTAGTCGATGTAGAACCAGTCGGCACCGGCCAGGGCCCGCATCCCGTCGAGCGGGCGCAGGTCGCCCCGGGGGTTGTAGGGGACCGAGAGCCCGGCCACGCCCCGCACCCGGTCGGGGCGCAGCAGGGCGGTGTTCCAGGCGATGGGGGCGCCCCAGTCGTGGCCCACCACCACCGCCGGCTCGGGGCCGGCCTCGTCGATGATGGCGATGACGTCGCCCACCAGAGCCGTCATGGCGTAGGCCTCGATGTCGGCCGGGGCGGCGGAGCGGCCGTAGCCCCGAACGTCGAGGGCCACCGCCCGGTAGCCCGCCTCGGCCAGCGCCGGGAGCTGGTGGCGCCACGAGTACCAGCTCTCGGGGAAGCCGTGGACCATCACCACCAGCGGGCCCTCGCCCGCCTCGACCACATGGATGCGGTGGCCCGACGAGGTGATGTTGCGGTGGGTGAGAGCGGCTCCGGTCATGGCCAGAGCATGCCCGCTCCCGCCGGCGGGAGCCAGCACCCCTGCCGGCTCTAGCATCCGGGGCATGTCCGACGCAGCACCCTCCCCGGCCCGGCCGACGCCGCCCCCGGCGGCCGACGCCGAGGTCGGCGCGGCCGGCCTGGTGGCCCACCGCTACGCCTTCGCCGAGCCCGACCCGGCCCACACCGCGGCCGTGGCCGCCGCCCGGGCCCGCTCGGGGCGGGCCGGCCCCGGGGTGATCGAGCAGATGCTGGCCCACCGCAGCTGCCGCCGCTACACGGGCGAGCCGGTGGACGACGCCCTCCTCGACGTGCTGCTGGCCGCCGCCTTCTCCGCCCCGTCGAAATCCGACCTCCAGCAGTGCAGCGTGATCGTGGTCGACGACCCCGGCCGTCGCCAGGCCGTCGCCGAGCTGATCCCCACCATGCCCTGGATCCTCGACTGCGGCCGGTTCCTGCTGTTCTGCGCCGACAGCCGACGCATCCGCCGGGTGGCGGACCGGGCCGGTGTGCCGTTCGCCAACGACCACCTGGACGCCGTGCTCAACGCCGCCGCCGACGCCGCCATCCACCTGGCCAGCTTCATCTGGGCGGCCGAGAGCGTGGGCCTCGGCACCTGCCCCATCAGCGTGGTCCGCAACCACATCGAAGCGGTGGCCGCCATAGTGGAGCTGCCCGAGCAGGTGTTCCCCCTGGCCGGGATGTGCGTGGGGTGGCCCGAGCGGCTGCTGCCGTTCTCGCCCCGACTGCCCCCGGCCGTCACCGTGCACCGGGACCGCTACCGGGCCGACGACGGGGCCGAGGCCGAAGCCGTCGACGGCTACAGCCGGCGCCGCAGCGCCGCCGGCCGCCCCGTTCCCCCCGACCAGCAGCTCGACGTGGACATCTGGGGCGTGGCCGACCCCTACGGCTGGGCCGAGGAGAAGGCCCGGATGGTGGCCCGACGGGAGCGCGACCAGCTGGCCCGCTTCCTGGGCGGGCAGGGGTTCGGCCTCGGCTGAGCACCGGGGGCGGGCACCGGCCGGGCGGCGCTCAGGTGCCGACCTTGTAGGCCAGCGTGGCCTGGCCGTCGACCACCTGGTGGATGTAGATCGGCTTGGTGGGGGCCCCCGAGTTGTTGTAGCTGAGCACACCGGTGATGCCCTGCACCCCGGTGTCGGAGGCGATGGCCCGACCCAGGGCCACCGGATCGGTGGTGTTGATCCGCAGGTAGGCGTCGGCGATCACGGCCAGGGCGTCGCCGGTGAGGCCCACCATCGACGGGGCGCCGGGCCGGGGGGAGCCGGTGGCCGCGGTGTAGCTTGCGATCAGCTTCTCCAGGCGGGAATCGGGGGCGGGGTCGGCGTGGGTGACGTGGTAGATGCCGTCGATGTTGGGCAGCTGATAGCCGAACGAGGCCTCGAAGGCGTCGGTCCCCACCAGCTCCACCTCGTCCAGCCCGGCCGCCTCCAGCTGGGTCTTCAACGCCACCAGCTGCTCGGCCAGCATCGGCGTGTAGATCACGTCGGGGGGGTTCTGGGCGATGGCGGCTACCGCGTCGGCGAACTCGGTCTGCTCGGCCGGCACGAACGGGAGATCGGCCAGGACCTGGCCGCCGTTGGCGGTGAAGGCGGCGGTGAAGACGCGCACGTTGTAGCCGAAGTAGGGCCCCGGGCTCGACAGGGTGACGGCGGTCTTCCACCCACGGGACTGGGCGAACTGGGCGGCGGCCGACGCCCCCTGGGTGTCGTTGAACGCCACCAGATACGACAGGTCGGTGGCGTCGGCCAGGGCCGGCTCGGTGGAGCCGGTGAAGATCACCGCCGTGCGCCCCAGGGTCGCCTGCAGGACGCGCAGCCCGGGATCGGGGAACGGCGGGCCGAGCAGCACCTGGGCCCCGCCCTGGACGAGCGTCTGCACCGCAGCGCGGGTGTCGGTGGGGGACCCCGAGATGTCGGCCACGTCCACCCGCACCGGCCGGCCGGCGAAGCCGCCCGAGCAGTTGATCAGCTTCGCCAGGTGCTTGGCCATCTCCGAGGCCGGGGCGTCGGCGAAGCCCCCGATCACGCCGAGATCGGCGGCGTACCCGATGACCAGCGGGTCGCCCTGGACCGGATTGGCGCAGTCGGGATCGGCCGCCAGCGCGGCGTCGATGTCCCACCGGGGGCCGGCGCCAGCGGCCGCCGGCTGTGTCGGGGCCGCCCCGGGGCCGGCGGTGACGACGGCGCCGGCGGGGCCGGTGGAGGCCGACGACGAGGGGGTGCCCTCGTCGCCGCCACTGGTGCAGGCCGCAGCCAGGGTCAGCCCGGCGAGGAGGGCCGCGGCCCGGCCGCTGATCGATCGAGGGTTCCGGCCGCGCCTCATGACCGTCCTCCCAGGGTGGCGTCGGAGATCAAGAAGTTCTTGAACCGGATCTCGGCCCGGCGGTTGGCGTTCCGGCCCTCGGCCGTCTGGTTGTCGGCCAGCGGGTCGTCTTCGCCGGCGGCCGCCACCACCAGCTGGCCCGGTACCACCCCCTTGCCGATGAGGTAGTCGACCACGGCCGTGGCCCGCACCGAGGCCAGCTCGGCGTTGACCGCTTCGTCGCCCTGGTCGTCGGTGTGGCCGATCACCACGGCGAACACGGTGGGGTGATCGATCATGATGCCGGCCGCCAGGTCGAGGAGGGGAACCGAGGCCTGGTCGATCTCGGCCCCGCCCGGGGCGAACGTGGCCGCCTGGGGTATGTCGACGTCGCCCGACTGGATCTCCGGCGCCGCGCCCGGGTGCCAGGTGAGGAGGTTGTCGACGGCGCCGGCGCCGCCCGGGAGCTTCTCGGCGGCGTACTGCGCCACCTTCGTGGCCACGGCCCAGCTCGGGGCCGAGCCGGTGAGCTGGAGGCGGCCGTCGGCGCCGAGGGTGGCCCGCCGGGCCACGGGGTCGCCGGCCGGCACCGGTCCGGGACCGCCGGGCCAGTCGGCACCGGAGTTGTCGATCGTCTCGGCGCTGGCTCCGGGGGCGGCCACCACCGGGGCAGGGGTCGCTCCGGGGGCCGTCGTGACGCTCGTGGTGGCGACGGCGGCCCCATCGTCGACCTTGTCGGCGCCGCCGCCCCCGAGACCGGGGACGGAGAACGGCAGGACGTCCCGCTTGGCCAGGTTCAGGCCCACCAGCGCCAGGTTGACGGCCAGGAGAACGGTCACCACCCGGCGCCGCTGCCGGGATCGGGCCCGGTTCCCGGCCAGAGCGGTCATGGGATCACCAGGGCGATGACGAGCACGACGGTCAGCATCAGCAGCGCTCCGATCAGGAGGTCGGTGGCGGACAGGCGATTGCCGGTGGCGGGATCGGCGGTCCGGTCCGACTGCGGCCGGGCGCCGGCGGGGCCGGTGCTGCGGGGGCGGGCGGACGTGCCGGCGACCGACAGGGGGTGGCGACCGCCGGCGGCGGCCGGGGACTCCGGTGCCGGGCGACGGGGCGAAGGGTGAGGCTGGGGGACCGGGGCCCGCATCGCGGGGGCCGGTGCGGCGGCGTCGATCAGCCGGCCGTCGAGCAGGTTGCGGGCCGGCGAGTCGAAGAGGGAGAGGGCCACGCCCACCGCCGGGGCCAGCGACGCCGGGCTCAGGCCCCGGCTCCGGCACAGGCCGTCGTCGAGGAACACGCCGTCGAGTTGCTCCACGGCGTGCGTCGCCCCGTTGGCCACCAGGTGGAGGACCTCGTCGACCGCGCCGTCGACCGCCTCGAAGGCCTCCATCATCTCGCCGTCGAGTATCCGGGCCGACCAGGCGATCCCCGACCCCAGGGTCACCGAGCCCGACCGGAACAGGCCGAGCGTGCGGGCGGCGGCCACCGGGGCGAGCTCCACCCGGTCGAGCGGTAGGGACGCCGAGTGGAACACCCGGTCGATGAAGTCCAGGCAGCGGATCGGGGCGTAGGAGATGCCGCGGTCGCCGTTGTGCACCACCGGCTCCTGGAGCTCGCGGCTGAGGTCGACGAGCCACTCCCGCAGGGCGGGGCCGCTGCCCACCCCGCAGTGGGGGAACCCGATGGTGGCCCCGACCTGGATCGGGCTACCGGGGGCGATCCTGAGCTGGTTCACAGCGGCGGCGATGGTTCCGCTGATCGAGATCTCCGCCGTGGCCTCGTCGGTGTCGCCGCCGACGATCGGGGCTTCGATGGCGTCGGCCACCACCATGCCGTCGGGGTGCAGGAGGGCCAGCCGTACCTGGTTCCGGCCGATCTCGACGCCGAGCAGGGCCGGCGCCGGCGCCGGGTTGATCCGCCCGCCGCTCAAGGCAGGTCACGGCGGGAGGATCGGGAACGGCGCCGGCGCCCGGGCGCGGCGACGATCGCTGCGTCCGCCGCCCTGGGGCTCGACCGTTGTTGCCACATGCTCTGGGGGGCCGCCTTCCGCCTCTGGCCAACCTTCCAGCGGGAACCCTAGCTCCTGTCGGCGAGGAAGTTCTGCCTTCCCGACCCGGAGGTCAGTTCCGGCCGGGGACGGGGCCGAGGCGGTAGCTCGACGAGCTCAGGCGACCCATGAAGTCGTCCTCGTGATACACCCGAACGGCGTCCTCCTGCTCGGCCGCTCCCACCGCCACCATCAGGGGCAGGAGGTGCTCCTCCCGGGGGTGGCAGGCCCGGGCGGCGGGGGCCTGCTCCCAGTCGATCAGGCGCCGGCTGCGGTCGCCGGGCGACGAGCGCAGCATGGTGGTGGCCAGCCAGTCGTCGAACTGGCGCGACGGCTCGGCCGCCGCCGGGCTGAAGAACTGGCCCAGGTTGTGGTAGCTGAAGCCGCTGCCCAGGATCAGCACGTTCTCGTCCCGCAACGGGGCCAGGGCCCGGCCGGCGGCCAGGTGGACCTCGGGATCGAGGTTGTGGCGGAGCGACAGCTGCAGGATCGGCACATCGGCTTCCGGGTACGACACGTAGAGGGGGCAGAACGTGCCGTGGTCGTAGCCCCGGCGGCTGTCGAAGCCCACCGGGATGCCGGCGGCCGACAGCAGCTCGCCCACCCGCTCGGCCACCTCGGGGGAGCCGGGCGCCGGGTACTGGATGTGGTAGGTGAAGTCGGGGAAGCCGCCGTAGTCGTACAGCATGGGTGGGTTGGGGCTGGTCTGGACGGTGAAATCGGCCTCCTCCCAGTGGGCCGAGACGCACAGGATGGCCCGGGGGGTGCGGCCCAGCTGGGCCGGGAGGGCGGCCAGCGACTCGTGCAGCCGCTCCCAGCCGGGCATCCGGTCCATCATCCAGGGCCAGGGCCCGCCGCCGTGGGACACGAAGTAGGTGGGGAGTCGATCGGTTGCGGGATCGGCCATGGCCGGCTTCCTCCTAGAAGGCGTAGGGGCCGAATCGACCCCAGGCGACGAACAGCGACAGTAGACCCAGCACGAGGGCGGGGGCGGCCCCGGCCAGGCCGTCGCCCCGGCGCAGGTGCACCACCACGGCCCCGGCCATGGTGAGGGCCAGCCCCACGGCGGCCAGCGGGGTCAGGACCGGAGCGATGTCGAGCGCTGCGGGGGCGATGAGACCGATCGCCCCCAGCACCTCGACGGCCCCGATCCCTTTCACCTGGCCGTCGGTGAAGTCGGCCACCCACGCCATCTTCGGTTCCAGCTGCTTGCGGGGCGTCGCCAGCTTCATGCCCCCGGCGGCGGCGAAGGTGGCGGCCAGCACCCCGGCCACGATCCACAGTGCGATGGTCATCGGACACTCCTTTGAGTTGAATGTTCAAGTCAGGGTAGCAACTACTTGAACGTTCAAGTCATTCCCGGTCGTAGGCTTGGTGCCATGGCTGACGAGGTGCACGCCGATGAGGTCTCCTGGCTGGATCCCGATCAGCTGTGGGCCTGGATGTACCTCGTGGCCATGGTCGAGGCGCTGCCGGCGGCGCTCGACGCCCAGCTCAAGCGGGATGCGGGGATCAACCGCTTCGAGTACATGATCCTGGTCGGCCTGTCCGACTCGCCCGACCGCACGATGGCCATGAGCCGGTTGGCCCTGGCCGCCAGTGGGTCGCTGTCGAGGTTGTCCCACGCCGTGAGCCGGTTGGCGTCGAGAGGATGGGTGGAGCGGCGGGCGGCCGGCACCGGTCGCCAGATGGACGTCCGCCTGACCGACACCGGGCTGGCCCGGCTGCAGGAGATCGCCCCTGGCCACGTCCGGGAGGCACGGCGGCTGGTGGTGGACGTGCTGGCGCCCGACGAGCTGGCGGCGCTGGGCCGCGCCGCCCGCACCGTGCTGCAGACGGTCAGCCCCGGCTTCGTCGCCGCGCTGGACGAGACGCACGCGCCGGGGGCGGCCGGTGACGACGCTCCCACCTGACGCCGCCCCGGCGTGATGGCGCCCCCTCGGGTGGCGGACCTCGGCCCCGCCGCTTCGTGTCGTCGCCTCCGGCCCACTAGCGTCGGCGCCCATGGCCGACCGTGGAGGGTGGGACGAGGCGCTGGCGGCATTGGCCGCCCGCCGGGAGGCGGGGCGCCAGCTCGGCGGTCCGGCCGCCGTCGAGCGCCTCCATGCCCGGGGGAAGCTCACAGCCCGGGAGCGCATCGGCCTGCTGTTCGACCCCGGCTCGTTCCGGGAGCTGGGCGAGCTCGTCACCGGTGTGGTGGAGGTGCCGGGCCGGCCCGATCGGGAGGCTCCGGCCGACGGGGTGGTGGCCGGCTGGGGCCAGGTCGAGGGCCGCACGGCGATGGTGGTGGCCGACGACGGCACGATCACGGCCGGCGCCCGGGGCCCGGGCGGCAACCGCAAGGCGGCCCGAATCCGGGACCTGGCGGCCCAGAACGGCTACCCACTGGAGCTGCTGTTGGAGTCGTCGGCCAACCGGTTCCAGTCGATGATGGGCGCCCAGTTCGCCGGGGCCAGCGGGGGCGGCTCGGCCGGCACCTCGCCCCCGGCCGCCCCGTGGCAGAGCACCGGCCGGTCGCCGGTGGTGTGCGCCGTGCTCGGCACCGCCCTCGGCGCCGCCTCGTTCCAGACGATGGACGCCGAGTTCTCTACCCTGGCCGACGGGACCGCCGCCATGGCCCTGGCCGGCCCCCCGGTGGTGCAGGGCGGGATCGGGGTGGAGGCCACGCCCCAGGACCTGGGCTCGGGGGAGGTGCACGCCACCATCACCGGGTTCGTCGACCACGTGGCCCCCGACGAGGCCGATGCCATCGCCTCGGTCCGCCGTTTCCTCGCCTTCTTCCCGTCGAGCTCGTGGGAGCTGCCGCCCCGGGTGCCCAACGGCGATCCGGCCGACCGGACGTCGCCCGAGCTGGCCGATCTCGTGCCCCTCGACCACCGCAAGCCCTACGACATGGGCCGGGTGGTGCGAACGATCGTCGATCACGGCGAGCTGCTGGAGCTTCGGCCCCGCTACGCCCGCAACATCATCGTGGGCTACGCCCGGATCGACGGCTGGACCGTGGGGATCATCGCCAACCAGCCCCGCCACCTGGGCGGGATCGTCGACGTGAAGGCGGTGATCAAGGCCGTCCGCTTCGCCCAGATCTGCAACGCCTACAACATCCCGCTCGTGTTCCTCCAGGACCAACCCGGGTTCATCGTGGGGCCCGACTCGGAACGGGAAGGGGCGTTGCGCCAGGTCGTACGGCTGATGAACACGGCGTACGGGGCCACGGTGCCGATGGTGACCGTGCTGGTGCGCAAGGCCTACGGGTTCTCCACCTGGCTGCTCGGGGGGCGGGCGGTGGGGGCCGACCATGTGGTGGCGTGGCCGTCGGGGGCGATAAGCCTGGCCGCCCCCGAGATCGGGGTGGCCACGTTGTTGCGCAACGAGCTGGCCCAGGGCGAGTTGAGCGAGGAGCGCCAGCTCGAGCTGTACGCCAGCTACCGCAAGATGTCGCAGGCCCGGTGGGCGGCCTACGACTTCCGCATCGACGACGTGATCGACCCGGCCCACACCCGGGGCCATCTGGCCGCGGTGCTGGCCATGGTGGAGGGGCGGCGCCGGGCCCAGCTCCGGACCCGCAGGAGCTTCGATACCGCATGAGCTTCGATACCGCATGAGCTTCGATACCGCATGAGCACCGCCGCACCGCCTGCCGCCGGCCCGCCCGGGTTCGACCCCGTCCGGTTGCTGGACGCCCTCGGGCTGCCCGTGCCGCTGCCGGGCGGCGGGCTCCCGCTGGCCCGGCTCGACGGCGGGACCGGCCCAGCGGTCACGGTGGCCGCTGCCCTCACGCCCGCCGCCCGAGCGGTGGCCGCCCAGCGGGGCACGCCCCTGCTCGTCGTGGTCCCCCCGCCCGGCCTCGGCCCCGCCCGGCCCGACGGCGCCCCCGCCCGGCCCGATGGCGCCCCCGCCCGGCCCGATGGCAACCCCGCCAGCGGTGTCGCTGCCAGCGGTGTCGCCTCCACCGGTGACAGTGCTGCCGCTGTCGGCGGCGGAGCCTCGGCGGCGCCGATCCTCGCGGTGCGAGGCGCCACGGCGGGCACCGGCTCCACCGGGAACGGTGGGGGCGTGAACAAGCCGTGGCCGGTGGTGGTGGCCGCCAGCTCGCCGTGGGCCGTGGCCGGTGCCGACTGCGGGCTGCTGGTGGGGGAGCAGGGGCCGGCCGATCGCAGCGGGCTCGACGAGCCCGCCGCCGCCGACCTGATCCGCCGCTTCCTCGACCTGTCGGTCGGCGAGCGGCCGGTGGAGCCGGCACCGGCCGGGCCGTCGCTCATCGAGATCGTGCCGTTCGCCGTGGACGCCGCCTACGACCCCGAAGCGGTGCTGGCGGCGGTGGTGGACGGGGGCCGCTGGGTGGAGCTGGCCGCCGGGGCCGCCCCCGAGGTGCTCACCGTCGTGGCCCGCATCGGCGGGCGCCCGGTGGGTGTCACCATGTCGCGCCCCGCTGGGAACGGCGGCCTCCTGACCCCGGCCGGCTGCGCCCGGGTGGAGCGCCTGCTCGACTGGTGCGAGCGGGGTGGCCGGCCCTGGGTGTCGCTGGTCGACACCGCCGGCGTCGAGACCGGGGCCGACGCCATCAGCCAGGAGGCCCTGCGGCGGGCGGCCGCCCGGGCCCGCTCGGCCGAGGTGACCAAGCTCGCCGTGGTGGTGGGACGGGCCGTGGGGCTGGCGGCCACGGTGCTGGGCGCGGTGGGGGCCCGGGCCGATCTGGTGCTGCCGTGGCCCCGGGCCCGGCTGTCGCTCACCCCGCCTCCCCCCGATCTCGATCCGGCCGAGGCGGGCCGCCTGGCCGCCGCCGATCGGGCCGCCACGGAGGGCGACCTGCTCGACGTGATCCACCCCGACGAGACCCGGGCCCGCCTGATCGAGCTGCTCGACCTGGTTCGGGGCCGGCGGGAGTACGGCGAGCGCCCGGGGGTGGCGCAATGAGCGACGCCACCACCGCCCCGGGCGGGCCCGACCAGCCATCGCCCCGACGCCCGGTGGTGCTGCGCTACGTCGACGACTGGGACGAGCTGGCCGGCCAGATCGCCGCCGACCGGGCCCTCGGCCTGCGGGCCAGCCCGGTGCGCCAGGCCGTGACCGCCTGGCTCGACCCGGGCTCGTTCGTGGAGACCGGCACCCTGGCCCGGCGGGCCGCCACCTCCTACCGGGGCGGCGACACCCTCGACGACGCCGCCCCCGAGACGATCCCGGCCGACGGCCTGGTGGCCGGCTGGGGCCGTCTCCGGGGCCGGCTGGTGTTCGTAGCCGCCGACGACCCGGCCCTGGGCAGCCCGGTGCGGGGCGGGGCCGGCGCGGCCAAGGCCGGTCGCATGCGCCACCACGCGCTGGCCCAGGGGGCTCCGATCGTGCAGATACTGGGCGCCGCCCGGCTGGAGCCGGGCACGTTCATCGGCGCCGAGGCGGTGCGCTTCGGGTACGGGCTCGACCTGGACTTCGAGGTGGGGGCGGCCCGGCGGATCCCCAAGATCGCCATCGTCACCCATCCGATCACCGAGCAGGCGGCGTTGGAGGCGGGCTGGTCCCACCTGGTGCTGCTGGCCGGTCCCCACGGCGCCATCGACGGCCTGGCCGGAGACGCCGCCCTGGCCGCCGGGCTGGCCGACGCCCACTGCCCCGATCTGCCGGCTGCGCTGGCCGAGGTGGGGCGGGCGCTGGACCGGCTGCCGCCGAGCTGGACCGACGAACCGCCGGCCGGCGGAGAAGGCGAGCCCTGGTCGCTGGCGCTGTGGCCCCGCTGGCACCCCGAGGTCTCCACCGTGCTGGCGGCGGCCCCTGGAGCCGGCCCGGTGGCCGGCTGGGCCGACCTGCCCGACGGCGCCGAGCTCCACGCCGGTGCCGCCGCCAAGGTGGCGCGGCTGGCCCGCTTCTGCGCCGCCTTCAGCCTGCCCCTGGTGCTGGCCCACTCCGGGTGGAGCCTGCCCTCGCCGCCGGGGCGGGCCGACCTCGACGAGGTCCACCGCCTGGGGGAGGCGCTGGCCCGGTGCCCGGCGGTGGTGGAGGTGTCCCACGGCCGGCCGCTGCTCGAGCCGATCTGGGGTCTGCGGCCGACGGTGGCCCTGGCCGTCGACGGCCCCGGCTCCGGGCCCGCCCCCGGTCCCGGCAGCCCGGGCGGCGAGGAGGTCGACGCCGTGGTGGCGCCCGATGCCGTGCCGGCCGCGGTGGCCCACGCCCTCGGCCTCATCGCCGTGCCCCGCCCGGCCCGCCACGACGATCCGCGGCTGCGTCACCAGCTGCCCCGCCGCCTCCAGTAGCGCCCGGGCTGGGCCGAGCGGTGCCGGGCGGCCCGGTTCCGCCGCCCGCGCCGAACTTCAGCCGGTAGGGGTTCCTGACGATGTAAGGCGTGAGCTACAGTGAAGCGCAAGACCATACGCTGTAAGTTCCCGAGCGGCGGGAACTCGACCGACCCATCCAGGAGCAGCTCCCATGGCCCTCAGCGACGAGCACCTCGACCTCCTGTCGGTCACCAACGCCGATCGCAGTGCCGCCATCCGCCGGGTGGAGAACAACGCCGACACCATCTTCACCTGGGACTACAACAAGGGCGCCCGCCCCGCCCTCACCAAGCTGTACGAGAAGGCCAAGCACTCCCAGTGGAACGGCGAGACCGACCTCGACTGGTCGATCGACGTCGACCAGGAGGCACTGGTGCGCCAGGCCGGCATCCCCAACCGGGAGCTGTTGGCCCAGCTGGGGGTGGACATCACGGGCACCAGCTTCGAGCGCTGGGGCGAGCGGGAGTGGTTGAACCTCGAGATCGAGACGTCGAACTGGGTGCTGAGCCAGTTCCTCCACGGCGAGCAGGGGGCGCTGGTGTGCACGGCCAAGATCGTGGAGACCGTGCCCTGGATCGACGCCAAGTTCTACGCCGCCACCCAGGTGATGGACGAGGCCCGGCACGTCGAGGTGTTCGCCCGGTACCTCGACACCAAGCTGTCGGGCTGGTATCCGGTCAACACCCACCTGCAGGCCCTGCTCGACGACATCATCAACGACCATCGCTGGGACATGACCTACCTGGGCATGCAGGTGATGGTGGAGGGGCTGGCGCTGGCCGCCTTCGGCAACATGGCCAACCAGACCTACGACCCCCTGCTCCGCCAGCTCCTGCGCTACGTGATGAGCGACGAGGCCGCCACGTGGCCTTCGGGCTGATCAGCCTGAAGGAGCTGTACGGCGAGCTCACCGAGGCCGAGCTGTTCGAGCGCCAGGAGTTCGCCTACGACGCCGCCATCCGCATGCGGGACCGGTTCCAGCGCCAGGAGGTGTGGGAGCGGGTGGGCGTGGACGTGAAGGAGGCCATCCGCACGTTCACCGCCGCCGATCCCAACGACGACCCCTTCCAGCAGCTCCTGTTCGCCAAGATCGTGCCCAACTGCAAGCGCCTGGGCCTGCTCGATGCCAACAACGGCTGGCTCCGTCAGCGGTTCGAGGAGATGCGGGTGATCCAGTTCGAGGACGCCATGGACACCGAGGCCGAGTACGAGCTGCTCGACGCCGTGTCGCTCGACCGGGCGGCGGCGTCGGCCGGAGGCTGAGGGCCAGCCGCCGACCGACCCGACCCGCCGCCTCCCCGACCGAGGGGGTGCCGGCGGCCTATCCTCGGCCGTGGTGGTGAGTTCCGTACCGATCGAGATCAGCCTCGACGCCGTCATCGTGGCCGTCACCGACGACGCGCCCCGGCTCCTCACCATCGACGGTCCGGCCGGCATGCCGGCGCTGCCCTCGGGCCCGTTCCAGCCCCAGGACCGCACGTTGGAGATGGCGCTCCGGCGTTGGGTGCTCGACCAGACCGGCCTCGACGTGGGCTACGTGGAGCAGCTCTACACCTTCGGTGACCGGGAGCGGGGTCCGGCCGGGTCGGGCTCCGACGGCGCCGGCTCCGACGACGAGGTGCGGCAGCTGTCGATCGCCTACCTGGCGCTGGTGCGGGAGGGCAGCCCGTCGGCCGGGGCCTCGTGGCGGGACGTCTACGACTTCTTCCCCTGGGAAGACCACCGCGACGGCCGCCCGGCCATGATCGACGAGGTCATCCTCCCCACCCTGCAGCGCTTCATCGACGCCGGGGCGGACGTCGCCGCCGGCAGCGAGAGCCGGTCCCGGGCCGAGCGGGTCCGGATGGCGTTCGGCGGCCCCCGTCTCCCCTTCGACGGGGTGCGGGCCCTGGAGCGCTACGAGCTGCTGTACGAGGTGGGCCTGTTGTTCGAGTCGGAGAACCGGCGGCGGCGCACCGGGGGCGCTCCCGCCCCCGTGCTGGCCTCTCGCTCGATGTACCTCGACCACCGCCGGATCGCCGCCACCGCCCTGGGGCGTCTGCGGGGCAAGCTGACCTATCGGCCGGTCGTGTTCGAGCTCCTCCCGGCCCGCTTCACGCTCCTCCAGCTCCAGCAGGTGGTGGAGGCCCTGGCCGGGATCCGGCTCCACAAGGGCAACTTCCGTCGCCTGGTGGAAGGCGCCGGCCTGGTGGAGGGCACGGGCGAGCTGGCCCGCACCGGCGGCCGCCCCGCCGAGCTGTTCCGCTTCCGCCGCGAGGTGCTGGGCGAGCGGCCCCGACCCGGCGTCGGCACCCCCTGGGTCCGGTCCTGACCCTGCCCCCCACCCCGCCGGAACTCTGACGCGGGGTACCGCCAGGCGGCCCGCCACGTCAGAGTTGCCGGTGGAGACGGCGTTGGTCACCGGAACTCTGACGGGGGGCACCGCTTGGCGGGCTGCCACGTCAGAGTTCCGGGGGTCAGGGGCGGCGGCCGGTCCAGGCCGGGTTGCGGCCGTTGTAGGCGACGGAGCGGTCGATGACGGGGGCGTCGTCGGCCACCGTCACCGGTTCGGCGAACGGGAACTCGAAGTCGGCCATCTCGGGCGGCATCTCGGCCCGCATGGCCTCGAACCCGGTGCGGCCGGCGCCGGGGAGCACGGCCTGGAGCGCGGCCAGGCCCACACCCACCGCCTCGTCGTCCCAGGCCACATCCTGCCCGGTGGCCCGGGCCAGGTCCCAGGTGTGCACGGTCACCTCGTTGATGTAACCGGCCAGGGCGTCGGCCCCGGTGCCCTGCATCCAGGGCAGGACCACCGGCTCGGTCAGGCGGGCGTCGGACCAGGCGGCGGTGATGGCGTCGCCCGCCTCGCTCCACCAGCGGGCGTGGTCGCCGTCGGCCGGCGGGGGCGGCTCGGTCACGTGGTCGAACAACTCCTCGTTGCGGCCCATGCGGGCCACCCGGTCGGCCACCATCCGCAGGTGGCCGAGAAGCCGGGCCACGTCCATCTCCTCGCACGGCGTGGGCCGGTCCATCTGGTCGGGATGCACGCCGGCCATCACCTTGCCGGCGGTGGCGAAGGCCGCCGCGAACTGGGGCCGGGGATCGGCGGGGAGGGTCTGGGGGATCTGCTGTGTGGTCATGAGTTGATCCTGCACCCCTAAACCGGCCACCTCTTGACCGGTTTTCCTGAGAAACTGGACAGCATGCGAGCCGATCGGTTGGTGGCGGTGCTGCTGCTCCTGCAGCGGCGGGGAAAGGTGACGGCGGCCGAGGTGGCCGACGAGCTGGAGGTGAGCGAGCGCACGGCCCGGCGGGATCTGGAAGCTCTGTCGATGGCCGGCCTCCCGGTCTACGCCACCCAGGGTCGGGGCGGGGGCTGGCACCTGCTGGGCGGCGGCCGCACCGACCTGTCGGGCCTCTCGGCGGCCGAGACCCGGGCCCTGTTCGTGCTGGCCGGGCCCCGGGCCGCCACCCCCGAGTTGCGGGCCGCTCTGCGCAAGCTGGTTCGGGCCCTGCCCGAGCCCCTGCGGGACCGGGCGGAGGCGGCGGCCGACGCCGTGGTGCTCGACCCGATGGGCTGGGACGGTGCCACCGCCCGCAGCCTGGCCGCGCCGCCGCCGACGGCGGAGCCCGAGCACCTGGCCGCCGTGCAGGACGCCGTGATCGACGCCCAGCGGATCTGGCTCGACTACGTCGACCGGGTGGGGGCGGTGACCCGGCGTGCCGTCGACCCGTGGGGCCTGGCGGCCAAGGCCGGCCGTTGGTACCTGGTGGCCGGCACCGAGGCCGGCCGGCGCACGTTCCGGGTGGACCGGGTGCGGGGAGTGGAGCCGACGGGTGAGGCCGTCGTCCGCCCGCCCGACTTCGACCTGTCCGAGGCGTGGGCCGCCATCACCGCTGACGTCGACGAGATCCGCCTCCCGGTGCAGGCCCGGGCGGTGGTGGACCACTCGGTCATGGGGATACTGCGCCGCCTGCTGGGGGAGCGGGTGCGGGTGGGGGCGTCGGCCGGGGCCGACGGTCGGGCCGAGGTGGAGATCCGGGCCTGGAACGAGTACTCCCTGGCGGCCGAGATCGCCGGGTTCGGCCGCGCCATCGAGGTGCTCACGCCCCCCGGTGTGCGGGCGGAGCTGGCCCGCATCGCCGGCGAGCTGGCCTCGGTCTACGGGCCCTGACCGCCCGGCGCACACGGGCTCGTGTCTGGGATCGTGTACGACGGGTGAACGGGAGGTGGCGGACCCCTTGCACTTGTGCTCAGGATGAGTATTATTATGCTCAAGTCGAGCATAAGGAAGCTCGCTCGTCGTCGACAGGACGGAGCACCCATGACCGCCACCGGTTCGCCCAAGCCCCAGCCGGCCCGCATCAAGCTCGAGGTCTCGAGCGAGCCGGCCGCTCGGCAGATTCCGGCCGAGGAGCTGGTTGCGCTCCAGCCCACGATCGACGCCATCAACGCCCTCAAGATCGAGCGCAACGCCATCGTGCTGGCCCACAACTACATGACGCCCGACATCTACCACACGGTGGCCGACATCACCGGCGATTCCCTGGCCTTGGCCCAGGAAGCGGCCCGCACCGACGCCGACGTGATCGTGCTGGCCGGCGTCCACTTCATGGCCGAGACGGCCAAGATCACCTGCCCCGACAAGACGGTGTTGATCCCCGATCCCGAGGCCGGCTGCTCGCTGGCCGCGTCGATCACGGCCGCCGACATCCGCCTGCTGCGCCAGCGCTACCCCGGGGTGCCGGTGGTCTGTTACGTGAACACCACGGCCGAGGTGAAGGCCGAGGTCGACATCTGCTGCACCTCGTCGAACGCCCTACAGGTGGTGGAGTCGCTGCCCGGCGACCGGGTGATCTTCCTGCCCGACCAGTACCTCGGCGCCTGGGTGGCCACCCAGACCACCAAGCAGGTCATCCGGTGGCAGGGGGCGTGCGAGGTGCACGAGCGGTTCACGGGGGCCGAGCTGCGCGACTACCGGGCCCAGTTCGACGGGATCTCGATCATCGCCCACCCCGAGTGCCCGCCCGATGTGTTGGCCGAGGCCGACTACGTGGGCTCGACCTCGGGGATGATCAACTGGGTGAAGGGCAACCGGCCCAACCGGGTGGTGATGGTCACCGAGTGCTCGATGTCCGACAACGTGGCCGTGGAGGTGCCCGACGTCGAGTTCATCCGGCCCTGCAACCTGTGCCCCCACATGAAGCGGATCACGCTCGACAAGATCCGCCGCTCGCTCGAGACCATGACCACCGAGGTGCTGGTCCCGGCCGACGTGGCCGCCCGGGCCCGCCGTTCGGTGGACCGGATGCTCGAGATCTCGGCCGCCCCGTCGGTCACGGCGGTGGGCGCAGCGGCGGCCGGCCGGTGAGCGGCGCCGACGTGGAGGCCGGCTTCAGGCTGGAGGCCGGGTCGCCCCGACTTCGTCTCGAGGGGGCGGGTTGCGGCTCGCTCCCGAGCCGGCGGGTCCCGGCCGTGGTGCTGGGCGCCGGGGTGGCCGGGTTGTCGGCCGCCCTCGGGCTCGACGCCCAGGGTGTCGGCTGTGTGGTGGTGACCGAAGGCCGGGTCGGCGCCGCCGGGTCCAGCCCGCTGGCCCAGGGCGGCGTCGCTGCCGCCATCGGGGCCGACGACCACCCCTCGCTCCACGCCGACGACACGGTGGCGGTGGCCGCCGGCATCGGCGACCCCCGCCTGGCCCGCATCCTGGCCGACGGCGGCCCCGACGTGATCGACGCGCTGGTGGCCCTCGGCATCGGGTTCGACCGGTCCGGCGACGGCTCCCTGGCCCTGGGCCGGGAGGCTGGCCATTCCCGGCGCCGCATCGTCCACGCCAACGGCGACGCCACCGGGGCCGCCGTGGTGGCCACGCTGGCCGGGGCCGTTCGGGCCCGGCCCGGCATCGAGCTGGCCGAGCACACCACCGCCGTCGACCTCATCCGGGGCGGCCCCGGTGGCGAGCGCGTGGTGGGCGTGGTGGTGGCCGGGCCCGACGGCCGGCACCAGGCGCTGCTGGCCCCGGCCGTGATCCTGGCCACCGGGGGCTACGGCCACTGCTTCGCCCGCACCACGGTGCCGGCCGACGTGACCGGGGCCGGCATCGCCCTGGCCGCCCGGGCCGGGGTCACCGTGGCCGACCTGGAGCTCGTCCAGTTCCACCCCACCGCCCTCGATGTCACCCGGGCCCCCGGCGCTGGCCGGGCCGGGCTCGGCCCCGGGGGAGCGGCCCGCCTGCCCCTGCTCACCGAGGCCCTGCGGGGCGAGGGGGCGATCCTGGTGAACAACCGGGGCGAGCGGTACATGGCGGGCGAGCATCCCGACGCCGAGCTGGCCCCCCGGGACGTGGTGGCCCGGGCCAACTACCGCCAGCTGCAGGACGGCCTGGAGCCCTGCCTCGACACGAGGGCGGCGGTGGGCGAGGCCTTCCCCCAGCGGTTCCCCACCGTGTTCGCCCTGGCCATGGAGCACGGGCTCGATCCCCGGGTCGACCTGTTGCCGGTCACGCCGGCCGCCCACTACTGCATGGGCGGGGTGGCGGTGGACGACCGGGGCCGCACGTCCCGGCCCGGCCTGTGGGCCGCCGGCGAGGTGGCGTCGTCTGGCCTCCACGGCGGCAACCGCCTGGCCTCCAACTCGTTGCTCGAAGGGCTGGTGATGGGCCGCCGGGTGGCCGACGCCGTCGTCGCCACGTCACCCTCGTTCGACGCCGGCCCCCTGTGGCTCCCGGCCGACCTGGCTCCGCCTGCCCCCGGGGCCGGTGCGCTCCCGGCTGATCGGGTGCCCGGCGCCACCGGCTCCCCGGGGCCGTCGCCCGTGCTCGAACGGGTCCGGGCCGCGCTGTGGGACGGGGCCGGCGTGGTGCGCCACCGGGCCGGGATGGAGGCCGCTCTCGACACCCTGTCCGGGCTCGACGGCGCCGCCGCCGACCCCCGGGCCCGATCGGCCCTGGTGGTGGCCCGGCTGGTGCTGTCGGCCGGCCTGGCCCGCACCGAGAGCCGGGGCGCCCACTTCCGCTCCGATCACCCGGCGCCCGACCCGGCCCAGGCCGCCCGCCGCCTCGTGCCCCAGCCGCCCGCCCCCGCCCGGGTCTGGCACCTCGCCACCGACGCCGTCCCCATCGTCGCCCTCGCCGGCTGACGCTGTCCCCGTCGTCGCCCTCGCCGGCTGACGCCGTCCCCATCGTCGCCCTCGCCGGCTGAACGGGGGTCGCCGGCCAGCGTGCGCTGCCGCCTCCGTCCAACTGCGCGACGAAAACCGCGCCCACCGGCCGTTCTGCGTCGCGAGAACCCCGGAAAGCGGAGGTTTCGCGACACAGAAGGCGGGCGGGGCGCGGTTTTCGTCGACGCGATTGCCGTGTGGCCTGTCGGTCCGCCGTTACGGCGAGCGCCGGGGCGGGCCCGTGACCGGGGTGGACCTCGCGATGGGGGAGCGGGTGGTGCCGGGACCGGCGGTCACAGGCTCCACTCGATGAGGCGGCTGGCCACGGCGTCGTTCGCCCCCAGGGCGGCGATCAGGGCCAGCAGCGCCAGCACGGTGCCTCCGGCCCACGACTGGGCCATCTTGATCCGGCCCACCATGCTCCGCAGCCGGCCGGGCGACTTGCGCCCCACCCAGGCCTGCGCCCCGAGCACCATGGCGGCGGCGATGAGCCACCACAGCACCCCCAGGAGGTAGGCGGCGAGGTTGAAGGCCCCGGGGAAGCCCCGGCCCTTCAGGTCGAGGAGCAACATCCCGAGGTGGCGACCGACGAGCGGCTGCCACAGGAGGGCGCCGGCGGCGCCGGCCAGCATCCCGCCGATCGATCCCACCACCCGCCCGGTGTCGACCCGGGCCGCCAGCAGCACCACCCCGGCGGCGGCCAGGGCCAGCGCCACCCCCAGCAGAGGCCAGGAGCCGACGACCCCGGTGAAGCGGAGCCAGCTGACCACCCCGGCGGCGAAGGCGTAGCCCAGCCAGGTGTTGGAGAACCGGTCCTGGGCCGCCAGCAGGGCGGCGATGCCGGGCACGATCAGCAGCAGCGACGATGGCAACCACGACGCCCGGAACCCCTCGGCCAGCAGGTCGATCAGCATCTCGCTCCCTTTCCCGGCGGCGCCGGCTGATGGTGGCCCGACCGGACCGGCGGCGTGTCTGGCGACCCGTCCCCACCGGCGGGTCGGGCGGCGCGGTGCAGGGGCACGTGGGCCACGCCGTCGTCGAGGAACTCGGGCCCCGTGACGGCGTAGCCGAATCCTCCGTACCAGGCCTGCAACCGGGTCTGGGCGTCGAGCACGGTCGGGAATCCGGCGGCGTCGGTGTCGGCCAGCACCCCGGCCAGCAGGCGGGCGGCCAGACCCTGGCCCCGGCGATCGGCCCGGGTGACCACCCGGCCGATGCGCACCGCGCCGCCGTCGGCCGGCAACCGGAGGGTCCGCAGGTAGCAGGCGACGCCGGCATCGTCGGCCACCCAGCGGTGGCCGGTGTCGGCATCCAGGTCGCGCCCGTCCACCTCGGGGTAGGGGCAGGCCTGCTCCACCACGAACACGGCCACCCGCAGGGCCAGGACGGCGTGGCGCTCCGCGGCGGTCAGCTCGGGCCCGAGCCGATGATGGAACACCATGGCCGCATCGTAACCCGCCGGCGCCGCGGCCTCGAAGGACGGTGCCCACCTTCTCGCCCACCGGCGGGACCCGGGAACCAGGAAGGCGCTACCGTCGTCCAAGAGACATGATGAGACGATTCCCCCTGGCGGCCGGCGCCGCCTCACTCCTGCTCAGCCTCGCCCTGGCCGCCTGTGGATCCGACGGCGAGCCCACCGACGCCGGTACGGACACCAGCGGCTCCACCTCCAGCGGCTCGAGTTCCGACGGCACAGCGCCCGACGGCACCAGCTCCGACGCTGACGGCCCCCTGGGCGGCGGTATCGGCGCCATCGGGACGATCGAGGTCGAGATCACCCGGCCCGACACCGACCCGGTGCGCTACACGATCGGGTGCCTGGGCGACACCTTCACCGTCACCCCCGAGGTGGAAGGGATCGACGGCGCCACCGCCTGCGTCCGCCTGGGCGAGACCGAGGTGCTGGAACGGCTGACCGATGGGCCCCCGCCCGACCAGGCCTGCACCGAGATCTACGGGGGCCCCGATGTGGCCACGATCACGGGCGAGCTCGACGGCAAGGCCATCGACGCCACCATCGACCGGACCGACGGCTGCGGCATCTCCGATTGGGACGATCTGCTGGCCGGCGTGCTGCCGCCGGCGGAGGGCGTCTCCTGAGGGGCGGGGCTTGCCGGGGTGCGGGTCGGCCGCCAAGCTGACACCCACGACCCGATCAACCGGAGGTAGGCCATGGCCGCCCGTCCCACCACTGTGGACTTCCACTTCGACGTCATGTGCCCGTTCGCCTACCAGACCTCGCTGTGGATGCGGGAGGTGCGGGACCAGCTCGGCCTCTCCGTCAACTGGCGCTTCTTCTCCCTGGAGGAGATCAACCGCCAGGAGGGCAAGAAGCACCCCTGGGAGCGTGACTGGAGCTACGGCTGGTCGATGATGCGGATCGGAGCCCTGCTGCGGCGGATGGACATGGACCACCTCGACCGCTGGTACGCCGCCACCGGCAAGGCCCTCCACGAGGACGGGCACAAGCCCCACGAGCCGGCGGTGGCCCGCCACCTGCTGAGCGAGCTTGGTCTGGACCCCGATCTGGTGGAGGCCTCGATCGCCGATCCCACCACCCACGACGAGGTGCGGGCCGAGCACGACAAGGTGGTGGCGGCCGGCGGGTTCGGCGTGCCCACCCTGTTCTTCCCGGCCCCGGACGGGGCGGGCGACGAGCAGTGCCTGTTCGGGCCCGTGCTCATCGACCCGCCCCGGGGGGAGGCGGCCCTCCGGTTGTGGGACGCGGTGTGCGGGTGGTTGGAGTTCCCCCACCTGTACGAGCTGCAGCGGCCGAAGCGGGCCGACGACCATCGCCTGATCGCCGACACGTTCCGCCCCTACCTGGAGGCCCGTGACTGGGTGAGCATCAACCGGGGCAAGGTCGTCAGCTTCGACAACCGCTGACGTGGGCCCCGGCCCGGAGGTCGGGAGCGCGGCGGCAGGTACCGGCGTTCGATCTCGCTGACGCGCTCGTGGACATGGACATAGGAGTGCAACATGGCTTCGCTTCTTCTCGTGTCGTCTGGCTTCGGGGCGCACCCGTGATCGGGTGGCGCCGGGATACGGGCCGCGCCGGACCAGGGGGCGGCGGCGCCGGTACGTCGGCGCGCCGCGATGCGGGGACGCGTCAGCCGGCATGATCCGGCTGGAGGGGCTGAGCGAGGCTCAGCCGGTGGCTAGGCGACGGGGCAGAGCCAGCGGAGACCGGCGGCACCCGCCCGGTGGGCGGCGGCGGGATGGTGGGGTGCGAGCAGTTTCGGCATCGGCCACCTCCTCGGGTGCGCAGGGCCTCGGTCCACCCGGCGCAGGTCGGCGCCGGACCCGATCACCTTGCCCGAACCGCGCCGGCGGCGCCAGCGAATTTCGAACCGGAGGGTCGGCGGCCGGTAGGGTGCGGCCGATGCGTGCACTCGAGATCCAGGCCCTGAGCGGGCCCGACGGCGTGGCCCTGGTGGAGCGACCGGAACCCGACGACGACGGCACCCGCGTGATCGTCGACGTGGTGACGGCCGGTGTGTCCTTCCCCGACCTGCTCCAGAGCCGGGGCCTGTACCAGATCCGGCCCGACCCGCCGTTCGTACCCGGCCTGGAGTTGGCCGGCGTCGTGCGTTCGGCCCCCGCCGGCTCCGGCTTCACCCCCGGCGACCGGGTGGCGGCCTGGACCCGGGCCGCCCTGGCCGAGGTGGTGGCCTGCCGCCCGGGCGACGTGTTCGCCCTGCCCGACGAGCTGACCTGGGAAGAGGGCGCCGCCCTGGTGCTCAACTACCAGACCGCCGTGTTCTGCATGGTCCACCGGGGTGGGCTGAAGGCGGGCGAGACGGTGCTCGTGCTCGGCGCCTCCGGTGGTGTGGGCACCTCCGGCATCCAGATCGCCAAGGCCACCGGGGCATCGAAGGTGATCGGCCTGGTGTCGACGGAGGCCAAGGGCGAGGTGGCCCGGGCCGCCGGGGCCGACGACGTCGTGGTGGTGTCCGACACCTGGAAGGACGACGTGCTGGCCCTCACCGACGGCCAGGGCGTGGACCTGGTGTACGACCCGGTGGGGGGAGACCGGTTCCTCGACGGCATCCGCTCCCTGGCCCGCTTCGGCCGCCTGGTCGTGGTGGGCTTCGCCGCCGGCACCATCCCCGAGATCCGGGTCAACCGGCTGCTGCTGCGCAACGTGTCGGTCGTCGGAGCCGCCTGGGGCGAAGCGGTGGCGGAGGACCCCGACCTGCCCCGGCGCATCCACGCCGATCTCCTGCCGCTCATCGCCAGCGGAGCGGTCAAGCCCCCGGTGGGGGCGGTGCTGCCCTTCGAGCAGGGAGCCGAGGCCTACCGCCTGCTCGACGAGCGGGAGGCCGTGGGCAAGGTCGTGCTCCGGGTCCGCCCCAACTAGGAGCGGGGAGCGATACCCAGATGCAGCTCACCGACGACCAACTGCGCATCCGGGCTGTGGCCCGCGACTTCGCCCGACGCGAGATCGCTCCCTACGCCGCCGAGTGGGACCGCATCGGCGACGGGGCGCCCCGGGACCTCTACCGGAAGATGGCCGGCGTCGGCCTCATGGGCATGCTGATCAGCCCGGAGTGGGGTGGGGCCGGAACCGACTTCGTGAGCTACGTGGTGGCCATGGAGGAGATCTCGGCCGCCGACGGCGGCATCTCGAACGTGATGGCGGCCAACAACTCGCCGGTGGCGGTGGCCATCGAGCGCCTCGGCACCACCCAGCACAAGCGCGACTACCTCACGAAGCTGTGCTCGGGGGACTGGATCGGCTGCATCCACCTCACCGAACCCCACACCGGGTCCGACGCCGCCGCCATCACCACCCGGGCCGTGCCCGACGGCGACAGCTACGTCATCACCGGCACCAAGGCGTTCATCACCGCCGGGGCCACGGCCGATGTGGCCATGATCATCGCCGTCACCGATCCCGACGCCGGCCGCCGGGGCATGACGGCCTTCATCACCCCCACCGACAACCCCGGCTACCGGGTGATCGCCAAGGAGCGCAAGCTCGGCCACCGCACCAACGACACCTGCCAGGTGGCCTTCGACGAGATGCGGGTGCCGGCCAGCGACGTGCTGGGCGAGCCGGGCCGGGGTCTCGGCATCGCCCTGGCCAACCTGTCGATCGGGCGGATCGGGGTGGCGGCCCAGAGCGTGGGCGGGGCCCGGGCCGCGTTGGCCGCCGCCCGCCGCTACGCCCGGGAGCGGGTGACGTTCGGCAAGCCGATCATCGAGCACCAGGCCATCGCCTTCGACCTGGCCGACATGGCCACCCGGATCGAGGCCGCCCGCCAGCTCTACCTCCATGCCGCCCAGGCCCACGACCTGGGGCTCGACGTGGCCCGGGAGGCGTCGATGGCCAAGCTGTTCGCCTCCGAGATGGCCGAGCGGGTGGCGTCGAAGGCCATCCAGATCCACGGCGGCTACGGGTTCCTGAACGACTATCCGGTGGAGAAGATCTACCGGGACGTGCGGGTGTACCAGATCTACGAGGGCACCAGCGAGGTGCAGAAGATCCTGATCAGCCGCCTGCTCGACGGCATCGACGGGCTCGACTGAACTGAACCAAACCCCTCACGAACTGTGGCGTCAGCGCGCAAAATACAGCACGAGGCGCCACAGCTCGGCTTGGTGGTGGGCTCTATGGGCTAGAACGCCGCCACGAGGTCGGCCTGGGCGCCCGACTCGGGTCCGGCCATCGGCCGGTGGGCGGCCACGTGGCCCACGGCGTCGGCCGCGGTGGCGCCCAGCGCGATCAGCACGCACACGGCCAGGGTGGGGGCCCGCCCGATCCCGCCCCCGCAGTGGATGATCAGGCCCTGGCCCTCGTTCAGGCGGTCGACGAGCTCGGCGACCCAGCGCCGGGCGTCGTCCATCGAGGGGGCGTGGAGGTCGTGCACCGGCCACCACAGGGCCCGGCCCCCGTGGTTGGCCCGCAGCCACTCGGTGTAGTGAGGGAACCGGGCCTCGATCTCGTGGACCTGGCTGAGGCACACGATCGCGTCGGCGTTGCCCGCCCGCACCAGGGCCGCCTCGGGATCGGGCCCCACCACGTGCTTGCCGCACAGCCACAGGGCGCCGGGCTTGCCCGGGGGCAGCGGCACCTGGTCGAGGCCGCCGTCGATGGATCGGGGGCCGAAGCCGGGGATCGACGTCACGGGCTCCGAAGGTACCGACCGGGCGGCTCCGACGTCGCATCGGCCTCGCATCGGCCGCGCATCGGCCTCGCATCGGCTTTGCATCGGCCTTGCATCGGCCTCGCCCCTGGGCCGGTGCGCCGTCGCTGGCGGCGCACCGGCCGAATGGGCGGTGGGTGGTGGGCCCGGCCGGTGCCGTGCCTACCGGCCGACGAGGACCCGATCGTCGTCGGAGGTGGTGGTCACCGCCGGCACCGGAGCCGGTACCGGTGGCATGGGAGCCGGGGCGACGGCGGGGGTGGCGGCGGCGATCCGGGTGCGCCAGGGACGCCAGCGGCGCCGGGTGCCGCCGCCGGTGCCGGCCAGCCGTGCCAGTGCGGCGTCGGCGTGGCGCTCGGCCTGCTCGATCTTCAACGTGGGATGGTGAACGGGGTACATGATCTCTCTCCTTCGACCGATGAGAGGCGGCCTTGCGCCCCTGGGATGCAGGTCGTCGGTCACGTGTGACGACTGCCGCACCACCCACCCTTATGGGGCCCGCTTACCGGGCGCTGCCGGGCCGCTTGCCGGGCGCTGACAGCGGCCGACCGGTCGGCAGGTGGCGGCCCGGGCCCCCGGGCTGCTTCACTGGCCCGGCGAGCGACCGACCGCGCCCCGATCCGGGAGGATCGGCCCGATCCGGAGGACAAGCCATGGCCGACCTGACCGAATCCGTGAAGCTGGAGCACGACGGCGACGTGGCCGTGGTGGTGGTGGACAACCCGCCCGTCAACGCCCTCAGCCACCACGTCCGCCAGGGGATCCTCGACGGGATGACCCAGGCCGCGGCCGACCCGGCGGTGGCCGCCATCGTGCTGATCTGCGCCGGCCGCACCTTCATCGCCGGGGCCGACATCACCGAGTTCGGTGGTGCTCCCAAGCCGCCCAGCCTCCAGGCGGCCCAGGACGCCATGGAGAACAGCCCCAAGCCGGTGGTGGCCGCCGTGCACGGCACCGCGCTGGGCGGCGGGCTCGAGGTGGCCATGTGCGCCCACTACCGGGTGGCCGATGCCGGGGCCCGCTTCGGCCTCCCCGAGGTGAAGCTCGGGCTGCTCCCCGGGGCCGGCGGCACCCAGCGCCTCCCCCGGGTGACGGGGGTGCCCAAGGCGCTGGA
This sequence comes from Acidimicrobiales bacterium, assembly GCA_041394285.1. GTDB lineage: Bacteria > Actinomycetota > Acidimicrobiia > Acidimicrobiales > SZUA-35 > CADEDH01. The sequence goes on along the minus strand of JAWKIL010000016.1, from coordinate 99,907 downwards.
GATGATGACCAGCGGTGAGCCCATCGGGGCCGACGAGGCCCTGGAGTGCGGGCTGATCGACGAGATCGTGAGCGATCTGCGGGGCGGGGCCGTGGCCTTCGCCCGCCGGGTGGTGGCCGAGGGCCGGCCCCTGCTCAAGATCCGGGACCGGGCCGACAAGGTGAGCGGCGTCGACCCCGCGGTCTTCGCCCAGTTCCGGGCGTCGATCGCCCGCAGGACCCGGGGCTTCCTGGCCCCTGAGTACAACATCCGCTGCATCGAGGCCGCCGCCACCAAGCCCTTCGACGAGGGGTTGGCCGTGGAGCGCCAGCTGTTCGGCGAGCTGATGTCGGGCACCCAGTCCAAGGCCCAGCAGTACTATTTCTTCGCCGAGCGGGAGGCGGCCAAGGTGCCCGACCTGCCCCGCGACACGCCGGTGCTGGCGGTGAACCGGGTGGGCGTGCTGGGGGCCGGCACGATGGGCGGGGGCATCGCCATGAACTTCGCCAACGTCGGCATCCCCGTCACCCTGGTGGAGCGGGACCAGGCGGCGCTCGACCGGGGCCTCGGCGTGATCCGCTCCAACTACGAGCGCACGGCGGCCCGGGGAGGCATCAGCTCCGACGACGTGGCCACCCGCATGGGCCTCATCACCGGCTCGCTCGACCAGGGCGACTTCGCCGAGGCCGACATGGTGGTGGAGGCCGTGTTCGAGGACATGGAGCTCAAGAAGTCGGTGTTCGCCGCCCTCGACACGATCTGCCGCCCGGGCGCCATCCTGGCCTCCAACACCTCGGCCCTGAACGTGAACGAGATCGCATCGGCCACGTCGCGCCCCGAGGCCGTCATCGGCACCCACTTCTTCTCGCCGGCCAACGTGATGAAGCTGCTGGAGGTGGTGCGGGGCGACGCCACCGCCCCCGAGGTGATCGCCACCACCATGGCGGTGGCCAAGCGGATCGCCAAGATCCCGGTGCTGGTGGGCGTGTGCCACGGCTTCGTGGGCAACCGCATGCTGGCCATGCGCCGGATCGAGGCCGACAAGATGGTGCTGGAGGGGGCCACGCCGGCCCAGATCGACCGGGTGATCTTCGACTTCGGCTTCCCCATGGGCCCCTACGCCATGAGCGACCTGGCCGGCCTCGACATCGGCTGGAAGGCGGAGACGTCGAAGAGCTCCACCATCCGGGAGATCATGTGCGAGAGCGGCCGGCGGGGCCAGAAGAACGGGCGGGGCTACTACACCTACGACCCCGAGACCCGGGCCGCCACCCCCGACCCCGAGGTGGAGCAGATGCTGCGCGACTTCGGCGCCCGCCAGGGTGTGACCCAGCGGGAGATCAGCGACGCCGAGGTGCTGGAGCGCTGCCTGTACCCGATGGTCAACGAGGGGGCCAAGATCCTGGAGGAGCGGATCGCCATCCGGGGCAGCGACATCGACGTGGTGTGGATCAACGGCTACGGCTGGCCCGTCTACACCGGCGGCCCGATGTTCTGGGCCGACACCGTGGGCCTGGCCGAGGTGGCGGCGAAGATCGCCGGCTACCACGCCGACCTGGGAGGCGAGCACTGGAACCCCTCACCGTTGCTGGCCCGCCTGGCGGCCGAGGGCGGGGGGCTGCACACCCACCGGTCGTGAACCGGCCGGCAGCGGGCCGCTATTCGATCAGGTGCACCGGGTCGCCGACCAGGGTGACGCCCCAGGTCGTCGTCTCGTTGGCGTTGGCGTCGGTGTCCTCGTACTCGACCTTCCACCAGCAGTTGTCGGGTTGCCCGGCGGTGGCGAGGCAGCTGTAGTCGGCCGGGAGCGGGATGGAGATCCGGATCGTGCGGTCCTGGAACGAGATCCCGCTCTCCTGCTTGAGGCAGGGCACGCCGGCGCAGGTCTGATGGATGAGGGACGTCGGCGTCCCCAGGTCGCCCCGCCCGCACAGGTAGCCGTAGACCAGGCAGTCGATGGTGTGCCACGAGAACTCCACCCGGTTGCCGTCGGGGTTGACGATCTTCACGTTGTCGATGCCGTCGGCCGGGTCGAACAGCTCCACCTGCATGGTCTTGCCGGCGTGGTCGGGCGTGATCTCGGCCAGGTAGAGCTGGGCCTGCCCGATGGCCCCGCTGGGGAACATCTGGCCGTGGGTGTAGGCGGTCAGGTAGTCCTTGGCGAAGATGTTGGGGCAGCCGCTCGAGCCGGTGGCCCCGATCCGGGTGCACGTGGCCGACTGCCCGTGGGGCACCACCCGCAGCGAGTAGAGGCTGCGGATGTTGGCGTTGTAGCCGGGGTTCTTGGCCTGGAGCACGTAGCGGCCGGTCCGGTTGACGGTACCGATCGTGACCCAGGGGGCCGGATCGGCGGTGCGGGACCACCCCGACCCGTTCACCGGGCAGTAGGACGTGGGAGGCCGGGGCACCGTGATCTCGGTCAGGGGCGGAGCCAGCACGTTGTCGTTGTCGTCGAGCGGGGTGTCGTCGGTGTCGAACAGGCGGAAGCGCATGGAGGCGTTGGCCTGGTCGCCGCCGAACTCGGCGCAGGTGGTGCGGGCCTGGATGTCGTACTCCACACTGTCGAGGGGCACGTCGACGATGAACGTGTGGCCCTCGTCGCGGTGGTTGGGGTTGGTGTTGACGGGGCACGCCCCGCCGGCGCCGATGAAGTCGCCGGTGGACCGGGCTTCGCATTCGGTCATGGCCCGGAGCCAGAAGTTGGACACGAACCCGCCGGCGGCGGTCTCGGTGCCCATGCCGAGGGTGGAGGTGGGGTTGCCGAGGGGGACCGGCAGCACGTACTCGGCCACGGCGTTGCGCCACAGGTCCACACCGTCGTCGAGGACGACCGAGCCGAAGAACACCTCGCCCTGGGTGAACACGTCGACCCGGAGCTGCTGGGCCCCGGCCCGGCTCACGACCACCTGGGGGAAGGCCGTGGCGTGGCAGTCGGCCGGGGCGCCGTCGCAGCCCGGCTGGTCGACGAAGCCGTTGCGACGGGCGACGTCCTTGGCCACCTGGGTGGACTTGGTCAGGTCGGGCATCCACACCACGCCGGCCAGGGCGGCGGCGTCCGCCGCTTTCTGGGCCTGGTCGGCCCGCACGTACCAGGCCCCCACGTCCACGGCCAGGGCGGCGAAGACCATCATGGGGATGAGCAGCAGCGCGGTCATGGGCAGCACGTAGCCGCGCTCGGCGGCGCCGGTGCGCTGTGGCTCGGCCGAGGGCTGGAGGCGCAGCATCCCACCCTTGTCGGCCGGGCGAGGGCGATGATGAGCACCCGGTGCCCGGCCGGACGCTCCGTTAGGCCGAGCCGCCCCCGTCGAGCTCCACCGCCTCGTCGACACCCCGATCGATACGATGGGGCCCATGACGAGGCTCGATCTGGAAGTGGCGCACGCCGTGATCTACGTCCGGGATCCCGAGGCGATGATCGACTTCTACAGCCGGGTGCTCGGTTTCGAGGTGACCGACCGGGGCCCGCTGCGGTCGAACCCGGGGGAGGAGATCATCTTCCTGTCCCAGACGGCCCGGCACCATCACCAGGTGGCGTTCATCACCGGCCGGTCCGAGACGGGCCGGTCGGCCAGCCACAACCACGTGGCCTTCCGCTCATCGGGCACGCTCGACGACCTGAAGGCCCTGCACCGGGCACTGGAGGCTGAACCCGGCGTCGGCGGGATCACGCCCCTGACCCACGGCAACGCCTGGTCGGTCTACTTCAGCGACCCCGAGGGCAACGGCGTGGAGATCTTCATCGACACCCCGTGGCACGTGGCCCAGCCCCAGGGCAAGCCGCTCGACCTGAGCCTCAGCAACGACGAGATCGTGGCCCGCACCCGGGAGCAGTTCGCCGACGAACCCGAGTTCGGCGACCTCCAGGCTTTCTATCAGCGCCGCGCCGATCACCTCGCCGCCCGCTGACACCGACCCTGCGGTCGGCGAGGCGCAGATCGAAGGCACCGGCCCGCTCGGGGTCCTGACCCACCCGTTGTGACCCCTGGCTCGGCCCGCTCCGGGCCCAGGCTCAGCGGGGGGAACCGACGAAGGCGGGCTCGGGATCGTCGTCGCCCCCCGCCGCATCGTCGATCCGCACGATCGCCTCCCGGGCCGCCCGGCGCTCGGCCATCCGGCGCTCGATGGCCGTCCACACGGCGAACGACAACCCCACGGCGGCCCACCCCGCCAGCACGTCAATCACGTAATGTTCGGCCAGGTAGACCAGCGACAGCAACATCGACAGGGGGTAAGCCAACATCAGGTACCGCAGCTCCCGGCGCTTCACGTGGGGCCACAGCCACACCACCACCAACAGGGCGAACGCCCCGTGCAGGGACGGCATGGCGGCCGTCCGGTTCACCCAGTCCCGGCCCGTCTCCCAGGCGTGGACGAAGCTGTGCATTCCCAGATGGGTCCAACCCCGGCCGGCGGGGCGGGCCAGCGGGGGTAGAGCGTCGAGCTTGTTGGAGGGGTCGCCCCCGGCCGCCATCCACGGCGGCGCCGTGGGCAGCAGCACGTAACCGATGCAGGCCAGCAGCAGCACGGTGGACGTGCGCCGCATCAGGCGGATCCACTGCTGCCGGTTCCACACCCAGAGGGCGGCGATCAGGATGACGATCACCACGAAGTGGGAGAAGTACACGATCGAGGCCACCACGTCGTACCAGCGCACCACGTCGGGGTGGTAGAAGTGCTCCTGCAGCACCACGTTGGGCTGGTGACCGAGGCCGATGACACGGTCGATGTTGATCACCGACTGCACCTGCAGCGGGAGGCCGACGCCGTCGGCCACCCCCCGGGTCTCGTCGTAGGCCACCCACATGCCGCCGTACAGGACGAGGTCGGCCAGGAGGGTGAGCCAGACGCGCAGCGGGCGGCCGAGGTTGACGATCGCCATCAGGGCGGCCACCGAGATCGTGACCGAGATCCGGTCCACGATCATGCCCTTGGTGAAGAACCAGATGAGGTAGCCGAGGATGTATCCCACGAGGCCGACGCGGCGAGCCACGCCCCATCGGCTGGTCGGCCGGAGGCGACGGGCCACGTCGGCCAGGAAACCCTCCCGCGGCGGGGCCACGGCAGCCGATACCGAATCCATCGTCTTCGACCGTACCCAACATCGCCCAGAGTTCGCAGGCAGGCCATCTGAAAGTCGACGGTTCGTCACCGTCACCACCGGTCACTACGGTGGTTGGACCGCGTTCGAACGACCCTTCCACCCCCGAGGAGCACCACCCATGGGACCACTGACCGGCACCACCGTCATCGAGCTGGCCGGGATCGGCCCGGGGCCGTTCTGCGCCATGATGCTGGCCGACATGGGGGCCAACGTGATCCGCATCGACCGCTCGGGCGCCGTCACGGGGGGCGATCCGGCCAACCCGCCGCTCGACACCCTCACCCGCAACCGGCGCTCGATCGGCGTCGATCTGAAGAACCCCGATGGCGTGGAGGTGGTGCTGAAGCTGGTGGAACAGGCCGATGCCATCATCGAGGGCTTCCGCCCCGGGGTCACCGAGCGTATGGGGCTCGGCCCGGAGGACTGCCTGGCCCGCAACCCCCGGATCGTCTACGGCCGGATGACCGGCTGGGGTCAGGAAGGCCCGTACGCCCTGGCCGCCGGGCACGACATCAACTACATCGCCCTGGCCGGCGCCCTCGAGCCGATCGGGCGCCGGGGCGAGGCCCCCCTGCCGCCCCTCAACCTGGTGGGCGACTTCGGTGGCGGAGGCATGTACCTGGCCTTCGGGGTGGTGTGCGCCATGTTCGAGGCCCAGCGATCCGGCGTGGGCCAGGTGGTCGACGCCGCCATGGTGGACGGCGCGGCGTCGCTGATGAACATGTTCTGGGCCATGAAGGCGTCGGGCTTCTGGCAGGACGAGCGGGGAACCAACCTGCTCGACACCGGGGCCCACTTCTACGACGTCTACGAGTGCGCCGACGGGAAGTACATCTCGCTCGGTTCGATCGAGCCCCAGTTCTACGCCGAGCTGCTCCGCCTGTCGGGTCTGGGTGAGCAGCCCGATCTGCCCCCGCAGATGGACCGGGACCAGTGGCCGGCGATGAAGGAGCGGGTGGCGGCCCTGATCGCGACGAAGACCCGCGACGAGTGGAGCGCCATCATGGAGCACAGCGACGTGTGCTTCGCCCCGGTGCTGAGCATGGACGAGGCCACCCGCCACCCCCACAACGTGGAGCGGGGCACGTTCGTGGAGGCCTTCGGCCTCATGCAGGCGGCCCCCGCCCCCCGCTTCAGCCGCACCCGGCCGGAGATGACCCGCCCCGCCCCCCACCCGGGCCAGCACACCGACGAGGTGTTGGGCGAGGCCGGCCTGTCGGCCGACGACATCGCCAAGCTCCACCAGACCGGCGCCGTCAGCTGAGGCCGGCGCCCGCCGGCTCTCTCAGCCCCAGATCTCCCGGGCCACCGAGACCACCAGTTCCAGCTTGCGCCACTGCTCGTCCTCGGTGAGCAGGTTGCCCAGCTCGGTCGAGGCGAACCCGCACTGGGGGCTGAGGGCCAGGCGGTCGAGCGGGGCGTGCCGCTGGGCTTCGTCCACTCGGCGCAGGATCTGGTCGCGCCCCTCGAGCTCGCCGGTCTTCGTGCTCACGAGCCCGAGCACGGCCACCTTGCCGCCGGGCACATGACGGAGCGGTTCGAAGCCGCCGGCGCGCTCGCTGTCGTACTCGAGGAGGAACCGGTCGACGTCCAGCCGGTTGAACACCTGCTCGGCCAGCGCGTCGTAGCCCCCGGCCGCTGTCCATCGGCTGCGGTGGTTGCCCCGGCAGATGTGGATGGCCCGCACCACCGGCGCTCCGGCCACCCCGGCCCCCTCGAGGTGGGCGAAGGCGGCGTTCTCGGCGTCGATGGCCCGGTCCAGGGCGCCGGCCGGATCGGGCATCGCCTCCAGCCAGTCGGTGCCGACGAAGGGGGTGAACCCCTCGTCGAGCTGGAGGTAGCCGACGCCGCCGGCGGCCAGCGCCGCCAGCTCGGTCCCCACGAGGCCGACCACGTCGGCCAGCAGCTCGTCGCGGTCACGGTAGACCTCGTCCGTGGTCCCGTCGGCCCAGCCGGCCCCGGCCACCAGCACCGGCGACGGCATGGTCACCTTGTACGGCCGGTCAGCGTGGGCGGCCAGGAAGGCGGCGTCGGTTCCGGCGATCCGGCGCCGGGCCTGGAGCCGCCCGCCGATCACCTTGGAGTAGCTGAGCGAACGGGTGACGCTCCCGTCGGCACCGTGCCAGGTCATGGTCCGGGAGGCGTCGACGAAGCCGTCGACGGCTTCCGACACGTTGGTCTGCCACGCCGCCCGGCGCAGCTCGCCGTCGGTCACCACGTCGATGCCGATGGCCCGCTGCCGGTCCAGCAGGTGGAGGATGGCCTCGTCCTCGGCGGCCCGGAGGGCGTCGGCGTCGATCTCGCCGGCGGCGTGGGCGGCCCGGGCCTGCAGCAGCGCCGGGGGCCGGAGCAGGCTGCCTATCTGGTCGGACCGGATCACCGGGTCGTCTCAGTCGTTGAGGTCGGCCGGGTCGAACCCGTCGAGGGTGCCGACGCCCCGGAACACGTGCGACTGCCCGTCGGAGCGGACGAGGATGGCGGGACCCCCGAACCGGCCTTCGGGGCCGACCATCTCAAGGTCGTAGGGCTCCTGGCGCAGCCGCCAGTTGTGGGCCGACCGGTAGATGAGCTCCCAGTCCACGTCGGTCGTCTCCTCCCGGGTGGCCACCAGCAGGTCGCCGCCATGGGCCGGGACGGGCAGGCCGGAGGTCCACAGCGACTGGATGTAGTACCGGCGGTGACGCATGGCCCACCACTGTGGCACAGACACCGGGGTCCACCCAACCGAAGCCGGGCCGCCGCTCGGCGCCAGATTTCTCCGCCGGGCGGGAACCCCGCCTCGATGGCCCGCGTCTCATGTTGTCATGGAGGCCAACCTCTACAGCGGTGACGGCAACGGTCGGCTGCGGTCGACGGGGCCGGTCGGGAGGGCCATGGCCGGGATACGAAGTCGGCGGAACGTGGCAGCGCGGCCGGCGGGGGCCCGGCACGCCCTCGGGCAGCTGTCCGACGCCGAGCTGGTCGACCTGGTCCGTGATCGGAACCGAGGGGCCTACGCCGAGTTGATGAACCGCCACCGGCGCCTGATCTCCAGCATCTGCGCCCGGCTGGTGCTCGATCCCCACGACGCCGAGGATGCGCTCCAGGCCGCCCAGCTGGCGGTGTGGGAGCGGATCGAGACCTTCCGGGGTGAGGCCAAGTTCTCGACCTGGCTCCGGACCGTCACCTACAACGCCTGCCTCGGTCAGCTCCGCCGACGGTGGCCGGTGCCGGTTCGCCAGCTCCCCGAGCGGGACCTGGACGGTGGCCAGGAGCTGCGGATCACCGACGCCGAGGCCATCCGCTGGGCACTGGCCCGGCTGCCCCTGGAGTTCCGGCTGACGTTGATCCTCAAGGAGTGCCTGGATCTCTCGGTGAAGGAGATCGCCGAGCTGCAGGCCGTTCCCGAAGGCACGGTCAAGTCCAGGCTGTCCCGGGCCCGCAGCGCCATGTTCCTCCTGTTGTCCGACGAGGGAGAGTCCAATGTCTGAGTTCCGTGGGGGCCCTGGTGCCCCCGGCCTGTTCCGCGGCGACGACGGCTGGGTGGTCGACGTCGACGCCCTGGTCGACCTCCCGCTACCGGCCCGGACCGAGGATCGGCTGCGCCGGGCGCTGCGATCGGCGCTCGACGAGCCGACGATCGGGGATTCGGTGTGGGAAGCCGGGCTGGCCCGGGTGGGCGTCGACGCCGCCCCCGACCGGTCACCGGTCCCCCCGCCGCCTCCAGGTCGAGGAGCGGCGGGTGTGGTGATCCGGGCTGTCGCAGCGGCCGCCGTGATCGTCGTCGGTGTGCTGCTGGTCTCCCGGTTCACCGGCGGCGACGGCGACACCCGCCTGGAGGTGGTGTCACCGGCCACCGACCAGCGCCCGGCACCGGCCCCGGGCAGCCCCGTGGTGCCGCCGGAGGCCAGGCCCGATGCCGGTGTGGCCGAACCGGGCGCCGCCGTCGACCTCGATCGGTTCGAGTGGATCGCCGACGCGAGCGGATCGATCGCCATCCTGGTGCCAACCGCCTGGAGCGAGCGACGGGTCGAACGGGAACCGAAGACGGGGGCGCCCTACCTGGCGGCCGCCCCGAGCCTTCCCCGCTACTACGACGCCTTCGGGCCCGGCGTCGCCGTGTCCCTCGTAGCCGACGACCCGTTTCTGCGGGATCCGGCCGACCTGCTCGTCTACTCCGATCCGTCGGAGCTCAGCGCCACCTGCACCCCGGCCGGAGGTCGGGAGATCGAGACGCCCTACGAAGGGCAGTCGGCGGTGTTCACCGACTGCAGCAGCTCAGGCCCCCTGGTGGTGAACGTGGTGCTGGTCGACCGGGTCCTGAACCAGTGGGCCCAGGTGATCATCCAGGCGCCACCCGATCTGTCGACGGCCGACATCGAGGCGATGGTGTGGTCGGTGCGGATCGGGCCGGACCGGGTCGCCTGCACGCTCGCCGGCACCTGTTAGGCACCCCGCCGGCTGGCGGCCAGCTCAACGCCGCGGTGGCACAGCTAGCCTCCCCCCGTGAGCTTCCTCGGCCTGCACGACGTCTTCGCCTGGATCATGACCCTCACGAACGCCGCCGCCGGCGTGTGGGCCACCGCCGCCCACCGCATCGAGCAGCTGCGCCGCCGGGAGCTGTGGTACCTGGTCATCGTGGCCCAGGTGGCGGTGGCCATCCAGGTTCTCCTCGGGGTGCTGGTGCTGCAGGTGGACGGCCTGGAGGTGCAGCAGCTCCACGTGGTCTACGGCTTCGTGGCCCTGGCCACGGTCGGGATCCTCTACAGCTACCGCCAGCAGATCATGCAGTGGCAGTACCTCCTGTACGGCGGTGGCTGCCTGTTCCTCATGGGCATGGGCATCCGGGGGATGTTCCTGGGCACTCCGTGAGGGGCACACCGTGAGGGGCAAACCGTGAGGCCCTCCGCCGCTAGCCCGCGCCGCAGGCACGGCCCGCGTTGAAGGTTTGAAGTACTCTCGTCTCCATGGCGACCATGTCGGGGGGCGACCACGGTGCCGGCCCGGGCCTCGAACCCGATGGCATCGAACTGCTGGCCGACGCCGGCCGCCACGACGCGGCCCGGGAGGCCGGCCCCGTCACCGAGCAGGTGGGCCGTCCGGCCGCCCGCTGGCGCACCGGAGCGGCGGTGGGGGCGGCGGTCCTGGCCATCGCCGGCGCGGTGGCCGGGCTGAGCCAGCTCGGCGGCGGCACCCCCGCCCCCACCACCCCCGATCCCGCCACCACCCTGGCCCCGCCGCCGGGCGCGGCCGCGGCCGAGCTGAGCCCGTTCTCCGACCTCCCGGCCGACCTGCCGACCGAGCTGCCCGGTCTGCTGGTGGCCTTCGACAGCCTGGGCTCGCTGGTGATGGTGGACCGGGCTGACGATCGGCCGGCCGAGGTGCGCCTGGGCCTCATCCCCGACCCGGGCGGTGGCCACGGCCTGGGCCTGGGCGGGACCGAGCCGGTGTGGTTCGCCCAGGACTTCTCCCGGGGGTCGCTGCTCGGTGCCGTGGGCCCCTCGGGCGACCCGCTGGCCCAGACGGTCGATCTACGCCGCCTCGGGGCCGGGAGCGAGGTGCTGGTGACCGAGCGGTCGCCGGGAACCTTGGAGGCGGCCGTGGTGCCCATCGATTTCCTCGGCACCAGGGAGAACAACGACCTCCGGTGGACCCTTCCGCCCGATGGGGTGCGGATCCTGGGCGTGTGGAACGGCCAGCTGCTGGTCACCCAGGGGGCCACAACCTGGCTCCTTGCCACCAGCGGCTCGGGGCCGTCGCCGGCGCCCGTTGTGGTGGGGCCGGGCGAGGTGCTCGGCTTCGACGGCCGCTGGTTGGTGCGCCGCACCTGCGCCCAGCCCGGCGTCTGCGGTCTCGCCATAGGTCCTCCCGGCCAGCCCGACCAGCTCCAGGTGCCGGCGCCGGTGGTGGCGGTGGCCCCCGGGGTCGCCCCCAGCGGGCCGGGGACGGGTGCTCCGGCCGTCACCACCTCGACCGCGCCGGCGGCGCCGCCCGAGCCCCAGGTCGGCTCGTGGACCGGGCCGGTGGCGGTGGCGCCCGACGGTGCCCGCCTGGCCGCCGCCGTCCGCTTCGGCGACCTGATATGGCTCACCGTGGTGGATCTGGCCACCGGGGCGGTCGAGCGCTACGACAGCTCGCTCTCGCCCGGCGCCCTCCTGGCCTGGGCACCCGACGGCGAGTGGCTCGCCTTCCAGACCGGCCGGGACCTGCAGATCCGGCGCCAGCGTGACGGCCGCACCTGGATCCTCGGGCTCGACCGGGACCTCGTCACCCTCCGCTGGTCTCCCGGCCCCGCCCGCTGACCCCGCTCCGACCGCCCGCTGCGACGGGATCAGGGGGCGGTGGGCGGGGGGAGAGCGGGGGTGTCGGCCGCCGGTGGAGGCGGGATCGAGGGTGGGGGCGGCACCACCAGCAGGTGGTACTGACCGAAGAACCGTCGGGACTGGAGGCCGACGGCCCGGGTGAGGGCCCAGTTGGCCGACCCGCCGACCACGGCCCCGATCCCGAACGGCAGCAGCTTGCCCAGGCTCTCGGCTCCGGCCCGGGTGCCCCAGCGTTCCGTGACGCGCACGGCGAGGGAGGCGTTGAGCTTGCGCAGGGCGTCGATGGTGGCGACATCGCCCCCGGCGGCCCCGGCCACGAGGGCACCCACCCGCTCCCGGCCCACCGCCGCCCGGCCGCTCCCGGAGGCGGCCGCCACGCCCCCGATCTCGGCGGCCAGCTGGGCGAACTCCTTGGCTGCGTTCTCCCCGAAGGCGAGGATGGCCAGCACCCAGGCCCGCCGTTCCTCGGCGGAGGCATCGGTGTGGCCGTGGACGGCCCCGATCGTCATGATCAGGTCCGTGGTGCGCAGGGCGAACCACCCCATGTCGGCCACCATCACCGAAGCGGCGCTGGCCGTGCCCAGACCGGGGGCGGCGGCGGTGGCTCCGGTGGCGGCCCCGAGCGACGCCAGCTCCCGGATGAACGAGCGGGTGACCCACTTCGCCCGGGCATCCACCGTCGCCCCCTCGGCTCGGGCCGCCTTGTCGAGCGCCCGCTCCCAGCGGGTGGTGACGGCCTTGTCGATTCCCTTGAGCATGGCCTTGCCGAGGGCGTCGAGGACGGGGGCCGGTAGCTTCTCGGCCGCCTTCTCCGTGGCCTTGCGCTGGAGGTACTCCTTGGGGTTGGGCACGGCCCCAGTCTGGCAGGCCGGGCCCCCGAGCGGTGCCTCGGCCGGCGGGGCGGCCCGGGAGGGGGGCCGGGTCTCAGACGCTTCCGGCCAGCGAAGCCAGGTGGTCGAGCCGGGTCTGGAGGCCCGACGGCACCGGCAGGGAAGCGGTCTCGAACACCGTGCGCCACCGGTGGCCCCAGTCGTTGGCGGTGAGGGCGAGCTCCACGTGGTGGCGGCGCCGGTCTTCGTGGGGCTGCTGGACCCACTCGTCGATGGCGGCCACCGCTTCGTGGGGATCGCGGGGCAGCTCGATCACCACCTCGTCTCCGGGGAAGCGCCGCTGCAGTTCGGGCCGGGGCGGCATGCCGGCCATGACCACGCCCGACGCCAGGCCCTCCCACAGCCGCCCGGGGTTCTCCCGCTGGTCGCCGATCTCGTCGGGCCGGTCGAACTTGGCGAAGTGGGTGATGGCCAGCTTGGACCGGCGGTAGGTGGCGGCCAGGTTCTCCCGGTGGGCGGCCACGTCGTGCACCTCGCCCCCCGAGATCGTGTCGTAGAGGTAGTGCCGGCCGGTCTTGGCCGCCCAGTCGAGCAGGGCGTCGTGGAGGGCGGGGAGGCGGCGGCCGATGCCGAGCACGTCGACCGGGCGGGGCTCGGCCAGGTTGAGGGCGGCGAAACGCATCACGTCGGCCGCCATCGGCAGGTAGTGCACCGGCCGGCCGAGCATGTTCGACAGGATGGGAGCGGAGTCGGCCACGCCCACGAAGATGTCGTCGGCCAGGGCGAAGGGTTCCAGCGCCAGCCGGGGGTCGGCCAGCTCCAGGGGCCACACCTCGGGGAACCACACCGCCACCCGGTCGGCCCGGCGTCGGGCGTCGAGTACCCGCTCCAGCAGGGGAAGGTCCCACACGGTGATGGCCACGAACACGGCCAGGTCGTAGCGGGCCCGGAGAGGGCCGTCGCTGCGGTAGCCGAACCCGGCCCGACCGTGGGCCATGAAGCCCGGCAGATCCCGGGATCGGCCGGCCAGGCGCCGGTACTGGCGGCCAGCGGCCCGCCGGACCCGCAGCATCCGGGCCTCGGGGCTGACGTTGAGGTGGGCCCAGCCGGCCCCGCTCACCGCCGCCAGCACGTCCTCGGCCTCGCCGAACCCGATGTAGCCGGGCTGGCGGCCGTAGCCGTCGGGGCGGAATCGGTGGCTGAAGACCAGCACCTGGGGATCGTCTGTGGGGGCGACCACGACGCACACGCTAGCCACGCGAACCAGCCTGCGCCCGGGCAGTTCAACCCAAGGACGCAGGCTGGCCAACGACGTATCGGTTTGTCGTAGCCCCTGGTCACGGGGCTGCGAACCGGCCGGAGGGCGTTCAGCCCAGGCGGCGCTCCAGGTCGGCCAGCTGCCTGCTCAGCGTGTCGGGCAGGCGGTCGCCGAAGACGGCGTAGTGGCCCCGGATGAGGTCGAGCTCGTCCTTCCACGCCGCCGGATCCACCTCGGCCAGGGCGGCCATGGTGGCATCGTCGACGTCGAGGCCGCTCACGTCGACGCTGCCCGGCGCCGGCACGAAGCCGATGGGGGTGTCGACGGCCTCGGCCGAACCGTCGAGGCGCTCCAGAACCCACTTGAGCACCCGGGCGTTGTCGCCGAACCCGGGCCACAGGAACGAGCGGTCCTCGGCCCGGCGGAACCAGTTGACCCAGAAGAGCTGGGGCAGCTTGGAACGATCGGCGTTGGCCCCGATCGACACCCAGTGGGCGAAGTAGTCGGCCATGTTGTAACCGCAGAACGGCAGCATGGCGAAGGGATCGAACCGGACCTCGCCGGTGGCGCCGGCCTTGGCCGCCGTGGTCTCCGAGCTCATGATCGAGCCCAGGAACACGCCGTGCTCCCAATCCCGGGCCTGGGTGACGAGGGGGACGTTGGTGGCCCGGCGGCCGCCGAACAGGATGGCCGAGATCGGCACGCCCTTGGGGTCCTCCCACTCGGGGGCGATCGACGGGCACTGGCTGGCCGGGGCGGTGAACCGGGCGTTGGGGTGGGCGGCCGGGGTGGACGACTCGGGCGTCCAGGGCTGGCCCCGCCAGTCCGTCAGGCGGGCCGGCTTCTCCTCGGTCATGTCTTCCCACCACACCGTGTTCTCGGGGGTGTGGGCCACGTTGGTGAACACGCAGTTGCCCGACAGCGTCTCGATGGCGTTGGGGTTGGTCTTGCGGGAGGTGCCGGGGGCCACGCCGAAGAAGCCGGCCTCGGGGTTGATGGCGTAGAGCTGGCCGTCGGGGCCGAACTTCATCCAGGCGATGTCATCGCCGACCGTCTCCACCTTCCAGCCGGGCAGCGACGGGATCATCATGGCCATGTTGGTCTTGCCGCAGGCCGACGGGAAGGCGGCGGCCACGTAGCGCTTCTCGCCGTTGGGCGGCGTGATGCCGATGATCAGCATGTGCTCGGCCAGCCAGCCGTTGTCGCGGGCCATGGTGGAGGCGATCCGCAGGGCGAAGCACTTCTTGCCCAGCAGGGCGTTGCCGCCGTAGCCCGAGCCGTAGCTCCAGATCTCCGAGGTCTGGGGGAAGTGGACGATGTACTTGTTGTCGCCGTTGCAGGGCCACGGCACGTCGGCCCGGCCGTCGGTGAGGGGATAGCCCACGGAGTGGATGCAGGGCACCCACTCGCCGTCGCCCAGGACGTCGAGGGCGCCGGCCCCCATCCGGGTCATGATCTTCATCGAGGCGGCGACGTAGGCCGAGTCGGTGAGCTGCACGCCGATGTGGGCGATGGGGGAGCCGAGGGGGCCCATGGAGAACGGCACCACGTACATGGTGCGGCCCCGCATCGACCCCCGGAACAGTTCGAGCATCTCGGCCCGCATCTCATCGGGGTGGCGCCAGTTGTTGGTGGGGCCGACCTCGTCCTTGGTGGGGGTGCAGATGAACGTGCGCTCCTCCACCCGGGCCACGTCGGCCGGGTCGGACAGGGCGAGGTAGCTGTTCGGCAGCTTGTTCTCGTCGAGCTTGGTGAACGTGCCGGAGGCCACCAGCTGGTCGGCCAGCCGCTGGTACTCCTCGTCGGAGCCGTCACACCAGTAGATGTCGTCTGGTTCGAGCACCTCCGCCCATTCGCTCACCCAGCTGAGCAGTTTGGTGTTGGTGGTCGGCGTAGCGATGATGGTCATGGCCGGTCTGACTCCCGATGTGGCGAGTCGGTCGGGTGGCCCGGGTCGGTATCCCTACAGATGCGGGAGGGCCCCGTTGCCCGTCCGAAGTCGCTGACTGGTGTTAGTAGGGGACGCGTGGGCCGGCAGGCCGGCAGCGTCGCGGCGTGCTGGTTAACTCTCGGGGTCCAGCCAGGCTGGAGTGCCCATGTCGACCTCAGAACCGAAACGGAGCCGTGTGGCCCGATTCGAATCGTCGAGATCGAAAACGACGCGTTGACCAGGACGCAGCATGCGGAACGACGAACCGTCGAGAGCGTTGGGGGCGAGGTCGAACTCCTGCAGCCCGACGTCAGTCAGGACGACACCGTCCCTCGTCGCCGGATCGTAGAGCTTCACTACACCTTGCACCCGTTACTCCCCTTGCTCGGTTGCGTGCCTGAGGCTGCCTGTATGGCCAATGCTACTGTGACCAAAACTACACTGCCCATCGCCAGTAGAGAAATTGGCGGCGGCTTGAATCGCAAATAGGTATAGCCCATCGGTGCCAGGTATCTGAGCGGATAGGGGGGAACGATGGCATCCACCGCCGGCGCACCCCTCACCCTGGCCGATCTGGCCGCCATCCCGGTGACCCGTCTGCACGGGGTGGGGGAGCGGAGGGCCAAAGCTCTGGCCGAAGGTGAGGTCGAGAATCTGCTCGACCTGATCACGTACTACCCCCGCCGCTACATAGACCGAACCAACCAGGCCCGGATCGCCGAGCTCATGGCGGGCGACGAGGCCAGCGTGCTGGTGACGGTGGAGCGGTGCACGTCCCGCCGGGTGAAAGGGGGCCGGGTGCTGGTGAACGCCGTGGTGAGCGACGAGAGCGGCCGCATGCAGCTCGTGTTCTTCAACCAGGCGTGGCGGGAGCGGCAGCTCGTCTCGGGCAAGGAGGCCGTGGTCTACGGGAAGATGGAGCTGTTCCGGGGGCAGCGCCAGATGACCAACCCGGTGGTGGATCTGGTGGGCGATCAGACGGGGCGGATCGTGCCCGTGTACGCCCAGTCGGAGAAGAGCGGGATCTACACCGGTGACGTGGCCCGGTGGATGGCCGAGGCCCTGCGCCGCACCCTGCCCCAGCACGGCGGGCGGGGGCTGGCCGATCCCGTGCCCCGCAGCCTGCTGCGCCGCCACGACCTCACGGGCCGGGAGGAGGCGTTGCGGCTGATCCACCAACCCGAGTCGATGGCCGAGGTGATGATCGCCCGCCGCCGCCTCGTGTTCGACGAGCTGCTCCGGATGCAGTTGGCCCTGGTGCTGCGCAAGCGGGCCATCGAGCGCACGTCGAAGGGGATCGTGCACGTGACCGACGGCCCGCTCGTCACCCAGCTCCACGCCAAGCTGCCGTTCCCCCTCACCGGGGCCCAGCGGCGGGCCATCGACGAGATCGCCGGCGATCTGCGCCGCACCGTGCCCATGCACCGGCTCCTGCAGGGCGACGTGGGCGCCGGCAAGACCCTGGTGGCGGTGGCCACCATGCTGGCCGCCATCGACGGGGGCCACCAGGCCGCCCTGATGGCCCCCACCGAGGTGCTGGCCGAGCAGCACTGGCTCGGGATCCGCAAGCTCCTGGAGGGGCTCACCGTCGAGTCCAAGGCATCGCTGTTCGCCGAACGGCCGCTGCGGGTGGAGCTGCTGACCAACCGGCTCACGGCGGCCGAGCGGCGCCGGGTGATGGCCGACCTGCAGGCCGGCGAGATCGACATCGCCGTCGGCACCCACGCCCTCATCCAGGAGGGGGTGCTGTTCGGCTCGCTGGGGGTGGCCGTGATCGACGAGCAGCACCGTTTCGGAGTGGAGCAGCGGGCCGCCCTGCGGGAGCGGAGCCGGGGCGACGCCCAGCCCGACGTGCTGGTGATGACGGCCACCCCCATCCCCCGCACCGCGGCCATGACGGTCTACGGCGACCTCGACGTGTCGGTGCTCGACGAGCTGCCCCCCGGCCGGACCCCGATCGTCACGCGATGGGTGCGGGCGTCGGGCACGCTCGACGAGGCGCCCGAAGACCTGGAGTCGGCCGCCGCCCTGGAATCCATGTGGACCGAGATCCGGTCCCAGATCACCGACGGCCGCCAGGTGTACGTGGTGTGCCCCCTGATCGACACGTCGGAGAAGCTGGAGGTGGCATCGGCCGAGGAGACCTTCGACCGGTTGGTCAACGAGGAGCTGGAGGGCTTCCGCCTCGGGCTGCTCCACGGTCGGCTCACCCCGGCCGAGAAGGACCAGACGATGGAGCTGTTCCGCTCCGGCCACCTCGACGTGCTGGTGGCCACGACCGTCATCGAGGTGGGCGTCGACGTCCCCAACGCCACGGTGATGGTGATCCTCGACGCCGACCGGTTCGGCATCGCCCAGCTCCACCAGCTCCGGGGCCGGGTGGGTCGGGGGGCGCACGCCTCCACCTGCTGGCTCGTGGGCGGGGCCACCACACCCGACGGCGAGGCCCGCCTCCAGGCCCTGGTCGATTCCACCGACGGCTTCGAGCTGGCCGAGGTGGACCTCGACCTGCGGGGTGAGGGCACGATCCTGGGTGAGCGGCAGAAGGGCCGCAACGATCTCAAGCTGGCCTCGCTCCGGCGGGACCGGGAGGTGGTGGGCCAGGCCCGCCAGGCCGCCATCGAGCTGGTCGACGCCGACCCCCTGCTCGCCGCCCACCCCGAGCTGGCCGCCGAGCTGGAGCTGTTCGTGGAACCGGCCGACGCCGAGTTCCTGCTCAAGGGCTGACCCCGCCCCCCGTTCTGCGCAACGAAAATCGCGCCCCGCCCCCGATCTGCGTCACGTTGTCTGCGGATTCCGCAGGTCTCGCGACGCAGTTCGCTGGCGGGGCGCGATTTTCGTTACACGGTTGGGCCGGAGCACCTGACCCGAGTCAGACCTTGAGGAACATCCGGCGGCGGTACAGGACCCAGAGGAACACCCACTCGACGGCCAGGAAGCCGAGCCAGAACACCACCGCCCCGGCTTCCTCGCTCAGGCGGCCCAGCAGGCCGCCGAGGAAGAAGTCGACCGGGCGGCCGAAGTCGATCAGGCGGCCGGCCAGGTAGATCAGGATCGAGTTGGCCCCGATCACCTGGAGGGGGAAAGCCCCCCGCTTCCAGCCCCGCCCGTCGATCAGGTAGTAGAAGACACCGAGCAACAGCATCGACAAACCGGCCGTGACCAGCACGAACGAGCTGGTCCACAGGTTCTTGTTGACCGGGAGCCAGGGGTGCCAGGCGGCGCCGGCGGCCACCGAGGCGGCCCCCGCCCCCAGCAGGACCGCCGTCTTGCGTTCGGGCGACCAGTCGGCCCGGCGCAGCAGGTGCCCGCACAGCGCCCCGGCCAGGGCCGAGCCGACGGCGGGCAGGGTGGACAGGAGACCCTCGGGATCATGGTTCCCCAGGAAGAGCTGGCCCGGCACCAGCGCCCGGTCCACCCAGCCGGCCAGGCTGCCCTCCTGGGTGAGGTGGCCGGCCCCGATCCCCGGCACGGGCACGAACCGCAGGGCCAGCCAGTAGCCCACCACCAGCCCCACGAGCCACCGGGCCTGGCCCTTCACCCCGGTGAACAGCACGATGAGGGCGGCCCCGGTGTAGGCCAGGCCGATCCGGCCCAGCACGCTGGGGTAACGCATCTCGCCCAGCCCCATCTGGAACAGGCCGTTGTTGTAGACCACGCCCAGGGCCACCAGGATCAGGCCCCGCTTGAGGGCGTGCAGCACGAGCGCCCGGCGGTCGTCGCCCCGCTCCACCCGGCGGCTGAGCGAGAACGGCATGGCCACGCCCGACAGGAACACGAACAGGGGGAAGATCAGGTCGTAGAGGCGGAACCCGTCCCAGGCTGCGTGCTCCATCTGGCCGGCGGCCCAGGTGGCCGCCCGCCAGTGGGTGAGGTCGGCCACCGACACGACGAGAGCGTCGCCCCCGATGATCCACAGCATGTCGAAGCCCCGCAGGGCGTCGAGCGAAGCCAACCGGCCGCCCCCGGCCGGCCGGCCCGCAGGGGGCGGCTCAGCCCGGCCATCGCTGATCTGCTGTCCGGAGCGTCGCCCGTGACGGTCTGGGTCACGGATCAAGGCTAGGTGTCCCTTCGGAACCTGGAGTTTCGCCTGCGGTGAAACGTCCGGGCGCGCCGTTCAGCGCCGGGCGGCGACCACCCGGTCCACGATGGCGTTGGCCACCTCGGCCGCCGCCGTCACCGCCGCCGACAGCTCGGTGGGCAGGGTGGCGGCGTCGACGTAGGCGTCGGCCGTGACCGGCCACCGGGAGCGGCCGTCGGTGAGCACACCCCGCACGCCGCCGCCCTCGGTGAGCTCGGCCTCCACCAGCTCCAGGCCGTCGTACACGGTGGTGTTCATGTCGGCCACGCAGTGGTGCTTGAGCACCTCTTCGAAGGCGGCCGGCTCGATCGCCACCGGGTGATGGGACGCCAGGTAGGGGCGGAGCACGTCGAACACCCCGTGGGGGGTGAGCACGGCCACCGCCGCATCGCTCAGCGGCACGGGCTCGTCGCCGCCCGTGATCCGGTGGCCGGCAATCACGCTGCCCAGGCCCCGGCCGCTGGCCAGCTTGCCCACCAGCAGGGCGCCGGGCCCGGTGCCCACCACGAGCAGGGAGGTCTCGATCTGCATGGGGCTCGCCGCCTCCTGCTCAGAAGATGGCCAGCGGGTTCACCGGGGAGCCGGTGACGCCGACGAAGCGGATGGGGGCCAGGGCGAAGTGGAACTCCCAGCGGTTGCGGGCATTGCACGCCTGGGCCAGGTCTTCCAGCTGGCAGTTGTCGATCAGCCACAGGCCCATGGCCACGATGCCCACCATGTGCACCGGCATCGTGCAGGCCCGGTATCCCGTGGGCGTGGGGTCCTGGGCCACGTCGGAGCCGATCATGGCCACGCCCCGCTCGTGGAGCCAGGGCAGGCAGGCCGCCTGGTAGCCGGAGCGCGGCTTGTTCATGTTGTAGTTGCGGCGCTCGGCCCGGCGGGCGAACCCCTCACCGGTGCGCACGAACAGCACGTCGCCCGGTTCCACCCGGATGCCGGCCGCTTCCTCCGCCGCCTCCAGGTCCTCCGGATAGATGTGGTCGTCGGCGGCCAGCACGTCGACGCCCCGCAGCTTGGCGATGTCGAGCAGCACGCCCCGGGTGGTGACCCCGGTGGACACGGCCAGCACGTCGTGCATCAGGGCGCCCTGGCGGTCCGACACCATCGAGGCCGGAGCCCCGCCGTACATCTTGCCGTCCCAGAACAGATGGGCCAGGGAGTCGAGGTGGGTGACGTCGAGCCCGTGGAACACCATGCCGATGTACTCCTGGGCGCCCCCGGCCCGGCCGCCGTCGAGGAGGCCCCGACGGCCCTCGTCGTTCAGGCCGAGACCGGTGGACAGCATGTAGCGCTGCGACTCCACCGTGGCACCGGGCTGGCGGCCGGTGCGGATCTCCCAGCTCAGCGACACCGAGGTGCCCTCCTGGACGAGCCCGGCGGCCGCCACCCGCTTCTCCGGGGTGAGGTGGTTGAGCGTGCCCAGCACGTCGTCCTTGCCCCAGCGCCCCCAGTTGGACAGCTCGTCCATCCAACCGATCACGGTCTCTTCCGACGGTGGCGTAGGCATCGCAGTTCCCCCTGGGTCGTCGTCGCTGGCAGCACCCTACCGGCGCTGCCAGCGACGCTCCAGCCGCCGGCCGATCTGTGGCGCCGGGTGCTGGATTCTGCGCGCTGGCGCCACGGATCGCCGGGCTTCAGGCCTCGTCGACGGTGGCCGCCACCGCGTCGTCGACGGAGGTGACGGTGAAGCGGTGCCCCTCGTCGAGCAGGCGTTGCGGCACCGCCCGCCGGCCGGTGAGCGCCAGGGCCGGATCGGACCCGAGCAGCCACGCCCCGACGGTGGTGACCGGAGCCGGCGACGGCAGGCCGAACCGACGGCCCACGGCCCGTCGATAGGCCGCCATGAGGTCCCGGTTGCGGGCCGGGGCGGGTCCCGTGAGGTGGTACAGGCCGGTCATGGCCGGGTCGGTGACGGCCCGGGCGAGCAGCGGGAACACGTCGGCCGCGGCCAGCCACGACACCCACTGGCGACCGGTTCCCACCGCGCCGCCCAGCCCGGCCCGGGCCAGGCGGGCAAGCTGGCGGGTGGCCGGGTCGCCGGCGCCGCCGATCACGATCCCGGGGCGGAGCAGCACCGTGCGGCTGATGCCGGCCGATGCCTGGTGGAAGGCATCTTCCCATCGGCGGCAGACCTCCACCTGCTGGCGGGGCCCGGTGAGGGGCGGCGGGGTGTCCTCGGTGATCACCTCGTCGCCGGTGTCGCCGAAGATGGCCAGCGACGACAGCTGGACCCAGGCCCGGGGTGGTGTATCGAGCCGGCGGATGGCCTCGCCCACGAGCCGTACCGTGCCCTCCCGGGAGGCGATCAGGCTGTCGATGTTGGCTGCTGTGGGACGGCAGTCGACCCGGCGGCCGGCCAGGTGCACGACGACGTCGGCCCCGTCCAGCGAATCGGTCCACGGGCCGAGGGTGGCGGCGTCCCAGGCGACCTCCCGGTGGTCGCCGTCGCTGAGGCCACTGCCTCCCCGCCCGATCACCGTGACCCGATGCCCGCCGGCGACGAGCGCGTGGCGGAGGCCTCGGCCCAGGAAGCCGCTGCCGCCTACGAGCACGGCGTGCAGCGGCCCGGGAGAGGTCATCGCCCGATGCTAGTGCCGGCGGTGTTCCCGCCCGGGTTTGCTGTCAGACCGGGAGGTTGAACACCTTGGCCGTGTTGTCGTGGACGGCCCGGTCGCGCTGCTCGGGCGTGAGGTGGGCCGTGTGGTCGGCCAGGACCTCGCTCGACAACGGCCAGGTGGAGTCGGTGTGGGGGAAGTCGCTGGCCCACATCAGGCACTCGGAGTCGACCAGGGCCTGGTTCTGGTAGGCGGTGGCGTCGTCCTGGAACGTGAAGTGGCAGTTCGACAGCACGTACTCGCTGGGCTTGCGCGAGATCGTGCGCTCCATGGCCCGGCCCCAGCGCATGGCGGCGTGGTCGCTGCGGTACATCCAGTGGGGCACCCAGCCGGCGTCGGCCTCGGCCACCACCATGTGCAGGTCGGGGTGGCGCTCGAACACGCCGCCGAACACGAACAGCCCGAGGATGTCCTGCACGCCCCGCACCAGGTTCATGAAGGCGTTGGCCTGGTGGCCCCGGGGGCTCTTGAGGGCGGTGGCGGCGTCGTAGTCGTTCGACGTCAGGATGTGGAAGGCGATCGGCAGGTTCAGGTCCACCGCGCACTCCCACAGCGCGTCGTAGTCGCGGTGGTCGTAGTCTTCGTGCTGGGGGTTGCCGGTGACCATCATGCCCACCATCCCCATCTCCTTGGCCGCCACGAAGTCCTCGATGGCCTCGTCGACCGAGCTGACCGCCGTCTGGGCCAGGCCGAACAGGCGGGTGGGCTGGGCGGCGCAGAACTCGGCCAGCCACCGGTTGTAGGCCGTCATACAGGCCCGCTTGTACTCGTAGTCGGGGTGGGAGCACAGCACCATGCCCACCGAGGCGAAGATCACCTCGCCCCCCACGCCGTCGCGGTCCTGGGACTCGATGCGGGCGTCGGGGCTCCAGGCGGCCGGCGTGATGTCGGCGAAGTCGTTGCCCCGCGCCACCTTGACCTCGTCGGGCGTCTTGCCGGCGGCGGCCAGCATCCCGATCGGCACCGGGTTGGTCAGCCCCTCGATCACGAAGTTCTCGATCCCCTTCGCGTTGCGCTCGATGTGGGGCGCCCGGGTCCGGAAGGCGGGGTCGATGTAGTCGGTGTAGCAGTTGGGCGGCTCCACGATGTGGGAGTCGGCCGAGATCGGGAGCTTCGTGGCGGTGGCCATGGCGTGGGTCCCCCCTTAGGACGCAGGCGTGCGGTTCTGTGCTTCTCCACTACACCCCAATCCGGATCTGTGGCGCCAGATGCTGGATCTTGCGCGCTGGCGCCACAGATCGCCGTGGGTTCAGGGCTGGGCGTCGATGGCCGTCATATTGTCGAGCAGTTCCAGCAGGTAGTGCAGCGTGTGGGTCAGGTCGTCTTCGGTGAAGCCGTCGACCGCCCGCCCGTAGTAGCCGTGGATCCGGGGTAGGGCCCGCCGCTCCCACACCTCCCGACCCCACGGGGTCATCGTGATCCGCCGGGCCCGCTTGTCGCGCTCGTCGGCGGTTCCGGCCAGGTGGCCGTTGGCCTCCATGCGACGCAGGACGCCCGACAGGTTCTGCCGGCTCACCATCAGGTAGCGGGCCAGCTCGTTGACCGTCATCCCCTCCGCCGCCTCCGGGCGGGACAGGGCGCCCAGCACGGCCCACTGCTGGGTGGTGAGCCCGTCGGCCTCCAGGGCCCGGCTCCCGGTTTTGTGCAACAGGTTGGCGCACTGGTAGAGCCGGAAGAACACCCGGTTGGCCAGCGCCATCCGCACCGGGTCCTCGTTGTCCGGGACCAACTCGATCGGCGGGGGACTTGTCGGCTGGGCCATGACATCCTATGGTACGTCAATACATTGACGTTTGTCAGCACGGAACTTCGGGAGTTGGACGATGGCAGAGCGGTTCGAAGGGCGCACGGTGGTGGTGACCGGGGGCGGCGGCGGGATCGGCGGTGCCATCTGCCGCCGTTTCGCCGGTGAAGGAGCCAAGGTGGCCGTGCTCGACCGGGCGGCCGATGCCGCCGCCGCCACGGCCGCTGCCATCGGGCCGGCCGCTCTCGCCGTCACCTGCGACATCACCGACCGGGCCAGCGTCGATGCCGCCATCGAGCGCACCGAGGCCGAGTTGGGGCCCATCGATGTGCTGGTCAACAACGCCGGGTGGGACCTGTTCAAGCCGTTCGTGGCCACCACCCCCGACGACTGGCAGCAACTGATCGACATCAACCTCGTCGGTGCCCTCCACCTCCACCACGCCGTGCTGCCGGGGATGGTGGAGCGACGGCGGGGCCGGGTGGTGACCATCGCTTCCGACGCGGCCCGGGTCGGCTCGTCGGGCGAGGCGGTGTACGCCGCCTGCAAGGGGGGTCTGGTGGCCTTCACCAAAACGCTGGCCCGGGAGCACGCCCGCCACGGGATCACGCTCAACGTGGTGTGCCCCGGCCCCACCGACACCGCCCTGCTGGCCGGGGTCACGGAGGGGGCGGCCAACCCGGAGAAGCTGCTCGAGGCGTTCCGCCGCTCGATCCCGCTGGGCCGGATCGGCTCTCCCGAGGACCTGCCGGGGGCCGTGCTGTTCTTCGCCGACGACGACGCCGCCTTCGTCACCGGCCAGGTGATCAGCGTCTCCGGCGGCCTCACCATGGCCGGCTGAGCGAGTTCGATCGAGAGGAGAAAACGACATGGACACCAGCACCTTCACCGACGTCATCTACGAGGTCCGCAACCGGGTGGCGTGGATCACGATCAACCGGCCCGACGTGATGAACGCCTTCCGGGCCCGCACCTGTGACGAGTTGATCCACTGCTTCAACAAGGCCGGCTTCGACCCCGAGATCGGGGCCATCGTGCTGGCCGGCGCCGGGGACCGGGCGTTCTGCACCGGCGGCGACCAGTCGGCCCACGACGGCAACTACGACGGGCGGGGCCTGATCGGCCTGCCCGTCGAGGAGCTGCACGCCATCATCCGAGACGTGCCCAAGCCGGTCATCGCCCGGGTCCAGGGCTACGCCATCGGCGGCGGCAACGTGCTGGCCACGATCTGCGACATCACCATGTGCTCGGACAAGGCCATCTTCGGCCAGGTGGGCCCGAAGATGGGTTCGGTCGACCCCGGCTACGGCACCGCCTACCTGGCCCGGGTGGTGGGGGAGAAGAAGGCCCGGGAGATCTGGTACTTCTGCCGCCGTTACTCCGGGGAGGAGGCGGTGGCCATGGGCCTGGCCAACGTGTGCGTGCCGGCCGACGAGCTCGACGCCACCGTGCAGGCCTGGGCCGAGGAGCTGTGCGAGCGCAGCCCCACGGCGCTGGCCATCGCCAAGCGGTCGTTCAACATGGACACCGCCCACCAGGCCGGCATCGCCGGCATGGGCCTGATGGCGCTCAAGCTGTACTACGACACCGACGAGAGCCGGGAGGGCGTCAACGCGCTGCAGGAGAAGCGCCAGCCCGACTTCCGCCGCTACGCCAAGTGAGAGGCCGCCGCCGATGAGCCCTGCTCCCAACCCCTACCTCGACGACGACCTGGTGGCCCTGGGTGACATGGTCGAGCGGTTCGCCGCCGATCGGATCGCCCCCGGCTTCGCCGAGCGGGACCAGACCCGGGTGCTCGACCCGGCCCTTATGGCCGAGATGGGTGCCCTCGGCCTCATCGCTCCCGAGCTGCCCGAGGCCGTCGGCGGCCAGGGAGCCAGCCGGGTGGCGGCCGGGGTGATCACCGAAGCCATCGCCGCCGCCGACCTGTCGATGTCGTACATCAACCTGCTCGGGTCGCTCAACGCCCAGATCCTCCTGGAGCACGGCGACCCGACGGTGGCCACGCCGTGGCTGCAGCGGCTCACCGCGGGCGACGTGATCCTGGCCCTGGCCCTCACCGAGCCGGCCGGCGGGTCCGACGCCGCCCGGCTGTCGACGAAGGCCACCGCCAACGGCGACCACTACGTGCTGTCGGGGGAGAAGACGTCGATCTCGGCGGCGGACCAGGCGGCGGCCGCCGTGCTGTTCGCCCGCACCGGCACACCGGAGGAGGGGGCCCGGGGTGTCACTGCCTTCCTGGTGCCGCTCGACCTGCCCGGCATCACCACCAGCCGGTTCGACTGTCACGGCCAGCGGGCCATCGGCCGGGGCTCGATCTTCTTCGACGACGTGCGCCTCCCGGCCGACCACCGCCTGGGCGGCGAGGGCCTCGGGTTCGTGTCGGTCATGCAGGGCTTCGACTTCTCCCGGGCCCTGATCGGGTTGCAGGTGCTGGCCGTGGCCCGGGCCGCGCTCAGCGACGCCTGGGCCTACTCCACCGAACGGACCGCGTTCGGCCAGCCGTTGTCGGCCTTCCAGGGGGTGTCGCACCGCCTGGCCGAGCTCGACACCCAGGTGGAGGCGGCCCGCCTGCTCTGCTACCAGGCGCTGTGGGCCAAGGACCAGGGCCTGCCCCACACGGCCGAGGCCGCCATGTGCAAGTGGTGGGCCCCCAAGCTGGCCTACGACACGGTGCACGAGTGCCTGCTCGTCTTCGGCCATGCCGGCTACGACCGGGGGGTGATGGAGCAGCGCCTGCGGGACGTTCTCGGCTTCCAGATCGGCGACGGCACCGCCCAGATCATGAAGACGATCATCGCCCGCACCCGGGTCGGTCGCCGCAACGTCCCCGCCTGAGCGCTCCCGGGTGGGCCCGCACCCGGGTCGGTCGCCGCAACGTCCCCGCCTGAGCGCTCCCGGGTGGGCCCGCACCCGGGTCGGTCGTCGCAACGTCCCCGCCTGATCTGCGCGACGGAAAACGCGCCGCCCGGCCGATCTGTGTCACGTTCTCTCCGGAATCCGCAGACTTCGCGACGCAGATCGCTGGCGGGGCGCGGTTTTCCGTCGCGCCGTTGGGCCTGCGGTGGCTCGTTGGGGACGCCGGGGTCGGCCGTCGGTGGCCCCGTCGGGGTGGCCGGAGCGGCGGCGATCGGCCAGGATGGCGGGGCCGAGACCGACCGACCCGAGGAGCGCGCCGCCATGGCCGACGACGAGAAGCCCATCCGCCGCCTGGAGCGGGAGAAGAAGCCGGCCCCGTCGCAGTGGTTCGTGGGCAACGTGGAGATCGAGGCCATCCACGGCAACGCCGAGATCGGGCTCAACCAGGGGCGGGTCCACTTCCACGACGGCGCCCGCACCAAGTGGCACATCCACCTGGGCGACCAGGTGCTGTACTTCGTGGCCGGCAAGGGCATGGCCGAGGACCATGGGGGCACCCGCATCGAGTGCGATCCGGGCGACATCGTCCACGTGCCCCAGGGCACCCGCCACATCCACGGCGCCCAGCCGGGCCACGACGCCACCCACATCGCCATCACCCACGGGGCCGCCATCTGGGAAGACGACCCCGAGTTCCCCAAGGACTGAAACGCCATGAACCGGATCTACACCGACGACCACGAGCTGTTCCGCCAGAGCTTCCGCTCCTTCCTGGAAGCCGAGGTGATGCCCCGGTTCGAGGAGTTCGAGCACGCCGGGGTGATGGACCGCCAGGTCTACGCCGAGGCTGGCAAGCACGGCTTCGTCGGGTTCAACGTGCCCGAGGCCTACGGCGGCGGCGGGTCCGACGACTTCCGGTTCAACGCCATCATCGCCGAGGAGCTGGCGGCGGTGGGGGCCGGGGGCGGCGGGCTGGGCCTCACCCTCCACAACGACATCGTCTCTCCCTACTTCGTCACCTACTGCAACGACGAGCAGGCGGCCCGGTGGCTGCCCGGGATCGCCTCGGGCGAGCTGATCACGGCCATCGCCATGACCGAGCCCGGCACCGGCTCCGACCTGGCCGGGGTCCAGACCACGGCCGTGCGCGACGGTGACGAGTGGGTGCTCAACGGGGCGAAGACGTTCATCACCAACGGCATCAACTCCGACCTCGTGATCGTGGTCTGCCGCACCGACCCGGCGGCCGGCCGGGGCGGGATCTCGCTGCTGGTGGTGGAGCGGGGGATGCCGGGCTTCGAGCGGGGCCGCAACCTCGACAAGATCGGCCAGAAGTCGGCCGACACGGCCGAGCTGTTCTTCTCCGACGTGCGGGTGCCGGCGGCCAACATGTTGGGCGAGGAGGGCAAGGGGTTCCAGTACCTCGGGTTCAACCTGGCCCAGGAGCGGTTGTCGATCGGCATGTACGGGTTGGCGGCGGCGAAGGCCGCCCTGGATTGGACCGTCGAGTACACCCGGGAGCGGGTGGCGTTCGGCCAGCCCATCGCCGCCTTCCAGAACACCAAGTTCGTGCTGGCCGAGGTGGCCACCGAGCTGGCCGTCACCGAGCCGTTCGTCGACCAGTGCGTGATGAAGCACAACACTAAGGAGCTCTCGCCGGCCGAGGCGGCCATGGCCAAGCTGTGGGGCACCGAGCTGCAGAAGCGCACGGTGGACCGGTGCCTCCAGTTCTTCGGCGGCTACGGCTACATGGCCGAGTACCCCATCGCCCGGGCCTACGCCGAGGCCCGGGTGGCCACCATCTACGGCGGCACCAGCGAGATCATGAAGACGATCATCGCCAAGGAGGTGCTGGGGTAGGGAACCCGTCAGGCGGCGCGCGGGGTGATGCCGAGCGGGAGCGTGCCCCGGACCCGGAGGGTGAAGGTGGCGTCGGGCTCCACCGGCCCCAGTGTGCTCAGCTCGAACCTCCGGCACAGCGCCTCGACCACCAGCCGCATCTCCATCTGCGCCAGGCGCATGCCCAGGCAGTGGCGGGGGCCGACGATGAAGGGCAGGAAGGCCCCGGCCGGCCGGGACTTCTGCTGATCGGGTAGGAACCGGTCGGGGTCGAACCGGTCGGAGCCGGAGCGTCTCGTCGACCACCCGCTCGTCGTCCAGCGGCTGGCCGGTGTCGGGATCGGTCATGGCGAGGATGGCGTCGAGGGCGTCGCCCCGCTCGCCCACGCCGTCGGCACGGCGTTGGGCCACCAGCTCGGTGGGGCGGCCGCCACCGCGATCGTGACCGAGCTGAACCAGGCCTGGGCGTCGGCCAGCCGGCCCGGGGCGAGGGCGTCGACCTCCCGCTCGACGATCGCTTCCACCGTGGGGCCCAGCTGCTCGGTGGGGGCCCGCTGGAACGACGGCTGGAGGGCCTTGCGCCGCCACGACCAGGCCGGCCCGTGGGTGGTGAACACGTTGGTGCCGGCCAGCACGGCCACAGCGGCGCCGATGGCATCCGACGAGCCGGCGCGTGCCAGCAGCGTGCCGCCCGACGGCCGAGGCTGTCACCGAGCGCCACGAACGCTCCTGGGTCCAGGATCAGGGTCATCCAGGCCATCGCACGGAAGCCCGGGCCTGCAGTCGGCGTTCCCGGATCCGCCGCATGCCGACGTCATACCATTCGCCTACTTCATGCACATCGGGCGCGGAGTCGCTCGAAACTCCTTCGCTTACCTGTGGGTGGATGCGCCAGGATGGGTCGTGCACCACTGGCCCCTCACCGCCCGGCGTGGCCAGATCCAGGAACTGGCCGGCTGGTACGCCGATCCCGGCGTCGGCGGCTGCCTGATCACCGGCCCCGCCGGCGTGGGCAAGACCCGCCTGGCCGAGGAGACCCTGCGCCAGGCGGCCGATGGCGGCCACCCCACCGGGCGGGCCCTCGGCCACCCCGCCACCCGGGCCATCCCGCTCGGTGCCCTGGCCCACCTGCTGCCGGGCGACATCGGCGACGTCGGCCTCGGCGCCGACGGCCGGGCCGCCCTGTTCCACGCCGCCCGGGCCGCCCTGGCCGCCAGCGCCGGCGAGCACCGCCTGCTGCTGGTGGTGGACGATGTGGACCAGGTCGACGACCTGTCGCTGGCTCTCCTGCTTCCGCTGGTGCTCCAGCACCGGGTGTTCGTGGTGGCCACCATGCGCACCGGCCGGGAGCTGCCGGGGCCGGTGGCCACGCTGGTGGCTGACGGCTTCCTGGCCCGCCTGGAGCTCGGCTCGCTGACCGACGCCGAGGTGGCCACCCTCCTGCACCGGGTGCTCGAGGGCCCGCTCGACCCCGCCGGCCTGGCCCGCTTCCAGCGCCTGGCCGCCGGCAACCTGCAGCTTCTCAAGGAGCTGCTCCGCAGCGCCCGGGACCAGGGGGTGCTGCGGCGGGGCGACGACAGCTGGCAGCTCACCGGCCCCATCGACACCGCCGCGCTGGAGGATCTGGTGCTGGGTCGGGTCGGCCGCCTCGACGAACCCGAACGCCGGGCCCTCGAGCTGGTGGCGGTGGCCGGCCAGCTCGGGCTGGCCGACCTGGAGGCGCTGTGCGGCGGCGAGGTGCTCGACCGACTCGACCAACGGGAGCTGATCGCGGTGCGCCGCCTCGACCGCCGGGTGGAGGTGACGCTGACCCACCCGCTCTACGGCGAGGCGCTGTCGGGCCGGCTGTCGGTCTTGCGGCAGCGGGCCCTCCACCGGGAGCTGGCCGACCGCTTGGCCACCCACGGTGCCCGCCGCCGGGAAGACGCTCTGCGCCTCGCCCTGTGGCGCCTCGACGCCGGCGGCGAGCTCGATCCATCGCTCCTGGTGCGGGCGGGCCGGCTGGCCCTGGCCGCCCGGGACCAGGCTCTGGCCCTGCGTTTCGCCCGGGCTCTGGCCTCTCAGGCCCATCCGGCGTCGGCCACCCTGGAGGTGGAGGCGCACCTCCTCACCGGCCAGGTGGAGGCGGCGCTGGCCGCCATCGCCGGCGCCTGGGACGGGCCCGCCCCGCTGGGCGATATCGAGATCGAGCACCTGGCCCGCCGGGGCGCCGACCTCCGCTTCGCCCTGTCCGACCTCGACGGCGCCCTGGCCCTCAACCAGATCGGCCAGGCCCGGGTGTCGGGCGCCGTGCTCCGGGCCTCGCTCCAGGCCCACCGGGCCGCCCTCCTGGCCACTGCCGCCCACCCCAGCCGGGCCCTGGCCGAAGCCGAGCGGAGCCGGGCCGCCGCCCCCGGCGACCCCCGCCTCCGTATCGAGGTGTCGATCGCCCGTTCTGTCGCCTTCACCTGCCTCGGGCGCTTCGACGAGGCGGTGGAGGCGGCCCGGGCCGGGATGGAGGCCCAGCGGGAGCTGCCGTCGTGGCTGGTGAACCGGGGCATGGCCACCCAGCTGGTCAACGAGGCCCACGCCCTGGCCTACGCCGGCCACTACGGCCAGGCCCGGGACGTGATGCTGGCCGCCCGGGAGCGGGCCGAGGTGGCCCAGGCGCCGGGCGCCGCATTGTGGTTCGAGCTGGTGCTGGCCGAGATCGCCCGGGACATGGGCCGGGCCGACGAAGCCGTCCGCCGCTTCGCCGTGGTGGCCGGCCAGGCCCGGAGCGCCGGCTGGCCGGCGTTGCAGGTGTGGGCCGACGTGGGGGTGGCCCAGGGGCACCTGCTGGCCGGGCGGGTCGACGAGGGTCGGGCGGCGTTGGCCGCAGCCGACGCCGCCGGCCACAGCCCGGTGGCCACGTCGGACCACACCCGGGAGCGGACCCGGGCCTGGTTGCTGGCCGCCGAGGGCGACCTGCCCGCCGCCCGGGAGCTGCTGGGCCGGACGGCCGACGAGATGGCTACGGCCGAGGTCTTCGCCTTCGAGGCGCCGCTACGCCACGACCTGGTGCGTTTCGGCGACCCGGCCCTGGTCCGGGATCGGCTCGACGAGCTGGCGGGGATGGTCACCGGCCCGCTCGTCCAGGGTTTCGCCCTGCATGCCCGGGCCGCAGCCGAACGTGACCCCGTTGGCCTGGGGGCGGCGGTCGACCTGTTCGACCGGATCGACTCCGCCCTGCTGGCGGCGGAGGCGGCGGCCGAGCTGGCCGAGCTCCACCGGCGGGCCGGCGATCAGCGGGCGGCGGCCGCCGCCGCCCACCGCCTCGGCGGGCTGCTGGCCCGGTGCGGCGAGGTGCGGACGCCGCCGCTGGCCCTGGCCTCGGCCGCCGGGGCCGATCCGCTCACCGCCCGGGAGCGGGAGGTGGCGCTGCTGGCGGCGGCGGGGCTGCCGTCGCGCCAGATCGCCGAGCGGCTGTACGTGTCGAAGCGGACGGTCGACACCCACCTCGACCGGATCTACCGCAAGCTCGGCGTGTCCGGCCGGGCCGGCCTGGCGGCGGCGCTCGGCCCGGCCGAGCGGGCCTGAGGGCCGGAGCGCGCCGGCGGGCTGGCCCGGGCCTGAGGGCCGGTGCTGGCCGGCGGGGGCAGGGCGGGCGGCCCCGTTCACGGCACCACCAGCCGGGACCGTTCCACCGCCGGGGCCCGGTGGAGGCGGCCCTCCACCGTGCCGGCGTCGAGCGCCAGGTTGAAGCCGGCCCGGCGGGCCAGGCGCACGGCCAGGGTGTTGGTGGCCAGGATGCTCACCACCACGTCCCGGTGGCGGCCTTCGGGATCGGCCAGCAGCAGCTCGCCCAGGCGGCGGCCCACACCCCGACGCTGGAACCCGTCGGCCACGGCCATGGCCACGTGGAGCTCACCGCTCCGGCTCGCCACCAGCCGGGCCTCGCCCACGCAGCGGCCCCCCACGTGGGCCAGCCACACCGGGCCCCGGGACAGGTCGGCGATCTCCCGCCGGCGTTCCTCGTTGAGCCGGGGTGTGGCCTGGCAGTAACGGGTGTAGCGGGACTGGGGTGACAGGTACTCGTACAGGGCGAGCATGCCGGCCTCGTCGCCGGCCCGGGCCCGGCGGAACTGGACCCGGGACCCGTCGGCCAGGGCCAACACCGCCACCCCGCCCGGGGGTCGGGAGCGCGGGCCGGACGAGTCGGGCGCGCCACGCAACAGGGCCGGCTCGTGGAGGGCGGGGTGATGTCGGGGCGGGCGGCGCCGGTTGGGCCGGGGGCGGGGAGACGGGAGTGCGGGGTGGGTGGGATCGGCGGTGGTCATGGTCGCTCCTGAGCGGGTGGCGTCGTGGATCAGTGCTGGAGGGAGGGCAGGCGGCGCCGGGCGGCGGCCAGGGGGGCGGGGGCCCACCAGTTGGCCCGGCCGGCCAGACGCATGAGGGCGGGCACGAGGGTGGCCCGCACGGCGAAGGCGTCGACGAGGACGGCCACGGTGAGCCCGACGCCGAGCATCTTCGCCGTCGCCACCTGGGAGACGGTGAGGGCGGTCACGGCCACCGCCAGCAGCCCGGCGGCGGCGGTGACGGTGCGCCCGGTGCGGGCCAGGCCCTCCACCACCGAGGCCGGGGTGTCGCCGGTTCGGGCGTGGCTCTCGGTGATCCGGGCCAGCAGGAAGACCTGGTAGTCCATCGACAGCCCGAAGGCGATGCAGAACACGAGCACCGGGGTGAACACGTCGATGCGGCCGGTGGCCGTCACCCCCAGGAGCGAGCCGAGGTGCCCGTCCTGGAACACCAGCACCAGCACACCGAAGGTGCAGGTGAGGCTGAGCAGGTTGAGGATCAGGCCCTTGACCGCCAGCAGCACGCCGCCGGTGAGGGCGAACAGCAGCACCAGCGTGGTGGCGGCGATCATGGCGCCGGCCAGCGGAAGGCCGTCGGCCACGGTGTCCACGGCGTCGAGCACCGAGGCGGTGGTGCCCCCGACCCGGGCCTCGGGGTGGCGGGCCCGGATGGCCCGCACCACGTCTTCCGCCGCCGCCGTCTCCGGGTTGTGGGCGTTGACCACGCTGAACCAGGTGCCGTTCCCGGCTTCGGGGTGGAAGCGCTCGTTGTACCGGGTCGGGGCGATGGTGCCGGCGGGGGTGGTGAAGCCGGCGGCCGAGTCGACCCGGCGCACCCCGTCGACGGCCAGCAGATCCCGGCTGAACGCTTCCACCGCCGCCGTGTCGGTGGGGGCGAGACCGGGGACGAGGACGGTCAACGGGCTCAGCTCGGCCGGGTCGAGGCTGGCCCGCAGCTCGTCGGCGCCGGTGCGGGCTCCGGCCCCGGCCGGCAGGGCCCGGTCGTCGATGCGGCTGGCGTCGAAACGCAGGAAGGGCAGGCCCGCCGCCACCAGCACGGCCGTCACCAGCACTGCCCACCAGCCGGCCCGGGCCATCACCCGGGCTGCCTGGCGGCCCCAGAACCCCGGCCCCCCGCCCTGCGGGCCGATGGGGGCGGCGGCCGGGACGGACGGGGCCGGGGCGATCCGGTGGCCGGCGGCCGCCAGCGCGGCCGGCACCACGGTGAGGGTGCCGAGGGCGGCGGTGGTCACCACCAGCACGCCGGCCACGGCGAACGACCGCAGATAGGGGACGGGGAAGGCCAGGAGGGCGGCCAGGCACAGGGCCACGGTGGCGGCGCTGGCCACCACGGTGGGGCCGGCGGTGCGGGCGGCCCGGGCCGCGGCCGGCCGCACCTCGGCTCCCGCCTCCCGCTCCTCCCGGAACCGGGCCACCATCAGGAGGCAGTAGTCGACGCTCAAGCCGAGGCCGAGCAGCGAGCTGAAGTTGAGGGAGAACACCGACAGGGTCGTGAATCGGCCGACGAGGTGGAGGCCGGCGAAGGTGGCCAGCACGGTGAGGGCGGCCACCAGCAGCGGCAGCAGCGCCGCCCGCCAACCCCGGAACAGCAGGAGCAGTCCGATCAGGGTGAGGGGGGCGGCGAACAGCTCGCCCCGCACCAGGTCGCCCCGTACCGCCTCGGCCGCTTCCCGGCTGATCTCGGCCGGTCCGGTGGCGGTGAGGGTGAACGGGCCCCAGGGGCCGGCGTAGCGGGCCAGGCGGTCGGCGGCGGCCCGCTGGGTGTCCTCGTCACCGGCCAGGCGGACGGCCACGGCGGCCGTTCCACCCCGCTCGGCCACCAGCGGATTGGCGATGCCGGGGGGCAGCGCGCCGAAGGTCCACGGGGCGACCACGTCGGCCACGCCCGGTTCCTGGCGGAGGCTGGCCACCAACGCCACCCCGGCCGCCGCGTGATCGGCGTCGGTCACGAAACCCCGGTCGGTCGTGGCCACCAGCACGTAGTTGGGAGCAGCGGTGGCGAAGCGGTCCTCCAGCTCCCGGGCGACCGCGGTCGACTCGGCGTTGGGGGCGGTGAAGCCGCCCACCGACAGGGTCTGCTCGGTGCCGGCGGCCGCCACGGCCAGCACCGGCAGCAACAGCACGGCCAGGGTGAGAACGAGCCGGGGCCGGCGCAGGGCGAACGACGACAGGCGCCCGATCATGGCCGTGCCTCCGGGGGCCGGTGGCGTTCGAGGCCGGGCGGGCCGGCCGCCGCCGGGCCGAACGGCCGGAGCACGAGCTGGGCCAGGATCTCGTGGAACAGGTCGAGGGCGGCCCGCCAGGCCGCACCGGTCTCGGCCGGCAGCGGCCCGAGGGCGGTGGTCAGGCCGTGGAGGAGGGCGGCTTCGGTCTCGGCCCGGCGGTCGAGGGTCCACTGGGCCCAGTCGCCGATCAGGGCCCCGGTCTCCCGTTCCAGCTCGGCCGGGTGGGCCAGCAGGGGGTGCAGCCGGTCGACGGCGTCGAGGATGCGGGCGGCCCGGGCCGCCCGCTCCTCCCCGTCGACCGCCGGCAGGGTGGCGGCGACGGCGTCGTGCACCAGGGGGCGCCGGTCGTGGCAGCGCCGCCAGGTGGCGGTCACGAGCGCGATCTGGGTGGGGGTCATACCGGCAGCATCCGCCCGCCGCCTCCGGCCGGGCATCGGTACCGGCTGCGTAGCGCGCTACGTATCTCCGTCCACCACTACGGTGAGGCCCCGGAGGTGGCGCCGGCATGTGGTTCGAGGAGCTGACCGGGTTCCGGGAGGGGAGCCGGGCCGAGGTGCTGGCCCAGCTGGAGGAGGACGGCCCGTGGCTCGTGTCGCGGGCCAACGGGCGGCGGATGCAGCGGGGCGAGCTGAGCCTGCCGTCGTTGGCCGAGCTGCGCCGGCAGCGAAGCGGGGTGACCCCGGGCCTGCGCCATCGCCTGCGGGGCGGGCACGATCCACCGGAACTACCTCACCCCGGTCCCGATCGACGGCGGGACGGACGCACCCCGGGGCCAGACGGCGGACCGCCAGCTCGACGGCCTGGCCGACCTGGCCGCCACGATCGGCCTGGCCGTGCCCATGCACAACGGCTACGCCCTGCTCAGGCGCGAGCAGCTGGTGTGGGCGGCCGAGCTGCTCCTCGGCATCGGCGGGCCGGCCCGGGACGAGTTGGCTGGCCGGCTCCGGGTCGGGGTCCAGGCCGACACCGAGGTCACCTGGCGACGGGCCGGCCACACCGTCACCCAGGTCTTCTGCTCCGCCCTGCCGCTGGCCTACGCCGGCGGCGCCCCGGCCCACTGGGAGCCGCTGGCCCGCCTCGTGCTCGACGCCGCCTACGAGGCCACGCTGGCGGCGGCCGCCGTCACCGCCGCCCGCACCGGGAACCGGGCCGTGTACCTGACGCTGCTCGGGGCCGGTGCCTTCGGCAACCCCACCGGCTGGGTGATCGATGCGCTGGAGCGGGCCGTGCGCCTCCACCCGGCGGGCCTCGACGTACGCGTGGTCAGCTACGGCCATCCCTCGGCGGCGGTGGCCGCCGTCACCGATCCGGCCGTCCACTGGGACGCCCCGCCCTCGCCGGGCCCGGCTTGACCCGGCCCCCGGCTGGAAGCCCCCGATACACTCGGTGGGCCATGAGCCGGATCCTGGCCCACTACGACGTCGCCGCCCCGGCGGCCGAGATCGAGGCCCGGGCGGCGGCGCTGGCCCTCGAGCAGAGCATCGAGATGCCGCTCGAGGCCGTCACCAGCGACCACGTCCGCCACGAGGTGGTGGCGTCGGTCGAGCGGATCGAACCCGGGGACGGGGGCGGTCACCGGGTGGTGCTGGGCCTGTCGCCGGTCACGATGGTGCGGGCCGACGGCACGGCCGAGATCGGCCAGCTCGTCAACATGGCCTTCGGCAACTGCTCCCTGCAGGACGACGTGACCCTGGTCGACCTGGAGCTGCCGGCCGAGCTGCTGGCCGCCTGGCCCGGCCCCCGGTTCGGGCTCGACGGACTGCGGGAACGGGCGGGAGCGGCGGGGGAGCGGCGGCCGCTCACCATGACCGCCCTCAAGCCCCAGGGGCTGCCCCCGGCCGCGCTGGCCGAGCTGGCCGCCACGTTCGCCCGGGCCGGGCTCGACATCGTCAAGGACGACCACGGCATCGCCGACCAGGGCGCCGCCCCGTTCGCCGCCCGGGTGGCGGCCTGCCAGCGGGCGATCGGCGAGGCCAACGCCGCCACCGGGGGCCAGACGGTCTACGCCCCGTCGCTGTCGGGCGGACCCCGGCAGCTGGCCGAGCAGGCCCGGATGGCGCGGGACGAGGGTGTGGGCATGGTGCTGGCCTGCCCCATGCTCATGGGCCTGCCCACGTTCGACGAGCTGGTGCGCCACGAGCTGGCGTGCCCGGTGGTGGCTCACCCGGCGTTCGCCGGCGCCGGCCGGATGGCCCCGCCCCTGTTGCTGGGCCGTCTGTTCCGCCTGCTGGGGGCGGATGCCACGATCTTTCCCAACCACGGCGGCCGGTTCAGCTACACACCCGCTGCCTGCGCCCGCCTGGCCGAGGTGGCCACCGAGCCCTGGGGGCACCTGCGGCCCTGTGCCCCGGTGCCGGCCGGGGGCATGACGGTGGACCGGGTGCCCGAGATGCTCGACTTCTACGGGCCCGACGTGATCCTGCTCATCGGCGGCGGCCTGCTGTCGGCCGGCGCCGAGCTGGAAGCCCGGGCCCGCCAGTTCGCCGCCCGCGTCCGCGGCCTGGAGGTGCCTGCGTCGTGAGCCCCCACCGTCCCCACTGGCCCCACCGCCGCCACCGGCCGCCGCAGGAGGGCGGGTTCGGCTGGCACGAGGTCGACGTGATGGCCTACAAGCAGGAGGGCGCCGCCCCGTTCCGCGACGTCACCCGCCAGGTCCTGTTCGACCATCCCGAGCTGGCCTGCCAGCTGCGGTACTTCGAGGTGGCACCGGGCGGCCACACCACGTTGGAGCGCCACGAGCACGTGCACGCCGTGATGGTGGTGCGGGGCCGGGGCCGGGCCCTGGTGGGCGACACCATCCACGAGCTGGCGCTGAACGATCTGGTGCAGGTCCCGGCGTCGACCTGGCACCAGTTCCGGGCCCCCGACGACGAGGCCCTCGGCTTCCTGTGCCTGGTGAACGCCGAGCGCGACCGCCCCGAGCTGCCGAGCGCCGACGACCTGGCCGCCCTCCGGGCCGACCCCGCCCGCGCCGCCTTCATCCGCCACTGACCCACCCCCGGCCCCGGAACTCTGACGTGGCGTCCCGGTTTCGGGCCCGGCGTGTCAGAGATCCCGCCTGGGCGGCTCAGTCGGCCAGGGCGACCGGGTAGCCGGGGAGAGCGCCGGCGGCGGCCAGCCGGTCGATGGCGTCCCGGTCGAAGCCGAGCTCGGCCAACACCTCGTCGGTGTGCTGGCCCAGCATCGGAGCCGCCCGTCGCAGCCCGTTCGGCCGGTTGCGGAACCGCCACGGGATCCCGGGGATCACCCGGGCCCCGGTGAGCGGATGCTCGGGGCGCTCCAGCATGCCGATGGCCCCCATCTGCTCGTTGCCGGGCCCGACGTCGCCGCCCCACAGCTCGATTGGGGTGAGCGACGGCGAGGCCGGCACCCCGGCTGCGGTCAGGGCGTCGACTACGGCCCCCCGGTCGGCCCGGCCGAACCAGCCGGCCAGGATGGCGTCGAGGTCGTCCTCGGCCGCCTTGCGGCCGGCGGCGGTGGCGAACCGGGCGTCGGCCAGCTCCGCTGCCACCCCGGCGGGGGCCACCCCCACCAGCGCCTGGAACTCGGCGTCGGTGGTGCAGGCCACGGCCAGCCACTGGTCTTCCCCGGTCCGGTACACGTTGTGGGGCGCCCACTGCGGGTCTCGGTTGCCGATGGGGCCGGGGGCCTGCCCCGTGGCCTGGTACTGCATCCACAGCTCGCCCACGGTGGAGGCGATGGCTTCCACCATCGCCACGTCGACCCGGGCCGGTGCCTCGCCCCGGTTGCGGGCGGCCAGGGCCGCCATCGTGGCCCAGGCGCCGGTCAGGCCGGTGGCCGGATCGCCGATGGCGATGCCGGTCTCCATCGGCATGCCGCCCTCGTAGCCGTTGGCGGCGTAGAGGCCGGCGAAGGCACCCCCGCACGGGCCGTAGGCCATGTAGTCGGCGTAGGGGCCGTCCTGGCCGTAACCGGTGAGCGACACGATGACGGCGTCAGGGTTGAGGGCCCGGATCGCCTCGTCGGAGTAGCCGAGGGAAGCCAGCGTCCCGGCGGCGAAGTTGTCGATCACCACGTCGGACGAGGCGATCATCGCCTCGATGACCTGGCGGGTCTCGGGGTGGCGGAGGTCGAGGCCGATGCTGCGCTTGTCGTTGTTGTAGATGTGGAACATGCCCGACGTGTCGGGCGACGGGTCCACACCGGGCGGATGGAACGGCAGCCGGCGCAGGAGGCACAGGTGCTCGGGCGACTCGATCCGCACCACCTCGGCCCCGAGGTGGGCCAGGAGCTGGGTGCAGTGGGGGCCGGCCCAGATCCAGGTGAAGTCGCACACCCGGATGCCCTCCAGCGGGCGCCCGGCGGGCGTGGCGCCGTTGGCCCCCGTGCCGCCCGCCCGCTCGGGCGCGCCGGCCCGGGGCAGCCAGGTCTCGCCGTCGTGGGCTCCGGCGGCCGGGGCCGGTCGGTGAAGGCCCCACCACGCCTGGTCGAACCGGTAGCCGGGGCCGGGGAGCGTGAGACCGTCGGGATCGGCCACGAAGAAGCCCCGGGCCGCCAGCTGGCGGTCCTCGGCCAGCTCGTCCATGCGGTAGACGGGGCACATGCACAGGCGGCGGGCCTGGCCCTCGACGAACAGCTCGGCCGCCGACTGCTCGGCCATCCACTCGGCCAGGTACAGCTCGATCAGGTCGGCGTTCTCCTGGCGGCCGGCGTTCGTGTCGAACAGGTCGAGCTGGGCCCACTCGGGGTCGCCCATCATCTCCTTGAGCGCCCGCCACTGGGAGTCCTCCACGCAGATGTACTGGATGAGGCCGTCGCGGGTCTGGTAGATCGACCACGGCACCAGGGTCCGGACGCCGATGCGGGAGGCGTTCTCCCCCAGGTAGGCGACGGTGGCGGGGGACGTCTCGCACAGCTTGGCCCCCGAGGCGAAGGCGGCGAAGTCCACGTGGTCGCCCACGCCGGTGCGGCGGGCGGCGTCGGCTGCGGCCAGGAAGGCGGTGGCGGCCACGGTGGCGGTGAGCAGGGTGCCATGGTGGCCGGGCGGCTTGACCGGGGGCTGGTCGGGGTCGGTGGCCGCCGCCGGCGACAGGTTGGCCCACGTGTTGGCGTGCATCATCGTCAGCTCGGTGGCCGGGCGCCCGGCCCAGGGGCCGGTGGTGCCGTAGGGGCTGAGGGTGCCCACCACCAGCGACGGATGGGCGGCCAGCAGCGCCTCGGGGTCGACGCCGGGCCGGGTGCCGTCGTGGATCAGCAGATCGGCCCCGGGTAGCAGGCGTTCCCGCCAGCTGTCGCCGTCGGGCGGCTCCAGCTGCGAGCGCTTGGAGGTGTTGAGCCAGCGGTCGACCCCGAAGGGGCGGCTCCGCACCTGGTCGTCGGGTGGCTCCACCCGCACAACGTCGGCCCCCAGGTCGGCCAGCAGCTTGGCGGCGTAGGCCACCCCGATGCCGCCGGCCAGCTCGATGACACGGAAGTCAGACAGTCCCCCCATGCCTCCAGTGTTACTCTCCCGGCGCCTCCGGGGCCACCAGAGCGGGTGCCCGGGCCTAGGGTGGCGGGCGTGGCTCAGGGACCGGACCACCGTCAGCCCCGTTCGGCGGCCGAGCCTGCGGCCCGGGCTGCGGTCCAGCCCGTGCAGCGGGTGTCGGTAGTGGGCAACAGCGGCTCGGGCAAGTCGACGCTGGCGGCCCGCATCGCCCAGCGCATCGAGGCGCCGTACGTGGAGATCGACGCCCTGCACCACCTTCCCGGTTGGGAGGAGCGGGATCCGGCGGAGCTGCTGGCCGACATCGAGCGTCTGACCGCCGCCGACCGCTGGGTGGTCGACGGCAACTACCGCAGGGTGGTGGTGGAGGGGCCGGTGTGGGAGCGGGCCGACACCGTGGTGTGGCTGGCCCTGCCCCGTCCGGTGGTGATGCGCCAGATCGTGACCCGGACCGTCCGTCGGGTCGTCACCCGCCAGGAGCTGTGGAACGGGAACCGGGAGCCGTTGGCCAACTTCTACCGGTGGGATCCCCGGCGCAACATCGTCCGCTGGTCGTGGGCGAACCACGCCAAGTACGAGGCCCGCTACTCGGCCGCCGCCGCCGACCCCCGCTTCGACCACCTCCGCTTCGTCGTCCTGCGCTCCCACGCTGACGCAGACGCCTGGCTCGCCACCCTCACCCCGCCGGCCCGGCCCGACAGTCACCCGACCTCGTAGCGCAGCCGCCGCTACGCCCGTTGCGGCCATTCTGCGTCACAGAGTCGCGCTCCGCCGGCGACCCGAGGGCGCGAAATCTCCGACATCCGGGGGTTTCGCGACGCAGAACGTAGCTCGGGCGCGATTTACGTGACGTCGGTTGGTGCCACCGCCGAGGCGGAGCCCTGGGCCGGCGCCGTCGAGCCCGTGGCCTGCCCGACCGTCGGGGCCAGCAGAGTGGCTGGGGCGGGGCGGCGGGCGTAGAGGCGCAGGGGAATCAGGCCGGCCAGGGCGAACAGGCCGCCCACCGCGAAGGCTGTGCGCTCGCCGGCCGCGCCGACGATGAGGCCCATGACCACCGCCCCCACGGCGAACGCCACGTCGAAGAACACCGACAGGCTGGCCACGGCGAACGCCCGCTCACTGGCCGCCGAGCGGTTGACCACCACCGCCAGCAGGGCCGGGAAGTTCATGGCCATCCCGGAGGCGAACACCACCACCCCGGCGAACAGGCCCACCGGCGTGGCCACCGCCGCCACCAGCAACAGCCCCGCGCCCAGCGCCATCAGCGACAGCGACCCGATCCGCAGCGGCCCGTAGCGGTCGGGCACCTTGGCCCCCACCACCCGGGCCACCATGATCAGCACGGCATAGAGGGTGAACACCAGCCCGGCGTTGGCCAGGCCGATCGAGCGGGCGTACACCGCCACGAACGAGACGAACCCGGCGTAGCCGAACAGGCCGCCGGTGAGGGCCAGGCCGGGGAGTATGGCCTCGCGGTGGATGAGCCCCGGCTGGCTCCGGCCCCGGCCGGTGGCACCCACCGGGGTCACCAGCCCGAGCAGCGCCCCGCCCAGCACGAACAGGGAGGCGACGATCCACACCCGGTCGTAGCTTCCGTTGCGGAACAGCCACTCCCCGAGCGGCGGCCCGGCCGCCACCCCGCCGTAGACGGCGAACGAGAAGTAGTTGGCCGCCTCGCCCCGCCGGTCGTCGCTCGCCATGTCCTGGGCGGCGGTGGCCAGCCCGACGAAGGCGAACGCCTCGCCCACGCCGAACAGGAGGCGAAGGCCGATCACGACCAGGACCGAGTCGGCCACCAGGTAACCCAGCAGGGCCACGGCCACCATCAGCATGCCGCCCACCACCAGCACCCGCCGGCCGTACCGGTCACCCACTCGCCCTGCCACCGGGCGGAGCAGGGCGGCCGTTATCCCGAACGAGCCGACGGCCAGGCCCACCTCGGCCCCGGTGCCGCCCAGCTCGTCCTCCACGAACCGGGGCAGCACGGGGTAGAGGATCGTCCACCCCACGAAGTAGGCCAGCCCGGCCACGGTCACGGCCACGAACCGCCACGTGAGCAACCGCCCCGAGTCGGGTCCGGGGCCGCCTGCCCCTGAATCCGTCGCCGCGCCGGTCTGCGTCACCGGGCCACGGTAGGCCATCGTCGGCAGCACCCCCGAACTGGTGGCGAGCCCCGAGCCCTTATGCTCGGAGCATGAGCGGCGACGACAAGATCCAGGGCTTCGGCGGGTTCGATCTGAACCTGGGCAAGATGAAGGACGCCGTGGCTTCGGCCGCCGGCCACACCGACGACGTCACGGCGGCCGTGGTGTTCGTGCGCGACCACGGCGACGAGCTGGTGGACCTGGTACGCAAGCTGCCCGAGCTGCTGGCGTCGGCCGCCGGCGCCCTCACCGGCGCCTCGCACGACGTGGGAGCGGCCGCCAACTTCCTCACCGGGGCCCCGGGCAGCGGACCGGGCGTCCGATCGTTGGCCGGGCTGGCCAGCGACGCCCTCGACATCTGCCGCACCGAGTTGGGCGACGCCCGCAAGCTCCTCGACGCCGTGGCCAACGCCTTCGGCCGGCTCCCCATCCCCGATGGCGGCATCGGAGACCGGGTGGGCGACGCCGCCCAGCGGTTCGAGGTGGTGGGCGACAAGCTGGCCGAGGTGGCCGAGCAGCTCCGCCACCTGGGCGACGCCGTGGATAAGGCCGGCCACGGCCTGTCGGCCACCGCCGCCAAGCTGGAGGCCGGCGGCTCCGCCCTCAACAAGCTCTCGTCCTGATCGGGCCGCCGCCGGGGCCCCTACCCCGTCGGGCGGCTCCGCTGGTTGCTGCGGGGCGGCTCCGCCGCTCAGCGGTCGGCCAGACCCCAGGCGATCCCGTTGCGCACGAGGTGCAGGAACTCGTCGGACTCCCACACCCCGCGGAACGTGGTGGGGGTGACCCCGTCGGGAGTGACCGACCGGTCGACGAAGGGTTGGCCGTTGGTGGCGGGGGAGTGGGTGTGGCCCAGCGCCACGTAGGCCACCGCCCCGT
Organism: Acidimicrobiales bacterium; assembly: GCA_041394285.1. Classification (GTDB taxonomy): domain Bacteria; phylum Actinomycetota; class Acidimicrobiia; order Acidimicrobiales; family SZUA-35; genus CADEDH01. The sequence continues at coordinate 56,341 of JAWKIL010000016.1, read as the reverse complement.
CGCCCACCGGGTGCACGAACCCGAGGGCCCGGGTGCCGCGGCTGTCGAGCACCGAGGTGTCGGCGTCGTAGGCGAACCCGAAGCCGGGCGGCGACGGGTCGGCCTCCAGCTCGGTGGTGAGGAGCACCTCGGTGTGCTCGGGGTCCTGCAGTTCGATCAGGTACAGCTCGTCGACCGCTTCGAAGCTGGCCGGCAGCCCCGCCACCAGCGGATGGGTCGATCCCTCCGCCACCCGAACGGTGAAGCGCTGCACCGGCGGGTGATTGAGGAAGAACCCGCCCAGCGTGGCGTGATGGGGCTGGCGCACCATCATCCGCCGGGTCCGGCCGTCCCGCTCCACCTTGGCCGCCCGGCCCCCGCTCGACCCGTGCAGGGCCAGCCACCGTCCCCCCGCTTCCAGCCACGCCCGCAGGTCGGCGTGCTCGTCGTCGGTCGGTACCGGCCCGGCGGCGTAGGTGACGAGCAGCGACGCCGGAGCCAACCAGCGGCCCAGCCCGCCGTAGTCGGGCGACACCGTGGTGTGGCGCCCCTCGGCCGCCGGCGAGGTCGCCAGCTCGCCGAGCAGCCGCAGCCGCACGTAGTCCATGTCGTGGGCCGCCGGACTGCCCGGCGGATATCCGCCCACGATCAGATGCACCCCCACGCCGATTCCCGCCCGCTGGCTCATCTCGCTACCCCCTTGCCTGGTCCGATGCCATCATGGCACCCATGGGTTTCGTGCACATCGACCACGTCGGCATCGTCGCCTACACCATCGCCGAGGCCCAGGAGATCCTGGGCGACGCCCTTGGGCTGGAGCTGGACCAGCCCCGCTCGCAGTGGCCCACCGGCAGCTACTTCCCGCCGGAGCAGACGTACAACTTCTTCTTCCAGGTGGGCGGAGGCGAGACCCAGGTGGAGGTGCTGATCCCGGAGGTCGGTGCCACCTCCGGAGCCGCCCGCTTCCTGGAGAAGCGGGGCCCCGGCCTGCATCACCTGTGCTACGCCTGCGAAGACGTGCACGACGAGGCCGAGCGGCTGCTGGCCAACGGCCTCCAGGAGATCGACATCCCCCGCAACCCCGACGGCCGCCGCAACGTGGCCTTCTTCCATCCCCGCAGCACCGGGGGCATCCTCACCGAGCTGGTGCCGGCCCGGGCCGAGCTGCTCGACCGGCCCCGGGTCCACCGGCCATGAGCGCCGGCCCGGCCGGGGGAGGCGTCGAGCGTTGGGGATCGGGCGGCCCGTGGGAGGAGATCGTCGGCTACAGCCGGGTGGTCCGGGCCGGCGATCACATCCACGTGGCCGGTACCACGGCCACGGTCGACGGTGTGGTGGTGGGCGTGGGCGACGTGGCCGAGCAGGCCCGGGTGGCGTTGTCGATCATCGCCCGGGCCCTGGAGGAGGCCGGAGCGTCCCTGGCCGACGTCGTCCGCACCCGGCTGTTCGTCACCGACATCACCCACTGGGAGGCCGTGGGCCGGGTCCACGGAGAGGTGTTCGGCACGGTGAAGCCGGTGGCCACCATGGTGGAGGTGTCCCGCCTGATCGACCCCGATCACCTGATCGAGATCGAGGTCGACGCCTTCAGGCCAGTGAATCGATGATCACGGCCACGTCTTCGACAGACGTGCGGGGGTTGACGAAGCAGAACCGCAGCACCGGCTGGCCGTCGTGGATCGAGGGAACCACGAACCCCGTGCCGTCGTGGAGGGCCTGCACCGTCCACGCCTGGTAGTCAGCGGCGCTCCACCCGATCCTCTCGAACACCACGATGCTGAGCGCCCGGGGCCAGGCCAGGCGGAGGTGGGGGGCCTCGTCGATCATGGCTGCGGCCTTCTCGGCCATGGTGACGGTGGCCCGCACGGCGTTGGCGTAGGCGTCGGTGCCGTAGGTGGCGAGCGAGAACCAGAACGGCAGGCCCCGGGCCCGCCGGGTGAGGTGGATGGCGAAGTCGCTCGGGTTCCAGCCGCCGTAGTCGTTGAGGAAGTCGAGATAGCCGGCGTGCTGGGTGTGCACCGCCCGGGCGTGCTCCGGGTCCCGCCACAGGAGCGCGCAGCAGTCGAACGGGGAGAACAGCCACTTGTGGGGGTCGACGATCACCGAGTCGGCCAGCTCGATCCCGGCGAAGTCGGGGCGCAGCTCGGGCAGGGTGAGGGCGGCTCCGCCGTAGGCGGCGTCGACGTGGAGGAAGACCTCGCGCCGCCGGCAGACCTCGCCCACCGAGGCCAGATCGTCGACCACACCCAGGTTGGTGGTGCCAGCGGTGGCGACCACCCCCGCCACCCGGTCTCCCAGGCGGTCCATGGCGGCCTCAACCGCCGGCCCCCGGAGCCGGCGGTCCTCGTCGCAGGCGACCGCTTCCACACCCACGTCCATGACCCGGGCGGCGGCCGACACCGAGGAGTGGGCGGCCGACGACGTGAGCAGGACCCAGCGATCCGGTCGGGGTCGGCCCAGCCGCCTCAGCCGGGCTTCCGCCGCCCCCCGGGCCGCCACCAGGGCCGACAGGTTGCCCATCGTGCCGCCGGCCACGAACACGCCGCCGCTGTTCGGCGGCAGGCCGCACAGGTCGACCAGCCAGCCCAGGGCCTCGTTCTCGGCGTGGATGGCGCCCGCCCCTTCCAGCCACGAGCCGCCGTAGATCGAGAACGACCCCACGATGAGATCGAACAGGACGGCCGCTTCGGTGGGGGCGTTGGGCACGAACGACAGATAGCGGCGGTGGTCTATCGACAGGCAGGACGGGGCGAGCTCCTCGGCGAACAGCTGGAGGGCCCGCTGGCCGCCGATGCCCTCGGGGGTCACGGTGGGGCCGCAGGCGGCCAGCAGCTCGGCCTCGGTGCGGGGCCGGCCGAGGGGAACCGGGTCGAGTTGGGCCCGCCAGCGGGCGAAGCGGACGACAGCGTCGGCCAAGGAATCGATCTCCTCGGAGAAGACGTGCATCCGCTCCGGCATCAGGGCACCAGCCGGAGGAACTCGTCGTCGAGACGGGTCTCGGTCTCGGCGTCGAGGCCGCCCCAGGTGAAGAGCCGGTTGCGGGCGGCGGCATCGGGGAACAGCACCGGGCTGCCGGCGAGGGCCGCACCGTCGGGCCCCGACGCCCGGAGGACGTCCTGCACGCCGAGCACCGGTGAGATGTAGCCGACGTACGCCGTGATCAGGGCGGCGTTGGCCGGGTCGTAGACGAAGTTCATGAAGCGGCCGGCGGCGGCGATGTTGGCTGCCCGTTTGGGGATCACCATGGCGTCGAACCACTGGATGGCACCTTCGGCCGGGATCACGAACTCGATGTCGGGCCGGGTGCCCTGGAGCACCGCGGTGTCGCCCGACCATGCCATCGTGGCCACCAGCTCGCCGCTGTCGAGCCGCTCGTCGAAGTCGTCGGAGACGACCTTCACCTGCCCCGTCTGGATCGCCTCCCGCACCCGGTTCAAACCGGCCTCCGCCCCCGCCAGGGTGGGACGCGACGGGTCGTCGCCGTTGGCCAGCATGGCCAGGCCCACCGCTTCGCGCATCTCGCCCAGCAGGCCCACACGGCCCTTGAACTTCGGATCGAACAGGTCGTTGATCGAGGTCAGGGCCCGCCCCGTGAGCTTGGGGTCGTAGGCGATGCCGGTGATACCGGCCTGCCATGGCATCTGGTAGCGGGAGCCCCGATCCCAGCTGTTGGTCATGAACGCCGGATCGAGGTTGACATGGTTGCGGACCAGCTCGAGGGGGATGGGCTCCACCCAGTCCGACTCGATCATCTGGGCCGCCCGCCAGTTGACCGGCACCACGAGGTCGAACTCCGGGTTCTCGACGTTCACCGCCCGGTCCAGGATGATCTGGAAGCCGTCGTAGCTGTCGGTGTAGCTCTCGTCGTAGGCCACCTGCAGGCCGAGCTCGGACCGCATCCGATCCAGCGTCCCCAGCGACGAACCGTCTTCACTGGTGACGTCTATGTAGTCGACCCAGTTCAGCATCCGCAGCTGGGTGGTGCCGCCGAGGTCGCTGGCGTTGCCGGCGCCCGTGAGGCTGCAGCCGGTCAGCCCGAGAGCGCCCAACGCCCCCAGCCCGAGGCCACCCTTGAGGAAGTTCCGCCTGCTCAGGGACCGCCGGGTGACGGGGTGCCCGGTCACTTGTAGTCTCCGAGCCGACGCTGGGCCCCCACCAGCACGCCCACGATGCCGACCAGGGGGGCGATCACCGCCAGCCAGGGCAGCCAGCGCATGGCCCGGGCGGCGTCGTCGACCCCACTGGTGAACTGGCTGCGGTTGTCGAGCAGCACGCTCTCGATCGTGGTGTTGAACCCGTTGAAGGCCGACAGCCCGGAGCTCTGGAACTCGCTGATCGTGGCCGGGGTGGCGGCGCCCTTGCCCTCCACCAGGGGGGCGGTGGCCTTCTGGTAGCGATCCCACCGGATGCCGAGCTCGGTGATGGCGGCCCGCTCCCGGTCGGAGTCGGCGATGGACGACAGGGCCGCGAGGTTGCTGTTGACGCTGCCGGTGAGTTGGAGGCGGCGGGTTTCGGAGGTCTCGGTCTGGCCCGACAGGAGATCGAGGCTGAGCTGCGACTGGAGCTCGAACGCCGAGCGCTGGAGGAGGGCGGTGGCCTGGATGGCCCGGTACCCGTCGGTTTCGGCCCGACCCAGCGCCGTCGAACGGACCACGCCGGCGTAGCCCAGCATGACCAGCTCGATCGCCACCAGCACCGTGGCCACCGCCATCGGGAGGTTGACGATGCGGTTGCTGCGGGCCAGCGTGCCGGCCTGGAGCCGGAGCAGGGCGGCCAGCGCCACCACGGCGCAGCCGGCGGCGACCAGGGTGATGATGCGGCCCTGCTGGCGCTGCTCGACGAAGCGGTCCTGGCTCCGGTCGGTGACCGTGTCCACCGCTCCGGCCATGTCCTTGCTGGCCAGGTTCAGCGCGGTCCGAAGCTCGGCTTCGGCCTGGTTGCCGCGAAGGGCGTTCTCCCGCCGGGACGCCTCCATGTGGCCGCTGTAGGTGGTGAGGGCCACGGCGATCTGCTTGAGGGCGTCGCGTGACTCGGTGTCCTCGCCCACGAGGGTGCTGAGCTCCTCGGTCTGGCCCGAGGCCCGGTTCAGGGCCTGGACGTAGAGGCTGCGGCGGGAGCGGTCCTCGGCGCCGATGGCCCCCGACAGCACCACGGCGGTGGCCGCCGCGTTCGCCTCCGACACGCTGCCGAACAGATCCTGGGAGCCGAGGAGGGCGGGGGCCGTATCGGTCTGGATCAGGCTGGTGGCGCCGGCCGACCGGATGGCGGCGGCACTGCCCACCGCACACAGCACGGCCAGCGTGGCGGCGGTGAGCACGGCCCACACCCGGTACCAGCCGGGGGAGTTCGACCGGGACCAGCGGCGGGGCTCGGCGTCGCGTTGAACCAGCTCCCGGGCTCGGGCCCGGGCCGGGCGGGCGACTGGCGCCGCAGGCGCCGGATTCGCCACCGGGGCATGCGGCGGTCGGGGCGGAGAGGTGATCGTCACCATCGGCTCTGAAGCCTAGAGGGATCCGAACTACCTTGATCATGTTTGTCGGTACAGATCCCCCATCCGGGGGCTGAAACGGCGCATTTTCGTCGCTTCTCATACCCCCTGATCGGGCCGGTGGGCTGGCTAGCGGGCCGCTGGCTCCGTAGGCTCGGGCCCATGGTGAAAGCCGACGAGGTCCGCGACGAAGCCCGCACCTGGCTCGAGGAGAACTGGGACCCCGAGCGTCCCCTGATCGAGTGGCGCAACCTGCTGGCCGATACCGGCTGGGGCACCCCGTCGTGGCCCCGGGATTGGCACGGGCGCGGCCTGCCGGTGTCGCTCGATTCGGTCGTGGCTGCCGAGTTTGCCCAGGTGGGGGCGGTGGGGGTGGCGTCGGGCGTGTCGATGTACCTGGTGGCGCCCACCCTGTTGGCCCACGGCTCGGACGACATCAAGCGCCGGTTCCTGCGCCCCATCCTCACCGGGGAGCACAAGTGGTGCCAGCTGTTCTCGGAGCCGGGCAGCGGGTCCGATCTGGGGGGCCTCACCACCCGGGCCGACCGTGACGGCGACGAGTGGATCGTGAACGGTCAGAAGGTGTGGAACTCGGGCGCCCACAAGGCGGCATTCGGGATCCTGATGGCCCGGACCGACTGGGACGTTCCCAAGCATCGCGGGATCTCGTATTTCTGCTTCCCCATGGACCAGCCCGGGGTGGAGGTGCGGCCGCTGCGCCAGATGAACGGGCACGCCTCGTTCAACGAGGTGTTCTTCAACGACGCCCGGGTGCCCAACGAGAACATGGTGGGGGAGCCGGGCGAGGGGTGGCGGGTGGCCACCACCACCCTCATGCACGAGCGGTCGGCCGTGGCCACCAAGCGGCCCCGGTTCGCCCGCGACGGCGGCCCCATGGTGGAGCAGGCCCGGCGGGAGGCCGAGGAGTACTTCGCCACCTACAAGTGGTACCCCCAGCGGGCCGGGCGCTCGAACCTGGTGCGGCCCGAGGCGGCCCGCACGGGCCGTGACCAGGATCCGATGGTGCGCCAACTGCTGGCCCAGGTGGAGACGGTGCGCAAGATCTCCGACTGGACGCTGAGCCGGGCCAGGGCGGCCCGCAGCGCCGGCAAGGAGCCGGGCCCGGAGGGGTCGCTGGCCAAGCTGAACATGAGCGTGATGTCCCGGTTGTGCAACACCACGCACACCGCCATCCAGCAGGCCCACGGGATGCTGAGCGGCCCGGACACGGCGGCCGAAGGCATGGTGGCCGAGGTGCTGATCTCCACCCCGGCCATGTCGATCGCCGGCGGGACCGATGAGATCCAGCACAACATCATCGGCGAACGGGTGCTCGGCCTGCCCAAGGAACCCGACGACAGCCGGGATATCGCCTACAAGGACGCTCGTCGCAACTGAGGACGGGCCTGGGTGTCGTTACCGTGCGGCGTGCTCTCTGTGCTGCCCTAGTGCTCAACGAGCAACGAGGCAGAACTTGTTGCCGTCGACATCGGCGAGCGCGATGGCGTCAGGGCACGCCTGACCGACGGCGAGGCGGGTGGCGCCAAGCGCCAGCAGATGATCGAGTGTGGACGGCACATCGGCTCCGGCCCCGGGGGCTACGTGCAAGTGGAACCGCTCCACCCCCGACCTCGGCATCAGCGGAGGCCCGCTCCAGGTGATCTTCGGGCCGCTGCCGTCGGGTGCCTGGATCGCCGTTTCCTCGTTCTGATCCCAGACCAGCGGCCACCCGAGTGCTTCGCTCCAGAAGCACCCGAGGGCGTGCGTGCCGTCACAGTTGACGGCCCCAAGGCGGGGACAGCTCGCGAGGAAGCGGTTGTCGGGATCGACGATGCAGAGCTCGTTGCCCTCAGGATCGGCGAGCACGACATGGGATTCGCCTGGACCTTGACCGATGTCGACGTGACTCGCTCCGATCGCCAGCAGCTCGGTGACGGTGTCGGTCTGATCGTCAGGTGACGTCGTCGTGAGATCGAAGTGGATCCGGTTCTGGCCCAGTTTCTCGTGGGTCGCAGCCCGGAAGAGCACGTGGAAACGGGTGACGTCCGTGGGCACGATAGCGATGTCGCCTCGATCCGACGGCCGCTTGCTCCAGTGCAGCGCGTGCGCCCAAAACTGCGCGAGTCGATCCGGTGCGATGGCATTCACCGCGATCGCAACGAGGTCCGCCGTCATCGGGCCGGATGGGAGGTCGGCTTTGCTCGGTAGGAGATCTGCAACGCTGGCCTCGAACGTTCAGATGAGTTGAGCGAACCCGCATGGAGCAGGTGTCGGCTGAAGACGAACGCCGTGCCGGCGTCGCCGGTCAGGAACACTTCACCGTCAAGGTGATCGACCTTCTGGGAAACACGCTGCTGGTCCACGCGTCGATGACTCCCCGGCACCACACGCGTGGCGCCGTTGTCAGGTGTGAACGGGACGAGCGCCACGACCGCAGTTGCCCCGGTGGCGGGCGCACCTGGATCGAGCCGTGGAGCGTCGTCGGCGTGGAGCTGCTGGTGTCCCGTCCCTGGACCGGGCGACCGGTACGCGATCTCGGTCACGATCCACCCGGTTGGCAGAATCTGGTCGACGACGGAGCCCACTGCGTGGGCTATCTCCCTGGTGCTCGGCAAACGTTCGTCGAGATCCGTGAGCCGCCGAGTGGCGCCGTGAGGCTTGTCGCCAGCGCGAACGTCGGTGAGCTTGTCGGCGAGATCATCACATGCGGCGGCAATGGTGGCGGCGATCTCGGGTGTGACCAGCCCGTCCACCCGAAGCCAGCCCACGCCGTCGTCGTAGCTCGGCATCGACGCCATGAGCCCGATTGTACGACTCCGGAGGTCGCCGCTATGCGGCGAGCTTGGCGGCGAGCTTGCGGACGGTGGTGATGTTGCGGTTCGTGCCGGGGTCGGCCAGGTGCTGCTGCACCGTTCGCCAATCGAGCGTGGTCTTCGCCACGCCGTTGCCAGCCAGCCAGTACAGCTCACTACCGTCGGCCCGCAATACGTCGACGTCGTTCGACGCCGCCTCCACCGCCTTCGGGACCTCTCCGTCGAAAAACGTCACGAGCAGCGAGGCCGGCTTCTCTACGCGGAGGCCGGGGAACGGCGGCGCGCTGGCGATACGGGCCATCTCCGTTCCGGTGCGTAGGTAGACGGCGACGTCGTAGCCGAGGCCTTCCTCCAGCGTGGCGCGAATGACCGCGACGCCGGGGCCGTCCTCGAACAGGACGTTGCCCGCTGCCTGGAATGTCGACACTCCCTCGCACCCGGCCAGCTCGAACAGCTCTCCGAGGCGGGCGCTCGTCACCCGCCGTTTCCCGAGGTTGATTCCCCGAAGCAATGCCACCCTGCGCTCAGCGATGCCCAGAATGCTATGCCGGCGCCAAGGCCGAATGTCGCTGGCCGGCGCGCTCGCCGACTCTCAGGTCGGCTCGCGGAACTCGACGGTGATGGAGGCTGTCGCGTTGCCTCGTCGGGCAGTGAAGGTCCAGCAACCGGCTCGGGGTAGCTCCCAACCGCTTCCCCACTCCTGGCCCGGGCGTTCCCACTCGGACCCGGAATGTTCTTCCTGGAAGTATGGAGTCACGACCTGGCCTTCAGGGCCGACCGCTGAGACGGAGAAGGCCCCATCACCGGTCGCCCTCCAGACGATCTTGGTACCGAGGCGGCCGGTATCGGTCATCGACGGCGTCAATATGATTGGGGCAGGTCTCATACCTGACGGCACTGACAAACGCTGGCACGGCGACCAAGCCAGCGGCGGCGAGCAACCATCGGCTGGCACTCATCGAACCACTGTAGACCTCGCCCGACGCCGCCCGAGCGGGACACGCGATCGACCGAACCTGTGCGGCGACTGGTGGCGGATCGTGGGAAGCGAGCGCGTACGTGAACGAATTTCCCGCGGGAGATCGGGCCCGCTATCACCGGCACCGAGGCGTGATCGCCGATCACGACCGCCGCCGGCGTCCATGGGCTTCTCTCAGGAGCGCCTCGTGACCGACGCCCGGGCGATCAGGAACCGAGGATCGTTCCCGCGCCCGTCGAGCGCTCAGGGACCCCCGAGCAGGTCGTAGGAGACGTAGCTGTCGTCGCCGACTTCGAGCAGTAGCCCCGTGGTGCACGGAGGCTCTGCCCAGCCTTCGACGGGAAGTGCCTTGGGGGCGAGAACCGGTCGGCCGAACACGGGTGGAATCCGTCCGACCTGCTCGAAGGGGCGACCGGTGCCGACCCCGAGGTCGCGCAGCTCCGTACCAGACCTCACTGACCACGCAGGGTTCCGTTGATAGTCCCGGTTGCAGTACGAGATCCGTTCCGGGCGCAGCGACCAGGGTGTCATGGCATGTGCCTGGCGGGTCCACGCGACCCATGCCGAGATGGCCAGTACCACCACAACCGCCCGCCAAGCGTACGCAAAGGGGCGGAGACGAGGGAGAACCATCAGCCGGTAGCTTCGCACGCCAGCCGAGACCGAGGGGAGCGGTTGGGCCGGTGCCCAGCTCGGTGCCCGCCCCGGCGTCGGGCACCCGAGAAGCCTACGAGCGGTCAGAATGGCCGCTGAGCACGCAGAACTCGTTGCCCTCGGGATCGGCCAGCACGACCCACGACACGTCACCCTGCCCGACATCGACCCGGGTTGCGCCGAGCGCCATGAGCCGCTCCACCTCGGCCCGCTGGTCGTCGGGGCGGAAGTCGAGGTGGAGCCGGTTCTTCGCCTGCTTACGCCGTTCCACCGGGAGGAAGAGGAGGCCCGGAACCTGGTCGGCCGCCGGGCGGATCTCGAACTCGCGGGGATCGTCGTTCACGACGACCCACCCCAGGGCCTCCCGCCACCACAGGCCGAGCAGGACGGAATCCTGCGACTCGATCACCACCTGCTCCCATGCGAGGCCCATGCCGGCGAGCCTAGGTGTGGGACCCCCTGCTGCGGTGTCGGGACAGGCAGAAGACCATGCCGTCGTAGCCCTCGTGCCGGGGATCGGCGCGGTCGAGGACCTCGGCGTCGATCTCCACCAGGTGCTCCACCCGGTGACCGAGCTCGGCCAGGGCGGACCGGATGTCGTTGGCGTCGACCGGCAGGGCCGGGAACCAGTGATCGCCGATCCGCCACCGCTCGGCGTTGCGGATGGCCGTCATCGCCAGGTGCCCACCGGGCCGCACATTGCCTGCGATCGCACGTACGGCCCGACGCCACTCGTCGCCCGAGTTGGCGATCGACTCGGCCACGAAGTTCGTCGAGACGAAGGCGAACCCGTCGGGCCGGACCGCAGGCCGGGTCTCGTCCAGCGCATCCACCTGGCACAGGGTCCGTATCCGTTGGCGCACGACTGCGAGGCGATGCTCGGCCTCCGCTCCGCTGCCGTCGAGCCCCTCGTGCCGTAGCGCGGCCCGAGCGAACGGAGCCCAGTCGTGGGCGCCCGGCCGCCCGTCGATCCAGTCGGAGACGGCCTCCAGGTTCTCCGCCAGATAGTCGCCGAACACGACACCGCCAACCCGGGGCGCCAGACTCAACAGCTGATAGACGGTGGGGCCGCCGCCGTACTCGAGCAGATCCTCGCCCATGGGCGCCGCCGGGGCGATGTCGGCGAAGAACCGCAACAGCTCGTGGTTCTCCGGCCCGACCTCCGAGTAGTACTCCCGCAGATACTCGGCGGCGGAGAACTGGTCGAACCGACGGCCAGGCTCAAGGTCCACCCCGGCGACCTTACACTGTCGGTCCGGCTCGCCTTCAGTCCGGCGCGGCCCGGCCCTCGGCGCCTCGCTCGGCCCGATGGCCTCGCCAGACAGCGGCGGCCGACGGGGCGGCCGTGCTCACACGGCGCCGTTGGGTGGCGGCACCACGGCGTCCTGGCGGAGGTCGTCGCAGGTGCCGAGCCGGCCCAGGTCGATTGTCTCGGCCACCTGGGCGGTGGCGGCATCGAAGCGGACCACGGCGCTGCCCGCGGCGTCGGCCACCCAGATCGTTGTGCCGTCCACGGTCATGTCGATCGACGTGAAGGCTGCGCTGTCGACCCTGGTCGATTCGTTGGTCGCCGGATCGATGCGCCACAGGTCGGGCCCGTCGGACCCCACCCACACCTGGCCCGAGGCGAACGCCAGCGCATGGGGGAACGAGCCGACGGGGATCACGGCCTCCACCGCCCCGGTGGCGGCGTTGAGGCGGTGCACGGTGCCGTCGTTGCCGTTGGTCACCCAGGCGCTGCCCGCCCCGAGGGCGATGTGGAGCGGTCCGCTCCCCACGGCGACGTCGAGATCCACCACCGGCGCCGCCCCGGCGGCGTTGATGCGGGAGACCGAGTTGGCTTCGCTGTTCGTGACCCACACGGTGTCGCCGTCCACCACGACGTGATGGGGCGACGCCCCCACCTTGGTGGAATCGAGATAGGCGCCGGTGGTGGCGTCGATCCGGTCGACGCTGTCGGTGTCGGGATCGGCCGTCCACACCTCCCCGTCGCCCGAGGCCAGCCCGAGGGCGTTGCCGGGAACGGTGGCTGTCTTGTCGATCACGATCCGGTCCGGGTCGAGGCCGACCACCCGGGAATCGCGGCGGTTGCCCACCCACACCGAACCCGACTCGATCGTCACGCCCGAGGTCGATCCGCCCAGGTCGACGATCCCGGCCACCTCGTTGGTGGCCTTGTCGATGTGGACCACGAGCCCACAGGCGAAATCCGACACCCAGGCCGAGCGCTCGTCGACGTCGATGCTGTCGGGCTGGAACGGCTGGTCGCCGTTGCCGAACAGGCCGCCCCCCGGACTCCCGTCGGCTGAACCGTCGCCGCCGCCACCGAAGGGGTCGTCATCGGGGCCGTTGAGGGTGCTGGCCGGCCCGGCCAGGGGATCCCGGTTGTCGTCGGGCAGGGCGGCGAAGGCCAACAGGGCGGCGATAAGGGCGATGGCGGCCGCCGCCGCTATCCAGATCAGCGTCCGCCCGCTGCTGCCCCGGCGCACCGTGGTGGATGTGGTGGTGCCGGTAGTCCAGGGCGACGGGGCCGGAGGATGGGGCCAGGCGCCGGTGCCCGGCGGTGGCTGGCTGGGAGGAGCTCCATCGCCGGCCCCGGGGGCCGGCGCCGGGGGCCACCCGGAAGCGGCCGGGGCGTGGGGCCAACTCGCCGGAGCCGGCGGCTGGGGCCAACCGCCCGGGGTGCCGGCCGGGGGAGGGGCGGCGGGGGGTGGCCCGCTGGGCGGCGCGAACGGCCCGTCCTCGCCCGGGCCCGACGCGCCTCCCGGCACGGGGGCCGTCATCGCCGCCGAACCGGGAATCGGTGCGCCGGGATCGTTCGGTGGGGTCGCCGCTCAGCCACTGCCGCCCACGGTAACGCCCGGGGAGCCCCGGCGGTCGGCGGGCCCCGCCGACTTCAGCCCGGCCCGGGCTCCGGATGCTCGGCCCGCCACGCCGCGGCCAGGCGTTTGGGGGCCTGCACCAGCCAGGCGTCGGTGATCAGCTCCTCCAACAGCCCCTCGTCGGCGTCGTCCAGGCGCACCAGCACCGACGGGTAGCCATCGAAGTGGGGGGTGGTGAACACCACGGGCCCCTCGGCCTCCAGCAGCTCGGCCTTGGTGTCGAGATCGGCGGTGCGCACACCGAGCACCGGCCCGCTCGGCGCCGACGGTCCGAGGTGGACCAGGTCGCCCTTGCGCAGGGGCCGGGCCCACACCACCAGCTTCTTGCGTACCCGCCAGTGGGGCTGGTCGCCGCCCTCCTCGGTCATCTCGGGCAGCGCCAGCGCCAGCCGGCGGACGTCATCCCAGCTCGCCATCGGGCGCCTCCGGTCACATCGGCGGGGTTACGGCTCGATGACCACCTTGCCCACGGCCTTGCGGTCCATGAGTGATCGGAGCGCCTCGCCCGCCTTCTCCAGCGGGTACCGGCCCGAGATGTGCGGCTTGAGCCGGCCCGACGCCGTCAGCTCGATCAGCTCGCCCATCACCGCGTCCCGCAGCTCGGGGTCCCGGGCCGTCATCGCCCCGAAGAACACGCCCACGATCTGGCAGCTCTTCAGCAGCGTCAGGTTGAGCGGGATGGCCGGGATGCCGGCCGTGAACCCGATCACCAGGAACCGGCCCTCCCAGGCCACGGCCCGCAGCGCCGCCTCGGCGTAGTCGCCGCCCACGCAGTCGTAGATCACGTCAACGCCGTTGCCGCCGGTGAGCTCTTTGGCCCGGTCCTTCAGGCTCTCGGTGGCGTAGTTGATCGTCTCGTCGGCCCCCCGCTCCCGGCACAGGGCCAGCTTCTCCTCCGACGACGCGGCGGCGATCACCCGGGCCCCCATGAGCTTGCCCAGCTCCACCGCCGTCATGCCCACCTGGCCGCCGGCCCCCAGCACCAGCAGGCTCTCGCCCGGCTGGAGGTTGCCCCGGTACTTGAGGCCGTAGAGCGTGGTGCCGTAGGCGTAGCCCAGGCCGGTCGACTCGGCGAACCCCACGGAGTCGGGCAGTATCCGGGAGCCGGCCGCCGTCACCACGGCCCGCTCGGCGAACCCGCCGGTGGTGCCGAGCCCACCCACGATCCGGTCGCCCACGGCGAAGCCCTCGACCCCGTCGCCCAGCGCCGCCACCAGGCCGGCCACCTCACCGCCCGGGGTGTAGGGGGGTGGGGCCTTGAACTGGTACTTGTCCTCCAACATCAGGGTGTCGGGGAAGGTGACGGTGGCCGCCTTCACGTCCACCAACAGCTGGCCCGGGCCGGGCGACGGCTCCGGGACCTCTTCCACCACCAGATTCTCGGGAGGCCCGTAGGCCTTGCACACCACGGCTCGCATGGGCCGAGACTAACCCGGCCCCGGGGTTCACACCCGCTGGGCGATGACGATGTGGGAGCGGCCGTAGCGGCGGCGGCGGAGCTCGGTCCACTCCGCACTGAGCTCCACCGGCGTCTCGGCGTGGCCCACCAGCACACCGGCCCGGATGCGGGGGAGCAGGGCGGGCCACGGATCGAGGGCGTAGGGCGGGTCGCAGAACGCCAGGTCGGCCTCGGGCAGCCGGTCGAGCAGCCGCTCCACCGGCCCGATCATCACCTCGGCCCGGTCCCGGAACCCGAGGCGATCGAGGTTGCCCTCGATGGTGGCCGCCGCCGGTCGGGCCTGCTCCACGAACGTCACCCGGCGGGCCCCTCGGCTCAGGCACTCGATCCCGAACGAGCCGCTGCCGGCGAACAGGTCCACCACCTCGGCCCCGTCGAGCACCTCGAGGGCCCGGAGCATGTTGAAGATCGCTTCCTTGGCCCGGTCGCTGATGGGCCGGGTGGACAGCCCGGCGGGGGCCACGAGCTTGCGCCCTCGAGCTGTTCCGGCGATCACCCGCACCGGCGCAGGGTACCGTCGGGGTATGCCCCTGCCCGACCTCACCATCACCTGCGTCGACTGCGGGGGTGTGTGCTACCCCCTCGGCTGGCATCCCGAAGACGGCGAGGTCGACGAGGGCGAGATCGTCCCCTACCGGTGCCGGGACTGCAACGACCGGTGGGACGTCGTGATCTCCAGCGACGACGCCAGCCTCGGCGACTACTGAGCGACGCCCGTGCGGGGATCTGGGGCGCGCCGCCGGGCGGGCCCCGGTCCGCAACCCTTCCCACCTGCCCGTTCACGGCCTGCCACCGACCCGGTGCTAAGGTTGCCGAAAGGCGGACTTTTAGGGAATTTGTCGCGGCGGGCTGAGCAAACCGCGAGGGAGACGTTGAAGGACAAGCGATGGCTGTGGCGCTCTATCCCGGATCGTTCGATCCCGTTCACAACGGCCACGTGGCTGTGATCGCCATGGCGGCCGCGATCTTCGACGAGGTCGTCGTGGGCGTGGGCCACAACCCGGAGAAGCCGTCGGGCATGTTCACCGTGGAGCAGCGGATGGAGATGATCGCCGGCGCCGTGGGTGATCTGCCCAACGTGCGGGTCACGAAGTTCGCCGGCCTGGTCACGGCGGCGGCGGCTGAGCTCGGCGCCACCTGCCTGGTCAAAGGCCTGCGCAGCGCCACCGACCTCGACACCGAGATGCTTCAGGCCCAGATGAACGCGGCCACCGGCAACGGTCTGCCCACCGTGTTCCTCCCCGGTATGGGAGACAGCGCGCTGGTGTCGTCCCGCTATGTTCGGGAGATCGCAGCGGCCGGAGGCGACGTGTCCAAGGTGGTGCCGGCGGGTGTGATGAAGCAGCTGGAGGCCCGTAGGTGACCGAAGACGACGAGGAGTTCGACGACGAGGTCGACGCCGAGTTCGACGAAGACGACGAGGAGCTGCCCAACCCCTACGCCATCCCCGAGGTGGAAGCCCTGCTCGACGAGGCCATCGAGATGCTGGCCGAGAGCCGGCCGCTGCCCATGTCGAACACCGTCAAGGTCAACCGCGACGAGCTCCTGCACCTCCTGGAGCAGATCCAGGATCAGCTCCCCGAAGAGGTCCGGGCCGCCCGCTGGCTGCTCAAGGAGCGCGAGGAGTTCATCGCCAAGGCCCGCCGGGAACACCAGGCACTGATCGATGAGGGTCGGGCCCAGGTGAGTCGGATGGTGGAACGTCAGCAGGTGGTGAAGGAAGCCGAGGCCCGGGCCCGCAAGATCCTCGACGACGCCCAGCGGGAAGCCACCACCATGAAGCGCCAGGTGGAGGAGTACTGCGACCGTAAGCTGGCCCGGTTCGAGTCCGTGCTCACCCAGACCACCGAGGTGGTGCAGCGGGGCCGGCAGAAGCTGCTCGGCCTGTCCGACGGGGCCGGCACCCGCTCCGCCGACTTCTCCGGCGACGACGGCTGGGCCCCCAACGGCAACGGCCACGACGTCGACCTGCGAGCCCCGGCGGCCGAGTTGGAGGGCGACCGGAGCTGATGGCGGGAGGCGGAGCGTCCGGCGGGGCGGGCGAGGCGGCGGTCGAGACCTGGCCCAACCGTCCCCCCCATCTGATCGTCAACGTCACCGACCTGCGCAAACGGCTGGGCCAGCGCCGGGAGGTGACGATCGAGGCGGTCCTGGCCCGCCAGCAGGTGCTCGATACCCACACCGTGCGCACGCCGGTGCGGGGCGAGATCACGGTGGAGTCGATCGAGCGGGGCGTGTCGCTGCGCGGCCACGTGTCGTTCGACTGGGAGGGAGACTGCCGTCGCTGCCTGGAGCCGGTGCAGGGCACCAGCGAGATCGAGATAGACGAGATCTGCCAGGTCCACGCGCCGCCCAACTCCGAGATCGTCGACTTCGACGGCGAGAAGATCGATCTTCTGCCGTTGATCAGCGACGCCGTGGGCCTGTCGCTGCCGTTGGCCCCGCTCTGCCGGGAAGACTGCCCCGGGCCCGACCCCGACCGTTATCCGGCCCTCACCGAAGACGAGCTGGAGGGGGCGGAGGACGACGAGGCCCCGCCCCCCGATCCCCGGTGGGCCGCCCTCGACGGCCTCGATCTGAACTGATGGCCCCGGACCCGTCGATGGCCGGCCTCGAAGGCAGCCGCACGCACCAGAACCTCATCGAGGCCTTCGCCCGCGAGTCCGAAGCCAATCGCCGGTACCTGTGGTTCGCCGAGAAGGCCGACGTCGACGGCCTGCCCCACATCGCCACCCTGTTCCGGGCCGTGGCCGAAGGCGAGACGGGCCATGCCCACGGCCTTCTCGAGTATCTGGCCCTGGTGGGTGATCCGGCCACCGGCGAGCCCATCGGCGAGACGGAGGACAATCTGCGCTCGGCCATCGCCGGCGAGACCTATGAGTCGACCGAGATGTATCCCGGGTTCGCCCGGATCGCCCGCGACGAGGGCTTCGACGAGATCGCCGAATGGATGGAGACCCTGGCCCGGGCGGAGAAGGGCCAGGCCGAACGTCTGGCCCAGGGGCTCGACCAGTTGGGCTGAACCGGGCCGGCCGGGGGCCCGGCGGTTACTGGAGCGGGAAGTACTCGCAGATCTTCCAGTCGCCGTTCTCCCGCTGCAGGCCGTAGGTGGCGGCCACCGGCGAGCCGTCGATGTCCACCGTGCCCTCCACCCGGGTGAGCTGACCGGTGGCGGCCGCCACCGAGGCGAACGTGTAGCCCGAGATCCGGGGGGCGGCCGAATTGTCGGCCTGGAACTGCTGAAGCGACACGGTCTGGCGGGTGGTGGTGCACAACCCGTCGTAGGCGTCGTCGTACCGGCCCTCGTCGAGCGCGGCCACGTAGCTGTTCACGGCGTCGATGGGCCCTTTGGCCAGCGAGTAGACCCAGTACGAGCAGCCCCCGATGAGCAGCATGAACAGGCCCAGGAAGCCGAGCAGCCAGGGCCAGACCCGAGGCCGGGTGCGGGTTCGGGGTGGGGGGCCCGACGGCGCCTGGGGCGGCGGGCCGAAGCCCGGCGGCGGGCTGCCGGGCGGCACACCGTACGGGCTCGGCTGGGGGGCGGCCGGCGCCCCGTAGGGGTCGCCGGGCTGGGGGCCGTAAGGGCTGCCGGGCTGGGGGCCGTAGGGGCTGCCGGGCTGGGGGGCGTAGGGGCCGGGGGTGGCCGGCGGCGGCGCCCCGTAGCCCGGCTCGGGGGCCGGCGGCGGGGCCGGGGTGGGCCCGGGCGGCGGGTAGCTCTGCGGTGGCGGCTGATTGGCCGGACCCGGCGGGACGTTCTGTGGGGGGAAGTTCTGGGGAGGCTGGTTCCCCCAGTCCGACGGGTAGTCGCTCATCGCTCGTGGCCTCCGGTGGCGGTTGGGGGCCGGGTGCCGGAGAACGCCGGTGCCCGTGTGGGGGGAGGCTAGTGCACCGCCGAGGTGGGTCGGCGGTACCGGCCCGATAGCATGCACTGCTCGGGCTCAACCCTCGCTTGCGCCCATTCACGCCCATCATCAGGATCTCTCCCAATGGCTGTTCCCAAGAAGAAGAAGTCGCGGTCGAAGACTCACAGCCGGAGGGCTGCCGCCTGGACGCTGGCCGTTCCGTCCCGGAGCGACTGCCCCCGTTGCGGCTCGGCCAAGCTCCCCCACCGGGTGTGCGGGGCCTGTGGCTGGTACCACGGCCGCCAGGCGGTCGACGTCTCCTGAGTCCCCGGGCGCTGCCCGTGAGAACAACGAGCCAACCGGTGACCCCGCTACCCGTCGCCCCCTCCCCGCCGGAAAACGGCCGCCATGACTGACCGCCTTCCGGTGGCGGTGGACGCCATGGGGGGAGACGACGCGCCGAAGGTGGTGGTGGAAGGGGCCCGGATCGCCGCTGAGCGCTACGGCCTGCCCGTCCTGTTGGTGGGCGACCCCGAGCGCCTGGGCGACACCGGCGGCATCCCCGTGATGCCGGCCAGCCAGGTGGTGGAGATGGGGGCCGAGCCGGCCTCCAGCGTCCGGACCCTGAAGGACGCCTCGATCGTGCGGGCGGCCGAGGCCGTGCGCGACGGCACCGCGTCGGCCCTGCTCAGCGCGGGCAACACGGGGGCCGCCATGGCCGCCTCGCTGTTACGGCTGGGCCGGATCAAGGGGGTGGCCCGCCCCGCCATCGCCGTGCCGTTCCCGGTGCGGGCCTCCACGCCGTGCATCCTGCTGGACTGCGGGGCCAACGCCGACTGCCGGGCCGACTGGCTGGTGCAGTTCGCCGTGCTGGGCACCGTCTACTCCCGCGAGCGCTACGGCATCGCCCAGCCCCGCGTGGGGATCCTCACCATCGGCGAGGAGGCGGGCAAGGGCAACAGCCTGGTGAAAGAGGCCTGCGAGCTGCTGGAGACCGGTGGCTGGGCCGAGCGCTGCGGTGCCCGCTACATCGGCAACGTCGAGGGGCGAGACCTGCTCACCGGTGCCGCCGACGTGATCGTGACCGACGGGTTCACCGGCAACGTGGTGCTCAAATCGATGGAGGGCGGCTACGCCATCTTCGAGCAGGCCGTGCGCGAGACCCTGCGGTCCACCCCCGAGGTGGCGGCCACCGCCCCCGTCGTGGATGCCGTCCTCGATCCGCTCTTCGACGGATTTGACCCGGTACGCACCGGGGGTGCGCTATTGTTGGGCACCCGCGGGGTCAGCCTGATCGCCCACGGATCATCGTCTGCGATTGCGATCGCAAATGCTATCGCAACGGCCGATGAGCTGGTGGCTATCGACATCGTGGGAAGTCTCCGAGCGTCGATCGCCAACGACATCGAGGCCGACACAGACCCCGGTTCCTGAAGCCGAGCTTCTCGGCGACCCGTAATACATTCGGAACGTTGTAGTCAGGTTGCAGTTTTCCCTCGTCCCGGCTACAGGCGTTCACCGGGCTACGCTGGATTTCCCAGTGGAGCCTTGCGCTTGGGACAATTTGGTACTACCGGGCGCGGTCGTGCCCGGAGATGGACGGCCGTCGGGCCGGTCCGTGAGTTGGAGGAGTCTGAATGCCGGCAGAGACGCACATGGAGCGAAGCCCGCTCTCGCGCGACGAGATCGTCACGCTGGTCCGCGATCGTCTGTCAGACATCCTGGAGATCGAGCCGGAGCAGATCAAGGAGGGAGACTCCTTCTCCGACGATCTCGACGCCGATTCGCTGGCTCTGATCGAGTTGGTGGAAGCGCTCGAAGAGGAATTGGCCGATCGAACGGTGGGCTTCCGCATCGAGGACGAGGATCTTCAGGACCTGAAGACCGTCCGTGATGCGGTGGACTACGTTCACAGCAGGGTTGGGGACTGACCTGAGCGACGAGGGGCAGCTCGACGAATTCTGTGATCGTCTGGGTCACCATTTCGCCGACCCGGGCTTGTTGACGCTCGCCCTCACCCACCGCAGCTTCTGTGCCGAGCACCCGTCGAACAGTCCGAACGAGCGCCTCGAGTTCCTGGGAGACTCGGTGCTCGGGCTGGTGGTGACCGACCACATCTACCGCAACTACCCCATGCTGCCCGAAGGCCAACTGGCCAAGCTCCGGGCTTCGGTGGTGAACACGGCCACGCTGGCCGAGCTCGGCCG
Source organism: Acidimicrobiales bacterium (assembly GCA_041394285.1). GTDB lineage: Bacteria > Actinomycetota > Acidimicrobiia > Acidimicrobiales > SZUA-35 > CADEDH01. The sequence goes on along the minus strand of JAWKIL010000016.1, from coordinate 36,038 downwards.
CCGGCTGCGGGTGGGTCCGCTGCTCCGCCTGGGCAAGGGGGAGGACCAGTCGGGTGGCCGGGACAAGGAATCCATCCTGGCCGACGCCCTCGAGGCCCTGTTCGGTGCGGTCTACGTGGACGGGGGATGGGACGCCGCCCAGTCGGTCATCCTCACCCTCACCGCCGAGGCCATCCTCGAAGCGGCCGAGCAGCCCGGCAAGAAGGACTACAAGACCCAGCTCCAGGAGCTGACGGCCCGCCTCGCCCTCGGTACCCCGGTCTACCAGATCGACGGCTCCGGCCCCGACCACGACAAGCGGTTCACCGCCGTCACCCTGATCGACGGGGTGCCTCGTGGCCATGGTGCCGGTACTTCGAAGAAGCGAGCCGAGCAGGTGGCCGCCCGCTCCGCCTACACGGCCGTTCTCACATCGGTTGCCAAAGAGGATGGGAGCAATGGTCAGACTTGAGCTGCCCGAGATCGAGACGCTGCGGCGGGACCTGGAGCGTGAGGCGGTCGGCAAGAAGATCAAGTCGGCGGAAGCCCTGGTCCTCAAGTCCCTGCCGCGCCACAAGACGCGCAAGAGCTTCGAGGAGAGCCTGGTCGGGGCGAAGATCCTGACCGCCGAACGGCTGGGCCTGCTGCTGCTCATGAAGCTCGACAACGAGCGCACGCTGGTGATCTCGCTGGGCGAGAACGGCCGGATCCTACGGGCCGCCACCAAGGACAAGCACACCGACGACACGGTGGCCGTCATCACGCTCGACAAGGCCGGTGACCTGCGGATCCTGGACTCGAACGGCACGAGCGCCATCCACGCCGTCCCCAACGACGACCTGGCCTCGGTGCTGCCCGATCCGTCGCACATGGGCCTCGACCTGCACACCAAGCCGGTGTCGTGGGTGGAGTTCGGGCGGTGGGTGCTGAGCAAGCGGATGCCGCTGAAGCTGCTGTTGACCGACGAGAGCGTGTTCGTGGGGATCGGCGAGATCTACTCCAACGAGATCCTGTTCGACGCCGGGCTCCGCCACGACCGGATGTGCACCGAGCTGTCGACCCAGGAGATCCGCCGGCTGTACCGGGCCGTGGTGGGGATCCTGCACGATGCCATCAAGTACGGGGGCACCTCGCTGGCCGACCGGCCGTTCATGGACCTCACCGGCAAGGCCGGCGAGTACCGCGAGCACCTGAGCGTCTACGGCCGGGCCGGCGAGCTGAGCCCCCGCAGCCGGGTGCCCATCCAGAAGACCAGCTTCAAGCACCAGGTGGTCTACTACTGCAACACCCAGGTGTGAGCTGACCGCAGGTTCCGGCTCCTCCCCGGGCCGGAACCTGCGACCGTCCACGCCTGGGCTCTCCATTCGAGTATTGCTTGCGGGCAATATTGCCGCTTGGTAATATGCAAGCCATGTCGACGTTCGCCGTCCTGGCCGAACCGAATCGGAGGTTGATCCTCGACCTTCTCCGTTCTGGCGACCGCACGGTCAACGACCTCGTTGCGGCGTTGCCACTGGCGCAGCCCACGGTGTCCAAGCACCTGAAGACGCTGCGCGAGGCGGGACTGGTGCAGGTGCTGCCCGATGCCCAACGGAGGGTGTACCGCCTGCGGGCCGACGGCCTGCGCGAGATCGACGCCTGGTTGGCGCCCTACCGGACGTTCTGGGCCGAGCGGCTCGACGCTCTGGAGGCCCATCTGGACTCGCTGGAAGAACACGACGGGTCAGCGGGTCCGCCCGCCGGCTCCGCCGGGTCCACCGGGTCCGCCGTACACACGAACCAAGGAGAGCGGATCTGATGACCGTGGATGCCACCCAGCGGATGGGCGAGCTGTTGCACGACGGAGACCGGGTCGGCCTCCGGTTCGTCCGGAACCTCCGCCACCAGCCGGACAAGGTCTGGCGGGCCCTCACCGAAGCCGACCAGCTGGCCCACTGGATGCCCGCCTACCTCGACGGCGAGCTGGGCCCGGGGGCCAAGGTCCAGGCGGTGTTCTGGCCCGACGTCGCAGCCAAGCACGGCATCGACCAGCCGGCGCTGCCGGCCGAGATGCTGGTGTGGGACCCGCCCCGGGTGCTGGAGTGGCGTTGGGACACCGACGTGCTGCGCTGGGAGTTGGCTCCGGTCGAGGGCGGCACGGAGCTCACGCTGGTCACCTGGATCGCCCGCTCGGGCCCACCCCCGTACCAGGTCGGGGCCGGGTACCACCTGTGCCTGTCGCACCTGGTGGAGCTCGTCGACACCGGCACGGCCGCACCGGTGGCGGCCGACGATCCCTCGCCCCTGGAACAGCGCTACGCCGAGGCCTGGGGAACCACCTGGGACCCGTCCTGAGCACAGCTGCCGGGTCGGGGCCGGCGCGGTAGGGGCACCACGGGGCATTAGACTCCCGCGGCAGCTTGCCCTTCGGGGCTCGCCCACTGAAAGGCCCTGCGTGTACCTCAAAGCGCTGACGATCAAGGGTTTCAAGTCGTTCGCCGATCCGGCCACTCTCGCCCTGGAGCCGGGGATCACGGTGGTCGTCGGCCCCAACGGCAGCGGCAAGTCGAACGTGGTCGACGCCATGGCCTGGGTGCTCGGGGCGCAGGCCCCCACCGCCGTGCGGTCGCAGAAGATGGACGACGTGATCTTCGCCGGCACCGCCTCCCGCAAGGCGTTGGGCCGGGCCGAGGTGTCGCTCACCATCGACAACGCCGACGGCCAGCTCCCGATCGAGTTCAACGAGGTCACGATCTCCCGCACCCTGTTCCGCTCGGGCGACAGCGACTATCAGATCAACGGCGTCTCGTGCCGCCTGCTCGATATCCAGGAGCTGCTCAGCGACTCCGGCGTCGGGCGCCAGCAGCACATCATCGTGAGCCAGGGCCGGATCGACGACGTGCTCAACGCCAAGCCCGAGGAGCGGCGCTCGATCATCGAGGAGGCGGCCGGCGTCCTCAAGTACCGCAAGCGCAAGGAACGGGCCGAGCGGCGCCTCACCGCCACCGAGGAGAACCTGCACCGCCTGCAGGACCTGCTCCGGGAGGTCCGGCGCCAGGTCCGCCCGCTGGAGAAGCAGGCCGCCGCCGCCCGCCGCCATGACTCGCTGGTGGCCGAGCTCACCACCCTCAAGATCCACCTGGCCGGCCGGGAGCTGCGCTCGCTGCGGGCCCAGCTGGAGACGGCCCACCGCCAGCGGCTGGAGGCCAACGACCGGGAGCGCACGATCACCAGCCAGCTGGCGTCGCTCGACGCCGCCGTGCTGCGCGACGAGGCCCGCCTGGCCGCCCTCGGCGCCTCCGACATCGCCGACGTGGCCAGCCGGGCCCGCAGCCTGCGGGAGCGGATCAAGGGCCAGCACAACGTGATCGGGGAGCGCCGGCGCCGCCTGGAGGGCGAGCTGCAGGCGGCGGTGGACGACGGGCTGGTCGCCAACCTCGAGGCCGAGTCGGCCCGGCTGGCCCAGGAGCTGCAGACGGCCGAGGCCGATGCCCGCCGGCTGAAGCCCGAGTTCGACCGCTTGGCCCAGGCCGAGGCGCTCCTGTCCTCCGAGCAGCTCACGTTCGACACCGAATGGGGCGACGAGCTGGCCCCCAAGCCCACCCGGGCCCCCGAGCTGCGGGCCGAGCTGGCCGCCCTGGCCAAGGCCGGGCAGCGCAGCCAGGCCGAGCTGCAGCGGCTGGGTTCCGAGCTGCAGGCGTCGGCCGCTCGCCGCCAGCGGGTGGAAGCCGAGGCGGCCCAGGCCGCCCAGACCCTGACCCAGCTGGCCACCGAGCGCCCCGACCTGGACCGCCAGGCCGCAGCCGCCCAGCAGGAGCGGCGCTCGGCCGAGGCTGCGGTCACCGAGCTCACCGAGCAGCGGCGGGAGGCCGACGCCGAGGCCCACCGGTGGGCCGCCCGGCGCGACGCCCTGCGCCAGGCCCTCGACGCCGCCCGCTCCGCCGCCGGTGCCACCGCCCTGGCCGACCAGGCCGGCTTCCTCGGGGTGCTGTTGGACCTGGTGGCCATCGACGACGGGTGGGAGTCGGCGGTGGAGGCGGCCGCCGGCGAGGCCCTGCAGGCCGTCGTCATCGACAACCCCCGCAACGGCGCCGCCGCCCTGGCCGCCCTCGAGGCCAACGACCTGGCCGGCGCCGTGCTGGCCCTGGGCCGGGGGAGCGGGCCGGTCCCATCGGCCGCCGCCCCCGTCGGTGCCGGGTCGGTGAGCGCCGCGCCCGTCGGCGCTGTTCGCCTGCGGGATCGGGTTCGGGCCCAGCGGGACGACGTGAACGCCCTGCTCGATGTGCTGTTCGCCTCGGCCGTCGTGGTCGACGGCACCTGGCGCCAGGCCATGGAGGTGGCCATGGGCCACCCCGAGCTGGTGGTCGTCACCCGCCACGGAGACCGGTTCGGCCCCGCCGGCTGGCGGATCGGCCTGTCGGGCACGGGCGCCACCGGCGCCGCCCTGGAGGAGGCCGAGGGCAAGGCGGCCTTCGCCAAGGGTGAGGCCGAGCGGGTGGCCGCCGCCCTGCAGGGGGCCCAGGCCGCCGCCCGCGACGCCGTGAACCGCAGCCGCTCGATCGAGGACCGGCGGCGCCAGGCGGCCCAGGCCCAGGAGCGGGCCACGGGCCTGCGCGATCGCAGCACGGCCCAGCTGCGCGACTTCGCCGCCGACACCCAGCGGTTGGAGGGGCGCCGGGCCGAGCTGGCGGCCCAGGCCCGGGCCGACGAAGACCGGGCCGCCCGCCTGCGGGCCGAGTTGCCGGCGGTGGAGAACGAGGAAGCCGAGTACCTCAAGCGGGTGGAGGCCCTCAGCCACTCCCGCACCTCGCTGGAGGAGCGGACCCGGGCCCTGGCCCAGGCCCGACGGGACCTCGAGGTCAAGGCGGCCGCCATCGAAGCCCGCCAGGAACAGCTGGTGAACCGCCGGGCCGAGACCGAGACCCGCCTGGAGCGCCTGGTGGGCGAGCGGGAGCGGGCCCGCATCCGCCGGGAGGCGCTGGAAGCGGCGCTGGGTGCGGTCGACGCCCTGGCCCAGCGGCTGAGCGGGCTCGGGGCCCGGGTGGCGGCCTGGATCGAGGTGCTGGAGGCCGAGCACCGGGCCCAGTCGGAGGCGGCCCGCCAGGTGTCGGCCGAGCTGACGGCCCAGCGGGCCGAGCGCCAGACGGCCGAGCGGGAGCTGGTGGAGGTGCGGGAGCGCCGGAGCCGGGTGGAGCTGGGCGAGGCCGAGAACCGCGTGAAGCTGGAGGCCCTCACCGAGGCCCTGCGCCGGGAGCTCGACACCGAGCCGGCGGTGGCGCTGGCCACCGAGCTGCCCGAGATCGAGAACGGGGCCAGCCCCGAGGCCCGGGTGCGGGATCTGGAGCGGGAGCTCAAGCTGCTGGGCCCGATCAACCCGCTGGCCCTGGAGGAGTTCGAGGCCCTCAAGGAGCGCCACGACTTCATCGACGCCCAGCTCGACGACGTGAAGACGGCCCGCCGGGATCTGAACCAGCTGATCCGCTCGATCGACGAGGAGATCGTGCAGGTCTTCTCGGCCGCCTTCGCCGACGTGTCGCACAACTTCGTGGCCCTGTTCAGTGGCCTGTTCCCGGGAGGCAAGGGCGGGATCACGCTCACCAACCCCGACGACCTGCTGAACTGCGGCGTCGAGGTGGAGGCCAAGCCCTCGGGCAAGAACGTGAAGAAGCTGTCGCTGCTGTCGGGCGGGGAGCGGAGCCTGGTGGCCCTGGCCTTCCTGTTCGCCGTGTTCCGCAGCCGCCCGTCACCGTTCTACGTGATGGACGAGGTGGAGGCGGCCCTCGACGACGTGAACCTGAGCCGGTTCCTGGCCCTGCTGGAGGAGTTCCGCAAGGAGGCCCAGCTGATCGTGGTCAGCCACCAGAAGCGGACCATGGAGGCGGCCGACGTGCTCTACGGCGTGTCGATGAAGCCCGGCGGGTCGTCGAAGGTGGTGAGCGAGAAGGTCCAGGTGCGCAAGCCGGTCGACCGTCCCGTCATCGACCTGCGCGAAGACCGGGTCGGCCCCGTTGCCCTGGCCGACGACGACACCAACGACGGCGCCGCCGAGTCCGCCGCGAGCTGACCTGCCGGCCGGTCCGGGTACCAGCCCGAACTGGGTGATGTTTTGGTCTGCCGCAGACCAAAACTCCACCCAGAATGCCGCCGTGTCGCGTTTTGGTCAGTCGGACCCGAAGTACATCTCGACCAGGTCCCACTCGGTCTCGGCCCGCCCACGCCCGGTGGGGGAGCCGGCCTCGATCGCCGCCGTGACCTGCTCTACGATCGCATTGATCTCGTCGTCGGTCACGGGAGGCGGTGGAACCACAGGAGGCTGAAGCCGGAGGCGGCCACCAGCAGCACCAGGGCGCCGGCCACGAACCAGTCGGTGATCTCCCGGTTCACCTCCTCGAAGCCGACGGCCGAGCCGATGTCGCTGTACACCGCTTCCAGCTCCTCCAGCGACGACGCCTCGAAGTACGACCCGTTGGTGGCATCGGCGATGGCCTTCAGGTTCTCGTCGCCCACCGGCACGCGCACGGGGGCCTGCTCGACGATCGGGGTGCGCGGGTCGTCGTAGACGATGTAGCCCTGCTTGGTCCCGAAAGCGATGGTCGACACCGGCACGCCGGCCGTCTTGGCTGCGTCCACCGCCTCGGCGTCGGGCCGGCCCACCGTGGTCTCCCCGTCCGACAGCAGCACGATCCGGGCCGGGGGCTGGGTGCCGGTCTCGTCGGCCGGCGCGTTGGCCAGGGCGTTCAACGACGTGAAGATGGCTTCACCGATGGCGGTGGACTCCGACAGCTTCAGGTTCTGCACCGCGGTGCGGGCGGCGAAGTGGTCCTGGGTGGGGGTCACCAGCACGTTGGCCGTGCCGGCGAAGCTCACCACCCCCACGTTCAGCTTGGGCGGTAGCTGCTCGATGAAGGTGTCGGCGGCCGCCTTGGCCGCCTCCAGCCGGTTGGGCGACACGTCGGCCGCCTCCATCGACAGCGACACGTCGATGGCCACGATCACGGTGGCCCGCTCCCGGGGCACCTTCATCACCCGGGCCGGCTGGGCGAAGCCGGTCACGAGGGTGGCCAGCGACACCAGGAACACCGTCGCCGGCACATGGCGCCGGAACCCGGGCCGGGACGGCGCCACCAGGTCGAGGAGCTCCGGGGCGGTGAAGCGCAGGGCGTAGTTCGTGCGCCGCCGCTGCAGAACCACGTACAGGACGGCGAGCCCCGCCACCCCGATCAGGAACCACAGGCGCCAGGCCGACAGGAACGTCATCGCCGCCCCACCGAGGCCAGGCGCATCTTGCGCAGGGCGACGAACCGCACCAGGTCGTCGAGCCACGACCGGTCGGTGGAGAGCACCAGGTGGTCGATCCGGGCCAGCCGGAGCTGGGCCTCCAGACGCTCCTGACGCTCCCGGGCGGCGGCGGCGAACCGCTCCCGCACCGCCCGCTTGTGGGTGGCCACCTCGTGCTCCCGGCCGGTGGCCGGGTCCCGCAGCACGACCACCCCCACATCGGGCAGCTCCCGCTCCCGGGGGTCGGTCACCTGGATGGCCAACACGTCGTGGCGCTGGCCCAGGATCCGCATGGCGTCCTCCCAGCCCGGCGCCACCAGGAAGTCGGATATCACCACCACCAGGCCCCGCCGGCGCGACACGGAGGCGAGCCGGGCCAGGGCCGAGCCCAGATCGGTCACGCCGCCCCCGTCGGACGGGGGCGCGGCGGCGATGTCGGACAGGATCGACAGGAAGTGCCGGCGCGACCCTTTGGGCGGCACCAGACCCCGCCCGACCGGTGCGGCCGGTCCGGCGAACACGGCCCCGATCTGGTTGCCGTCCCGGTTGGTGAGGAAGCCGACGGCGGCGGCCGCCGCCAACGCCAGCTGACGCTTCTCGGCCCCGGTGGTCCCGAAGGCGAGCCGGGCCGACCGATCGACGACCAGCCACGTCTGCAGCTCCCGCTCGGCGATCGTCTGGCGGATGTGGGGCTCCAGCAGGCGGGCGCTCACGTTCCAGTCGATCCGGCGGACGTCGTCGCCCGGGGCGTAGCGGCGGGTCTCGCCCAGCTCCGAGCCGTGGCCGGGCACCAGGCCCCGGTGGTCGCCGTGGAGCAGGCCGTCGAGGCGGCGGGTCACGTCGAGCTCGAGGCGGCGCAGCAGCTCCCGGGTCTCGGGTGGGGTGACGGCCAGCGGATCGGTGAACGGGGTGACGGTCATCGTGCGGTCAGGAGCGCTCGGCCGGCGGGCCGGCGGGCCGGTCGGCCCCGCCCGGTGCCGGCCGACCAGGGGCGGGCAGGGGTGACGTGTCGATCGGGTCGCCGGCGCCCCGAGGGGTCGCCGTGCCCGAGGGGGCGGGTGCGCCGGCCGGCATCGGGGCCGGTCCGGCCGAGGCCGCCGCCGGTGACGGTGCCGGTGTTGCCCCCGACCCGGGGCCGGACGCCGCGTTGGGGTACCCGGCCGGCGGGGCGGGCCGGGGATCGGCGCTGTAGGCCGGGCGGGTGCCGGGGGCGGGGGAGCGGCCCTGGGCGGCGTTGGCCTTGGTCTCCAGCTCCACCGGCGACAGGGCCACGGCCGGCACCACCGCCAGCAGGCGGTTCAGCACGTCGTCGGGGCCGAGGCCCTTGGCCAGGGCCTCGTAGCTCAGCATGAGGCGGTGGCGGAACACGTCGCGGGTCACGTCGAAGATGTCCTGGGGCAGGGCGTAGCTCCGGCCCCGCAGCAGGGCCAGCGACCGTCCGGCGCTCACCAGGCCCAGCGTGGCCCGGGGGCTCACCCCGAACTCGATCAGCTCCTGCAGCTCCGGCATGCCCCGCAGCGACGGCTCCCGGGTGGCCATGACCAGGTCGACCGCGTACTGGGCCACGGCGTTGTCGACGTAGACCTGGTCGGCCAGGTCCTGGAACGCCTGGAGCTGGTCCAGGTCCAGCACCTGGCTGGCCGACGGGGCCCGTACCCCCATCCGGCGCACGATCTCCAGCTCCTCGGCCGGCGACGGGTACCCCACCACCACCTTCATCAGGAACCGGTCCCGCTGGGCCTCGGGCAGGGTGTACACGCCCTCGGACTCCACCGGGTTCTGGGTGGCCAGCACGAGGAACGGCTCGGGCAGGGGCCGCGTGACCCCACCGATCGACACCTGGTGCTCGGCCATCACCTCGAGCAGGGCCGACTGCACCTTGGCCGGCGCCCGGTTGATCTCGTCGGTCAGCACCAGGTTGGCGAACACCGGGCCCCACTCGATGTCGAACTGCTCATTCGAGGTGCGCCAGATCCGGGTGCCTACCAGGTCCGACGGCAACAGGTCGGGGGTGAACTGGAGCCGGACGAACGACCCGCCGATCGTGTCGGCCAGGGTCTGCACCGCCAGCGTCTTGGCCAGGCCCGGCAGGCCCTCCAGGAGCACGTGGCCCCGGGCCAGCAGGGCGACGATGAGGCGCTCGACCATGTGGTCCTGGCCCACGATCACGCGCTTGATCTCGAACAGCACCCGCTCCAGCTCGCCGGCGGCTTCTCTGTGGCTGGTCATGGCCCTCCATAGTCGCTGATCTCGTACCCAGTGAAGCGGCACGCAGGGAAAGTCAGGCGAAAAGGGCCCAACCGCGGCGCGGGCCCCGCCCCAGGCCGCCGAGAGCGCCGCCCGCCCGCTCTACCCTGGAGGTGTGCGCATCCTGGTGGTCGACGACGAGGCGGACCTGGCCGAGGCGATCGCGTCCAGCCTCCGGCGCGAGGGCTACGCGGTGGACGTGGCCACCAGCGGCCAGGGCGCGCTCGACCGCCTGGCGCTCAATCCCTACGACCTGGTGACGCTCGATCTGAACCTGCCCGACCTCGACGGTCGGGAGGTGTGCCGGCTGATCCGGTCCGACGCCCGCTTCGATCCCGCCACCCGGGTGCTGATGGTCACCGGGCGCGATGCGGTGGACGACCGGGTGGCCGGCCTCGACGAGGGCGCCGACGACTACCTGGTCAAGCCGTTCGCTTTACGGGAGCTTTCGGCCCGCGTCCGTACGTTGCTCCGCAGGGAGGTGGCCGGCACCGACGCCGTGCTCCGCCTCAGCCGCCTCGAGCTCGACACGGCCCGGCGCACCGTGGCCTGGGACGGCGCCCCGATCGAGCTGACCACCAAGGAGTTCGCGCTCTTGCGGTACTTCATGACCCATCCGGGCGAGGTCCTGTCCCAGGAGCGCCTGCTCGAACACGTGTGGGACGAGATGGTGGACCCGTTCACCAACACCGCCCGGGTGACGGTGGGCACGCTGCGCCGCAAGCTCACCGCCGCCGCCGGGGCACCCCTGATCGAGACCGTCATCGGCGCCGGCTATCGCCTGGTGGAACCGAAGGCCGACGGAGCGGGCTGATGCCGCGCTGGGCCCAGTCGATCCGGTTCCGGCTCTCGCTGGCCTACGCCCTGGCCGTGTTCGCGGTGGGTGCCGTCTTCATCGCCGCCGTCTACGCCTGGCAGGCCCATCAGCTGAGCCAGCCGCCGGACCTCCGCACCCGCCACTTCGTCTACCAGGACCCGGTCACCGGGGCGGAGATCGACACCGACTGGGAGGTCGTGCTGCGGAGCGACTTCAACCGGTTCGTCTGGGAGTCGCTCCAACGCCAGGCCTACGCCGAGTCGCTCAACGACCTCCGCTCGGCGTCGCTGGTGGGCCTGGGCCTGCTGTCGGTGGTGGCATTCGGCACCGGCTGGCTGCTGGCCGGCTGGACGCTCGGCCCGATCAGCCGGATCACGGGTGTGGCCCGCGACATCTCGGGCACCGAGGAGCTGGCCCGCCGCATCGCGCTCGACGGCCCCGACGACGAGCTGAAGGGCCTGGCCGACACGTTCGACGAGATGCTCGACCGGCTGCAGGCCTCGTTCGAGCAGCAGCGCCGCTTCGTGCAGGACGCCTCCCACGAACTGCGCAACCCGCTGGCCATCGCCCAGGCCAACCTGGAGCTGGCCCTCGACGACCCGGATGCCTCGGTGGACGACCTGCGCCGCTCGGCCCGCATCGCCCACGAGTCGAACGGTCGGATCAGCCAGATCGTGGAGGATCTGGTGGTGCAGGCCCGCAGCTCGGTCCCCCGGGCCATGGTGGCCGAGGTCGACCTCGTGATCCTGGCGGCGGAGGTGACGGCCGAGATGGCGGCCCCGGCGGCCCGCCGGGGCCTCACCCTCGTCACCGACAGCACCGGAGCCGGCGCCACCGGAGCGATCGTGGTGCACGGTGACGGGGCGGCGCTGCGGCGGGCCGTCACCAACCTGGCCGCCAACGCGGTACGCCTGGCCCCGGCCGGGTCCACCATCACCGTGGCCACCGGCCGGCGGGGAGACCGGGCCACGATCGCCGTTGTCGACCAGGGTCCGGGCATAGCCGAGGACCACCAGCGGGCCGTGTTCGAGCGGTTCTGGCGGGGGTCGGAGTCGGGCAAGGGGCTGGGGCTCGGCCTCAGCATCGTGCGCCAGGTGGCCGAGCGCCACGGGGGCACGGTGGAGCTCGAGTCGCAGCCCGGCGTGGGCTCGACCTTCACCATCGTGCTCCCCCTCCCGGTGGGGGCGCCGCCGCCCAGCGCATCACCGTCGGCGGCCGCCCCGCCGACGCCACCGGAGGCCACAGGAGCGTCGCCACCACCGCCGGCCGCCCCACCTTTACTCGGGCTTTCGGGCCCACCGGTACCCTGAACGGGAGAAAGGACGACGGCCCGTGAGCGCAACTGGTACCTGGGACCCCGACGACACCACCGATCTGCGGCCCCCCACCGCCCCGCCCACCGGCGTGCCGGCCGGCGTGGGAGCGCCGACGGCACGGGGTCCCGTGCCGGTAGCGGTACCGGGCACCGCCTTCGGGTCGGCTCCCACCGCCCCGCCGGTCGGGGCACCCCGCCTGCCGGGAACGGGCATGGTCGCCCCGGCGCCCGATCCCACCCAACCCCTGCCCCAGCAGCCGCCCCGGCTGGCCCGGCCCGACACCACCGCCACCTCGGGCTGGTGGCCGGCCGCCCCGGCCCAACCGCCCACCCCCGCCCCACCCGACTCGGCGGCGGCGCCGGGGCCGGCGGTGCGCCCGGCCAGCGGCTGGGGCTGGCGGGTGCTGGCTGCCTTCCTGGCCGGCGGGCTCCTGGCCGGCGGCGGGTTCGCCGCCGCCACCTACAGCCGCGACGACGCGGCCGCCCCCGCCGCCACCACGGCGGTCGTGCCGGTGGGAGCGTCGACCGCCGGCCAGACCGGCACCACGGCGCCGGGCGGGTCGGCGCCCTCGCTGGCCCCGCCGGCCTCGATCGACCCGAACCAGGAGCCGGCGGCCTACGTGTCGCAGGTGCTGGGCCCGTCCGTGGTGCAGGTCGTCACCGAGTTCGGCCTCGGCTCCGGCGTCATCTACGACCAGAACCTCATCCTCACGAACAACCACGTGATCGAGGGGGCCAACCAGATCCAGGTGGTGCTGGCCGACGGCCGGCATCTCGACGGCACGCTGGTGGGAGCCGATGTCAACAGCGACGTGGCCGTGGTCCGGGTGCCCGACGGCCAGAACCTCACCCCGGCGTCCTTCGCCCTCGGGCAGAAGGCCCAGGTGGGTCAGCTGGCGGTGGCCATCGGGTCGCCGTTCGAGCTGCAGCAGACGGTCACCGCCGGCATCATCTCGGCCGTCGACCGGCCGGTCATGACCGGCCGCAACGAGCCCTACTACACGGCGATGATCCAGACCGACGCCCCCATCAACCCCGGGAACTCCGGCGGGGCGTTGGCCGACCGCCAGGGACGGGTGATCGGCATCAACACCGCCATCGAGACCGGCGGTGGGAGCAACACCAACGCCGGGATCGGGTTCGCCATCCCGATCGACACCGCCCATCGGATCGCCCAGAAGCTGGTGGCCGGTGAGCCCATCGAGAGCGGCCTGCTGGGGGTGGAGGGCAAGGTGCCGGCGGACGGGTCGGCCGGGGTCGAGGTGACCCAGGTGACCCCGGGTTCGGCGGCCGAGAACGCCGGCATCCAGGCCGGCGACCTGATCCTGTCGCTCGACGGTGCCCCGGTCACGAGCTTCGAGGTGCTGGCCGGCCTGGTGCTGGCCCACCCGCCGGGCGACGCCGTCCAGCTCGAGATCATGCGCGGCGGCCAACCCCAGACGTTGAGCGCCACCCTCGGCCAGCGCTAGCAGCGCCCGCCCGCCGCCCCGTTCTGCGCGACGGACATCGCGCCCCGCCCCCGATCTGCGCGACGTCTTCTACGGAATCCGCAGGAAACGTTGCGCAGTTCGCTGGCGTGTCGCGATGTCCGTGACACGGATCGCCGGCGGGGCAGCGCCGGGGATCATGCGTAGGATCGACAGATGAGCGCAGCGCTGTGGATCCTGATCATCGCCGCCGTCCTCGTGGTGGTCGGCGGGGCGGCCTTCGTCGCCACCCGTAGCCGGGGACGGGACCTGGAGCTGGAGCCAACGCCGGACGAGCGGCGCCCGGGTACCGGCACCGTCACCACGCCGCCGGCGGTGGAGGAGACCCCGCCGACTTCCAGCGTCGACACCGCGGTGCCGACCGAGGCCGAGGCCGCCCCCGTGGAGGTCGGGCCCGAGGTGGTGGAGGAGGCGCCGCCGGCCGAGGCCGAGGCCCCGCCCCAGCAGCTGGAACCGCTGGTCAAGCCGAGCTTCTTCGATCGGCTGGGCAAGGCCCGCACCGCCTTCAGCGGCTACCTGGGCGGCCTGGTGGGGCGGGGCAAGCTCAGCGAGGACGACTGGGAGGAGCTGGAGGAGGCGCTGATCCAGGCCGACGTGGGCGTGGCCACCTCGATGTCGCTCATCGGCGACGTGCGCGACCTGGCCAAGGGCTCGGGGGCCGACTCGGGCGAAGACATCCTGGGTCTGCTCAAGGCCCGGATGCACCGGGAGCTGGAGGGTAAGGACCGCTCGCTCATCCTCGACGAGGGCCGGACCAACGTCTGGCTGTTCGTGGGGGTGAACGGGGTGGGCAAGACCACCACCATCGGCAAGGTGGCCCGCCGCCTCGTCGACGAGGGCCACAAGCCGCTGCTGGCCGCCGGCGACACCTTCCGGGCCGCCGCCGCCGAGCAGCTCACCACCTGGGGCGAGCGGGCCGGGGCCGACGTGGTGCGGGGCAACGAGGGCGGCGACCCCTCGGCCGTGATCTTCGACGGGGTGCAGGCCGCTGCCGCCCGGGGTTGCGACGTGGTGCTGGCCGACACCGCCGGGCGCCTCCACAACAAGACCAACCTCATGGAGGAGCTGTCCAAGGTGCGCCGGGTGGCGGGGCGGGAGCCGGGGCACGTGTCCGAGGTCCTGCTGGTGATCGACGCCACCACCGGCCAGAACGGGATGTCGCAGGCCAAGGTCTTCACCGAGGCGGTTGAGGTCACCGGCGTGGTGCTCACCAAGCTCGACGGGTCGGCCAAGGGCGGGATCGTGTTCGCCATCGAGTCCGAGCTGGGCATCCCGGTGAAGCTCGTGGGCCTGGGCGAGAAGGCCGGTGACCTGGTCGACTTCGACGCCCCCGCCTTCGTCGACGCCCTGTTCGAGTGACCGCACCCGGCCCCGCCGGGGTCGGGGTCCCCGGCGGAGATGGGGGAGCCCGCTTGCGGGCGTCGGGGGCGCGAGCCCCCGCAAGTAATAGGCTGGATGGGTGTTCCAGACGCTGACGGACAAGTTCGAGGGCATCTTCGGCCGGCTCGGCAAGAAGGGCCGCCTCACCGAGGAAGATGTCGACGAGGCCCTGAGGGAGATCCGCCTCGCCCTGCTGGAGGCCGACGTCAATCTCACCGTGGTGCGGGGCCTGCGGGACCGCATCCGGGCCCGGGCGGTGGGGGAGGAGATCCACAAGGCTCTCAACCCGGCCCAGCAGGTGGTCAAGATCGTCAACGAGGAGCTCACGGCGAGCCTCGGCGGCGAGACCATGCAGATCTCGTTCGCCTCCCGGCCGCCCACCGTGGTGCTCATGGCCGGCCTCCAGGGGTCGGGCAAGACCACCACGTCGGCCAAGCTGGCCCGCTGGTTCAAGAGCCAGGGCCGCAACCCGCTGATGGTCGGGGCCGATCTCCAGCGCCCGGCCGCCGTGGAGCAGCTCCGCACGCTCGGTCGCCAGATCGATGTGCCGGTGTTCTCCGAGCCGTCGGACCCGGTGGCGGTGGCTGCCGCCGCCCTCGAGGAGGCCCGCCGCACCGGCCGCGATGTGCTCATCGTCGACACCGCCGGCCGCCTCGCCATCGACGAGGACCTGATGGAGGAGGTCCGCCGGATCTCCGACAGCGTGCAGCCTCACTACACGTTCCTCGTGGTCGACGCCATGACGGGCCAGGACGCGGTGAACACGGCCGAGGCCTTCCACCAGCGCCTGTCGCTCGACGGCGTGATCCTCACCAAGCTCGACGGCGACGCCCGGGGTGGCGCCGCCCTGTCGGTGAAGGAGGTGGTGGGCCGGCCCATCGCCTTCGCCGCCACCGGCGAGAAGCTGGAGGACTTCGACCTCTTCCATCCCGACCGGATGGCCAGCCGGATCCTGGGCATGGGCGACGTGCTCACCCTGATCGACAAGGCCGAGCAGGTCTACGAGAAGGAGGAGGCCGAAGAGGCGGCGGCCCGCATGCTCGAGGGCCAGTTCACCCTCGACGACTTCCTGGAGCAGATGCAGCAGCTCAAGAAGATGGGCCCCCTCGGTGGCCTGCTCTCGATGCTGCCCGGCCTGCCCAAGGAGCTGCGCAACGTCAACATCGACGACCGCGAGCTGGCCCGGGTGGAGGCGATCATCAAGTCCATGACGCCGGCCGAGCGGGCCGAGCCCCGCATGATCGAGGCGTCCCGCCGGGCCCGCATCGCCAAGGGGTCGGGCACCAACCCCACCCAGGTGGCCGGCCTCGTCACCCAGTTCACCGAGATGCAGAAGATGATGAAGAAGCTCGGGGGCATGGGCACCAAGAAGGCCCGCAAGGACCGCAAGGGAGACAAGCGCAAGGGCAAGGGCGGCTCCCGGGTCACCGGCAAGGGCGGTGTGCCGGCCCTGACCGGGGGCGGGCGGGTGACGCCGAAGGGCACCAAGGCGGGCAAGGCGCCGCTGATGCTCCCCGGGCTGGACCGGATCGACGCCAGCGACCTCGACGCCCTGGCCGACGAGCTCGACCGGCGCCGATGAGCGGTCGCTGGTGGCGTCGCTGCCCCCGGCCGTGATGGATCCCGGTCTGATACCGGTAGCCTGTGTTGTTCGTTTGATGATGCTAGAGCTTTGACCAGAGTGAGGATTCCGTGGCCGTACGCCTTCGCCTGATGCGGATGGGCAAGAAGAAGCAGCCGACGTATCGCGTGGTGGCGGCCGATGCCCGTTCCCCCCGGGACGGTCGTTTCATCGAGATCGTGGGCATCTACAACCCCCGCACCGACCCGTCGACCATCAAGATCGACAACGCCAAGGCTGTGGCCTGGCTGCGACAGGGCGCTCAGCCCACCGAGCGGGTGCGCAAGCTGCTGGAGATCTCCGGCGCCTGGGGCCACCACACCTCCGGCACGTCGGTGGAAGACCTGGTCAAGGAGCAGGAGGCGGCCAAGGCCGCTGCTGCCGCCGAGGCTTCGTCGGCCGTCGGGGCGTCGGCGTGAGCGACACGGCAACCGATTCACCGGCGCCCACCGCCGAGGCGGTGCTGCTCCACCTGTGCAAGTCCGTCGTGGCCTACCCCGACGACGTGTCGATCGAGGCCAGCGCCAACGGAGACCGGGTTCGCCTCGATGTCACCGTCCACGACGACGACATGGGCCGGGTCATCGGCCGCCGGGGCCGGGTGGCCTCCGCCATCCGCACCGTCGTGAACGCCGCTGCCGCCAAGGACGGCGTGACCACCGAGGTCGAGTTCGTCGAGTGATGGCGTTGTCGTCCGGAGCGGGACGCACCGCCCGATGAGCGACGCCACTCCTGCCGCCGCCGGGGATCTCCTGGAGGTCGGCCGCATCACCCGCCCCCACGGGCTCAAGGGCGGTGTGGTGGTGGATCTGGTGACGGACCGCGTGGCCGAGCGTACCGCCCCCGGTGCCGTGCTGTGGGCCGGTGAACGCCGCCTCGAGGTGGTGACGGCCCAGCCCCACCAGGGATCGAAGTGGCTCGTCGCCTTCGCCGGTGTGACCAGCCGGGAAGAGGCCGACCGCCTCCACGGGCGCGTGCTGCGGGCCGAACCCATCGACGACCCCGACGCCCTGTTCGTCCACGAGCTCATCGGGCGCACGGTGGTCGATCAGCACGGCAAGGCCCACGGGCCCGTGGTGTCGGTGGTGGCCAATCCGGCGTCGGACCTGCTGGAACTGGCCGACGGCCGCCTGGTGCCGATGGTCTTCGTCACGGGCTCGGCCGACGACGAGGTGTCAGTCACGGTGCCGGCCGGCCTGCTCGACGACGATGACGACGGCGCCTGATCCATCGCCCGGCGGCACCGACAGGGCCCACATGAGCAGCGAGGGCACCGGTGGCGGGGCGAGCGGTCCGCGGCTCCGGGTCGACGTGCTAACGATCTTTCCCGAGCTGGTGGAGACGTTCGCTTCGGCCAGCCTGCTGGGCAAGGCCCGTCAGCGGGGGTTGATCGACGTCCGGGTCCACGATCTGCGGTCGGTCACCCAGGATCCGCACCGTTCGGTCGACGACAGCCCGTTCGGGGGCGGGGCCGGGATGGTGCTCAAGCCCGAGCCGATCTTCGACACGGTGGAGCGGGTCCAGCCGCCCCGGCCGCTGCTGTACCTGTCACCCGCCGGCCGGGTGCTGACCCAGGCCTACGCCGCCGAGCTGGCCTCGCTGGGGGGGTTCAGCCTGCTGTGCGGCCGCTACGAGGGGGTCGACGAGCGGGTGCGGGAACACCTGGTGGACGGTGAGATCTCGATCGGCGACTATGTGCTGGCCGGCGGCGAGGTGGCGGCGGCCGTGATCCTGGAGGCGGTGAGCCGCCTGGTGCCCGGCATGGTGGGCAATATCGGTTCGGTGGAGGACGACTCCTTCTCCCAGGGGTTGCTGGAATACCCCCACTACACCCGGCCCGCCAGCTATCGGGGCTGGGACGTGCCCGAGGTGCTGACCTCGGGTGACCATGCCCGGGTGGCCCGCTGGCGCCGGGCCCAGGCCCTGGTTCGCACGGCCCGCAACCGGCCCGAGCTGCTGGCGGCCCGGGGCGGGATGTCGCCGGCCGACGAGGCCGTGCTGGCCGAGTTCGGGCTCGACCTCTGATCGCCCTTGGCGATCGATGCCTCGGCTGCCATCTCTCCGGTAGGAACAGCGCCCGTTCCCCCGTAGCATTGTCAAGCCGACAACGCGCGCTCCCTTTCCATCAAGGAACTGCACCATGAACCTCACCGAACTGGTCGAGCAGGATCAAATCCGCTCCGACATCCCTGAATTCAACGCTGGTGACACGGTGAAGGTCCACGTGAAGGTGGTCGAGGGCAACCGGGAGCGGGTCCAGGTGTTCGAAGGCGTGGTCATCGCCCGCCGGGGCACCTCGGTGCGTGAATCGTTCACCGTCCGCAAGCTGAGCTTCGGTGTCGGTGTCGAGCGGTCCTTCCCCCTCCATTCGCCCATCATCGACAAGATCCAGGTGGTGACCCGGGGCGATGTGCGGCGGGCCAAGCTCTACTACCTGCGTGATCGCGTGGGCAAGGCGGCCAAGGTCAAGGAAAAGCGCTTCAAGTAACGGCCCCTCCGGCCGAATGGACCGTCCATGAGTAGCGAAGAGGTTGAACGCTACGAGGCCGAGATCGAGCTTGCGTTGTACAAGGAGTATCGGGACGTCATCCCGATGTTCCGCTACGTGGTCGAGACGGATCGTCGGTTCTACCTGGCCAACAAGGTCGAGCGCATAAGCCCGCCGGGCGCGAACTTCATCGAGTACGAGTTGACCGATGCCTGGGTCTGGGACATGTATCGCCAGACCCGTTTTCTGGCCCGGGTCACCGTCTCCTCCAGTCAGGTGATCACGGTCGAGGAGCTTCCCGAGACCGACGGTCTGTAGCGACGGTCCTCACTTAGGGAGGGCCTGAGACGAGGTTGGCCATGGCGGCCAAGGACGAGGTGGGTCGGTACGGGGAGCGGTTCGCCGCCGACTGGTACGCCGAGCGCGGCTACGAGATCGTGGCCCGCAACTGGCGGGTCCGGGCCGGTGAGATCGACCTGATCGCGGCCGGGCCCGACGTGGTGGTGTTCTGCGAGGTGAAGCGTCGGACCAGCGGGGCGTTCGGCTCCGGGGCCGAGGCGGTCGGCTGGCGCAAGCAGCAGCGGATCCGCACCGTGGCCCGCCACTGGCTGGCCCAGCACGAGGGGTGGGTGTCGGAGCTGCGCTTCGACGTGGCCGTCGTGGACGGCGCCGGCCACGTCGAGGTGATCGAAGCGGCGTTCTAGGTCAGGCGACGCTCAACGGCTCAGTTGACGCCCAGCTTGGGCTTGAGCCATTCGCCGATGCGGGCGATGGCCTGGTCCGACTCGGGTACGAAGCCGGCCGATCCGTGCCACACGTGCACCATCTCGGGCCACACCTCGAGCTCGGCCTCGCCTCCGGCCTCGGTGATCTTGGCCGCCAGGCGGGTGGAGTCGTCCACCAGGACCTCGCTCTCGCCCACCTGGATCAGCACCGGCGGCAGGCCGGCCAGATCGCCCAGCAGGGGGGAGGCCAGCGGGTCCTTGGGATCGCCGTTCGGACCGAGGAACAGGGCGACGATGTTCTTCAGGCTGCCCGGCGTGATCATGGGGTCGACGTCGGCCTTGGTGGTCATCGACTCGCCCGTGCCCTCGCAGTCGGTGAGGGGGGAGATGAGCACGGCGGCCGCCGGCAGCGGGTCGTTGTCGTCTTTGAGGGCGAGCAGGGTGGCCATGGCCAGGCCGCCGCCGGCCGAGTCACCCGCCACCGCCATCCGGCCGGGGCTGTACCCCTGGTCCACCAGCGAGCGGTAGGCGGCGGTGGCATCGTTCACCGCTGCGGGGTGGGGGCATTCGGGGGCCAGGGAGTACTCGGCGGCGAAGATGCGGCAGCCCACGGCCTGGGCCAGGTGGCCCAGGAGGTTGCGGTGCGACGCCACCGAGCCGGCCACGTAGCCGCCGCCGTGGAAGTACAGGAGCACGGCGCCCTGGTCGGCGCCGGGGGCCATGATCCACTCCCCGGGCACGCCGCCCACCTCGTCGGCGATACCGGTGACGCCCTCGGGGAACTTGCCGCCCACCTTGTCGAGGTTGCGGCGCATCGAATCGGGCTTCACCTCGTCGGTGAGGGGGCGGTTGCGCTGGAGCAGCTCCAGGAACTTGTGGAACTGGGGACTGGCCATGGGTGTTCTCCTGTCAGGACTCGATGAGGGCGGGCACTCGCTCCCGGGGCCGACCGATCACGGCCTTGTCGCCCTTGACCACCACCGGCCGTTGCAACAACCGGGGGTGGGCCACCAGCAGCTCCACCACCACCTTGGGGTCGGACAGGGTCTCGGGATCGAAACCCTCCTTGCCCACGACGGTGGAGGTGAAGAACGCATCCCGACGGACCAGGTCGGCCGGCGGATCCTCCAGCTTGGCGATCAGGGCCTCGAGGGTCGCCCGATCGGGAGGGTTCTTCAGGTACAGCACCACGTCATGGTCTACCCCTGCGCTCCGCAGCACGTCCAGTGCCGCCTTGGAGCTACTTCAATTGGGATTGTGATAGATGGTCACGTCAGCCATGGGCAGAGGCTACCCCCGGCGTTCTCAGTACCGGGTGGCCCGGTTGTTCCAGCAGCCCCGGTGCCAGTGCCGGCGCAGGTCGGGAGCGTCGGGGGGCACCACCACCATGTGGCCGGTGCCCGGTGTGATGTCGCGGTTGCAGCCGGGGCAGAGGTAGGTCTTGGTGGCCTGGAACGGCTGGATGAAGCGGACCTCGGCGTCGGGGGTGTCGGACGGATCGGGCCGGTCGCGGTGGGCCCGGCCGGCCCCTCGCCGGCCCGCCTTGGGGCCTCCACCGGCCTTGGACCGCGGGCTCACAGCAGCGCCCACAACACGAGACCGATGACCACCACCAGCCCCATGCCCACGTACCAGTAGTCGAACGTCGACCTCGTATGCTTGCGGGTCGGATCAAAGCCCACAGGAGCAGTATGGCGACCCTCCGGCCCATCCGGGCCGCCCGACCCCGCCCCGTTTTCCTTTTGACCCTGATCTGGCCCGTGCTGGCCGCCGCCTGCGGGGGCGGTGATCTGCCCGAGGTGCCGGCCGACGACGCCCAACTGGTCACCGGCCGGATCGTGTACGCCAACAACTGTGCCCCCTGCCACGGGGCCAGCGGCGGTGGCGGCGTGGGGGCCAGGCTCAACGGCGGGAAGCTGGTGGAGCAGATCCCCGATCCGGCCGATCAGCGCCTGCTGATCGAGAACGGCAAGGGCCAGATGCCGTCGTTCAGCGAGAAGCTGTCGGCTGACGAGATCGACGCCGTGGTGCGCTACACCCGCGAGATCATCAACGAGCAGTAGCGGTCCCGGCGTGATCTGGTGTCCGGGGGCGTCACGGGTGACGGTCTGGAACATCAGATCGGGCGGGGGTCCGGCTGTCACAGGGGCTGGCTAGGCTCGCCCCCAACTTCCCCAGATCATGTCCGTGTGCCGGGCGTCGTCCCGGCGTGGTTCTTGGGGAGTGCCATGTTCGCAACGGTCGCCTCGGCGGTGGTCGAGGGTGTCGACGGGCATCCGGTCAGCGTCGAGGTTCATGTGAGCCAGGGGTTGCCGGGGTACACGATGGTCGGGCTGCCCGACGCGTCGTGCCGGGAGTCCCGTGACCGGGTGAGGGCCGCCATCCTGTCGAGCGGGCTGGTGTGGCCCCAGAAGCGGGTCACGATCAACCTGGCCCCGTCCGGTCTGCGCAAGCACGGGGCGTCGCTCGACCTGCCGATCGCGCTTGGGATCCTGGCCGCCTCCGAGCAGATCGAGGCCGAGCGCTTGGAGCCGGTGGGGGCGGTGGGGGAGCTGGGGCTCGACGGATCCCTGCGGCCGGTGAAGGGGCTGGTGTGCCTGGCCGGGGCGATCGAGCGCCCCCGCATCGTGGTGCCCGAGTCGGGTGGGGCCGAGGCGGCGATCACCCGGTCGGAGGGGGTGGAGGTGGCGGCGTCACTGCGCCAGCTGGTCGATGCCCTGCGGGGAGACGGGCCGCCGTTGTCGCCGGTGCGGCCACCGGACCGGTGCGAGCCCGACGAGCGGGGCGGGGATCTGGCCGATGTACGGGGCCAGCCGCTGGCCCGGTGGGCGGTGGAGGTGGCGGCGGCCGGTGGGCACCACCTGCTGCTTGTCGGCCCGCCGGGATCGGGCAAGACGATGCTGGCCACCCGGCTGGTCGGGCTGCTGCCCGACCTGGCCCGGGCCGATGCACTGGCGGCCACCCGGGTCCATTCGGCCGCCGGGGTCACCCTGCCCGCCTGCGGGTTGGTCCGCCGCCCGCCGCTGCGGGCCCCGCACCACGCCGCCTCGCTGGTGGCCCTGGTGGGCGGCGGTACCGCCAACCTCCGCCCGGGCGAGATCAGCTGCGCCCACGGCGGAGTCCTGTTCCTCGACGAGCTGGGCGAGTTCTCCGCCGTGGCGCTCGACGCCCTGCGCCAGCCCCTGGAGGAAGGGGTGGTGCGGGTCACCCGAGCGGCCCGGGCCGCCACCCTGCCGGCCCGGTTCCTGCTGGTGGCGGCGATGAACCCGTGCCCCTGCGGAGAGGGCGGCACCAGCGGCCGCTGCCGGTGCACCGAGCAGGTCCGGGCTCGTTACACGAGGCGCCTGTCGGGCCCCCTGCTCGACCGCTTCGACATCCGCTTGGAGGTGGCGCCGCCGGCTCCCCACATGCTGCTCGACGGGCCGGCCGAGGAGCCCTCGGCTGTGGTGGCCGCCCGCGTCCACCGGGTGCGGGCCCTGGCGGCCGAGCGGGGGGTGGCGGCCAACGCCCTGATCCCGCCGGGCCGGCTCGACGAGCTGGCCCCGCTGCGGCCCGAGGCCCGGGCCGTGTTGCGGGCGGCGCTGGCCGCCGGCCAGCTCACCGGGCGGGGACTGGCCCGGGTCCGCACCGTGGCCCGCACCCTGGCCGATCTGAACGGGGTCGGCGAGATCGACGAGGGGTCGGTGTCGGCCGCCCTGTCGCTGCGGGCCGTGCCGGCCTCGGTGCTGGGGGTCCCCCGATGACGGCCCCCGTCACCGACGACGCCCTGGCCCGCTCGCTCCTGGCCACCTGCCACGGGATGGGGCCGGCCCGCCTGGCGTGGCTTCTGAGCGGGGCCCCGGCCCCCGAGGCGTTCGAGGCCCTGTGCCGGGGCCGGATCGCCGGGGAGCCGGGGCCGGCCCCGCCCGGCGTCACCCCGGCGCTGGTGGAGCGGTGGGCCACCGACGCCCGCCGGCTCGATCCGCCGGCCGTGGCCGAGGCGCTCGCCCGCCTCGATGTCACCGTGCTCACGCCCGACAGCGCCGCCTGGCCGTTCGCTCACGATCCCGACCCACCGGCCGTCCTGTTCGCCCGGGGCCACCTCGGCCTGCTGGCCCCCGCTCCCCGGGCCGCCGTGGTCGGTACCCGCCGCTGCTCGGCGGTCGGCCGCCAGGCCGCCTACCAGCTGGGTCGGGGCCTGGCCCAGGGCGGGGCCGTGGTCGTCTCGGGCCTGGCGGCGGGAATCGACGGGGCGGCCCACGCCGGGGCGTTGGGCGCCACCGATGGCAATTCGGCCCCCACCATCGCCGTCGTCGGCACCGGTCTCGACCGCGTCTATCCCGCCGTCAACCGCCGGCTGTGGGCCGAGGTGGGCGAGCGGGGCCTGCTGATCAGCGAGTCGCCGCTGGGCACGGGGCCCGAGCCCTGGCGGTTCCCGGCCCGCAACCGGCTGATCGCCGGATTGTGTGCCGTCACGGTGGTGGTGGAGTCGCACGTGAGGGGCGGGGCGTTGCTCACCGCCAACGAGGCGGCCGATCGGGGCACGGCCGTCATGGCCGTGCCCGGTGCCATCATCAGCTCCGCCTCGGCCGGCTCCAATCAGCTCCTGGCCGACGGGTGCCCGCCGGTGTGCTCGGCCGCCGATGTCCTCCACCAACTCGGGCTCCACCCGTCGCTGGCCATCGCCGGCGTCGGAGGCGTGCCACCGATGGCCACGCAGGGTGATGATCTGGGTCCGTTGGCCCGCCTGATCGTGGATGAGGCATCGGCGGGCCCGATCCACGTCGATCAGCTCGTCGCTCTCACCGGGCAGGCCGTCCCCGAGCTGATGGCTGAGCTCCAGCGTCTACGTTCCCACGGGCTGATCCGTCTCGACGGATCCACCATACTTTTCGGTTGATCACGCTTGTTGCGGTTGAGTAGAGCTACACCGCTCACTCTGAGCGTTTCGCATTGGGCGATAGCCTCGCTTACCGTGACCGCCGTAGTTCGAGCCCGCTACCAGCGCGTCCTGGGTCTGGAGGTCGTGGTCGATCGGTCCGCCGGCCCAGGCGACCGGGGGCAGCCGGCCCTTCATTCGGCCGCCGGAGAGAAACCCGTCACTGAATCTCACGTTGCGTGGCCAAGGGCCGACGGATGGTGGGAGCAGCTGGAGCCGTCCGAGGCGGAGCTGGTGGCTCCTCCTCCGACTGCACCACACACCTTGGCGGGCATAGTGGCCATCGACAGCACAACCGAGCTCGACTCCGTATGGACTCGGTTCAAGAAGACGGGCGAACAGATCGATCGCGATCAGCTGATCGTCTACTACGCCCCTCTGGTGAAGTACGTCGCCAGCCGGGTGGCGGCCGGGCTGCCCCAGAGCGTCGACCAGGCCGACCTGGTCAGCTTCGGGATGTTCGGCCTGATCGACGCGATCGCCAAGTTCGACCCGGAGCGGGGCTACAAGTTCGAGACCTACGCCATAGCCCGGGTCAAGGGCTCGATCCTCGATGAGCTGCGCTCGATCGACTGGGTGCCGCGCTCGGTCCGCTCGAAGGCCAAGTCGGTCGAACGGGCCATGATGAAGCTCGAAGCCCAACTCCATCGGGCCCCCACCGACGCCGAGATCGCCGACGAGCTCGATCTCACGGTCGACCAGCTCAACAACATCTACCACCAGATCTCGTCGCTCGGCATCGTGGCCCTGGACGAGATGCTGTCGTTCAACTCCGGCGAGAGCCTCACCTTCGGCGACACCCTGGCCGATCGGGCCGACGGCCCCGGCGGCACCTATGAGCGGGTGGAGATGCGCCAGCTCCTGGCCGAGGCCATCAACCGCATGACCGAGCGGGAGAAGGTCGTGCTCACGCTCTACTACTACGAGAACCTCACGCTGGCCGAGATCGGCCGGGTGCTCGGGGTGACCGAAAGCCGGGTGTGTCAGATCCACACCAAGGCCGTCATGCACCTCAAGACCCGGCTGCTGTCGCTGGAGCGTGAATCGGCCTGACGGCCGGCTCCCGAACTGCCCGGGCTCACGCGGCCCGAACCCGCATTGCTTCCCCCGATAGCGCTCCATCAGGGGAAACATCATGCCCGTCCACGCCGCCCATCTCATCGTTCGCCTCGCCCTGGCCGCCGCCGCCGGCGTCGCCTGGCTGCTCACCCTCGCCGCCCCCGGGGCCGGCTCACCCACTGGGCCGCCGGCCCTGCTCCCACCGGGCGCCGACGCCGCGGCCTGTCCCTGGATCGTTCCGGTGGATGCGCCCGTGGTCGACGGGTTCCGGCCCCCGCCGAACCCCTACGGCCCCGGCAACCGGGGCCTGGAGTACGGGGTGACGGCGGGCCAGCCCGTGGTGGCGGTGGCGGCGGGCCGGGTCGGCTTCGTGGGCCCGGTGGCCGGCCGCCGGTATGTGGTGGTGGAGCACAGCGGAGGCCTGCGGTCCACCTACGGCCCGCTGGCATCGGTGGCGGTGGTGCGGGGCCAGCAGCTGGCGGCGGGGGAGGGGATCGGTGAGGCGGCCCCCGGGTTGCTCCTCACCGCCCGGCTCGGTTCGGGCCCGACCCAGCGCTACATCGACCCCGCCCCGTTGCTGGCCGGCCGCTGCGGCCGGGTTCGCCTCGTCCCCGACCGGCCGGTGGCGGCCCGCGATCAGCGGTAGGGGCCGGACCTGCCGCTGGGTAGACTTGACCCCCGTCAACCCCCGACCAATCCGGACCGGTCAGATTCCACGGTCTCCCGCCTCGACCCGAGGTAGGAGCTTGACCGGCCCGAAACCAACCGCAGGAGAACATCGTGGCCGCAGTCGTCACCATGAAGCAGATGCTCGAAGCCGGCGTGCATTTCGGGCACCAGACCCGTCGCTGGAACCCGAAGATGAAGCGGTTCATCCACGGTGACCGCAACGGCGTGTACATCATCGACCTGGAGGAGACGCTCCGGCGGGTCGAGCGGGCCTACACCTTCGTGCGGGACACGGTGGCCGACGGTGGCACCGTGCTCTTCGTCGGAACCAAGAAGCAGGCCCAGGAGCCGATCCGGCGCTACGCCCGCTCCGTCGGTATGCCCTTCGTGGACCAGCGCTGGCTGGGCGGCATGCTCACCAACTACCAGACCATCTCCAAGCGGGTGGGCAAGCTGCTCGAGTACGAGCGCATGCGGGCCACCGGCGAGCTCGACGAGATGCCGAAGAAGGAAGCCCTCCGCTACAGCCGTGAGCTGGAGAAGCTGGACCGCAACATCGGCGGTATCAAGACGATGGCCAAGCTCCCCAGCGTGGTCTTCGTGCTCGACACGATCATCGAGCACATCGCGGTCACCGAGGCCCGCAAGCTCGGCATCCCGATCGTGGCCGTGGTCGACACGAACTGCGATCCCGATCTCATCACCTACCCGATCCCGGGCAACGACGACGCCATCCGGTCGGCCGAGCTCATGACCCGGGTCATCGCCGAGGCGGTGTCGGAGGGCAAGCTGATCCACGCCCGCCGTTCCGGTGCTCCCGAGACGGCGGCCGACGTCGAGCGCTCGCCCGAGGACGAGGCGGCCTTCGCCGAGGCTCAGGCTGCGGCCCGGGCCCAGGCTGCGGCTGAGGCCGCGGCCCGTGAGGCCCGCCTGGTGGCCGCCCGGGAGGCTGCCGCCGCCGCCCCCGAGGCCGCTCCGGCCCCCGAGGCCGCTCCCGCCCCCGAGGCTGCGGCCGAGGCCGCTCCGGCCCCCGAGGTCGCCGCCGCCCCCGAAGCCTGAGGCTGAGCGCAGCTCCAGCCCAACCACAGTCGAACCAGCGAGAACGTAGGAAGAATCAGCCATGCCCGCATTTGGTGCAAAGGAAGTACAGGAGCTCCGCAAGTCCACCGGGGCCGGGATGATGGACGCCAAGAAGGCCCTCACCGAGGCCGACGGCGACTTCGAGCGGGCCACCCAGATCCTGCGGGAGAAGGGCCTGGCCAAGGCGGCCAACCTGGCCAGCCGAGACAACTCCGAAGGCCTCGTGGCCATCGCCCGTGACGCCTCGGGGGCCGCCCTGGTCCACCTGAAGTCCGAGACCGACTTCGCCGCCAAGTCCGACGATTTCCGCAAGATGACCCAGGAGCTGGCCGATCTCGTGCTGGCCTCCGGCCCCGAGGCCATCTCGGCCAAGGACGCCGAGATGGAGGACCTCAAGCTCACGGTCAAGGAGAACATCGAGGTCGGTGCCGTGGTTCGCTACGAAGCGGCCGCTGGCAGCGAGATCGATGCCTACCTCCACGGTGACGGCCGGGCCGGGGTGTTGATCGAGGCCCAGGGCGTGAGCCCGGAGCTGCTGCACGAGATCGCGCTCCACATCGCCTTCGCCAAGCCCACCTACCTGCAGCGGTCCGACGTGCCGGCCGACGAGGTGGACAAGGAACGGGCGACGCTGCTCGAGATCACCAAGAAGGAGGGCAAGCCCGAACAGGCCTGGCCCAAGATCGTGGAGGGTCGTCTCAATGCCTGGTTCGGCGAGCGTGTGCTGCTGGAGCAGGGCGTGTTCGGCGAGAAGGAGACGGTGGAGGCCAAGATCGGCTCCGGCACCATCTCCCGCTTCGTCCTGGCCATGGTCGGCGGCTGAGCCGACTCGAGGCGGGGTCGGCGGCTGAGCCGACCGCAATCTGACGATCTGTTGAGTGCATCCGCCTGCGGGCGGATGCACCCGCGTCGGGCCAGGGTGCCCCGGGCCGCCGTTACCACCGGGTACACTCAGCCCATCGGCGCGCCTGCACCGACCCCGCCGGGGGTAGTGCGGGGATCTACGCACCACCACACCCCGGGAGGCTCTGTTGAGCGACGGTAACAAACCACGCTGGCGTCGGGTTCTGCTCAAGTTGTCGGGCGAGGCCTTCGCCGGCGAGGCGGGTTACGGGATAGACGGCAAGGTTGTCCAACGGATCGCTCAAGACATCCTGGACGTGCGTGAGAGCCTCGGCATCGAGATCGCCGTGGTGGTCGGGGGCGGCAACATCTGGCGTGGCTTCACCGGCGCCCAGGGTGGGCTCGACCGGGCCCAGGCCGACTACATGGGCATGCTCGCCACCGTCATCAACGCCCTCGCCCTCCAGGACATCTGCGAGCAGCAGGGCGCCCAGACCCGCCTCCAGTCGGCCATCCGGATGCCCCAGATCGCCGAGGAGTACATCCGGCGCCGGGCCATCCGTCACCTGGAGAAGGGTCGGCTGGTCATCTTCGCCGCCGGCACCGGCAACCCGTTCTTCACCAGTGACACGTCAGCCGCCCTGCGGGCCGTGGAGATCGACGCCGACGTGCTGCTCAAGGGCACCCACGGCGGGGTGGACGGGATCTACACCGACGATCCTCGGCTCAACCCGGCCGCCACCAAGATCGACAAGCTGACCTATCTCGACGTCCTCAACCAGAACCTTCGGGTGATGGACTCCACAGCGATCACCCACTGTATGGAGAACCACTTGCCGATTGTCGTGTTCGACCTGATGGCAGAGGGTAATCTGCGTCGCCTGCTGCTGGGTGAGGCCATTGGTACGATAGTGGAATGAGCGAGTTGGCTGAGCTGATCCTCGAGGATGCGAAGGACCGGATGGACAAGGCGATCGCCCACTCGCGGGCGGAGTTCGGCTCCATCCGCAGCGGGCGGGCGGCCCCCCAGCTCGTCGAGAAGTTGACCGTGAAGGCCTACGGGGTCGACATGAAGCTGCAGGAGTTGGCCACCGTGTCGGTGCCCGAGGCCCGCCAGCTCATGATCACGCCGCACGATCCGGCCAACATCGATGCCATCGAGAAGTCGATCCGGCTGTCGGACCTGGGCCTGTCGCCCTCGAGCGACGGCCGGTCCCTGCGCCTGAACTTCCCCCCTCTCACCGAGGAGCGGCGCAAGGAGCTGGTGAAGATGGTCAAGAAGATGGCGGAGGAGGGCCGGGTGTCGATCCGGAACATCCGCCGAGACGCCCGCAAGGAGCTGGAGTCCGCCGAGAAGGACAACCAGCTCACGGCGGACGAGCTGTCCCGGGCGGAGAAGGATCTGGACCGGATGACGCATGCAAGTGAAGCCACGGTGGACGGGGCGTTGGCAACCAAGGAAGAGGAGCTCCTCGAGGTATAGGGCAACCCTTTGGGTTGCTTGAGTTGGCCGCCGGCCAACATCAGGCAGCGGACAGCGCACAACGTGTCCGCCCCGCTCGTGGGGCAACCGGGTAGCCGGCTCGTTCACGAAAGGAACAACGATGGCTGACAACAAACGGCGCGGGAGGTTCGGAAGGGGGTCCGATGATGATGCCCCGCAGAGCATCTTCGATCTGTTCGAGCCGCCGCCCGAACAGGACGCCGCGTCGTTCACCCGGATCCCGATCATCCGCGATGACGCTGATGTCGAGCTCGACCTGACCGACTCGGCCATGGTCGAGGCCCAGGTGGCCGCCGATGTGGAGGCCGCCGGGCTCGCCCACTGGACCGAGCCCCCCACCGGCCAGGTTCCGAAGTCCCTGGCCTCCACCGTCTCCCAGGACGACAAGTGGGCCGACGTGCGGGGCCCGAGCTGGCAGGGAGAGGAGCCCAACTGGGCCGGCCCCGACCTGTCCGATGTCTTCGCCGACACCGAGGCCATCTCCCACCGCCGCGTCGTCGAGACCGACGACGAGGATCTGCGGGGCGATCCCACCTCCACCATGCCGTTGCCCGGCCGTCAGCTCCGCGAGCGTTCCGCTCCCGGTGGGTTCGACGCTGCCGGCCAGCCCCGGGTGTCGCCCCCACCGCCCTCGGCCCCCGCCGGCAACGGGTTCGACGCCCGCCGGGCCGCCACCGGCACACCGCCGGCGCCGTCGGTGTTCGGCGAGCAGCCCGCCGTGGCCGGCCGTCCCGCCGGCCCGCCCCGGCGCCGCCGCCTTCGACGACCGCCCGGCCGCCCGGCCCGCCGCCCCGGGCGGTCCCTCGGCGTTCGATCCCCGATCCCCGGGCCGTGACCCCGGTTTCGACGAGCGCCCCGCCGGTCGAGGCGCCCTCCGCGTTCGACGAGCGCCCCGCCGCCGGCCGGGGCGCGCCCTCCGCCTTCGACCCGCCGCCTCCGGCCGGTCACGGCGTCTCCGGTTTCGACGAGCGCCAGGCCGCCGCCGGTCGGCCCGCGCCTGATCTCGACGAGCGCCGGGCCGCTGCCGGTCGGCCGGCGCCTGATCTCGACGAGCGCCGGGCCGCCGCTGGTCGGCCCGCGCCTGATCTCGACGAGCGCCAGGCTCCTCCGGGGCGGGTGCCCGGCCTGGATGAGCGCCAGGGTGGCGCCGGTCGGGGTGTCCCCGGCCTCGACAGCCGCCGTTCGCCCCGGGGGCGTGCCGGTTTCGACGAGCAGCCGCCCGTCCAGCCGGGGGCCCGTTCGGTCTTCGACGAGCGGCGTCGCCTCGGCGCCCCACCGCCTCCGGCTCCGGCCGCCCGCCCCTCGCCGCCTCCGGCTCCGGCCGCCCGGCCCGCCGCCGCGCCGGCCCAGCCCGGCCCCCAGCTCCGAGCGGGTGGGCCCGGCCAGCAGGCCCCGCCCGCCCCCGGCCCCGCCGGCTCCGGCCCGGTGGGCGGTCGCCTCCAGGCCCCCGATCACAATCCGGTCGGCCGGCCGCCGTCGGGCCCCGTCACCCGCGCTGCCGGCCCCGGTCCCGACCCGGGCGGCGCCCGTCGGGGTCCGTCTCCTCAGACGCCCGACGGCCGAGCCCGGGCCGCCGCCATCCGCCTCGAGGGCGGCGAAGCGGCGGGTCCGCAGGCCGGTCCCGTCACCCCGCCGCCCCCCGCCCGGCGCGGTGCCCACGACGCGCCGCCCCCCGGCGGCGATCCCGATGCCACCCTCCGGCCGGCCCGGGCGCCCCAGCCCGACCGGGGCCCGGCCCCCACCCGGGCCACGCCCCAGCAGCCCCAGGGTGTGCCGGCCGAGCGCAACGGCCGCTTCGAGCAGCCGCACCCCCTCGACGACCCGGCCGGCCGCTTCGAGGCCGGTCCGCCCCCGCGCCGGCAGGCGGCGCCCCCACCCGAGACCTACGACGACGAGGGCTTCGACCTCGATCCGGTGGCCCACCAGGCACCCCGGGGCCGTGCAGGCGGCGGTGGTGTGGGCCAGCGGGTCGCCGTCGGTGTCGCCCTGGTGGCCCTGGTGGCCGTGGCCCTCGGCCTCGGCCCGGCCGTCACCATGCTCCTGGTCGGGGTGATCACCCTCCTCGCCGTCATGGAGTTGTTCAACACCATGCGGATCGCCGGGCTCCGCCCGGCCACGCTGCTCGGCCTGGTGGGGGCGGTCGCCCTCCCGGCTGCCGCCTACGTGCGAGGCGAGACCGGCTATCCGCTGGTCATCGGCCTGGCCGTGATCTTCGGCATGTTGTGGTACCTCACCGGGGCCGACACCGAGCGGCCGGTGCTGAACCTGGGCCTCACGTTCCTCGGCGTGCTGTGGGTTGGGGGCCTGGCCGGCTTCGCCGCCCTGATGCTCCGGGCCGAGGAGAGCATCCAGCTGCTGGCCACCACGATCGCCATCACCGCCATCTCCGACACCTTCGCCTACTTCGGCGGCCGGGCCTACGGCACCAAGCCGTTCCATCCGGCCAGCCCCAAGAAGACCTGGGAGGGCACGTTCACCGGGTTCTTCGGCGCCCTGCTCACCGGCCTGGTGATCGGGGTGAGCGGCCAGCTCAGCCTGTTCGACGGGCAGTTCACCGCCGTCATGGCGCTGGCCGCCCTGGTCGGCATCCTGGCCCCGATCGGGGACCTGGCCGAGTCGCTGGTCAAGCGGGACCTGGGGGTCAAGGACATGGGCAGCCTGCTGCCGGGCCACGGTGGCGTGCTCGACCGGATCGACGGCCTCCTGTTCGCCCTCCCCGGCGCTTACTACATGGCCGTGATCTTCGGGTTGTTCTGATCTCATGCCGACGACGGTCGGGGTCATCGGATCCACCGGTTCCATCGGTCGCCAGACCCTGGAGGCGGTGCAGGCCGACCCCGACCGCTACCGGGTGGTGGCCGTCGCCGCCGGTGGGTCGAACCTCGACGCCCTGGTGGCCCAGATCCAGGCCGTCCGCCCCCGCTGGGCCGCGGTGGGCGACCCGTCCCGGGCGGCCGAGCTGGCCGCCGCCGTGCCCCCCGGCACCGAGGTGGTCGACGGCCCGGAAGCCCTGGCCACGCTGGCGGCGGCGGCCGACGTCTGCGTGAACGGCGTGGTCGGCTTCGCCGGCCTGCCCGTCACCCTGGGCTGTCTGGAAGCGGGCCGGCGGCTGGCCCTGGCCAACAAGGAGTCGCTGATCGCCGCCGGGCCGGTGGTGCAGCGGGCCCGCCGCACGCCGGGGGCGGAGCTGGTGCCGGTCGACAGCGAGCACGCCGCCATCCACATGTGCCTGCGGGGGGCGGGCGAGCACCGTGAGCGGGTGGCCGCCCTGCACCTCACGGCTTCGGGCGGGCCCTTCCGGGGCCGGAGCCGAGCCGAGTTGGCGTCGGTGTCGATCAGCGACGCCCTGGCCCACCCCACGTGGGCCATGGGGCCCAAGATCACGATCGACTCGTCCACCCTCATGAACAAGGGTCTGGAGGTGATCGAGGCCAACGAGCTGTTCGGCCTGCCGGCCGGCGAGGCCGGGTTCGGGATCGGGTTCGACCAGATCGAGGTGGTGGTCCACCCCCAGTCGATCGTGCACTCGATGGTCACCTTCTCCGACGGGGCCACCATGGCCCAGCTCTCACATCCCGACATGCGCCTGCCGATCGGATATGCGTTGGCCTACCCCGATCGATTCCCCCTGCCCTACGGGCGCATCGACTGGGCCCGCCTGAGCCGGCTCGACTTCGAGGCGCCCGATCTCGACGCCTTTCCCTGCCTGGCCCTGGCCTACGAGGCCGGCCGGGTGGGCGGCACCGCCCCGGCCTGGATCAGCGGGGCCAACGAGGTGGCGGTGGAGGCCTTCCTGGCCGGCCGGATCGCCTGGATCGCGATCCCCGATGTCATCCGGGCTGTGATGGACTTGCATGATGGTGGAACAGGGGAGACCCTCGCCGAGGTTCTCCATGCCGACGGCGACGCTCGCCGACACGCCACCGCCGCGGTGGAGCGGCTGACCGGAAGAGGACGTTGATGAGCACACAGCAGCGGCTGACGGGCGGGGGCGAGCACGGCCAGAGCGGTCCTGGTGAGGGCGGCGACGACAAGAAGGTGCCCTGGTTCATGGCCGAGCCCGAAGACCGGGAGGCGGGCCAGGAGCGGTCCAACCCCCTGGGCCTGGTCGTCCTGGTCGGCCTGTTCGCGCTGCTGTGGCTGGGGGCCGGCTTCCGCTACTTCGTCGTGGTGGTCGGTCTGCTCGTGATGATCTTCCTCCACGAGATGGGTCACTTCGTCACCGCCCGCCTCACGGGCATGAAAGCCACCCAGTTCTTCCTGTTCATGGGGCCCCGCATCTTCTCCTTCCATCGGGGTGAGACCGAGTACGGGCTGCGGCTGTTGCCCCTCGGGGCCTTCGTGCGCATCGTGGGCATGAACAACCTCGATCCCTGCGACCCCGACGACGAGCCCCGGGCCTACAAGAACAAGAGCTATCCCCGGCGGATGCTGGTGATCACGGCCGGCTCGATGATGCATTTCCTGCAGGCCCTGGTGCTGTTCGTGGTCCTGTCGTCGGTGATCGGCGCCCCGGACCCCGATCGCTGGACGATCGGCGAGATCTCCCGGCTCACCACCGGCGCCACCCCGGCCGAGCAGGCCCAGCTCGAGCCGGGCGACACGATCACCGCCGTCGACGGTGTCGACACCAGCAACTACCGCGACCTGCAGGACTATCTGCGGCCCAGGCCCGGCCAGGAGGTCACGCTCGACGTGGTCGACGCCGAGGGTGCCACCCGCCAGGTGTCGACCACCCTGGCCTCCCGCCCCCTCGAAGGCGGCGGCGTGGTCGGCTTCCTCGGCGTGGCCCCCGCCTTCGAGCGCAACCGGGAGAATCCTGTGGTGGGGGTGGAGAGCTTCGGATCGGCCATGTGGAGCTCGGTGTCCACCATCCCCCGGTTCCTGGCCCCCTCCACCTTCGTCGACCTGGGCCGCCTCCTGCTGGAGGGCCCGGCCGACGTCTCGATCGACTCCGACGAGGCGGCCAACCGGCCGGTGTCGATGGTGGGCGTGGTCCGCCTGGCCGGCGACCCCGGGTTCGACTGGACGATGCCGATCACGATGCTGGCCTACATCAACATCTTCGTCGGCGTGTTCAACCTGTTGCCCCTGCTCCCGCTCGACGGGGGCCACGCCGCCATCGCCACCTACGAGCGGATCCGGTCCCGCCGGGGCGTCCGCCACCAGATGGACGTGGCCAAGCTCCTACCCCTCACCTACGCCGTGGTGCTGGTGCTGGGCTTCCTGATGCTGACCACCCTCCTGCTCGACATCGTCCGACCCATATCCTGAGGCCGAACGCCCCGATGGGGTGGGGGTGAACCCCCCGAGGAACACTGCTCACGCGGTAGAGCATCGGCTACCGCCGGGTAGCGTGGATGGTGATGGACGCCGGAGCCGTGGTCTTCCCCCGCAAGCCGACCCGCCGGATCATGGTGGGTGACGTACCGGTCGGTGGGGGCGCCCCCATCACGGTGCAGTCGATGACGATCACCAAGACGGCCGACGCCGAGGCCACCCTCCAGCAGATCTATGCGCTGGCGGCGGCCGGGGCCGACATCGTCCGCTGCACCTGCAACGAGCCGGAGGCGGCCGAGGGCCTGGCCCGCATCGTGCCCCGCAGCCCGGTGCCGATCGTGGCCGACATCCACCACAACTACCGCCGGGCCCTGGAGGCCCTCGAGGCCGGGGTCCACTGCCTGCGGCTCAACCCTGGCAACATCCGCAAGCCCGAGCACATCAAGGCGGTGGCCCAGGAGGCCAAGGACCGGGGCGTCCCCATCCGCATCGGGGTCAACGGCGGCAGCCTCGACGAGTCGCTCTACCGCCAGTACGGCAATCAGGTCACCCCCGAGGCCATGGTGGCCTCCGCCCTCCAGGAGATCGCCTACTTCGAGGAGGTCGACTTCGACCTCATCAAGATCTCGGTCAAGGCGTCGAACGTGCCGCTCATGATCGAGGCCTACCGTCAGCTCTCGGAGGCCACCGACCATCCGCTCCACCTCGGGGTCACCGAGGCCGGGCCGCCTCCCGCCGGGATCGTGAAGGCCACCGCCGGCATCGCCACCCTGCTGGCCGAGGGCATCGGCGACACCATCCGCTACTCGCTCACGTCCGATCCGGTCGACGAGGCCCGCCTGGGTCGGGTGCTGCTCGAGTCCTACGGGCTGCGGGAGCGCAAGAACGTCGACCTGATCGCCTGCCCCAGCTGCGGCCGGGCCGAGATCGACGTGTACAAGGTGGCCCAGGAGGCCCAGGACGCCTTCGCCGACCGCCAGATCCCGCTCCAGGTGGCGGTGATGGGCTGCGTGGTCAACGGTCCGGGCGAAGCCCGGGACGCCGACCTCGGCATCGCCGCCGGCAACAAGCGGGGCCACCTGTTCGTCAAGGGCACCAACGTGGCCGTCGTGCCCGAAGACGAGATGGTGTCCACGCTGGTGGAATGGGCCGAGTTCATCACCCGGGAGGGGATGGAGGCGGCCATGGAACGGGCCAAGGCCACGCGTGACATCGCCCGCAAGGCGGCCGACGAGGATCGTCGGCGCAACCTCGACGACCGGGGCGACGACGCCAACGCCACCGAGCAGCTCGTCGAGCTGCTCCGCAAGCAGCGGAACTAGTCGCTGCCGGCGGCCCCGGCGCCGTCGGCCTGGTTGGGGGCGCCGTC
>JAWKIL010000015.1:0-158023 GCA_041394285.1 Acidimicrobiales bacterium | reverse complement strand
ACGTTCGACGGCAGGTAGCCGAGCACCCGGCGGATCAGGTCGAGGGCTTCAGCCTCGGTGTCGACCGCAGCGTCGACCGAGCCCATGCGGGTGGCCTCCTCCCAGCCTCCGAGCGACTCCTTGTCGATGTCGACCCCGGTGGCCGCCTTCACCAGCGGCGGACCGGCCACGAACACCTGGGCCTGGCCCTTCACGATCACCG
Source organism: Acidimicrobiales bacterium (assembly GCA_041394285.1). Classification (GTDB taxonomy): domain Bacteria; phylum Actinomycetota; class Acidimicrobiia; order Acidimicrobiales; family SZUA-35; genus CADEDH01. Next base: position 157,821 of record JAWKIL010000015.1, on the reverse strand, counting down.
AGAAGTGGGCGGCCGTGATCTCGATGGCGGGCAGGCCGGCCAGCGACCCGAGGGCGGCCGACATCACCGGCACCCGGGACAGGTTGGCCACGCTCCACTCCCACCCGGGCACGGTGGGCACGTAGGTGGCGCCCATGGTCTTGACCCCCTTCACGCTGGCCCCCACCCCCTCGACGAGGCGGACCAGCGGGATCTTGAGATCGTGGGCCATGCGCTCGGCGTAGGGCCGTTTGTCCATCAGACCGCCCTCGATGGCCCCGCCCCGCACCGTGGAGTCGTAGCCCGACACGACGGCCGGCCGGCCGTCGACCTCCACCTCGCCGCACAGGAAGTTGGCCGGGGTCACCGAGGTGAGGGTGCCATCGTCGTCGCGGTGGGGACGGCCGGCCAGGCGGCCGATCTCCCGGAACGACCCGGGGTCGGCCAGGTGGTCGATCCGCTCCCGGATCGTGAGCCGCCCGGCGGCGTGCTGACGATCCACCCGCTCGGGGCCTCCCATGGCGGCAGCGAACCCCAGCCGGGCCTCCAGCTCGGCCAGCTCCGGCCCCCAGGCGTCATCAGTCGCGTCGCTCATCGCCGCTCAGCCTCCCCGCCCGGGGCCCCGCCGGTCAACGTGAGGTGGTCGGGCGGACGGATCAGCGGGCCATGATGACCCGCCAGGGGTCCGGCGTGGTGCCGATGGGGACCTCGATGAGGGCGGGGCGGCGGGCGTCGATGGCGGCCCGCAGCGTGGTCTGCAGCTGCTCGGGCGAGGTGGCCCGGTAGCCGGGCATGCCGAAGGCCGTGGCCAGGCGCACCAGGTCGGGGTTGACCAGCTCGGTGCCGTAGTGGACCCCGTCGAACTGGGCCTTGTGCATGCGCTGGACGTTGCCGTAGGCCCCGTCGGCGAACACCACCGCCACCAGGGGGATGTCGTGGGCCACGGCCGTGGCCAGCTCGGCCAGGCCGTAGCCGAAGCCGCCGTCGCCCGAGATGCTCACCACCGCCCGGTCCGGGTTGGCCACCGCCGCGCCGATGGCGGTGGGGTAGCCGTAGCCCAGCGTGCCCTGGTAGCCGGGGTAGATGTAGCTCCACGGGTGGCGAACGTCGAAGGCCACCATCGACACGTAGCCCACCTGGGTCAGCTCGTTCACCAGCACGGCGTCGTCGGGCATGGCCGAGCGCAGGGCCCGGACGTACGACATCTGGGGCTCCAGCCCGGCCAGGGCCTCGGCCGCCCGGGCCCGCACGTCGTCCAGGTCGTCGACCCACGGGCCCCGTGGGGTGAGCCGGTCGGCCAGGGCCGCCGCCCCGGTCTTGGCGTCGCCCGTGATCGTGGCGTCGTAGTGGCGGGGCGGGCCGAAGTCGGCCGGGTTGCGGTTGAGGGAGATCACGGTGGCGCCCTCGGCCACCGGCAGCGGGGCCACCCGCATGTCGAGGCCCCGGGACCCGATGATCAGCACGCAGTCGGCCCGCTTCACCAGCTCCTTGCCGGCCAGGGGCAGCACGGCCAGCGGGTGGCGATCGTCGAACGCCCCCCGACCGTTGGTGCTGGCCGTGAGCGGCGCCCCCAGCGTCTCGGCCAGGCGGGCCAGCTCGTGCCAGGCGCCGGCCACCGCCGCGCCGCCACCGGCGTAGATCAGGGGCCGCTCGGCCCGGGCCAGCAGCTCGGCGGCGGCGTCGAGCTCGGCCGCCGAACCGCCCGAGGGCGTGCCGGGGGCCTCGTGGCCGATGGTGACGGCCGGGGCCCGGCCCGACAGCACGTCGGGCGGGATCTCCACCGCCACCGGGCCCGGCCCGGCCCCGAGTCGGACGACGGCGCCGTGGATGGCGCCCGCCACCTCGCCGGCCGCACCCACCAGGGTGGCCTCCCGGCACAGGGTGGCCAGGATCCCCGACTGGTCGGGGATCTCGTGCACCATCCCCCACCCCTGGCCCAGGCCCCGGGTGGGGATCTGGCCCGACAGGAGCAGGATCTTGGACGAGCAGGCCAGGGCCGTCACCAGCCCGGCCCCGGCGTTGAGCACCCCGGGCCCCGGCACCACCAGGCCCACGCCGATCCGGCCCGAGGAGCGGAAGTAGCCGTCGGCGGCGTAGGTGGCGGTCTGCTCGTGGCGCACGGCCACGAACCGGATGTCACCGGCCACCTTGGACAGCCCGTTGGTGGCGTAGTCGAGCTGGACGCCGGGGATGCCGAAGATGTGGGTGATCCCTTCCTCGGCCAGCTGGCGGGCCATGGCCTCGCCCCCCGTGATCGTGGCCGTCCCGGTGTCGGTGACGCTCATGGTGGTTCCCCTCCTGGCCGTGATTGCCCGTGAGCTTAGGCCCCCTTGATGGGGGCGGCGAAGCGCTCCCGCACGCCAGGAACGTGACGGGCCAGCTCGATCTGGTCGCCGTCGGCCTCCGACACGTCGCCCTGGGCGAAGGCCCGGGCGTAGCCCCGGAACTGGGTCTTGGTCATGTGGAGAGCGGGGTCGGGCATGGCCAGCACCCGCTCCACCCAGCGCTCCACGGCGGCGTCGAGGTCGTCGTCGGCCGGCACCGCCTCGTGCACCAGACCCCACCGCTCACCCGTCTCGCCCGTCACCCGCTCGCACAGCATCACCATCTGGCGGGCCCGGGCCGTCCCGATCTCCTGGATCAGGCGGGGGGTGGCGGCCCAGCTGAGGGGTACACCCAGCTCCACCTCGGGGTACCAGAACACGGCATCGGCGGTGGCCACCCGGAAGTCGCACGCCACGGCCCACACGCAGCCCCCGCCCGAGGCGTGGCCCTGGATGCGCCCGATGACCGGGATCTCACACTCCTCGATGGCCCGCGACGCCCGCCGCCCGAGGTGGATGCGGAACCGCCGCTCCCGCTCCGTGCCCGGCGGGGGCAGCGGCCGGTCGTCGGGCTTGCGGTCGGCGCCGGCGCAGAACGACAGCCCCCGGCCGCCCAGCACCACCACCTGGGTGGTGAAGTCGCTCTGGAGGCTCAGGAAGAGGTCGCCGACCTCCAGCATCATCCGGTCGTTCACCGCGTTGCGCCGCTCGGGCCGGTTGAACCACACCCGCAGCACCTCGGGCCGCTGCCCGTCCCGTTCGATCTCCAGCGTCTCGTAGGTCGTCGTGGCCATGCCGGGAGCGTAGGGCAGGCCGGATCGGCCGTCCCGTTTGACGCCCTCCATCAAATCTGACTACAGTCACAAAAGATGGAGGAACCCTGAAGGGGGAATGTGGCATGGGTGGTTCGGCGGCCAGGATGCTGGGTGATGACGAGGTGGCGCGCTTCCGGCGCGACGGCGTGATAAAGATTCCGGGAGCGGTCGACGCCACCACCGCCGAGCGGATGCTGGCCGCCGTCGACCGCCTCCTGGCCTCGCCCGCCAGCCGGGGCGGCACGGGGATGGACCGGCACCTCCACCCCCACGACGAGCAGTTCCGCTCCTTCCTCCACACCACCGATCTGCCGGCGCTGGCCGCCGAGGCGCTCGGGAGCCAGGCCATCCGCATCTACTTCGAGCAGATCTTCGTGAAGGGCCCCGAGGTCGACCGGCCGTTCCACTGGCACCAGGATCACCCCTACTGGCCGGTCCGGGGGACCCAGGTGGCATCCACCTGGGTGGCGCTCACCCCGTCGACGGTGGAGGCCAGCGCGCTCGAGTTCGTGAAGGGCTCGCACCGGTGGGGCAAGACGTTCCGCCCGTCCAACGCGGCGCCGGGAGAGATGCCCGACATCGAGGCGATGAACAAGATGTGGGACAACTTCGGCGACCTGGCGCTCTCCTACACCGACGTCACCGAGAACTTCGAGGACCACCCCGACCGGTACGAGATCGTCGGCTTCGACGTGGAGCCGGGCGACGCCCTGCTGTTCGACTACCAAATCGTGCACCGCAGCCGGGGCAACGGCAGCCCCAACCGGCGGGTGGCGGTGTCATGGCGGTGGCTGGGTGACGATGCCCGCTGGGCCCCGGTACCGGGCACCGACCCCGTGATCTGGACCGACGACACCTGGCTCCAGCCGGGCGACCTGATCACCGACGACGACACGTTCCCCCTGGTGTACAAGGCGGCCTGAATCCCCGGGTCGTCGGCCGATCTCTGACCGGGGGTACCGCCGAGCGGGCTCCAGCGTCAGAGTTCACTGGTTGGCAGGGCGGGCGCGGCGACGTCGCCGAACCGGTCGACATCCCGCAGGGCGGGGAACAGGATCCACCACAGGCCGACGATGGCCAGCGTGGCCACCCCGCCGAGGGCCACCGCCCCCGACACCCCCATGAGCTGGCCGGCCACGCCCGACTCGAACGCCCCCAGCTCGTTGGAGGCGCCGATGAACACATTCTCGGTGGCCAGCACCCGGCCCCGCTGCACCGGTGGCGTCACCAACGGCACCAGCGTCCCCCGGATGAACACGCTGATGGCGTCGGCCGCGCTCAGCACCAGCAGGGCGACGAAGGCCACGGCATAGGTGCGGGTGGCGGCCAGCACCAGGGTGGCGCCGCCGAACACAGCCACCGCCACGAGCAGCACCCGGCCCACCCGACGGTCGACGGGACGCCAGGCCAGCAGCAGGGTGGTGAGGCCGGCTCCGATCCCGGTGGCCGCCCGCAGCCACCCCAGGCCGATGGCACCCACGCCGAGGCGGGTCTCGGCGATGGCCGGGAGCAGGGCGACGGCACCGCCGAACAGCACGGCGAACAGGTCGAGCGAGATGGCCCCCAGCAGGATCGGTGTCCGGCGCACGAACGCCAGCCCCTCCAACGCCTCCCGCAGGGGCCCCGGCTCGTCGCCCTCGGCCCGCTCGGCGTGGGCCTGGGCCCGGGCGGCCTCCAGCATCGGCCGCACATCGGGCACCCGGGACACCAGGACGATGCCCACGAGCAACCCGGCGGCCGACACCGCGAACGGCCACGGCCGCCCGACCACGAGCAGCATGCCCCCGATGACCGGCCCCAGGATCATCGACAGCTGCCACGAGGCGGAGCTGAGCGGGATGACCCGGGCCAGCTGGTCGCCGGCCAGATCGGCGGGCAGGGCCCGGATGGCGGGGGCCACGGTGGCCCGGGCCGTGCCGAAGCCGACGGCCAGGGCGAAGATCGGCCACACCGGGGCCGACGAGCCGGCGGCACCCACGTAGGCGGCCAGGGCCACGTAGACGGCGGCCTCCAGGGTGAACCCGACGGCCACCACCTGCCGACGGTCGAACCGGTCGGCGGCCGAGCCCACCAGCGGGGCGAGCAGGGCGGTGGGCAGGAACTCGGCCAGCCCCAGCAGGCCGAGATCGAGGGCCCGGCCGGTGAGGTCGAACACCACCTTGCCCAGGGCCACCGCCATGGCCATGGCCCCCAGCGAATGGGCGGCACTGGCGGCGAGCACGAACAACACCCCCGTCGGCAGCGGCGGTCGCTTGGTGGTGGCGCTGGTCATGGCCTCACAGTGAACCCTGCTGCCGGGAAATTAGGAGCCTGAGCGGCGCTCAGCGCCGCTCAGGCTCCTAATTTCGGCGGCGTTCAGGCGTGGTTGGGATCGCCCAGCGAGTCGATGGCCATGGCCCGCAGCTCGACCTTGCGGATCTTGCCCGATGGCGTCATCGGCAGGGCGTCGACCAGGAACACGTGGCGGGGGATCTTGAAGCTGGCGATCCGGCCCTTGCACCGCTCGATCAGCTCGTCGGCCGTGACCGACCCGGGGGCCGACGGGATCACGTAGGCCACCGGCACCTCGGCCAGCCGGGGATCGGGGTAGCCGACCACGGCGATCTCCTGGATGCCGCCCGAGGCCAGCAGGTAGCCCTCCACCTCGGCCGGCGACACGTTCTCCCCGCCCACCTTGAGCATGTCCTTGTGGCGGCCCATGAACACCAGGTGGCCGTCGGGTCGGACCCGGGCCAGATCGCCGGTGTCGAGCCAGCCGTCGGCGTCGATCGTCTGGGTGTTGGCCTCCGGCCGCTGCCAGTAGCCCCGGGTGACGGTGTAGCCCCGCACGAACAGGGCACCGGGCACATCGGGCGCCGCCTCCCGGCCGGTCTCCAGGTCTCGGATCTGGTACTCGATCCCGTCGCAGGGGAAGCCCGAGGCCTCGGTGCGCTGCTCCACCGAGTGGCTCTGGTGGCTGGCCGAGGTGAAGGCCCACACTTCGCTCATCCCGTAGCCGCTCACCGTGGGGCACAGGGCCTCCTGGGCCGCCCGGGCGGTGGGTGTGCTCGACTCCATCCCGGCGGCCAGGGTGCCGTAGCGCAGCGACGACAGGTCCCGGGGTTGGCGGGCCTGGGCCGCCAGCAGGTCCTTGTAGTGGGAGTCGAAGCCGTGGATGATGCTGGCCCCGTGCTGCTCGATCAGGTCGAGCGTGCGCTCGCCGTCGAAAGCGTCCATCACCACCTGGCAGGCCCCCGTGATGGCCGCCATCACGGCCACCTCGGAGAAGCCGAAGAGGTGGAACAGAGGCAGGTAGCCCATGTGGACGTCGTTGAACGTGTTGCCCCACAGGATGGCCCGCTCCCGCACGTTGCGCAGGGGCCGGTGGCTGTGCTGCACCCCCTTGGGGTGGCCCGTGGTGCCCGAGGTGTAGGCCAGCATCATCAGCTGGTCCACCGACACCGAGGCCGCCCGCTCGGCCAGCTCGCCGTCGGTCACCGCTACCCCGCCGGCCACCAGCTCGTCCCAGCTCGACGACCCGGGGACGGTGGCCACGCCCGGCCCGCCGGTGGTGTCGAGCACCACGATCCGGCGCAGGTGGCCGGCCGCCTCGATCTGGGTCCGGGCGTCCTGGAGCATGGCGGCGAAGTCGATCGGGCCCGACCGGTCGAGCGTGATCATGAGGCTGGCCTGGGAGTCGGCCACAGTGAACGCGGCGTCGTCGGCCCGGTACCGGGTGTTGAGCGGCACCAGGCAGGCCCCCACCTTGCCGGCGGCGAACATGGTGAACACCCACTCGGGGCGGTTGGTCATCCAGACGGCCACGTGGTCGCCGGAGGCGACGCCCGCCGCCATCAGGCCCTTGGCCACCCGGTCCACCTCGGCCGCCAGCTCGATCCAGGTCCAGCGCTGGTCGCCGAAGATGACCGCCGGACGGCCGGGCCACAGGCGGGCGGCCCGGTCCACCAGGTCGCCCAGCTTGAACCACTCGTACTCCACGCCAGGTTCGATCAACGGTGCCACGGTCAACACTCCCGCATCGGGTGCCGGTTCAACGCCACCGAGTATGGGGGTGGGGCCGGTGGCGGTCCAGTTGGCCCGGTCCCGGCGACGGCGCTCAGCCGGTCATCACGTGAAGGGGGCAGAAGACGGCGGCCGGGGAACCGCCGCCCGCCGTCTCGGCTGCAGTGGCCGTGGCGTGCAGCGCTCCGATCACCCCGGCCAGGCTCAGGCCGCCCACCACCACGGCGGCGCCGAAGGCGGGACGGGTGGCGAGCCGTCCTTCGGGCGCCGCCGGCACGTCGGGCTGGGGTCCCTCGTCGATCAGGAGGTGGACGATGGCCGCCATCACGCCCAGGCCCACCCCGATCCACCAGACCGGGTTGTAGGAGTGGAGGCGGTCGGCCAGCGTGCCGCCCATCCAGGCCCCGACGAACGCGCCCAGCTGGTGGGACAGGAACACGATGCCGAACAGGGTCCCGGCGTGGGCGGTGCCGAACTGGCTGGCCACGATGCCCGACGTGAGGGGCACGGTGGACAGCCACAGCACGCCCATGGCCGCTCCGAACACCAGGAACGAGGTGGTGGTGTGGGGCATCACCATGAACAACGCGAACACCACGGCCCGGGTGCCGTAGATGATCGACAGCAGCTTGCGCTTGGCGTAGCGGGCCCCCAGCGCTCCGGCCAGGAGCGAGCCGAAGATGTTGAACAGGCCGATGACAGCCAGGGCGGTGGCCGCCACCGAACGGGGTTGCCCCACGTCCACGGCATAGGAGGCGAGGTGGGTGCCGACGAAGGTCACGTGGAACCCGCACACGAAGAAGCCGAGGTTCAACAGCAGGAAGGCCCGGGAGTGGGCCGCCCGGCGCAGCTCGTGGCGCAGGGGAACCTTGGGTGCGGCCGCCGCCAGGGCCGCCTGCTCGGCGCTCACGGCCTGGGCCGCCTGCTCGGCGCTGCGGCCCCGCAGCAGGGGGGCGAAGACGATGACGGACAGCACGATCGCCCCCAGCCACAGCGCCGCGTCCTGCCAGCCGATCGAGTCGATCAGGTAGCGGAACAGGGGGATCAGGGTCAGCTGGCCGACCGAGCCCATGGCCGAGGCCACGCCCAGCGCCATCGATCGCCGATGCGGGGGCGCCATGCGGCCCACGGCCGACAGCACCACGGCGAAGCTGGCGGCTCCGGTGCCGATGCCGACCACGAGGCCGATCGACAGGTAGACGCCGCCGGCCGAGGTGGCCTGCGACAGCATCACCAGCCCCAGGGCGTAGACGACGGCCCCGGCGCTCAGCACCTTGGCCGTGCCGAAGCGGTCGGCGATGGCGCCGGCGAAGGGCTGGCTCAACCCCCAGGCCAGGTTCTGGATCGCCACGGCCAGGGCGAACGTGGCCCGGCCGGTGCCGATGGTGGTCACCACCGGGTCGAGGAACAGCCCGAACGTGGAGCGGGCACCGAGCGAGGCGGCGGTGATGACGCCGCCGGCCACCACCAGCAGGGACAGCGGCACCCGCCGCCGGGCCGGTGGGGCCGGCGGGGCGGCGCCGGTGGGGATGGCGGTGCTGGTCACTGGCGCCTCTCGTCGTGCCGGTCGCTCGCGCCGTCGGTTGCGGGCCGGACCCGGCGGCGCACGGCGGCCAGCTCGATCGGCCGGCCGGTCGTCTCGTCGATCACGGTGGGTCGCACCGGGTCGCCGGTGCGGTTGTCGTAGGGGACCACCACCTGGTCGTCGCCGGCCAACCAGTCGTGGCCGTAGCGCCACATGGCCATGATCACATCGCCGGTGGCCCGGCCCTTGGCCGTGAGCCGGTAGGCGTCGCGGGGCGGGTGGTCCTCGTAGCGGACCCTGTTCACCAGCCCTTCGGCCTCCAGGCGGCGGAGGCGGGCAGCCAGCACGGCCCGGGGGATCTCCAGGCGCTCCTGGATGCGGGCGAAACGATCCTGGCCCAGCAGCAGCTCGCGGAGCACCAGCGGTGTCCACCAGTCGCCCAGCAGATCCACCGTGCGGGCCACCGGGCACACGTCGGCCTCGAAGCGGGTGCGCCTCATCAGCTGCTCCTTCCGGGGCTCACCGATGGCGACCCCACGCCCGACGCTACCAACTCCAGGCGTGCCGGGACGTGCTTGTGCCACGGGGTGCCGGCGATGGGATCTCGCCAGTCGGCGGTGGTCAGCTCGTTGGGGGCCACGCCCACGACCTCGGGCCCACCCCCGGCGGCCGACCAGGCCAGGCCCAGCCCGTTGGGCAGGGCGACGTGGCCGGCCATCATCGTGTCGTTGATCTCGGCCACCGCCACCGCCTGGCCGCCGGGGGTGGTGATCCGCACCCGGGCCCCGTCGCTGATGCCGAGGCGGTCGGCGTCGGTCGGGCTGAGGCGCAGCGCCCCCTCGGGATCGCGCCGGCGCCACGCCGGGTCCCGCATGATCGTGTTGGCGGTGAAGGCCCGGCGCTCGCCGGCCGACAGCACGAACGGGAACTCGTCGCTGGTGTAACGCTCCGGGGTCTCGGGCAGCCGGCGCAACTCGTCGAGCAGCTCGGGGATGGCGAGGTGGATCTTCTGGTCAGGGGTGCGCAGCAGATCGAAGGCCTGCTGGTGCTCGTGGCGGGTGAAGACCACGCCGTCGGGGTTGGCCAGCAGAGCCTCGAACAGGGCGGTACCCAGCGCCGGCCCGTCACCCTGGTGGCCGGCCGCCCGGACCTGGTCGGGGAAGCGCATGGCCACCTGCTGGGCGCTGAACCACAGGGCCGCCGCCGCCTCCATGCCGGGGCCCAGGGTGCGGCCCAGGGTCTCGTACAGCACCACCGCCCCCACGCCGGCCAGCGCCGGCCGGGCCGCGGTGGCGGCCAGGAAGGCGCCGGCGAACCGGTCGATCCCGTCGGCCGCCGCCGCCCGCAGCGGCTCGAGATCGTCGTCGGTCACCAGGCCCAGGGCCCGGACCAGGCGGCTGTGGATCTCGGCCTCCGGTAGCGACTCTCCCAGCGGATCGAGGATGGGGGGCCGAAGGCAGAACCAGTTGTCGGGGAAGTTCATCCCGAAAAACGTCGTCTCCACCTTCTCGTACTGGGAGGCGGCAGGCAGCACGTAGTCGGCCTCCCGGGCCGTCTCGGTGAGGGCCACGTCGACCACCACGGTGAGCTCGCAGGCCCGCATGGCGCGGCGGAAGGCGGCCGACTCGGCCAGGGAATGCACCGGGTTGGCGCTCTCGATGAACAGGGCCCGGGTGCGGCGGGGGTGGTCGCTGAGGATGCCCTCGGCGATCTCGTTGCACGGTACCAGGCCGCTGATGATGGCGCCCCCGGTGACCGGGTCGGTCGGCTCGGCCCCTGACGCCCCGTAGGTGAACAGGGGCGCCATCGAGGTGTGGGCCGACATCCCGCCGGTCGCTCCATACGCCCCCACCAGGATCCACAGCACCCGCTGGAGGTAGGACACGAGCGTGGAGTGGGGGGCCATCTCCACTCCCAGATCCTCGTAGACGGCCACCCGCCCCCGGGCCGACGCCAACCGGCGGGCCACCGAGCGGATCGTGGGTTCGTCGATGCCGCACCGGTCGGCCAGGGTCGCCACCGGCAGGGAACGCAGGGCCGCCGCCGTCTCCTCCACCCCCACGGCGTTGGCCGCCAGCCAGTCGGCCGCCACCAGGTTCTCCTCCACCACGACCGCGCCCAGGGCGGCCAGGAGGAAGGCGTCGGTGCCGGGCCGCACCGGGAGCCAGACGTCGGCCAGGTCGGCCGTCTCAGAACGGCGGGGGTCGACCACGATCAGGGTGCGGCCGGGGTCGGCGGCGATGGCTTTGAGCACCCGCCGGGCCTCGTCGAAGCCATGGGAGTGCCACGGGTTCTTGCCCAGGAACAGCGCCACCTCGGCCTGGGCGAAGTGCCCGTGGGTGTGGGTGCCGAACAGCCGTCCCTCCACCCAGGCCTCACCCGTCTTCTCCTGGGCCAGGGCGTTGGAGCGCCGCGTGATCCCCAGCGCCTGGCGCAGGGCCGCCCCGTACGCCCCCACCAGGTGGTTCCCCTGGCCGCCGCCGCCGTAGTACATGACGGTCTCGGGGCCGTGCCGCTCCCCCACCGCACGCAGGCCGGCCGCCACCTCCGTGATGGCCGTGTCCCAGTCGATCGGCTCGTAGCCTCCGTCCGGGGTGCGGCGCAGCGGCGTGGTGAGCCGGCTGCGGGCGTTCTGGTAGTGGTCGACCCGCAGGGCCTTCTCGCAGGTGTAGCCCTTGGACGCAACGTGGCGCTTGTTGCCCCGGACCCGGCTGATCGTGCGGCCCTCGAGTCGGACCTCGATGCCGCAGTTGTTGCTGCACAGCACGCAGGCCGTGGTGTGCCAGGCGTCGTCCGGTCCGCCGGAGGGCGCGCTCGTCGGTTCGGTGGTTGAACTCATACGTCCACCAAGATCGACGGAAACGGGCCGACGTGTCAAGATCCCCGGATGACCACGCTCATCACCGGGGGGACCGGATTCATCGGGGCCGAGATCGTCCGCATGCTCATCGAGCGCGACGAGGGCCCGATCCACGTGGCCCACCGGTCGGGCAACTTCGGGCGCCTCACCGGTCTGGAGGACTCCGTGGAGCTCCACCACCTCGACCTGGCCGACCCCGAGGCCACCGAGGCGGTGGTGGCCGCCGTGGCCCCCACCCGGTTGTTCCACTTCGGCGCCATCCTCACCGGGCCGGGCGAGGCCGACCCCCAGACCCTGCTCACGGCGAACGCCATCGGCTTCATCCGCATGATCGAGGCGGCCCGGTTGGCCGGCACCGAGCAGATGATCTTCGCCTCCAGCATCGGCACCTATGGCCGGGACCTCGGCCCGGGGGCGGTGACCGATCTGTCGCTGCAGCGGCCCAACACCGTCTACGGCGTGACCAAGGTGTTCGGGGAGAACCTGGGCGCCTACTACCGGACGAAGTACGGGCTCGACTTCCGGGGCCTGCGGTACCCGTCGATCGTGGGGCCCGGCGTCACCACCTGGAGCCTGGCCCAGTACACGAGCTGGATGATCGAGAAGCCGGCCCTGGGCGAGGCGTTCACCGTGTGGGCCACCCCCGACACCGTGATCCCGATCCTCTACTACAAGGACGCGGCCCGGGCCGCCCTCGATCTGGCCGCCGCCCCCAGGGACTCGATCAAGGCCATCAACTACCTGGTGGACGGGGTGGCCCCCACCCCCAACGCCGGTGAGATCGCCGAGGCGGTGCGGCGGGCCGTGCCGGCGGCCGAGATCACCTTCGAGCCCGACCCCAAGGCGGCGCTGAGCCTGGCCCGCAACCTGCGCATCGACGACGCCACGGCCCGGGCCGAGTGGGGCTGGACCCCGCAGTACGACCTCGACGCCATGGTGGCCGACATCGTGGCCGAGGTGCGCTGAGCCCGGCGCCATCCGGCGTCGGCCCGCCCAGCCATCGCATCGAACGAGAGAGGGAGACCAACCATGGCCGACAACGAGAACGCCGCTGGCGCCCCGGGCCCGATCGGCAGCGCCCACCTGGCCGAGCTCGGCATCAGAGCCGGCGAGCTGCTCAAGGCCCGGGGCGAGTCGATCGCCGTGGCCGAGGGGTCGGCCGGCGGGCTGATCTCGGCCACGCTGCTGTCGGTGCCCGGCGCCTCGGCCTACTACCTCGGGGGCGGCGTCTGCTACACGTTCCAGGGGATCAAGGGTCTGCTCGGCGATGCCGTGCCGCGACCGGAAGGCATGCGGGGGGCCAGCGAGCCCTTCGCCCGCTTCCTGGCCCAGTCGATCGTGGCCGTGATCGGTTCCACCTGGGGCATCGGCGAGGGTGGGGCCGCCGGTCCGCCCAACCGCTACGGCGACCCCGCCGGCCACGCCTGGCTCGCCGTGTCCGGGCCCCGCGAGGTCACCCGCCACGTGCTCACCGGGCTCGACGACCGGGCCGCCAACATGGTCCGCTTCGCCGAAGCCGCCCTCGAGCTCCTCGTCGAGGTCCTGGAAGCCGCCTAGATCGCGGCCCCCGGCCGACCGTTCCATTTTGGAGTATCGCTGGGTCGATCGGCGGATTGGCGCGATGGGGTGCCGGCCCTACAGTGGCGTCCGGTTCGACGTGGGGCACCCGACCTGGTCGTCCTGCTGCCGTGCCCGACGACAGGTCGTTGACGAGACGACGTGGCGCCGGTCCGGTCGATCCGAACCCGCACGCGCCAATGCCCGATCCCGCCGCCGCAATGGCCAACCATCCTGCTTCAACCTCCTTCGATCTGCTCGGTCCCCTGGTGGTCACCGTGGCCGGCAGCGCTGTGCGCCTGGGCGGCCCCCGCCAGGTGGCCGTGCTGGCCCGGCTGCTGCTCGCGCCCGGGCAGGTGGTCTCCATGGAGCAGCTGGCCGAGAGCGTGTGGGACGGCGATCTGCCGGCCCGTCCCGAGGTGGCGATCCGCAGCTACATCTCGAACCTCCGTCGCAGCATCGAGCCGGCCCGGCACCCGGGTGACCGTCAGAGCTGCATAGAGAGCATCGCACCCGGCTACCGGTTGGCCGTGGATCCCGGCGCCATCGACGCCCACCGCTTCGAGCAGCTCGTGGCCCAGGGACGCAGCGCGCTGGGCCGGGGCGAGCCGGGGCTCGCCGGCTCGCACCTGGCCTCCGCTCTGCGCCTGTGGCGGGGCGAGCCGTGCGAGGGGCTGGTCGACACCGACGCCCTCATGGCTTACCGCTCCCGCCTGGCCGAGCTGCGCCTGGTCGCCACCGAGCAGTGGTTCGAGGCCCGCCTTGCCCTCGGGGAGCACGAGGCCCTGGCCCCCGACCTGGAGGCGGTCCTGGCCGAGCACCCCCAGCGGGAGCGCCTCACCGAGCTGGCCATGCTGGCCCTGTACCGCGCCGGGCGCCAGTCCGAAGCGCTGGCCGCCTGCCAGCGTCTCCGCAGCCTGCTCGTCGAGCAGCTCGGGATCGACCCCGGGCCCCGGGTCCAGGCGCTCGAGCACAAGATCCTCACCCATGATCCGTCGCTGCTGACGGCCGGGGTCTCCGCCCCGGTGCCCGCTGCCGTCGCCCCGGCCGCTGAGCATCCGACCGTCCCCGCCCCCGACGGCGCAAGCCCGGACGGCCCAGGCCCGGCCGCCGCCCCCGACGGCGGCCTGCCCCCGACGTCGCCGCCCCTCGACCGGGCCGGCGCCCCGCCGTCGGGCGATGGCGACGGTGCGGCCGCCATGGCGTCGGACGGCGGCCCACTGCTCGACGACGACAACGACGACGCCGGTGCCGCGGTCGGCGAAGGCCGGGGGGCGCCGGTACCCGGCCCGGCCGTCGCCGCCGGGGTGGCCGTAACAGGCGACGCCGGCGGGCCGTCACCGGGAGAAGGCGGTCCCGGCGGCGACGGGGTGCCCGATCCGGGGATCGACCTCGTGCTGGGCCGGACCCGTGAGCTGGCCGTGCTGGCCGGGCTGGAGGTGGCCCTGGACCAGGGCCGCTCGGCCACGGTGGTGATCACCGGTGAGCCCGGCAGCGGCAAGTCGGCCCTGCTGGGCAAGGTGGCCGATCGGGGAGCCAGCGCCGGGGCGGCGGTGGCCTGGGGCCGGTGCCGGGAGGTGGCCCAGTCGCAGGTGCTGTGGCCGTGGAGTCAGATACTGCAGCACCTGGCCGCCCTCGACAGCGCCGTGACCGGAACCGATGATCCCGATGCACCAGCCGGGCCCGATCATGCGCTGAGCGAGCTGGTGCGGGCGGGGCTGGTGGCCGGACCGGCCGACGGTGGCGGCCCCGATGGCCGCTCGCCCGCACCGCCCCGCGACCCGGGCGAGGCCACGGCCCTGTTTCCCGCCATCGTCCGGTACCTCCGGCAGTTGGCTGCTCGCCGGCCGATCCTGGTGGTGATCGACGACGCCCAGTGGGCCGACGAGGCATCGGTGGAGTTGCTGGCCTTCGCCGGACCGGCCCTCAGCGCCGATCGGGTGGCGTTCGCCGTGGCCTGGCGCCACACCGAGGCCGGCCCATCGTCGGCCCGCCGGGCCCTGCGGGACCTGACCCGTCTGCCCGGCATGCACCGCATCGAGCTGGACGGCCTGCCGGTGGAGGCGGTGGCCGACCTGGCGGCTGCATTGCGCCCCGACCTGCCCGAGCCGTCCGTGTTGGCATCGGCCCTGCGCCAGGCCACGGCCGGCAACCCGTTCCTCGTGCGCCAGATGCTGCAGTCGGTCGTGGAGTGGGCAGCGCCGGGCCCCTGGCCCCCCGGACCCGACGACGTGCTGGCCTCCGTCCTCGGGCCGGCGCCCCCCACCACGGTCCAGGAACAGATAGCCCTGCGGGCCGAACGGGCCCATCCGTCGGCGCTCGCCGTGCTCACCGTGGCCGCCCTGAGCCGCACACCGCTGACCGCCGAGGTGGTGGCCGAAGCGGTGGAGCTGCCCCTGGCCGAGGTCGAGGACGCACTCGAACAGGCGGTTCAGGCCGGCCTGCTGGCCGACAGCCCGCAGGAGCGCACCTACCGGTTCGTCCATCCGGTGGCTGCCCGGGCCCTCACCGCCGCCCTGACCGGGCCCCGCCTGGCCCGGTTGCACGCCGCCCTGGCCCACGCTCTGTGGCGGGCCGGCGGGCCGCCGATCGAGCTGGTTCACCACTTCGCCCGGGCCCGCTCGGTCGGGACGTCGCTGCTGGCGGCCCGCTTCGCCCTGCTGGCCCTGCGTGAGTCGACGTCGTTCGAGCTGCTGGCCGAGGCCGAGGCGCTGGTGGCGCCGAGCCTGGAGGTGGTGTGCGGCCTCGAGGGTGCCGAGGTGCTGGGTGCCGAGCTGGCGCTGTTCGAGGCGCAGGTGGCCCGACTCCGGGGCGAGACCGACCGCCGGCGCCGGGCCGCCACCCTGGCCCGGAGCCTCGCCCGCCGGGCCGGCGGGCCCGACGCCGAGGCCCTGGCCCTGCTGGCCGGCACTGGCCCCCACCCGTGGGGCCCGGCGTTCTCCGCTGTCGCCTGGAGCGGCTCCCCCGATGATGCGGCCGACGCCGCCGCCGACATCTCGCTCGGGGAGGGCGGCGACGCCGACACGGACGCCCAGGACGGTGGGTGGTGGGCGGTGCTGGCCACCCGCCGGGCCCGGCTGGACGGCCGGGCAGCCGCTCCCGAGCTCCCCCGGCCCGGCTCCGGCGACGACCACGGGGCCGGCCGCCCCGAACTGGCCGCCGCCGCATGGCGGGAACGGGCCCTGGCCGCGCTGGAGACCGGGAGCGACGAAGACCTCGCCGTCCTGGCCACCGGCCCCGCGCCGGTCAGCGGAGCCGGCTCCGCGTCCTCCGCCGAGCACGATCGCCTCCTGGCCCGGCGCCTCACGGTGGTGGCCGGCCTCGACGGTCCCGGTCCGGTACCGACGCCAGGACCGGTGGCCGACCAGGACCAGGACGCGGCCGAACAGCCGCCGGCGCCGGCCACACCGGCCCGGTCCCAGGGGCCGCCCCGATCGGTGCTCGACCTCGACCGGACGCTCACGGCGCTGGGAGCGGGCCTGGCCCGCGGTCGGCTGGACGGACCGGCAGCCGAGCTGATCGATCGTCTGGCCCTGTGGGGTGTCCGTAGCGGCATCGCGCCGGGGGCCATCCGCTGGCTGCGATGCCAGGCTTTGTGGGAGTGGGGAGGCTCGGAGGCCCTGGAAGCGGAGGCGGCGGGGTCGGCCGGGGCCGGCGAGCTGCTGGTGTGGCTGGCGGTCGCCGCCGCCGAGGATGGTCACCCGGCCCGGGCCGGCGCGCTCCTCGACCGGGCCCTCGACCTCGATCCGCTGGCCGGGGGGCCGCCGGGCCCGGTTGGCCGCGCCCTCGGGCCCCCGGGTTCCGGGCTGGCCGGCGACGTCGACATCGAGTTGGAGATGCCGCTCGACCTGCGGCCCCCGGGAGCCACCGGGCCGGGGCCGGAACGCCCCGACCTCTCCCCTCGGGCACCGGGCCGATGGGGTCGGGCCGAACGGTGCCTGCTGCTGCTGGCAGCGGCCCGGGCCGGGCACGGCCCGGCGATCGACCACTTCGGCCGCCGGCTCGATCCGGGCCCGGCCGTCGTCAGCTCCGTGGCCGGATTGGCCGTGCTCGGGCCGGTCGACTGGTTCCGGGGCGTCGGCGCGCTGGCCGCCGGCGATCCGGGAACGGCCGCCGCCCTGTTCGACCGGGCCGACGGCATCGCCCGGCGCCACGGGGCTCTCACCTGGCAGATCCGGGCACAGATCGGCCTGGCCGAGGCAGCGGCGACGACCGGCGACGGGGAGGGTCGACGCCGCCACGAGGCGGCGGCTTCGGCGCTCGCCGCCACCGCCCCCGCCACTGTCGGCTGGCTCGACCGGTGGGCGGTCGGCCCCGGCACGTCGCTGGTTCCGCCGCCCGCCCTGACCGGGCCCACCGGTGCCGCCGGCCTCCAATCGACCTCCAATCGGTTCGCAACCCGGTGATGCCATCCTGAGCCCAGCGGCCAGGGGCGACAGCCTCGGCCGCCAGGTCCACCCGGTCTCTACAGTCGGGAGGATCTGCCGGGAGCCGAGCCGGCCCCAGGTACCTTCCGACGGCGGTGGTGCCTGGTGTCGGCTTGCCCCGAATGGGCCTGTCGCCGACCGTCGACCCGGTCCGGACACCGGACCGGGTCTGGTCCGGCCCCCGTTGCCGCCCGCTCTGGACGTGCCTGATCATCCGTCGACTAGGTGATTTTTCCCAGTACATACACCTCTCGGTCGTCAGGTATGGGTATCATCGCCCACTGCGTCGCCGGTTGCGGGTCATGGGTACACCGACCTTCTGTTCTCGTACGCCCAGCCCCAGGAGAGCCAATGTCGGTTCCCCCCGTGTCATCCGATCCCACGTCATCCGATCCCGCCAGGGTTCCGGCGGTGGCGGCCGCCCGGCCCACCGCGACCCCGAGCCGGGCCCGCCTGGCCCGGCTGGCCGCTCTGGTGCTGGTGGCATCGCTGGCCGGGACGGCCTGCGGCCAGGGGGACGACACGGTGTCGCCGGAGGTGGACCTGTCCCAGGTGGCCACGGGCCAGGGGGCCGATCCGCTCCCGGCCGACCAGACCGCCGTGACCGATCCCGCCGCCGTGCGGGCCGACCTCGGGAGCGGCGGCGCCAGTGCCCCGGCGGTCGGCCTGGGAGGTGTGGCCGCCGCCCCGCCGGTGGCCGCCCCACCGTCGGCCCCGCCGGCCGCTCCGGCGGTGGCTACGGCCGCCGCTCCGTCCTCCACCGCCCCACCGCCCCCGGCCGCCGCTGCGCCGGCGCCGGCGCCGTCGCCCACGCCCACCGTCCAGGCCCCGGGTGCCGTCGACCCGGCGGCGGCCGGCACGCCGGTGCCGGTGGAGTCGCTGCCCGCCGTGGCCGTGTCGGGTGCCGGCTCCCCGTCGCCCACGCCCACCGTCGACGCCCCGCCGGCCACGGCCGCCGAGTCGGATCTGACGGCCGGTGAGGAGCAGTCGTTCACCTTGCTCAACGAGCTCCGGGGCGGGATGAGCCTCGCCGCGCTCACCCGTGACCCGACGCTGGACTCCCTGGCCCGGGAGTGGAGCCGCCACATGGCCGAGTCCGGGGAGCTGGCCCACAGCGAGAACCCGTACGGGGAGAACATCGCGTTCACGTCGAACACGTCGCTCTCGGCGGCGGAGGCGGCCCAGGTGTTCGAGCGGCTGTGGTCGGAGGATCCGGCCCACAGCCAGAACATGGCCGGGGCCTACCTCAAGGTAGGTGTCGGCGTCTGGAAGTCCGAGCGCGGCTGGTACGGCACGCACCTCTACAACTACTAGCGGCTTGCACAAGCTGGCTTGAATAGCGTGAGCAAAGCGCCGCTCAGGGGCAGGTCATAGGGGCCTGCTTCACCAGTCCGAGGTGGATTTGCGCTATACATCTTGCGGTACGGGTCGGGCGCCGGGGCTCGTTTCCCTGATTACGCAGGCTGGTCGGTGCACCGGACCGGAGCGGGTCGCCCTCCGCCCGGATCACCGTGAACCGCCCGGCATCGAGAGCTGTAAGGCGGCTAGCGCAGGCAATGACCATCGCCAAGGAACCGATCATCGCCAAGGATGCGATCGTCGAGCTGCTGCGCTCCCAGTTCAAGTCGCTCGACTACCTCGGGTCCAGCCTGACGATCGCCGAATGGCACGCCTCGGCATCGCTGCCGGGGTGGTCGGTGTTCGACGTCTACGCCCACATCATCGGGGCCGAGTCGATGCTGGAGGGTGACCGGCTACCCGACGTGGCGATCGATGTGGGCGCGCTGGCCCACGTGCACAACGACATCGGCAAGCTCAACGAGACCTGGGTGGAGTCTCTGGTGGAGCTGGGCCCGGCGGCCATGCTCGACCGCTTCCGCCAGGTCACGGCGAGCCGCCTCCGGTCGCTGGCGGCCATGACCCAGCGGGAGTTCGACGCCGACGTGCCCACCCCGGTCGGACCTGCCCCCTACGGGCGGTTCATGCAGATCCGCCTGTTCGACTGCTGGATGCACGAGCAGGACATCCGAGAGGGCCTGGGCCGGCCCGGCCACGAGAGCGGGCCCTGCGCCCGGGCCGCGGTGGAAGAGGCCATCCTGGCCATGGGCTACATCATCGGCAAGAAGGCATCGGCCCCGGCTGGCAGCAGCGTCACGATCGAGCTGACCGGCCCGGTGCGGCGGAAGATCCACGTCCTGGTGGAGGAGCGGGCCCGCATCGTCGCCGAGCTGCCGAGCCCGGCCACCACGGTGGTGTCGATGTCGTCGAGCCTGTTCATGCGGTTGGCCGGAGGTCGGGCCCAGAACCTGTCGACCCGGTTGGGCGGCATCGCCTTCCAGGGGGATCTGGAGCTGGCCCGCCGGGTGGTCACCAACCTGACCTTCACCATCTGATCGGCCATCATCTGATCGGCTCCCTATCGGCTCCCCGGTCGGCCGGTTGATCAGCTGCAGGCGGCCACCGCGGCCCGCAGCGCCCGCAGGCCCTCGTCGATCTCCTCGGCGGTCACGGTGAGCATCGGGGCGATCCGGATCACGTTGCCGTACAGGCCGCCCTTGCCCACCAGCAGCCCCTCGGCCCGGCACGCCTCCAGCACGGCGTTGGACCGGGCGGCGTCGGGTTCGATCGTGCCCGGGTGCACCATCTCCACCGCCTGCATCAGGCCCCGACCCCGGGCCTCGGCCAGCCACGGGGTGGCGTCCACCAGAGCGTCGAGACCGGCCCGGAGGCGCTCCCCCATCACCTTGGCGTTGCCCTGGAGATCGTGGTCGAGCACATAGCGCAGGGTGGCCCGGCCGGCGGCGGCCGACAGTGGGTTGCCGCCGAAGGTGGAGAACGACACGGCCTGGATGCAGTCCATCACATCGGCCCGGGCCACCACCCCGGCCAGGGTGATCCCGTTGCCCACCCCCTTGGCGAAGGTCAGGATGTCGGGGACGATCCCGTGGGCCTGGTAGCCCCAGAAGTGGTCGCCGGTGCGGCCCCAGCCGGTCTGCACCTCGTCGGCCACGAACAGGATCTGATGGTTGTCGAGCTCCTTCTTCATGGCCCCGAAGAACCCGTCGGGCGGAACGGCGAACCCGCCCACGCCCTGGATGGGCTCGGCGATCAGGCAGGCCACGTCACCCGAGGTGGTCATGTCGATGATCTGCACCAGGTCGGCCACGCAGGCCTGCGTGTAGGCCTCGTCGTCGAGGTCCCGGAACGGGCTCCGGAGGCGGTAGCCCCCGTGGACGAAGCTCACGCTGAGACCGGAGAAGCTGGAGGCCGACCACGACCGGTGGCCCGTTATCGACATGGCCGAGAAGGAGCGGCCGTGGTAGCTGTTGCGCATAGCCAGCACCTGGTTCGACCGCCGGTAGGTGGTGGCCAGCAGGAGGGCGGTATCGTTCGCCTCCGTGCCCGACGTGGTGAAGAACACCTTGGCGTCGGGGATCCCCGAGACGGCTGCGATCTCCGCCGCCAGCTCGATCATGGGCTCCGACAGGTAGAGGGTGGAGGTGTGCATCACCTTGGCCGCCTGGGCCTGGACGGCGGCGGTGACCTCGGGGACGCTGTGACCGATCATCGTGGTGAGCACACCGCCGAAGAAATCGAGGTAGCGGGAGCCGGCCAGGTCGTAGATCCAGCTCCCTTCTCCCCGGTCCACCACGATCGGCTCGGCGTAGAGCGGCTTGACCCACGACGGGAGCACCGACCGGTACCGGTTGGCCAGCTCGTCGGCGCGGGAACGATGATCGTCCATACTGTCGAGAACCTATCAGCGCCGTGTCGGCAGAACGTGCAGAGGAGACCGGAGCGTGACTGCCCCAACGTCGGATCGTGAGCGATGGAACGCCCGGTACCGCAACGAGGAGCCGGCCGGCACTCCGCTGCTGCTCGGCCGCAACCTGCATCTGTTCCCCCGCTCGGGGCGGGCCATCGACGTGGCCGGGGGCGACGGCCAGGCCGGGGCCATCCTGGCCGCCCGGGGCCTCGACGTGACCGTGGCCGACGTGTCCGACGTGGCCCTGGGGATGGCCGAGGAGCGGGCCGCCCGCAACCGGATCCCGCTCACCACCCTGCAGATCGACCTGGTCGCCGAGCCGTTCCCGGCCGGCCCGTGGGACGTGATCACCTGCTTCAACTACCTCGACCGGGCGCTGTTCCCGGCCTTCGCCGAGCAACTGGCCGACGGCGGGTTGCTGGGGCTGTCGATCGCCACCCGGTCCAATCTGGAGCGGCACGAGCACCCGAGCGCCCAGTACCTGCTCGACGACGGCGAGATGCCTTCGCTGCTCGGGGGCGGCCTGTCGATCGTGCTCTACCAGGAGGGCTGGAGCCTGGACGGCCGGCACACGGCCGAGGTGCTGGCCCGCAAGCTGTGACCGGCCCGGCCGATCCGGCCGATCCGGCCGACGCCGAACGCAGGGCCCGGTTCCTGGCCGAGCCGTTCGCCGTGCTGGCCACCCACGGACCGGGCGGTCGTCTCGACCTCGTGCCCTGCTGCTTCGCCCTCGACCCGGCCGACGGCGCCCTGGTCACCGCCGTCGACCACAAACCGAAGCGGCATCAGCGCCTGGCCCGCCTGGCCAACGTGGAGGCCGACCCCAACGTGTCGTTGTTGGCCGACCATCGGGACCCCGACGACTGGAGCGCCCTGTGGTGGATCCGGGTGCACGGCACCGGCCGGGTGGTGGCCGGGGGGCCGGAGCACGAGCGGGCGGTGGCCGCCCTGGCGGCCAAGTACCGCCAGTACCGGGAGCGGCCCCCCGACGGGCCGGTCATCCGGATCGTCCCCCTCCGATGGACCGGCTGGAGCCCCTGACCCCTGCTTCTGGTGCCCCGGACCGTCACCGGTGACGGCCCGGGGCACCAGATCGGGGTCGAGCGAGCGAGCGGTCCGCGGGGCGGCGGGTGATGGTGGTGGGCTCGGGCGGGGGCAGGGCCAGGCCCCGGGGCAGCGCCACCTCGGCCTGGAGGCCGCCGGCGGCCCGGGCCCGGAACCGGACCAGCAGCCCGTGCTGGCCGGCCAGGTGACGGACGACGGCGAGGCCCAGCGGGGTGCGCTCGGTCCCGGGCCCGACGGTGGCGGTCAGGACGCCGACGAGGGGAACGGCACCGGCGGCCGGGCGGGCGCCGGGCGTCACGAGGCCGTTGAGGGTGGCGAGCTGCGAGGGGTCGAGATCGGGGCCGGTGTCGGCCACGGTCAGCACGAAGGCACCGGGCTCCCAGGCGCCGCCCACCCTCACCCGACCATCGGGGCCGCCGGCGTCGAGCCCGTTGGCCACCAGCTCGCTCAGCAGGTGGGCCAGATCGGCGGCGATGGAGCCGGCCACGGCGGCCGGTGCCACGTCGCCGGCCACGATCCGCTGAGGACTGTCGATCTCGCTCAGGGCGGCGGCCACCACCCGCTCCACGGCCACCGGAGCGGTACGGGTGGCCGGCTCGGCCGCCCCGGCCAGCACGAGCAGGCTCTCCGCCTGGCGGCGGCCGCTGCGGACCTGATGGGCGAGTTGGTGCAACAGGTGGGTGTGGACGGTCCCGGCGGCGCCGGCCAGCTCGTCGACGAGCTCCAGCTGGCGCCGGGCCTGATCCTGATGCCGGTGGGCCACGTCGGCCAGCAGGGCGGAGGCCCGGTCGGCTCGCAGCTCGCCGTAGGACGCCTCGGCCACGGCCCGTTGGGCCACCGTGTCGAGCGCGGCGGCCAGCATTGAGACCTCTCGGCCCCAGCCCCGGGCGATCACCAGGTCACGGTGGCCGCCCGGGCCCCGACCCGGTACGGCCGGCCGGGCCACGGCCCGTGGCGTGCCGCCGCCAGCGACGGACCGGTCGACGCCGCCCCGGGCGATCTCGAGGGCGGCCGGCAGCTCGCGGGCGGCCAGCTCCTGCGCGGCGGAGGCGAGCGCCTCGACCGGGGCCGCCACCCGCCGCCCGATGACGCGGGTGGCAGCCAGCCCGCCGGCCAGGGCGGCGGCGGCGCCGGCGGCCACCACACCGGCCGCTCGTCGCCGTTCCCCGCCGAGGCGCCGCTCCAGCGAGGCCAGCGGCCCTGACGAGGTGGCCGACAGATCCACCGGGGCCTCGGCGATCACGACCCAGTCGGCCTGACCCGGGCCGGGGGCGGTGAGGGGCGCCCCACCGTAGGCGATGGCCCCCCGGATCCAGGAGCCCGCGCCCCCGGGCACGGCGGCGGCCAGTCCGGGGACGGTGGCCACCGGGCTGAGGCCCGGTTGGCCGATGCGACCGGCATCGTGGCCGGTGGCCGTCTCGGCGATGAGGGTGCCGTCGCCGGTGGCCACGCTGAGAGCCAGCCCGTCGGTGGCGAGCCCGTCGGCCACGCTACGGGCCACGGCCAGATCCACCGCCACCCGGAGCACACCGACCGGTTCGCCCCGGTCGTCCTCGATGCGGAACGCCATCGGCAGCAGCGGCCCCCCGCCCTCGGGCGCCGCCACCGGCGCCCCGATCCACCGGCCGTAGTCCCAGACCTCCCGCCACCACGGCTCGTCGCTCTGCACCAGGTCGTCGGCCGGGCCGACGGCGCCGCCGGTGAGACCGGCGGCGTCGGTGAACGACGCTTCGGCCATCCCCCGGGTGCTGGCCACGGCGGCGTCGAGGAACCGCTGGGCTCGGGCGTCGGCGGCCAAGCTCGAGGTGGCGGGTCGGCGCCGCTCGACCTCAGCCGGGTCGAGACCCTCGAGCCCCGCGGCCCGGGCGGCCTCGGCCGTGGTCCGGGCGCCGTCGAGCAGGGCCGGCTCGGTGGCCCAGAAGGCCGCCGTGGCCTGGAGACGGGTGAGCTCGGTGGCGATGGCGAGGGCGGCGGCCTCGGCCCGCCACCGGGCCCGGTCGGCGGCGGCGCTGCCGGCGAGGTCCCGGGCCGCCTCGTCGAGGGCCCGGCCCTGGTTGCGGGCCAGCCCGAACGCAGCGGTACCGGCGGCCACACCGCCCAGGAGCACGGCCGCCAGGAGCGCGGTGGCCGCCCCGGCCCGAACCCGGCGCCGGAGCGGAACCGGCCCCTGGACGCGGTGGCGGAGGCGGCGGAGGGCGACGAGAGCCGGCATCGCGTTCCTGTCGGCCCGTCGACCTCCGGTTCAAGCCCCGCCCCCCACCTGATCGGCCCGGCCGTCGCCGGCGGCGACCGGCGGTCACCCCGCCGGACACCGGCACGGCGGTTCGTCAGGCGACGTCGGTCATGAAGCTGCGCAGGGCGTCGAGACGGCCCTGCGGTCCCCCGCCGGCCACCACGTCCACCAGGATGTGGTCGACCCCGATGGCGGCCCACTCCCCCACCGTGGCCGCCATCTGGTCGGCCGATCCCTGGATCGACTTGGCCGGCTCCATACGGCTCTCCGGATCGAGGTAGAGGCGGATCGACAGCTCCACCTCGCCCGGGTCGCGCCCGATGGCCTCACACGCCGCCCGCACGGCCGCCCACTCCTCCACCACCGTGTCCCGCTTCTGGAAGGCGGCGTGGAAGCAGTGGCCGTAGCGGGCCGTGCGGCGGAAGGCGGCATCGGAGTTGCCGCCCACCCAGATCGGCACCGGGCTCTGGACCGGCTTGGGGCTGAACCCGATCTCGGGGAACTGGTAGAAGCGGCCGTCGAACGCCGGGTTGGCGGTGGAGAACAGGCGGTCGAACACCTCGAGCTGCTCGTCGCCCCGGGCGCCCCGGTGATCGAACGGCATGCCGAGCACGTCGAACTCCTCCTTCATCCAGCCCACGCCAACGCCCAGCAGGGTACGCCCCTCCGACAGCACGTCGAGGCTGGCCCAGAACTTCGCCGTGAGCACCGGGGGCCGGTAGCCGAGGATGAGCACCGTGGTGCCGAGCTTGAGCCGCTCGGTGCGGGCCGCCACGAACATGAGGGTGCCGAGCGGATCCAACCACGGCATGTCGAACCCGCCGGGGAAGCTCCCGTCGTCGGTGTAGGGGTACTTCGACTCGATCTCCCGGGGCCAGGCCACGTGGTCGCTCACCCAGCCGGAGTGGAGCCCGAGCCGGTCGGCCTCCTCCGCCCACTCGATGAGGGTCTTGCGATCGGCCGTGCGCCCCAGCTGGGGCAGATGGACACCGTACTGCACTGCGCGCTCTCCTCCCTAGGGTGCCCGTCGCCGGGCCGCGGCCCGTAACGCTACCGACACCGGACCGGCCGGACCAGCTACGGTCGGGGAAACGGCAGGCGATCAGGCGACCGGTGGCATTCGGTGGGGAGGCGAGGCGAGATGGCAGCGAGCGACGAGCGGCTCCGGCGTCGACGGGAGGTGGTGCTGGGCTACCGGATCTTCGGTGCCTTCCGCTGGGGCGACATGGGCGACGGCCACATCAGCGCCCGTGACCCGGAGCGGCCCGACTGCTTCTGGCTGCTGCGGGGCGGGGTGAGCTTCGACCGGGCCGAGCTCGACGACCTCGTTCTGGTCGGGCCCGACGGCGAGGTGCTGGAGGGCCGTGGCCCCTACAACGTGACCGCCCACCGGATCCACTGGCCGATCCACGAGGCCCGGCCGGACGTGGTGGCCGCCGCCCACACCCACACCCCGTGGGGCACGCCGTTCGCTGCCGAGCGCCGCCTGCTGGCACCGATCACCCAGGAGGCGTGCTACTTCTTCGACGACCACGCGCTCTTCGACGACGAGGAGGTGCAGGTGCTGTCCACCGAGGGCGGCAAGCGGATCGCCGCCGCCCTCGGCCCCAACCGGGGCGTGATCCTGGCCAACCACGGGCTGCTCACCGTGGGGGCGTCGGTGGCCGAGTCCATCGCCGCGTTCGTGCTCATGGAGCGGGTGGCCGAGGCCCACCTCAAGGCCCCCGGCTTCCGGCCGATCTCGGCCGCCTCGGCCCGGGTGGCCAAGGACGGCCTGGAGCCGCCGCTCAGCCTCCCGGCCGCTTTCGCCCACCTGGTGGCCCGCCACGTGCCCGAGCTCACCGGCTGGGTGGACTGACCGGCGCCGTTCAGCCGCCGGACAGCCCGGGGATCACGCAGGCCTGATCGGTGTCGACGGCCACGCTGACGGCCCGGTTCCGATGGGGTCCGGCGCACCACGACGGCATCACCATCGAGTAGAGCCCGCCGCCGCCGGCCACCAGCACGCAGATGTCGTCGGCGGCGGCGAAGCAGCGGACCAGGTCGTCGGGATCGCCCTTGCGGGCCATGCCCGGGGCCAGCTCGGTGAGCACCGAACGACGGTTGGCCGCCCGTTCGTAGAGGGCGGCCTGCACGTCGGCCCGGCTCAGCCCGGCCTGGGCCAGCGTGGCGGCGTGGTCGGGGTTGAGGATCACCACCGCCATACCCCCGCCGAGCACGGCGTTGTTGGTCGACACCGCCGACAGGCAGGCGGCCAGGGCGTTCAGGATCCGATCTCCGCCGGGATCGACGTCGCGGTCGGCCACGGCGATCACCGAGTGGGGGGCCTCGGCCCCGATCACGGTGACGACGGTCTGGCTGGCGTCGAACCCCCGGGCCACGTGGAACGGTTCCCACGGGCTGGCGTCCTCCGCCTCGGCCAGGCAGTACGTGAACTTGCCGGGGTGGCCCAGCAGCGACATGTCGGCCGACCCGGCCCGCCCCCCGCCGATGTTGATCATGGCCAGGCGCAGGGCCCGGCCGATCGAGGCGTTGGCCCGGAAGCCGGGGCCGAGGGCGCCGAAACCGGCATGGACGCCGAGCACCGGGGCCAGGGGGCCGTTGACGATCAGCAGGGGTGCCGTGCAGTGGGTGGTGGCCTGCATCTCGGTGAGATCGAAGGCGGGGTCGGCCACGGCCTGCACCGCCGCCACCACCAGCGGCATGTGGTCGGGCAGGCAGCCCGCCATCACCGCCGCCGCTGCGATCTTCTCCACCGTGGCCGCCCCCATGGCCGGTCCCAGCTCGGCCAGCATCAGGTCGCCGTCGAGCCCGGAGGCCAGCACCATGCGGGCCACCCGCTCCGGTGTGGGCACGATCACGGGCAGCCCGTCGGTGCAGCCGAGCTCGTGCAGCAGTTCGACCGCGGCGTGCTCGTCGGCCGCCTGCAGCCAGCCGTCATCGGAGCCGGTGGCCGGGCGGGTGGTCTCGGTGGCGGTCATGACGGCCTCCCAAGGGCGCTCAGCATGGCCGGGACGTAGCTCTCGGCCACCTTGCGCATGGCCTCCTTGCCGCTGCCGGCGATCGGGTGGGGCAGGATGATGCGGGGGATGTCGGGCATGCCGGCGGCGCGGGCCACGAACACGCTCTGGGGCAGGAACTCCTCGGTCACGAGGGCCACGGCCGGGACGCCCCGCCGGGCCAGGTTGATGCCGTCACGCACGGTGCCGGTGGTGCAGCTGCCTCAATGGCCGTAGGCGGCGATGACCGCCTGCACCTCGCCGACGATCGTGGTGAGCAGGTCGTCCGAGGCGAGCGACGAGGCGTCGCCCTTGTTCCACAACACGGTACGGACGCCGGGCAGCTCGGTGGCCAGCACCTCGCCTATCTCGGTCAGGAAGTTCACCGAGTCGGGAAAGCCGTTGGCCAGCAGGCCGATGGCGGGGGCTCCGGCCGACCAGTCGGCGCTGAGCGTGTAGGGCTCGATCGGTGTGCCGATCGAGCCCCGGGGGTCAAGGAAGCGGACTGCCATGCGCCCAGCTTGTCACGCCCGGCTGTTCTGGGTGGAGCCGGTGCGTCCCTCGTCGACCACCACGGCGCACGCCGTGCGGTAATCGCCCGCTCCCCAGCCGGCCTCGCTGGGGAACCAGTAGAGGAAGTTGCCGACGGCGGAGCTCGTGGCGTCGATCCCCACAAAGCTCTCGAACGAGGCGAGACAGGTGTCGAGGGTCTGGCTGTCGAGCGCAGCGTCGCCCGGGAAGGCGCCGGTGGAGGGCGACGTGCCGGTGTAGAAGACCTGGCCGTTGTACTGGCTGGCGCAGTCGACCGGTTGGACCTTGTCGTCTATGCCGAGGGTGTCGCGCGTCTCCTCGGGCGGGAGCACGAAGCAGGTGCCGACGGCCAGGTCGAACATCGGCTTGTAGGCGGAGAAGTCGAGCGGGCTGGGCAGGGCCTCGGGATCGAGCACGACGCAGTCGACCTGGCGGTCACCGGTGGTCCACGTGGTCTGGTCGGGATGCCAGTACCGGTAGTTGATGCCGGGGGCGGGCACACCGAAGAAGCCGAGGAAGATCTCGTCGCACTTGGCCACCGACGCCGTGTTCACCGGCTCGTCGCCCGGATAGGGGTCGGCCGACGGGTTGGGCAGCAGGCCCCGGCCGAAGAACACACCCCGGTGGGTCTGGGTGCAGTCCACCACCTTGACGCTCGAGTCCCGGCCGATGTCGACCACGTTGGTCTCGGTGATCGGCTCGAAGCAGTCGCCGGGTTTGAGGCGGCCCACGGGCACCGAGGAGAGCGAGCGGGGGTAGGCCGACGCCTTGTCCTTCACCGACTCGGTCAGGTTCGACTGGTCGTAGCGCCAGACGATGCAGCTCGAGCGGTACAGGCCCCCCGTCCAGTCGTTGAAGTCCGGTACCAGCGTCGTCTCGCTCAAGGTGGTATCGAGCACGTCGCCGCCGAGGTAGGCGTTGGAGATGCCGGTGCACCGGTCCCGGGCGTAGAGGGTCACCTGGTCGCCCCCGGGGAAGGCGGCGCCGGCCTCGGGGTGCTCCACCTGCCCGGCGATCTCGGCCAGATGGGGCGTGATGCAGTCCACCACGGCGAACGTGGTGATGACGGCTCCGGTGTTGTCGAAGTTCACGCAGTCGCCGGCCTGCAGGTCCTTGCCCGACACCGATGTGCCGATCCGGGGGTTGACCGTGACGTCGGTGACCGGCGAGGTGCCGGCCGATGTTCCGGTGGTACCGGTGGTGCCGTCGCCGCCGCCCGAGGTGAGGGCGTAGACGCCGCCGGCCAGGAGGCCGAGCGCAGCCAGCCCGCCCACCACACCGGCGGCCACCATGCCCTTGCCGCCGCCCGCCTTGCGGGGGCCGCCGCCGGTGGTGCGGGGGGCATGGCCGCCCGACGGGCTGAAGGGCTGGACACCGTAGTCTCCGGTGGCGGGCCCCGGGGCGTAGCCCGGCCCGGCGGCGTACGGCTGGTTGTAGGCGCCGGGCCCGGTCGGCTGGCCGTAGGTCGGCGGCGGCGCCGGGGCGGCCGGTTGGCTGTAGCCCGGTTGGCTGTACGCCGCCTGGCCGTAGTCGGCCTGACCGTAGGCCGGCGCCTCGGGGCCCGGTTGGCCGTAGTCGGCCTGACCGTAGGCCGGCGCCTCGGGGCTCGGTTGACCGTAGGCCGGTGGCCCCGGAGGTTGGCCGTAGCCCGGCGGTGGCGGGGCGGCCGGCTGGCCGTAGCTCGGCGGGCTGTAGGCCGGCTGGCCGTAGCTCGGCGGGCTGTAGCCGGGCTGGCCGTGGTCGGGCTGGCCGGACGGCGCGGCCGGCGGCTGCCCGTAGACCCCCGGTTGCTGACCGTAGGGTTGGGTGTGGGGGGCGGCCGGCGCCGCCGGGGTTTCAGGACCGAGATACGGGACCGCCTGGGTCGGCATCTCGCTCGGCGCCGCCGGCGGGTCGTTCTCGGCCGGCGGCGGCCAGTTCTGGTTGTCGGAGCTCATGCGGACCGCTGCTTCCTCGGGCGACCGTGTCGTCTGGGCGGCGGGACTCCGATGGCCGATCCCGACCCTCTGCCCCGCGACGGCTCACAGTAGCCGGTCGGCCCTAGTCGTCGTTGACGCGCTCCCCCACCAGATCGTCGGGGGCGATGAGGTTGCCGGCGGCGGCCAGCACGCTGGCCAGCGTGACCGAGCGCTGGTAGACGGCGGTGAAGTACCCCTCGGCGTGGTTCTGGTGACCCGACAGGGGCGGCCGGCCCAGCGACCGCACCACGGCCGACGGATCGGTGATGATCCGTACCGTCGGCTCCTCCCGGGGGAGCTTGGCCGAATCGCCCCAGAAGGCGTCGGGGTTGACCGTCGGCCGCTTGGGCGGCTTGCGCCGGCGGCCGGCCCGCCGCCCCTGATCGCCCTGGTGGCTGTTCTTGCCCGATCCGTTCGATCCGCTCATGATCCCGCCACCATCGTCTGCTCGGAGGCCGCTTCGTCGGCCTCGGGCTCGTCGCTGTCGTACCCGGTCGGGACGGCTTCCGCCGTCCGGTCGTCGGGTTGGTCGACCCCACCGTTGTCGGGTTGGTCGACCTCGTCGATGTCGCCGGCGTCGGCGCTCTGCTGGCGGGCCACGATCTCGGCCGGGGTCGGCTCGTCGGCCCCGGCGTCGCCCTGCTCGCCCTCGCCGTTGAGGTCGGTGTCGAGCTCGGCCAGCACCTGATCGGGGTCGATGCCGAGGGCCCGCTGGAGCTGCTGGGCGTCCAGATCGCCCACCGAGGACGACTTGGGCAGGACCATGTCGGCGATCTGGCGCTTGCCCGCCACCACTTCCTCCACCCGCTCGTCGACCGTGCCCGGGCACACCAGGCGGTGGCAGATGACGGTGCTCTTCTGGCCGATGCGCCACACCCGGTCCCGGGCCTGGTCCTCCACCGCCGGGTTCCACCAGCGGTCGTACAGCACCACGTGGCTGGCCGCCGTCAGGTTGAGCCCGGTACCGCCGGCCTTGAGCGAGAGCACCATGGCCCCCGCCCCGGTCCCGGCCTGGAAGTCGGCCACCATCCGGTCCCGCACCGTCCGGCTGAGGCCGCCGTGATAGCAGGGGATGGACACGCCGGTGCGGCGGGTGAGGTACGTGGCGAGCTTCTCACCCCAGCTGGCGAAGTGGGTGAAGATCAGCACCCGCTCCTGGGCGGCGAACACGTTGTCGACGATCTCGTTGAGCCGGGCCAGCTTGCCCGACCGGCCGTCGAGCGGCTTGTCGTCGTCTCGGCGGTAGGCGGCCGGGTGATTGCAGATCTGCTTGAGGGCGGTGATGGCGACCAGCACGGCCCCCTTGCGCTGGCTCTCGTCGCCGGTGGTGGTGACGGCGATGAGGTTGTCGAGCACGGCCTGGTACAGGCCGATCTGCTCGGCGGTCATCGAGCACAGGTCGAGCTCGTCGATCCGGTCGGGCAGCTCGGCGGCGATCGCCGGCTCCGCCTTGGTGCGGCGGAACACGAGGATGCCGTTGAGGGCCCGCAGGGCCCGTTCGGCCCCCGCCTTGGCGTCGTCGGTCGACGACAGCTGGGCGATGAAGGCGGGCCGGGGACCCACCAGACCGGGGTTGGTGTAGTCCATGATGGCCCACAGGTCGCCGAGCCCGTTCTCGATCGGGGTGCCGGTGAGGGCCAGGCGGGTACGAGCCCGGATCCGGCGCAGCTGCTGGGCCGTGTCGGAGGTGGGGTTCTTGATGGCCTGGGCCTCGTCGAGCACCACCTTGCCCCACTCGACCTTCTCGAGGGCCTCGACGTCGCGCACGGCGGTGCCGTAGGTGGTGATGACCATGTCGGCCTTGCGGACCATGGCCGGGATGCGGCTGAGCTCGGCCCGGTCGGGGCCGTGGTGCACCACCACCCGCAGGTCGGGCACGAACCGGCGGGCCTCGGCCGCCCAGTTGCCGACCACGGCCGGCGGGGCCACCACCAGGGCCGGTCCGCTGTCCTTGGTGGCCCGGAGGTGGGCCAGCATGGTGGGGGTCTTGCCCAGGCCCATGTCGAGGGCGAGGCAGCCGCCGAGGCCGGCGCCGTCGAGGAAGCCGAGCCAGGTGCGGGCCTCGGCCTGGTACGACCGCAGCTCGCCGTTGAAGCCTTCGGGCCGGGTGGGGGGATCGGTGGGCAGCTCGGTCGCCGCCTTCAGCAGGTCGGCGGCCCAACCCTCGCCGGCGATGGAGATGCCGCCCGAGAACGGGGTGCCCTCCAGGCCGAGGGCGTGGCGGAGCATGTCGGCGCCCGTGAGGCGGGTCTTGTCGGCCCGTTCGGCCAGGGCCTGGGCCGCCTCGGCCAGGTCGGCGTGGTCGAGCTCCACCCAGCGGCCGCGCGACCGCACGAGCGGGCGGGACTGGGCGGCCAGGGCGGCGATCTCGGCCGCCGAGAGCTCGATGTCGTCGAACACGACCGACCAGCGGACGTTGGCCAGCTGTTGGGCCCCCACCACCGACTCCTGGGCCTCCTCGGAGGTGAGGCGCAGGGCGGGTGTCGGCTTCTTGCGGGACAGCGCGGGGGCCTGGACGTCGAACCCGGCGGCGAGGAGCACGTCGCCGTCGCGGGTCATGAGGCGCCACGCCTCGTCCTGGCTCAGCACCACCTCACCCCGGCGACGGGCGCCGGGGCGCATCAGCTCGGGGTACAGCCGCTCCAGGCGGGCCAGCTCCTCCTCCACCTCCTTGCGGCGGGTGTTGGAGGAGTTGACGATCACCTGCTCCACCGGAAGCAGGTTGCCCTCGCTGTTCGGGGCCAGCACGGCCAGGTACCAGGCGTTGGACTCGTCGGGCGGGTCGAGGCGGATCAGCAGCCGGGACCGGGTGGTGCCGGTGACCGAGCGGGCCCACTGGTCGATGCGGCGGCTCAGCTCGGAGGCCAGCCGGCTCGGCGCCTCGAACGGGGCGCCGTTGAGGTGGGCCAGGAACGCCTCGGCCACGTCGGCCTTGGACCGGGGATCGGGCGAGGAGGCCGGCATCTCGAGGCGGGCTGCGGCCTCGGTGCAGATCGCCGACACCAGGTCGCTCAGCACGGCCTGGGTCATGGCCTTGGCGTCGGGGCGGTTCTCCAGCACCGACACGGTGCCGGGCAGCGAATCGGCCAGCGCACGGAACTCGTCGTGGTCGACCAGGGCTGGGG
Source organism: Acidimicrobiales bacterium (assembly GCA_041394285.1). Lineage (GTDB taxonomy): Bacteria > Actinomycetota > Acidimicrobiia > Acidimicrobiales > SZUA-35 > CADEDH01. The sequence goes on along the minus strand of JAWKIL010000015.1, from coordinate 124,655 downwards.
CCCACCGGACGTAGAACGAGCCGATGTCGTCCCGGCCGCTGGCCTCGGGCCGGTTGCGGCGGGCCTTCTTCAGCTGGGGCACGAACCGGCCCTGGCCCACCAGGCGGACCGCCAGCGAGGTGACGAGGCCCAGCCAGGCGGCCGAGGGGGCGATGGTGTCGTCGTCGTCGTCGTCGGTGTTGCTGAGGGCCACCAGCCAGCCCAGCACGGCGCTGAGCGGGGCCGACACGGCGTCGGCCCGGCCCCCGGTGGGCAGCTTGATGCCGGGGTGGGGTTCCCAACCGACGGCGCCTGCTCCCGCCCGGCGTAGCCGGTCCCGCAGGGCGTCGAGAGGCTCGGGGGCGGCCCGGTGGCCGGCCGACCAGGCCACGATGTGGCCCGGGGTCCACGTGAGCTGGAGCGCCGGCTCGCCCACCTCGGGCTCCGGCTCGGGCTGCTGGGCGGTGGGGCGAGGGGTCTTGGGGGCATCGGCCGGCGGGCCGACGAGCTCGGTCAGGAGGTCGTCGATCCGGCGCACCTCACTCTCGAAATCGGCCAGCACGACGGCCCGCTCGGGCCCCCGGACGCGCTGGCTGATCTCTTCCAGGGCCTGCTCGGCGTCGTCGAGGAGGCGAACGAGCACGGCCACCCAGGCCCGCTCGTTGGCCAGGAGGATCTCGACCTCCTCCGGGCGGGCCACGCCGTCGAGGTGGGCCTGGGCCAGACGCTGGAGCTCACGGTACGACGGCGCGGGCGTCGGCTCGGCAGATCGCTGTACGGTCGAGGTGGTAATCGGAATCTCCGTTTCCTGGCTTGCCGCCAACAGCCGGCTCGGCGGTGGGGGGGACTGGGGCCCATCCGCACCACGGAGAGCTGGAACGCAAGAACCTGCGCCAACGCCGGAGTGCAGCCACGCTTCGCCGGCACGCCCACATGGGCCGTGCCCCACGTTGATGCCCGCTTGGTTGCCCGTCCGTGAGGGTGCTCGCCGTCGAGCAGCCTGCGGGAACTCGAACCTCCCAATCGGAGCTTCGATGTTCCACGTTAGCTGCTCGCGGGTCCGGGGCCACGAATCCTGCAAGTATTCGTCCCGGGGCCGCCCTGTTCAGACGGATCGGGCCGCCCGGGATCGACGAACGAGGAGCACAACGCTATGCAGGTACGGGACAAGGTGTGCGTGGTGACCGGAGGGGGCAGCGGGATCGGCCGGGCGCTGTGCCTGCGGTTCGCCGCCGAGGGGGCCCGCTCGGTGGTGGTGGTCGACCGCAATGCCGAGGGGGCCGAGGCGGTGGCGGCCGAGATCGGGGCCGCCGCGGTGGCCCGAGGGGTCGACGTTGGGGTCGAGGCCGAGGTGACGGCCCTGCTCACCGGGGTCGAGAACGAGCTCGGGCCGGTGGACGTGCTGTGCAACAACGCCGGCATCGCCTCGGGCGGCGATCCCCTCCACACCCCGCTCGACGAGTGGCAACGGCAGTGGCAGGTGAACCTGATGGCCCACGTCTACGCCATCCGGGCCGTGCTCCCCGGGATGCTGGCCCGGGGCGAGGGGCACATCCAGTACACGGCGTCGATGGCGGGCATCCTCACCAGCCACGGCAACCTGCCCTACGCCGTCACCAAGCACGCCGTGGTGGGGCTGGCCGAGTGGATGTCGATCACCTACCACGACAAGGGCGTCCGGTCCTACCTGCTGGCACCGCTGGGGGTGCGCACGCCGATGCTCGGGGCCCAGGCCGACTCCGAATGGGGTCGCTCGGCCGCCGGGCCGATCGCCGAGCCGGAGGACGTGGCCCAGCAGGTGATCGACGCCTTCGCCGAGGAGCGCTTCCTGATCCTGACGAACCCGGTGGCCCAGGACTGGATGGCGTTCAAGACCAAGGACCTGGAGAAGTGGCTCACCGGGATGCGCAAGCTCCAGACCCGCATCGAGTCCGCCGGCGGCTGACCCGCCCCGTCGCCCGTCTCCCGTCGCCGTTCTGCGCGACGAAAACCGCGCCCCGCCCACCAACCGACGTCGCGAAACCCCCGGAATCTGTCGAAAAGGTGACGCAGAAGGTCGGCGGGGCGCGAAATCCGTCGCACGGTTCGGGGGTGCGTCGGCCACCATGGCGGCGTGGACGACGCGGCCGGTGAGGCTCACGACGAGGCCGCTCGGGTCGAGGGGCTGCTGCGGGGGCTGGGAGTCGACCCGGCCGACCTGCTCGGCTTCGGCGGCGAGGCCCGGGTGTGGGCCCTGGGGGCCGACCGGGTGGTCCGGCTGTGCCACCCCGGCACCCCGCGAGACGCCGTCCACCAACGGATCGAGCTGCTGGATGCCCTCTCGTCGGGCCCGACGCCCCCGCCGTGGGCCCTGGGCCGAGCGATGCCGCTGGGCCGCCCGATGCCGCCGGCAGCGTCGCTGCGGCCGGCCCAACCGGGCCGGATCGGTGCTTCGTCCACCTCGACGCCTTCGCCGGGAACATGATGGCCGTCGGCAGCCGGGTGACGGCCGTGCTCGACTTCGGGCCGAACTGGCTGGCCGCCTTCTGGAGCTTCGCCGTGGACGACGCCAAGCTCTTCGCCTGGTGCTGCTCGGTGCTCGGCCGGTGAGTCAGTTCGTGATCCAGGTGAAGGCGTCGATCGCCGGGTAGAGCAGGATCGTCTGGGTCAGCACCGCCAGAGAGGCCAGCACGAACGTGCGGCGCCAGGCCACCAGCCGGTGGCCGAAGGCCCAGCGGGAGCACCCCACCCAGAACCCGAACATCACGAGCAGCGAGACCGGGAACAGCGCCAGGGCCACGAACGTTCCGGTGCCCGTCTTGATCGCCTCCAGCGACAGCCGCAGCTGATCCAGCTCTGGAGCCCGGGGTGCCCGCCCCTCCCACTGGGCCAGCGGGGGACCGTGGGCGCTCTCGTAGGCGCTGATCAGCGAGTGGATCCGCAGCGACACCGCCAGCGCCTGCAGCCACAGGGCCGTGATCCCGGCCAGGCCGAGCCAGCCCAGCATCTTCTTGAGGGTCGTCTGGCGGGGGCGGGCCAGGAACTCCGCCGCTCGGCCGCTGGAGCGGGCGCCGAATCCCCGGGGGACGCTGTGGGCCAAGGCCATGACGAGATGGTAGACCAAGCGGCGCAAATGGTGGGCCGCCACCCGTTCGCTGCCACTACGGTGACGGGCGTGAGCGACGCCGGCCCCTCGACCAGTACCTATCGGGTGACCGTGCGCGGCCGGTTCCACGAGCTGAGTGGGGACGCCCGGGCCTACCTGGCCAAGCACCGGGCCGAGCACGACATCTTCCGCTCCGCCTTCACCCCCGAGGGCACGCTGACCTTCGACGACCGGCTCGACTTCTTCAACCTGCGCTACGAGGTGCGCCTCACCGGTGAGGAGGCGTCACCGGCGGGGGCCGTCGAGGCGGCCGAGGCCGAAGCCGAGGCGTTCCTGCGCACGCTACGGCTCGGCTACCGCAACCTGCACAGCGACGTGATGGACCTGCGGGCAATGACCGAGCACCGCAAAACGCGCCCCTAGAGCGAACCTTGTAAAGAAATGCCGCCAGAGGCGGCATTTCTCGACAAAGTTCGGCTGTTACGGGCGGTAGCCGAAGGCGACGGGGCCGGGGGTGATGCAGTGCTGCACCAGCCGGGCCCAGGCGCACAGCTTGGGCCGGGTGTCGCGGGGGTCGATGATGTCCTCGATCTCGAAGTACTCGGCCGCCCGCTGGGGAGAGCGCACCTTGTTCAGCCGCCCGGTGATCTCGGCCAGCAGGCCCTCGGGATCGTCCGACGCCGCCAGGTCGGCCTTGTAGGCCACCTCGATCCCGCCCTCGATGGGCAGCGACCCCCAGTCGGCCGACGGCCACGCCACCCGGAAGTTCTGGGTGCCGCCCTTCTTGTTGGCCGCCCCCGCCACCCCGAACGCCTTGCGGATGATCACGCAGGCGAACGGCACGGGGGCCTGGCCCAGCGCCGCCAGCGCCGTCGACCCGAACCGGATCGTGGCCTCCTCCTCCGACGTCTTGCCGATGAGGAATCCGGGACAGTCCTCGAGGTGCACCAGCGGCAGGTGGAAGACCGAGGCCAGGTCGATCAGGCGGGTCAGCTTGCGGGCCGAGTCGGCCGTCCACCCGCCCCCGTAGATCTGGGGATCCTCGGCGAACAGGGCCACCGGGTACCCGTCGAGCCGGGCCAGGCCGGTGATGATCGACCGGCCCCAGTTCCGCCCCATCTCGAAGAACGAGCCCTCGTCCACGATGGAGTCGATGATCGGCCGCATCTCGTAGGCCGTGCGGGACCCGCGGGGCACGGCCGAGATCAACCAGTCGTCGCGGAACTCGGGGTCGTCGCCCGAGTCGACGTGGGGCGGGAGCTGGTTGACGTTGGTGGGCAGGTAGGAGAGGAACCGGCGGGCCATCTCGAACGCCTCGTCCTCGGAGTGGGCGAGGTCGTCGATGGCGCCGTTGGTGGTGTGGATGCGGCTGTGGCCCAGGTCCTCCTTGGACACGTCGCCCAGGCCGGCCTGCTGCACCAGGGCCGGGCCGGCGATCATCATCTGGGCCGTGTTCTCCACGATCACCGAGTAGTGCGAGGTGGCCACCCGGGCCGCGCCGATCCCGGCCACCGACCCCAGCGCCAGCGAAACCGACGGAGCCACCGTGAGGTGGTTCACCACGGTCTCCCAGCCCTGCATCTCGGGCACGTAGGTGCGCCCCGCCGTCTCGATCGTCTTCACCGAGCCGCCGCCGCCCATGCCGTCGATCAGGCGGACGTGGGGCAGCTGCAGCTCCACGGCCATGTTCTCCGAGGCGTTGCGCTTGGCCTTGATGCTGGCGTCGGCCGACCCGCCCCGCACCGTGAAGTCGTCGCCCGAGATGATCACCGGCCGCTCGTCGATCTCCGCCACCCCGAACACGAAGTTCGACGGGGTCAGGTGGACCAGGTTGCCGTGCTCGTCGTACTCGGCGACGCCGGCCGCCTTGCCGATCTCGTTGAACGACCCCTTGTCGACGATGGTGTCGATCCGCTCCCGGATCGTCAGCTTGCCGTAGAAGTGTTGCCGCTCGACCTTCTCGGGCCCGCCCATGGCCTCGGCCATGGCCTCCCGCCGTCGCAGCTCCTGAATCTCGGGTTCCCAGCTCACCTCACAATCGTCGCATGGACGGGCCGTTGGCATCGACCTCGCCCCAGTACTCGGGTAGCCGGAGGTAGCCGACCCGGGGCAGCTCGACGGCCAACGGGAGCCCCTGGTGCTCCTTGAGACGCTGGATCGTGCGGATGTGGGTCATCTGCTCGTAGAAGACCATCCACAGTGAACCCTCGAGGGTGTAGCGGATGTGGCCCGGCGGATCGTCCACCAGCTCGGCCCCCCGGGGCAGGGTGGTGATCACGTAGGCCCAGAAGTGGTTGCCGTGGATGGCTTCCACCGTCTTGCGCAACGTCTCGATCGACTGGGTGGTGACCACCTCGGTGAGCCACGAGTTTCCCAGCGCCATCATCTCGAACAGCTGGGGCAGGGTGTGGAACTTCGTCTCGTCGAGCACCCGGTCCCAGGTGGCCTTCGGGCCCAGGCGATGGGCGTCCCAGTCGATCGGCGACGGCTCGTTGCCGTCGGGCCACAGGAACCGGCCGCAGCGGCGCCGGGTGAACACCAGCGCATCCCAGGCGATGTGCGACACCTGGCGCCGGATCGACCACCACATCCACTCCCGGTCGGGGTGGGTGTCGTCGTAGTCGAGCTGGGCGTCGGTCAGGCCGTCGGTCTCGGCCCGGGTCCAGTCGAGCAGCAGCGAGTAGGTGGGCATGGTGCCGGGACCGGGGTCGATGGGCATCTCCACCACGTCGGGAGAGGTGTGGGCCATGGCGCTCAGCCTCCGATCCGAGGCCCCAGTGCGGCCGTGCGTTCGTCCCGGGGCAGCCCGGTACCGGTGTAGGCGAAGGCGCCATCGCCCAGAATCTCGTCCACCGCCCCCTTGAGGGCGCCCAGGGCGTGCCAGGCCAGGCCGCCGCCGGTGGAGATCCGCCGCACGCCGAGGGCGGTGAGGGTGGCCAGATCCGGGACGCCGGGCAGGGCCAGCACGTTCACCGCCGCCCCGGTCTCGGCCACCAGGCGGGCGATCCCGTCGGGGTCGACCACGCCCGGGGCGTACACGCACTCGGCCCCCGCCTCCCGGTAGGCGACGAGCCTGGCGATCGTGTCGTCCAGGTCGGTCGAGCCGAACAGGTGCTGCTCGGCCCGGGCCGTGAGCACCAGGCCGTGGCGGGCGGCCGCCTCGGCCGCCGCCGCCACCCGTTCGGTGGCCACGCCCAGGTCGTCGCAGCGGCCGAGGGCGGGGTTGTAGTCCTCGATCGAGCAGCCGGCGGCGCCGGCCGAGGCCAGCAGCTCCACCGAGCGGGCCACGCCGGCCGGATCGTCGGCGTACAGGCGCTCGGAGTCGACGTTGACCGGCACGCTGACGGCGGCCGTGATCGCCTCGGTGTGGGCCAGCACCTCGTCGAGGTCGACCGTGCGGTCCAGGCGGCCCAGGGTGGCGGCGAAACCCGACGAGGTGGTGGCCAGCGCCGGGAACCCGCGCCACTCGAGGTAGCGGGCCGAACCGGCGTCCCACGGGTTGGGCATCACGAACGTGCCCGACGCATGGAGGGCCCGGAAGGTGTCGGTGAGGGCAGACATCAGGTGATCATCGCAGGTGCGGGATCACGTCGCTGGCCAATCGTTCCAGGTTGCCGGCCATCACCGCCGGGTCGACGCCGGGGGGAAGGCCCGAGGTGGCGAGGTCGGTGATCCCGAACGTGTCGATGAAGGCCCGCAGCTCCGCCACGCACTCCTCGGCCGTGCCCACGATCACGGTCTGGGGGATGGCCGACGGGTCACCCCACTCGTAGGTGTCCGGGGTCTCGGCCATGAACTTGTTGTAGATGCTCATGCGGTAGCGCTCGGCCGTGCGCAGCATCGGCCAGTCCCGCTCCTTGTCGTCGGTGACGAACACCGAGCGGATGATGCCCACCCGGTAGGTGTCGGGATCGCCGCCGGCCGCCGTGACCGCCGCCCGCCACGGGTCGAGCACCTGGGTGCGGGGTCCCTGGGGCAGGAGGTGGGTGCCGTAGCGGGCGGCCCGGCGGGCCCCGGCCTCGCTCATCGCCGCGATCCACAGCGGCGGGCCGCCCGGCTGCACCGGCTTGGGGTGGACCTCCACGTCGTCGAGGCGGTAGCGGCGGCCCTGGAAGCTGAAGGGCCCGTCGCTCCACGCCAGGCGCATGATCTCGATGGCTTCCTCCGTCATCGACACCCGGTTCTTGAGCGGTACGCCGAAGGCGGCGAACTCGTCGGGCACGTAGCCCATGCCGATGCCGAGGTCGATGCGGCCGTTGGAGATGTGATCCAGCACGGCCAGCTCCTCGGCCAGCCGGATCGGGTGGTACAGGGGCAGCAGGGCGATGTCGTTCGACAGTCGCACCCGGCTGGTGCGGGCGGCGATGGCGCCGGCCAGCGGCTGGAAGGCGGGCAGGTAGCCGTCGGCCAGGAAGTGGTGCTCGGTGAACCAGATGTGGTCGAAGCCGAGCTGGTCGGCCAGCACCGACTGCTCGATGGTGGCGGCGTAGACGTCGGTCATCGACATCGTGCTCTCGGGGTGGCGGCGGCAGTCGTACATCACCCCGAAGCGGAACGGGGGCCGGCTGGCGCTGGCGTCGGTGGTCATGGCGCCCGGTGTAGCGCAGCCCGGCCGGTCGGCGGTAGTCGGCGCCGGCAGGGTGGCGCTGCAACCCCCTGCTTGTCGGCTTCAGGACGTCTGCGGAATCGCGGATCCGAGGGTTGGCATCGTCACCGTTTCGTGTTGTAATCCGCCTGGCGGATCGACCGGCGGGCAAAGATCCCCAATCGGGCAGCTGTGTCCGATGCATGTCGGAGCCGTTCGTGCTCCACCGCCGTCCCTTCCCCCTCCAACACCTTTCCCGCCGCAACCATCACGTGGAGGTCACTTCGGTGAAGCCAATTCCGCGCGGCTACATCGTGCCGAGCGCCGCCTTCTGCCTGCCGACGTCATCCGTCGAGGCCTACGTCACGCCCGAGGGCCGGCCCCGAGCCGGCGACGTGATGTACGGCCGGATAGACACCCTTGCCCATCATCGCGAGCTGGAGAACCGCAGTGGCCGGATCCACCGGCTCACCGCCTCCACCGCCGGCCTGTTCGTCTACGGCAACCGGTACGCCACCGATGCCTTCGAGGCGTTCGTGCCCGACGAGCAGCTCGACTACGTCGATCTGGTGGCCCGGTCCGGGGTCATCGGGCGGGTCCAGGTGCGCAACAGCCGGGTGGGCATGCCGACCACGGTCAAGGTGCTGGGCCAGGTCGTCGACCGCGACGGCCGCCCGGTCAACACCCTCGATCATTCGCTGGTGGCCCCCCAGGGCTCGATCAAGAAGCAGCCCCGCTCCAAGCTCATCCTGGTCGTCGGGACCTCGATGAACTCGGGCAAGAGCACGGCGGCGGTGGCCATCACCTGGGCCCTGTCCACCATGGGCCACACGGTGCGGGCGTCGAAGGTGACGGGCACGGCCTCGCTCAAGGACATCCTCCACATGAACGACGCCGGCGCCGCGGTCTACAACGACTTCACCTACTTCGGTCACCCGTCGACGTACATGCTCCACGAGGACGAGGTGCTCCGCATCTTCAACGACCTCGACCTCAAGTACGCCAACAACCCCCGCAACTTCTGGGTGGTCGAGATCGCCGACGGGGTCCTGCAGCGGGAGACGGCGATGCTGCTGTCGAGCCCGGAGGTGCGCAGCCGGATACACCGCCTGGTGTTGTGCGCCACCGACGCCTTCGGCGCCATCGGCGGGCTCCACATCCTGGAGGAGACCTACGGCCTGTTCCCCGATGCCATCTCCGGCATCGTGGCCAGCTCGCCGCTCGGTATCCGGGAGCTGAGCAACTACACCAAGGTCCCGGCCTTCGATGCCGCCGGCCCCAATCTGAAGGCTCTGTCCGAGATCATCCTCGGCTCACCCACCTGAGCAACTGCGATCTGTGGCGCCAGCGCGCAGAAGACAGCGCCGGGCGCCACAGATCGAGGGTGGGGGGCTCAGGCTGCGGCCCGCTCCAACCGGTGGGCGGGCCGGGAAGCCAGCGCCGCCACCAGGCCCAGACCGGCCACCACGGCACCGAAGGTGAACGTGGCGGCGAATCGGCCCGGAGTGGCGTCGTCGCCGAGGAACACGTTCATCGTCTGGATGCCGCTCACGATGCCGATGTACATGAGCTGCTGGCTCATGCCGTTGGCGATGCCGATGTCGTCGGCGTCGACCGAGCCCACCACCATCGAGGCCACCGCCGGCTGCGACACGCCCGACGACACCCCGGTGAGCACCAGCCCCGCGAGGATCACGGCGATGCCGACGCCGCCGGTCATGCCCGAGGCGACGGCGAAGGCAGCCATGGACGCGATCATCAGCACCGAGCCCAGGATCACCGGCCGTCGCTCGCCGATGGCGGTGGCCAGGTACCCGCCGAACGGGGAGGCCAGGCTGAACGCCCCCGGCCGGGCCGCCAGGACGAGGGCGATCATCCCCAGCCCCAGCCCGTAGGGGCCGCCCAGGAGCGGCGGGGTGACCACGAAGCCCCCCATGTAGGCGAACTGCACCAGCGCGCTGGACAGCATCGGCATCAGGAAGTTGCGGCGCCGGAAGTAGCGGAGCTTCAGCATCGGGGCCGACGCCCGCCGCTCGACCTGGACGAACGCCGCGACGCCGACGGCACACAGCACCACCAGCACCCAGATCCCCACGTCGCCGGCGGCGGCCCCGAACGATCCCGACCGGATCTCGCCGGTGAAGCGGGTCATGGCCAGGAGACCGGTCAGCACCGCCGCCCCCAGCGTGAGGCCGCCCAACCAGTCGATCGTCACCGCCTCGGCCGTGGCCCCCGGGCGGATCAGCTTCGCCCCCACCACCAGGGCCACCACCGAGATCCCGGCGAACGCCACGAAGATCCAGCGCCAGCCGACCACGTCGATCAGGGGGCCGCCGATCACGAGCCCGATCGTGGGCGCCCCCGTCATCCCGAACTGGTACCAGCCCACCGCGGCGGCCCGGCGCTTGACCCCGTAGGCCTGCATCATCAGTGCCATGCCGTTGGGCATCACGAAAGCCCCCGTGATGCCGAACAGCACCCGGAACACGATCATGGACGGGGCGTCCCAGGCGGCGGCGGCCGCCAGCGTGGCGACCACCCCACCGGCCAGGCCGAGCAGGAACATCTTGCGGTGGCCCTTGACGTCGCCCAGCTTGCCGGCGATCGGGGTGAGCACGGCCATCGCCAGCATCAGCCCGGTGATCATCCAGGTGAGGCCGGCCCGGGTGGAGCCGAGGTCCTCGGCGATCTGGCCCAGCGACACGGTCACGATCGTCATGAGCGAGCCGAAGGCGGTCACGGCCAGCATCACCACGCCGAGCAGGCGGCGCTGGTAGGCGCGATCGGCGGCGCCGCCGCCGTCCGACAGGTCGCCGTCGGGCTGGATGGCGGCGGGCCCGGACGGGGTGGTGGCGTCGCTGACTGTGGTCACGACGTTCCATGTTAGATAGTTCACGACTCTAAGTACATAAACGGTGTGTGAACTACACTGCTCCCATCGTGGCTTCCGACCCAGACTCCCCCTCCGTCACCCACGCCCCCGCCGCCCCCCCGGCTGTGCCTCCCGGCGTGGTGCTGGCCGTCGTGATCGTGGTCTGGGGGCTCGGCCCGCCGATCTCCAAGCTCATCACGGCACCGCCCGTGATCGCCGTGCTCTACCGGTTCTGGATCTCGTTCCCCATCCTGTGGCTGCTGTCGGCCGCCTCCGGCCACCGGCTCCGGTGGCGCACCATGCGGCGCTGCATGCTGCCGGGCGCCGCGTTCGGGGTGAACCTGCTGTTCGTGTTCATGGCCCTGAAGGCGGCCACCGTGGCCGTGCTGAGCGTCGTGGCCGCCCTCCAGCCGGGGATCATCCTGCTCGTCGCCGGGCCGTTCCTGGGGGAACGGCCCAAGCTGTGGCACGTGGCGTGGACGATGGTGGGCATCGCCGGCACGGCCCTGGTGGTGCTGGGAGCCGGGCCCACGGTGCACAGCACTCCCCTGGGCGTGGTCTACGCCGTGGCCTCCCAGCTCACCTTCGTCGTGTTCTTCCTGCTCACCAAGCAGGTCCGCTCGGCCGACCCAGGGCTGCACCCGCTCGAGTGGATGGCCGGCGTGAGCCTGTTCGCCGCCCTGGCCGTCACCCCGTGGGCCCTGGCCACCTCCAGCGCCGCCGACTATCGGGCCGTGAACGGGACCGACTGGTTGTGGATGGCCTTCATCGTGATCGTCACCGGGATCCTGGGGCACGTGCTGATGGTCTGGACCCACGCCTACATCGACGCCTCACGCTCGTCGCTCTACCTGCTGTCGATGAACGTGGTGGCCATCGCCGCCGCCTGGCCCATCCATCACGAGCCGCTCACCCTGGAGCAGGGCCTGGGGGGATTGATCGTGTTCGGCGCCGTGGCCGCCGTCATCCGCCGGCCCACGGCGCCCGTGCCGACGCCCGCCGCCCGACCGGCCCGCTCGCCCGACCCGGCCACCCCGGCGAAATTAGGAGCCTGAGCGGCGCCAGGCGCCGCTCAGGCTCCTAATTTCCGGTGGTCAGGTGCGGCCGGCCGACCCGGGGAAGGCGGCTGATGAACACCGCCCCGGCCACGCTCACCGCCGCCACCCCGGTGAACACGCCGTTGAAGCCGATCGCCGAGTCACCCACCGAGCCGCTGAGGTACGGGCCAGCCGTGAGGGCGATCCCGTACAGCAGGGTCAGGGCCCCCAGGGCGTTCGACAGCTCCCGGCCCTGCAGGTAGTCGCTCAGGTAGGCGGCCACCAGCACAGGGAAGGTGAACGAGGCGGCCCCGAAGGCCATGGCGGCGACCGTGGCGAACGGCTCGGTGCCGGTGATCACCAGCAGGGCGGCACCGGCCACCACGGCCTGGGCCCCCAGGAGCACCGGCCGACGCCCGGTCCGGTCCGACACCCGGCCCAGATTCACCGCCGCCAGGGCGGCGGCCAGCCCGAACAGGGAGTACAGGTTGGCCACGTGGTGGCGGCTGAACCCGTGCTCCTCCAGCGCCACGCCGAAGAACGGGGTGAAGCTCGACACCGACAGCCCGGACAGCAGGTACGACGCCGTCAGCATCTTCCATCCCGGCACCAGGCGCAGCCGGGCCAGGCTGAACCCACCCGCCACCCGGGAGGTGGCCGGCGGCCGCAGCAACAGCCCCATCATCACGAGCAGCAGCGCGGCGAACGAGGCCGCCCCCACCCAGATCGGCCGCCACACCTGGTCGTCGGCGGCCAGGCTCCGCACCAGGTTGGTGCCCTGGCTGGCGGCCACGATCCCCAGCCCCATGAACGACGACAGCAGGCCCATCACCAGTCCCCGGCGCTCGGGGCCGACCAGGCTGGCGGCGATGACGGGCGTGGAGTTCCAGATGGCGGCGCTGGCCATCCCGGCCAGGGCCAGGCCGGCGGCCAGCTGGGCGTAGCTCCCGGCCTGGGACAGCACGGCGAACCCCGCCACGGCCAGGGCCAGCCCGCCGTACAGCACCCGGATCGGCTCCAGCCGGCCGCTGAGGGCGGTCACCACCGCCACCCCGGCCAGGTAGGCCCCGAAGTTCACCGTGCTCAGCGACCCGGCTTGGGCGTGGTTGCGCAGCAACTCGGCCTCGATGGCGGGGAGCAGGATCGGATAGGTGGAGCGGGCCAGCGAGTGCGACACGATGGCGCACAGCGACAACAGCACGATGGTGCGCCGGGGCACCGCCGGGCGCTCCGCCGGCCGGTCGGTACCGGTCCGGGCCGCCGGATCGTCGGTGGCCGTCACCGGGCGGCCTCCCGGCGCAGGAACCGGCCGGCCCGGGTCCCGCCGGCTGCCGGATCGCCGGGGGCGACCCCGGGCCGGTAGGCCACCGCTCCGTTGACCAGGACCACGTCGATGCCCGCCGGGGCCTGCTTGGGCTCGTCGTAGGTGGCGGTGTCGGCCACGGTGGCCGGATCGAACAGCACCAGGTCGGCGTGGTGACCCTCCACCACCCGACCCCGGTCCACCAGCCCGAAGCGGTCGGCCGGCAGGCTCGTCATCCGCCGCACCGCCTCGGCCAGGTCGAGCACCCGGCGCTCCCGCACATAGTGGCCGAGCACCCGGGGGAAGGTGCCGAACAGGCGGGGATGGGGCCGCCCGGCCAGATCGACGATCCCGTCCGACCCCACCATCATCAGCGGGTGGCGCAGGTTCGTCTCGACGTCGGCCTCGTCGATGATGAACTGGATGCAGATGGTGCGGTCACCGCCGGGAGCGGTCAGCACCTGGCGGATCACGTCCACCGGTGTCACCCCCTGCTCGGCGGCGAGGTCGACCGCCATCCGGCCCTCGTAGTGGCGGAACGCCGGGCAGCTGGCGAAGCGGATGACAGCCGCCAGCTCGGGATCGAGCCGGTCGAGCCGGAAGTACTGGGCCATGGGGCCGCTACCGGCGGTGTAGGGGTAGACGTCGAGCGTGATGTCGGCCCCGGCGGCGTTGGCGGCGTCGATCCGGGCCAGCGACTCGCCCACCTTGCCCCAGTTCCGGGCCCCGGCCGCCTTGTGGTGCGAGATCTGCACCGGCAGCCCGGCCTCCCGGCCGATGGTGATGGCCTCGTCGATGGCGCTGAGCAGGTGATCGCCCTCGTTGCGGATGTGAGAGGTGTAGATCCCACCGGCTGCCGCCGCCTCCCGGGCCAGGGCGACCACTTCGTCGGTATCGCTGTAGCGCCCCGGCTCGTAGATCAGGCCGGTGGAGAAGCCGCACGCCCCCTGGGCCATGGCCTGGGCCACGAGGCGGCGCATGGCGTCGAGCTCGGCGCCGCTGGGCTGGCGGGCCTCGTTGCCCATCACCAGGTTGCGGACGGTGTTGTGGCCCACCAGGGCGATGGCGTTGAGGGCGGGCCCGGCCGCCTCCACGGCGGCGGCGAAGCCGTCGAGGTCGTTCCAGGTGGGGGCCACCCCGATCAGGCCGCTGGGGTCGGGGCGGCCGGTCTGGGCCGGCGCTGCGCTGAAACCACAGTTGCCGACCACGAGCGTGGTGCAGCCCTGGGCCAGCTTGAAGCCGAGGTCGGGGTGGCGGATGAGGGCGCCGTCGTCGTGGGTGTGGACGTCGACGAAGCCGGGGGCGAGCGTGCGGCCCGCCCCCTCGATGTCGACCGCCGCCGGGCCCACCGCGCCCACGGCCGAGATCCGGCCATCGGTCACGCCGACGTCTCCCTCGACGGCGGGGCCACCCGAACCGTCGAGGATCGCCACGTTGCGGAAGGCCAGGTCGACGGGGGTGGCTGAGGCGGTCACCCCAGCAGCGTAATCACGCCGGCACCACCCGATCGAGAAGGGCGTCGAGCGCCGGGCCGGGTGGCGAGGGCCGGCACCGGTGGCTACGGTCCAACGGCTATGGCCCCTCTCTCGCAGCTCAGTCGATCCGTCGCCGGCCGGGTGGTGCTCGTCACCGGCGCCGCCTCCGGGATGGGGCGGGCCACCGCCCACCTGTTCGCCGACGAAGGGGCCCACGTGGCCGTCACGGACCTGGGGGCCGACCGGGTGGAGGCGGTCACGACCGAGATCACCGACGCCGGGCTGTCGGCCGCCGGCTGGGTCATGGACGTGGCCGACACCGAGCAGGTCAACCGGGTGGTCGGTGAGATCGTGGAGCGCTTCGGCGCCCTCGACATGGTGATCAACAACGCCGGCATCGCCACCTTCAGCCCCATCGACGCCGACGACTACGAGGACCACTGGGCCCTCGGCATCGAGGTGCTGCTCACCGCCCAGACCCGGGTGATCCGGGCCGCCCTCCCCCACCTGCGCCGGTCCGACTGTGCCCGCATCGTGAACATCTCGTCCACCGAGGGGTGGGGCGCCACCAAGTTCGGCAGCCCCTACACGGCGGCCAAGCACGGGGTCATCGGGCTCACGAAGTCGCTGGCGGTGGAGTTGGGCCGGGAGGGCATCACGGTCAACTGCATCTGCCCCGGCCCGATCCTCACCGGGTTGACCCAGGACATCCCCGACGCCGATCGGGAGGTGTTCGCCAAGCGGCGCACCGCCATCGGCCGCTACGGCATCCCCGAGGAGGTGGCCCACGGCACGCTCAACTTCTGCCTTCCCGCCTCCCGCTACATGACCGGGGCCGTGCTCCCCGTCGACGGCGGGCTGCTGATCAAGAACGCCTGAGGGTCGAGCCGGTCAGGTCCGTCGGAGGGCGTCGAGGACGGCGTACTGGGCCTCGTGGAGGGCCCGCTGGGCGGCGTCGATCGTCATCGGGATCCAGCCGTGGTTGATCGGTGCGGCCCCCCGGGGCCGTCCCACCCCGATCGTCCAGCGCACGTCGGGCCCGCCCACGATCCGCAGCGGCACCGCGGGGTCGCAGTGGTGGCACACCAGCAGGTGGGGGGAGTCGCCCTCCACCCGGCGGCGCCACACGCCCCACTGCAGCTCGGTCTCCTCGTCGGCCCCGTCGATCGACAACCACACCGGGGCCCGCCACCACGACGGGAACCGGGTTGCGCCCGTGCCCGCACCGGAGCGGATCTCGCTCAGCGCCAGGTGGCCCTCGGCCCGCAGCACATGGTCGAGCGCGGCGGGCAGCATCCGGTCGTGGGGCTCGCCCTGGTCGTTCTCGAACCGGCGCAGCGTGTCCTTGCCGGCCGACACGTCGGTCTCGCAGGCCAGGCGCTCGGCCGTCTGGGCCAGCGACATCGAGCGGGCCTGGCGCAGCCGGGCGAACCCCTGGCGGTTGATCGTCTCGATGCCGTCGGGCAGGGGCGGCCACTGCCCGGGGGCCGGCTCCTCCCGGCGGCCGGTGAAGCCCGACATCACGGTGCGCAGCACGTTGGGATCGAGGCCGTGGCTGGCCGGGGGGTCGGTCTCGTAGCGCTTCAGGCGCTGGGTGAGGTCGGCGCTGAACAGGTCCATGAACACGCCGGTGGCCGAGCTGGGCTGGGAGTTGGCCAGGGCGTCGATCACGGCCGATCCGGGCGGCGTCATCGGCAGCTCGCCGTAGCCGAAGTCGACCCAGCCCGGGGCCGACAGCTGGAACACCACCGGTGACTCCTCCACCGAGCCGCCGGCCGTGACGAACAGCCCGTTGGGGCCCATCTCGACCTCGGTCTCGGTGTCGAGCCGGAACACGCCCCATTCGGCCTCCACCCGCAGGACGGGCTCGGCGCTGCGGATCCAGGCCCAGATCGGCCGGGACGGGCCGGGGAACACCTTGGACCACACCCGGCCCGGGTCGAGCCCCCGGGGGGTGCCGACCAGGGTCAACAGGTCGGCCAAGGCGCCGCCGCCGTCGAGGGCGTGGTCTATCTGATCGAATCCGATCGAGATGTCCCGGGTGCCGTGCTCCCAGTTCGAGAGCGCGGTGGAGCCGACCGACAACCGCTCTGCCACCTGCTGTTGGGACAGGCCGAGCACATCGGTACGCCACCACCGGACGATGTCGCCCGGTGACTCCCAGGGAACCACACCCCGTACGGTAGTCCGTGGGGCGACCCCCGCCCAGGGTCGGGCCGACTTCTGTGCAATTCTGCCCGCACCCCCGGCGTTCGTCGGAGACGTTCGGCCTCAGGCCAGGGTGCCGGTGCGGGCCACGAACTCGGCCGACTCGGCGAAGCCGGCCATCACCTGGCCCCGGGTCATGCCCCGGGCCAGCTCGCCGGCCCAGTAGGCGAGGCCGCCGTCGTCGGGCGGGCGCCCCAGCACGTTGCGGTACACCAGGTCCACGAACGCCACGTTGGACAGGGGTCCGTACCGGGCGTTGAACTCGTCGGAGCCGGCGAAGGCGTTGCTCACCGCCACCCCCGGCAGGCCGGTGCCGATCCAGTAGCGGATGCCCTCGTCGTCGCCCTGGCGCTGGAAGTAGGCCAGATAGAGCCGGGCCACCGGGCCGTGCTGCTCCACCCACGTGACCTGGTCTCTCGTCGCCGCCACGAACTCGGCCGACTCGGCGAAACCCACCATCACCTGGCCCCGGCTCGTGCCCTGGCTGAGCACCTGGGCCCAGTAGGCCAACCCGCCGCTGTCGGGGGCCCGGCCCAGGACCTGGCGGTACACGAGGTCGATGAAGCCGACGTTGTCGAGATGGCCGACCCGGGCCCGGAACTCGTCGGACGAGGCGAAGCTGTCCGACATCGCGGCCAGGCTGAGCCCGCTGCGGCGGGCGTTCACCCAGTGCTGCAGGCCGGCCGAATCGGGCAGGCGGCCGAAATAGGCCAGGTACTGGCGCACGACCTGGGCCCGGTATTTGAAGATCGAGCTGGCCACCACGGGGTTGATCCCGCTGGTGGTCCGGGCGGGGGCCGGAGGGGCGACGAAGCCCAGGTCCTCGTAGCGGCTCCCCAGGATCTGGTTGGAGTCACCCCCCAGCCAGCCGTCGAGCACGGTGGCGTACACGCTGCGGAAGTCCACCGAAGGGCGCAGGTTGCCCTGGGCGTCGAGGGCGGTGAGCGACGGCAGCTCCCCGTAGAACCCGCCCCGCACCTGGGCTCCCACGGCCAGCACGGCGTTCGCCGCCCCGTGGTCGGTCCCCGCCGAGTGGTTGGCCTCCACCCGGCGCCCGAACTCAGACACCACCAGCAGCAGGGTGCGGGCGGCGAAGGCCGGGTTGAGCTTGTTGTAGAACGCCTTCAGGCCCTCGTTGAGGTCGTGCAGGCGGGCGTCGTGCATGGGCAGGTGGTTGGCGTGCCCGTCGAAGTCGCCGTAGACGATGGAGAACACCCTGATCCCCAGGTTGGCGTTGATCAGGCGGGCCACCAGGTCGAGCTGGCGCTTCACGTCGCCGTCGGGCAGGGTCTCGGCGTAGGCCGGCTCGATCCCGCCGGCCACCGCGATCGCCTCCGCTCCGGTGCGGGCCAGGCTGTCGGCCAGGTCGCCCCGGCCGGTGGGACCGGCGGCGAACCAGGTGATGGTGTCGAGCTGGCGCTGGGTCACGCCGTCTACGCCCAGCACGTGCATCATCCCCTCGTTGGCCGGGGGAAGGCCGATGGCTCGGCGCTGCTGTCCCTGCATCACCAGGGGAACCGAGGTGCCGATGGCCACGCCGTGGAAGGGATCGTCGCCGCCGGGGAGGCCGTCGATGTAGCGGCCCAGCCAGCCGCTGGTCAGGCTGCCGTTGCTGTTGCCCCCCATCCAGCGGGCCATGCACGTGAAGTGGCTGAGATCGTTGGTGCCGGGCGTCCCGACCCCGTCGATCACGGCCACCTGCCCCTGGTTCCACAGGGCCTGGAGGGCGTCGAGCCGGGGGTGGAGGGCCCGGTCGTCGCTGATGGCCAGCGCCTGGCCCGACGGGATGGCGAGCCCGCCCCGCCTGGCGTGGTAGGTGCCGTCGGTGATCGGGATGACCGTGTTCAGGCCGTCGTTGCCGCCGGCCATGGTGACCAGCACCAGCACCCCGTCGCCGGGACCGATGGGGGCGGCCGCACCGGCCGCGCCGGCCAGCAGCGACGGCCCGACCGCCACCGCCCCGGACGCCATGGCCGCGGCCTGGAGGAAGCGGCGCCGGCTGACGCTCCTGGTGTCGGTGGGCAGCGGGCTCGACAGGGCGTCGAGGATCTCGGGGGTGTCGGATCCGGGGTTGCCGGGGAGGGAGGTCATGGGGGGGAGGCTCATGTCGGTCAGGCCAGCTGGAACTCGGGAGACAGCATCGGCAGGGCCAGCAGGCCCGCCCGCTCGGCCCACTGGGTGGTGGCCCGCTCCTGGGTGACGAAGCCGATCAGGGCGTTCCGGGTGGCGGCGGAGGGCGACACGACGCCGAACAGGGCGAGGGCGTCGTCGACGGCCTGGGTGACCGGCTTGGAGGCCGAGTCGGCCAGGCGGCCCTGGTTGAACAGGGTCCAGCGGATGTTGCTGGCGAAGTTGTTCTTGGCCCACACCGCGGCGGCGTTGATCCAGTAGCCGTTCTGCTTCCAGCCGGCCACGTTGGGCGGCCCGTACGGCGTCTGGCCCATCATGGCCAGCGACCATTCGGGGTGGGCCTGGTCGCAGGGCAGACCGGTCATGCGCATGGTGTGCACCACGTACTCGATGGGGCTGCGAACCAGGCCCTGCTTGGCCCGCTGGGACCGGAACTGGGGATGGAGCAGGATCGAGCGGATCAGCGGCTTGATCTCCATGCCGCTGTCGGCGAAGGCAGAGGTCACGGTGTCGATCACGCCGGACTCGGGGTTGGGGTAGGCCAGGAACGACCAGAGCTTGGTGGCGATGAACCGGGCCACCACGGCCTTCTTGGGGCCGTTGACGATGTGGTCGATGATCTGCGGGCCGTCCCAGTTGCGGGTGTCGCCGAAGAAGGTCTTGGCGTCCCAGTCGTGGGCCCAGGGGTTGAACTGGTAGCCGCCGGACTCGCCGATGCCGTGCCCGGTCCAGGCCCGGGCCGAGGCCCGGACGTCCTCCTCGGTGTAGTTGCCGACACCGAGGGTGAACAGCTCCATCAGCTCACGGGCGAAGTTCTCGTTGGGTGCGCCGGCCACGTTGGTGTTGTTGTCGAGGTAGGCCAGCATCGCCGGGGTCACCGACACCGCCTGCACCAGGTCCTCGAAGTTGCCCAGCCCGTGGGTGCGGAACACCTGGTTCTGGTCGAACATCCATTGGCGCTGGTAGACCTTCTCGATCGACGAGCACAGGTGGCCGTGCCAGAACAGCACCATCTTCTCCACCAGCGGGGCGTGGCTGGTGCGGCACCGTTCGAGCCAGAACCACGTCATGGCCACGTAGGTCTCGTACCAGCCGAGCCGCGCCTCGTCGAGGTCGGGCACACCCACCCAGTGGGGGGTGGTGGCCGACGTGTCGAGCACCTGCTCCACCAGGTCCGGCCAATCGAAGGCGGTCAGGCGGGAGATGTCGGCCGGCATGCCACCGAACCCGGTGCGGCTCAGGAGATGGGCGACGTCTTCGTAGGAGGTAGCGATAGCTCAGCTATCGGCAAACCAGCCTGACGCGTTGAGCCCCAAACCCCCGAAAACCCACTACTGGAGCGGTTTTTCCTGGTCAGAGGCGATGGTTGGAACCCGCTGTCAGCGGTAGGTGCAGCGGCCGCCGTCGAGGACCAGGCGGTCGCCCCCGGCGAAGGTCTGGAAGAACGCCTCGCCGTCGCCGGTTCGCCACATGTTCACCGTGAGCGCCTCGCCCGGCATGACCGGGGAGGCGAAGCGGGCGTCCATCGACCCGAACCGGGCCGGGTCCCCGCCGCACAGCCCGTGGAGGAGGGCCCGGCCGGTGAAGCCGTAGGTGCACAGGCCGTGCAGGATCGGCTTGGGGAAGCCGCCCCGGGCGGCGAAGTCGGGGTCGCTGTGGAGGGGGTTGCGGTCTCCGTTGAGCCGGTAGAGCAGGGCCTGGTCGGTGCGGGTCTGGTATGTGATCGACACGTCGGCCTCCCGCTCCGGAGCGCCTTCCTTCGAGCCCGACGGGCCCCGGTCTCCACCCCAGCCGCCCTCGCCCCGGAAGAACAGGCTCATGCGGTTGGTGAACAGGGGCTCGCCGGTGTCGGCCAGCACGGAGGTCGACTCCATGTCGACCACGGCCGCCGCTCCCTTGTCCCAGATGCCCGTGATCTTGCCCGTGGTGCTCAGCCGGCCCTCCACCGGTATCTCCCGGTGGAGGGTGATGCCCTGCGAGCCGTGCAGCATCTTGGTGAGATCGGGCGAGCCGAGGGCGCCGATGTTCAGCCCGCCGGCCTGGAGGACCACGGCCATCGTGGGCAGCGCCCGCTGGCTGACGCCCTTGGTGTTCTCCGTGGTGAACTCGAGCTCGGCACCGGTCGGGTCGTCCATGCCGGCCCCTACGCCCAGGGCGTAGAGCAGGCAGTCGGTGGACGTCCAGGAGCGTTCGCGGGCGTCGGTCTCGGAGCCGAGAGCGTCGGGGTTGATGGCCATCGCCCGGTTCTAGCCGATGGCCACGTCACACGCACGCCTAGCGTGCCCGATGGGATGGGACCCGACGGCGATGGGGGGAGCCGACCGCAGGAGGCTCGGGGGCGCGGAGCCCCAAGTTACGTGAGGAGCCAACCGCCGTCGACGTCGACCGTGGTGCCGGTGACGAAGTCGTTCTGGATGCAGAACAGGATGGCCTGTGCCACCTCGTCGGCCGTGCCGGCCCGGGGGATGAGGTTGTTCCTGGTCGCCCCGGCCAGCATCTTGTCCCGGGCCTCCCCCTGGGCGGCGATCATCGGGGTGTCGATGACGCCGGGCGACACCACGTTGATCCGCCGGGGCGGGATCTCCAGGGCCACCGACCGCACCAGCGATTCCACGGCCGCCCCGACGGAGCCGATGGCGACCATGCCCGGCCGCATCCGGCGCGCGGGGGCGCCGCTCACCAGCACGATGGCGCCGTCGGGGGCCAGATGCTCGGTGCCGTAGCGGACGGTGTTGGCGTAGCCCCACAGCTTGTCGAACGAGCCCTGGAAACCGTCGATGTCCATCTCGGTGAACCGTCCGAACGCCCGCTCCCCACCGGTGGCCGCGCTGACCAGAATGTCGAAGGGGGCGCAGGCGGCGAACAGGGCGGCCATGGCCTCACGGTCGAGCACGTCGCAGGCGCGGGTGGTGACGCCGGCCGGCAGCTCGCCCGCCCTGTCGGGGTTGCGGCTCACCGCCACCACCTCGGCTCCCAGCTCGGCCAAGCGTCGGGTGGTCGACAGCCCGATCCCCGAGGTGCCTCCCAGCACCACTGCCTTCTTGCCTGCCACGTCCATCCGAATGTCCCTCTCTCGTTCCGTGCCGGGATCAGGCCAGGGTCAAGCCGTCGTAGTTGTCGCCCGTGGTCTGCTGGAGGCGGCGCCAGTAGCGGGGGCCGCCGCCGTTGTAGACGAAGTACCGGGTCTTGCCGTGCTCGTGGCCCTCGACGTTGGAGTTGTAGCCGGTGAACCAGCTCTTGGCGTTGCGCATCAGCATCATCGAGTACATCTCGCGCATGTGCTCGCCCCAGGCCTCCTCGGCCTCGCGGGTGGGCTCGATGCGGGTGATCCCGTGCTGGTTGCAGTGCTCGATCAGGTCGGTCACCCAGTCGACGCCGGTCTCGATCCCCCGGGGGAAGTTGGCCGACGCCGACCCGCTCTGGGGGCCGGCCAGCATGATCATGTTGGGGAACCCGTTGACCAGGAGGCCGAAGAACGTCTCGGGGCCGTCGGCCCACTTGTCCTTCAGCTTGCGGCCGCCGGCACCCCGGATGTCGATGCGGTCGAAGGCGCCGGTCATGGCGTCGAACCCGGTGGCGTAGACGACGATGTCGAGGTCGAACTGCTCGCCGCCGGCGGTGCGGATCCCGTTCTCGTTGAAGGTCTCGATCGGGGTGCCCTGGTCGCTGATGTCGACCAGGCGCACATTGTCGCGGTTGTAGACCTCGTAGTAGTTCGTCTCCAATGGCACGCGCTGCACGCCGAACCCATGGTCGGTGGGGATCAGCTTCTCGGCCACCGCCGGGTCCTTCACCCGCTGGCGGATCTTGTCGGCGATGAACGCCGACAGCTCGGCGTTGGCCTCCTCGTCCATGAACGTCTCGCGGAAGTTGCCGAGCCAGATGCCGAAGCCGGGCTTGGCGTACAGCTCCTCCCAGAACGCCCGCCGCTCCTCCGGGCTCAGGGTGTGGAACCCCCGCCGGTCGGGCTCGTGCTCGAACCCGCCGGGGGTGGAGGCGCACCGGGCGAAGATCTCGTCGTACCGTGCCCGGATGTCGGCCATCTCCTCCTCGGAGATGGGGCCGTTGTGCAGCGGCGCCGCCCAGTTGGGGCGGCGCTGGAAGACGGTGAGCGTGTCGACCTTGTCGGCGATGGCGCCGATCAGCTGGATGGCGGTGGCGCCGGTGCCGATCACGGCCACCTTCTTGCCTTCCAGCTCCACCGGCTCATGGGGCCAGTAGTAGGTGTGCCAGGCCTGGCCCTTGAACGTCTCCGCCCCCGGGTACTTCGGCGGCGTGGCCGCCGACAGCAGGCCGAGGGCCGTGATCAGGTAGCGGGTGGTGAGGGTGCGGCCGTCGTTGGTGGTGACGGCCCACGACCGGTTGTCGTCGTCGTAGTGGGCGGCGGTGACGGCCACGTCGAACTGCATGTGGCGCCGAAGGTCGAACTTGTCGGCCACGAAGCTCAGGTAGCGGTAGTTCTCGGGCTGGCTGGAGAACCGCTCCTTCCAGTGCCACTCGTCCAGCAGCTCCTTGGACCACGAGTACCCGTAGGTGTAGCTCTCGGAGTCGAAGCGGCAGCCGGGGTACCGGTTCCAGTACCAGGTGCCGCCCAGGTCGCTGCCGGCCTCCAGCACCGTGGCCCGCATGCCCAGGTCGACCAGACGCTTGATCTGGTAGATGCCGGCCACGCCGGCCCCCACGATGATGGCGTCGTAGTCGAGGTCGGCGGCGCCGGCCGCCGTGGTGTCGGCGACGGTCTGCTGCTGGGCCACGATGGCTCCCCCTGGATGATGGGTCGGGTCGGTCGGCGCCAGCGTAGGTCATCGAGCCTCGATGACGCAGATTCGCTCCCGGGCTCAGGCGGTGAGCGACTGGATCGTGCCGGGCGCTTCCACCAGGCTCTGCAGGACCCGGCCGAAGGGGCCCCGGTCATCGGCCAGGATGGCCTCGTTGAACGCCACCGCACCGGCCGAGCGGTGGTTGCGGGCGTCGAGGCAGATCCACGGCCCCACCGGGTAGCGGTTGAGGTGAAGGCTGATGTCGGGGTTGATGAACGCCGGTTGCTCGGGCTCGTGCTCCCAGCCGGCGGCGGCGGCCAGATCGGCCACGGTGGCCGTCATGACCAGCGGGGTCAGGGCCTGGCCGGCCATGAGCGGCGAGGTGAGCCGGGCCCACACCACGGCCGGACCCGACTCCTCGGTGGAGCCCGACACGAACCGGAGCTCGGCGGCGTCGCAGTTGAAGCCGGGCCGGGGGTAATCGACCTCGGTGTTGAGGCTGGGGTCGGACGGTGCTCCGGGCCGGGCCGGGGGCAGCACGGCCGGGGTGTCCCAACCGGCGGACGGCAGCACCCATTGGCTCGTGGCCCGCATCACCGTGCGGCCGCCGCACGTGGCCGACACGTCGACGGCCCGGCTGCGCCGCCCCGGCTTGGCCACGGTGGCCGTCACCTCGATGGGCTCCAGCGGCACGCCGCTCAGCAGCTCCACCGTCAGGCGGCAGCACACCAGGCCGTCGGCCGCCGGCACCGCCTGCTCGGCCGCCCAGCCGGCCAGGCCACCGACGGGCCCGCCGTGGAGGAGGCCGTGATCCCAGGGGCCGCGGCCGTAGGGGCCGGGCAGCACCGTGGCCTCGACGGCCGGGGCGCCGCCGGCCCGCCCCGCCTCCGGCGATCGCCGGATGGACAGGGGGCGGAACAGGGCGCGTTCGTCGTCGGTCCGCTCTCCCGGGCCCGGGAACGGACCCGGAGCGGGGCCGGCGCTCACCGGGGGGTGGGGGCGGGGCCGCTCACGCCGTCGGCTGGCGCTTGCCGAACAGCTTGAAGGTGTCGGCGATGTCGGTGGTGACGGAGGCCAGCTGCCGCCGACCCTCAGCCAGGCGGGCGCCCTTGGCCTGCAGATCGGCCACCGTCCAGCGGCCGTCGGCCACGATGATGTCGTCGTCGGCCAGAGACCAGCCGCCGTAGAGGCCCACCTCGTTGCCGCCGACGTGGAACACGCCCCCGGTGAAGGGGCAGTCGGCCGTGGACAGGTAGGCCACCAGCGGGGAGATGTTGGCCGGATCCCACTTGTCGAACTCGGCGGGATCGTCGGGGGCCTTCACCACGTCCTCCAGGCCGGGGGTCTGGAGCGTGAGCCGGGTGCGGGCGATCGGGGCCAGGCAGTTGACCTTCACGTTGTAGCGTCCCAGCTCGCCGGCAGCCACCAGGGTCATGGCGGCGATGGCGGCCTTGGCCCCCGAGTAGTTGTACTGGCCCAGGTTGCCGAGCATGGCGCCGGAGGCGGTGTTCACGATGGCCCGCGGGGCGTTGTTGCCCTCCTTGGACTGCTCCCGCCAGTAGGCGGCGGCCCAGCGGGTGGGCACGAAGTGGCCCTTCATGTGGACGTCGATCACGGCGTCCCACTCCGCCTCGGTCATGTTCACGATCACCCGGTCGCGCAGGATGCCGGCGTTGTTGATCAGGATGTGCAGGTCGCCGAAGGTCTCGACGGCCAGGTTGATCATGCCCTGCACGCCCTCCCAGTCGGTGACGTTGGCGTAGTTGGCCACGGCCTCGCCGCCCATGGCCTTGATCTCGGCCACCACCTCCTCGGCCGGGGTCTGGTCGCCGCCGGAGCCGTCGATGGCACCGCCCAGGTCGTTGACGACGATCTTGGCCCCCTCGGATGCCATGAGCAGGGCGTGCTCCCGCCCGATGCCCCGGCCCGCCCCGGTGATGATCGCCACTCGTCCATCCAACGAACCCATGTCAGTCCTCTTCTCCATTCGCTCCGGTGGCCGGCATTGGCCACCGGGGGCAGGTTAGACGTTCCCGTCGCCCGGTCGCCTCTCCGGGTCCGGACACCGTTCGGTCCCTCAGGCGGTGACCGGCATCCGGCCGAAACCCCGGCCCAGGGCGTTGCCCGACCAGCCCCGCTCGGGGTCACGCAGCGTGAGGTTCGGGAGCCGCTCGAACACCCGTCGCAGGGCGATGTACGCCTCCAGCTGGGCCAAGGGGGCACCCAGGCAGTGGTGCAGACCCCACCCGAACCCCATCTGCAGATTGGGGGTTCGTCCCAGATCGATCACGTCGGGCGCCTCGAACACCGACGGGTCGCGGTTGGCGGTGAGGATGACCACGTAGACCCGCTGGCCCTTCTCGAACCGGTGGCCGTCGCGGTCGTGGTCCTCCCCCACCCGGCGCACCATGGACTTGGCCGGCCCCGCCACCCGCATCAGCTCGTCCACCGCGTACGGGGCGATCGAAGGGTCCTCCAGGAGCCGCTGGCGCTGGTCGGGGTGCTCGCACAGCACCCGGACCGAGCTGGTGAGCAGGTTGGTGGTGGTCTCGTGCCCCCCGAACAGCAGCAGGGTGCACGCCCCGATCAGCTCCATCGGGCTCAGCTCGCCCGACGGGTCGCTGGCCATGGCGCTGATCAGGTCGTCGCCCGGGTGACGGCGCCGGTGCTCGAGGAGCTCGCCGAAGAACGAGGTGAACTGATCGGTGGCGTCCTTCAGCTCGCCCACTTCCAGTGAGCCCGGCTCCACCGAGAACACGATCTGGCCCAGGTCGTCGGACCACTCCTGGAACCGGTAGCGCTCCGAGCCCGGCACACCGAGCAGGTCGGCGATGATCAGGGCCGGCAGCGGCGCTGCGATCTTCTCCCGGAAGTCCCAGTCGCTGCTGGGATCGATGTCGTCGATCAGCTCGTCGATGGTTGCCGCCACCCGGTCCCGGAGCTGCTCCACCCGCCGGGGGGTCAGGGCCCGGCGCACCGGGTTGCGGAGGCGGGTGTGGACCGGCGGGTCGCGGAAGATCATCCAGCCCGAGAGCAGCTCCACGGTCTTGGCGAAGTAGGCCGGGCGGTTCTGGGCCAGCCGCTCCAGCGACGTGATGCGGTCGGCCGACAGCCTCGGGTCCCGGAAGGCCTCGGTCACCGACTGGTGGCTCAGCAGCAGCCAGCCCCGGTGGACGTCGCTCCACTGGACGGCTCCGCCGGCCAGGGCCCGGTGGGCGAACTCGTCGGGGGTGTCGTTGGCCTCCCGGCTGGTCAGATCGAGGGGTACGTCGGTGGTGCTCACGGCGGCTCTCCTGCTGTCAGCTGTAGGTGCCGGGGGCGTACATGCGGATGGGGCGCTTCTCGGCGAACCCGGGCGACTGCTTGCGCCACGGCTTGCCCACGGTGAGGCCGCCGTCGACGATCTGGGTGGTGCCGGTGACCCAGGCCGAGTCGTCGGAGGCCAACCAGGCCACGGCGGCGGCGATGTCGTCGGGCTCGCCCATGCGGGCCAGGGGCTGGGACGTCTCCATGGCCCCCCGGGCCCGGGCCAGGCGGCGCTGGAGCTCCTCCTCGTCGATCTCTGACACGGCCCGCCCGGCGGCCAGGCCGGTGGCGATGTAGCCGGGGCACACGGCGTTGACCCGGATGTTGTGCTCGGCCAGCTCGAGGGCCGAGGAGCGGGTGAGGCCCACCACGCCGTGCTTGGCCACGGTGTAGACGTGGGAGCCGATGCCGGCGTACAGGCCGCAGACCGAGGCGGTGTTCACGATGGAGCCGGCCCCGGCCGCCTTCATGATCGGGGTGGCGTGCTTGATGCCGTAGAACACGCTCGACAGGAGGACGCTCAGGGTCTGGTTCCACTCGTCGTCGGTCGTCTCCTCCAGCGGACCGGTGACGCCGACGAACCCGGCGTTGTTGTGGATCACGTCGAGCGTGCCCCACCGCTCGGCCGCCTCGCCGATGGCGGCGGCCACGTCGGACTCCTTGGCCACGTTGCAGTGGCGGTAGGCGGCGTTGGGGCCGAGGCTCTGGGCCAGGGCCCCGCCCACATCGTCCTGGATGTCGGCCAGGAGCACCCGGGCCCCCTCGGCCACCAGCCGGCGGGCGGTGGCCGCCCCGATGCCGCTGGCGGCCCCGGTGACCACACCGACCCGACCCTCCAGAGTTCCCATCCCGATCACGCTCCTGTGCTCACCGGCTGCGCCCGGTGACGCCGGGCCAGCCCAGTATTAGAGCCTGGAGCCGGCCCCGGTCTACTCCACTCCGGCCTACTCCACTCCGAACGGGACCCCGTCGGCCACGGCGGCGGCGATGTGGTCCATCCGGCTGAAGGTGACGCCCAGCTCAGCCACCCGGTCGATCCAGGATTCCAGGGCCAGCAGCCGGTGGCCCCGGCCGATCACCTGGGGATGGAACACGGGGGTCACCACGCCGGCCGTGACCTCCCGGACCATCCATTCCACGTCGCCGGCGAAGTTCTCGAACATCTCCACCGGGCTCTTGAGGCCTGGCATCAGCATCCGGCGGAAGGTCACGAACTCGAGGTAGACGTAGTCGTCGAGCGTCCATGACCAGGGCAGCTCCACCAGGTCGGTGGCGGTGCCCCACTGGGCCGGCTGGTCGGCCGGAAAGGTGCTGCCCAGGCGCACCTTGTAGGGCTGGTAGTCGTGGCCCATCAGCGACGAGTCGTAGGTGAGGCCGTGTTCGATGAGGAGCTGGAGGGTCTGCTCGGTCACGTCGCCCGAGGGGGCCCGGTAGCCGCTGGGGGGTGCGCCGGTCAGGTCCTCGATCAGCTTCATCGAGCGCAGGAGGATCTGGCGCTCCTCGTCCTCGGACAGCATGGCGTTGAGCTCGTGGGCATAGCCGTGGAGCGCCATCTCGTGGCCCCCTTCGGCGATGGCCCGGCACACCTCGGGGTAGGTCTCGATCGTGTGGCCGGGCACGTAGAACGTGGCCGGGATGCCCCGCTCCCCCAGCAGCTTGAGGATGCGGGGCACGGCCACCGCCCCGAACTCGCCCCGCGAGATGGGGGCCGGCGTGGTCTGCCGGCGCTGGATCCACAGCGACGGGCCGTCGAAGTCGAACGAGAGGCACACGTGGCCCACGGGATTCGGGACGAAGCTCATCGACGAACGGTAGCTCTGGTGGGGGAGCCGGGCGAAGCACGGCGCCGGGGGCGCGAGCCCCCGAAAAGCAGAGCTAGATTGTGCGTCCGATGCTGCTGCGCGGGAGGTTGGCGGAGGTTCTGGGGATCGAGGTCGTATCGGCCCGCCCCCTGGCGGGGGGCGACGTGTCCCAGTCGTACCGCATCGAGCTGGCCGACTCCCGGGTGGTGTTCGCCAAGACCCATGCCGCTCCCCCCGAGGGCGGCTTCTACACCACGGAGGCCCTGGGGCTCGACTGGCTGCGCCAGGTGGGGTCGCTGGCCGTGCCGCAGGTGCTGGCGGCCACCGATGCCGCCCCGGCGATCCTCGTGCTCCAATGGATCGACACCGGCGAGCTGCTGCCGGGCAGCGACGCCGACCTGGGCCGGGCCCTGGCCCAGCTCCATGCCGCCGGTGCCCCCGCCTTCGGCCGGGAGGA
The DNA here is from genome assembly GCA_041394285.1 of Acidimicrobiales bacterium. Taxonomy (GTDB): domain Bacteria; phylum Actinomycetota; class Acidimicrobiia; order Acidimicrobiales; family SZUA-35; genus CADEDH01. The sequence goes on along the minus strand of JAWKIL010000015.1, from coordinate 95,656 downwards.
CGGGCGCCCCACCGGCAGCCTGCGCCTCCCCAACCAGCCGTGCCGCACCTGGGCCGAGTTCTACGTCACCCAGCGGCTGGAGCCGCTGCGGCGCCTGGCGGCCCACCACCAGGCGCTCCCCCCGGAGATCCTGGCCGGGATCGACCGGGTGATCGACCGGATCGAGATCCTGGCCGGGCCCCGGGAGCCGGCGGCCCGCCTCCACGGCGACCTGTGGCACGGGAACCGCCTGGTGGACCGGGAGGGCCGGAACTGGCTGATCGACCCGGCGGCCCACGGCGGGCACCGGGAGCACGACCTGGCCATGATGCGCCTGTTCGGCGGCTTCGGGCCGGAGGCGTTCGAGTCGTACGACGACCGCTTCCCCCTGGTCGACGGGTGGACCAAGCGCCTCCCGCTGCACCAGCTGTCGCCCCTGATCGTGCACGCCATCAAGTTCGGCGGGCACTACGTGGGCCGCGTCGAGCAGGCCCTGCTGCAACTGCGCTGACTCACCCCTGCGATCTGTGGCGCGTCGTGCTGGGTTCGCGCGCTGACGCCACAGTTCGGCTGACTGGAAGAGGGGTCAGGGGCGGAAGACGGTGCGCAGGCCGCGGGTGACGGCCGACGGGATGACCGACTGGTGGGTCTCGCCCGGGAAGCGGGCCCAGTCCACCCGCAGGCCCGGATGGTGGCGGCCCGACAGCTGCCGGTAGAACCGCTCGTGGCCGCTGAGGCCGCTCGACTCCTCGTCGCCGGTGGAGATGAACACCCGCCCGTGAGCCGCCCGGCCGGCGGCGAAGTGCTCGGCCTCGATGCGGAACATCACCTGGTCGTCCCACCACACCGAGGGGCTGGCCAGCACCCAGCGGCCGAAGGCGTCGGGCTCGGCCAGCAGGGTGTCGAGCCCGAACAGGCCGGAGAAGGAGTGGCCCACCAGCGTGTGGTCGTCGCTCACCCGGAACTGCTCCGCCACCAACGGCACCACCCGGTCGAGCAGGAAGCGCCGGAAGCGGGCGGCCTGGCCCACCTGCTCGGCCGGCAGCCGCACCCCGGTCTGGGCCGGGGCGGCAGCCGACGTGGGGGTGTAGTCGACGGCCCGCATCTGGAGCACGCCCTTCAGATCGGGGTGCACGTGCGTGACGCCCACCACCACCGCCTCGGGCAGCTCCTTGGACAGGGGCAGGATGCGGAAGGCGTCGCGCACCACGCCGAAGGTCCACAGACCGTCGAGGCAGACGACCAGGGGGAACCGCCGGCTGGCGTCGTGGTCGTAGCGGTTGGGGGTCTCCACCTCCACCAGGAACCGGTGGCCCGAGGCCTCGTCGACCAGCTGGATCTCCTGGGTCCGGTAGGCCGAGGCGACCGGCTGCCCGCCGGCATTCACACCCGCGTTCACGCGGGCGTTCACGCCCCTACTCCCGCTCCCGCCGCCGGCCCCGCCGTCGGGTCGAGCACCACCCGGCCGGTGGTCCGGCGGTCGGCCAGGTCCCGCAGGGCCCGGGGCAGGTCGTCGAAGCCCACCACCTCCGACACCAGCGGCTCGATCTCGCCGTCGGCCAGCATCCGGTACACCTCGGCGTAGCAGTGCCGGACGGTGGCCAGATCGCGCGACCGGTAGCCGCCCATGTGGACGCCGACGATGGAGTAGTTCTTCACCAGAGCATGGTTGGCGGGGGCCGACGGGATCGTGCCCGAGGCGAAGCCGACCACCAGGAGGCGGCCCTCCCAGGCCAGGAGGCGGCGGGCGACGTCGAAGTGCTCGCCGCCCACGGGGTCGTACACCACGTCGACACCCCGGCCCGAGGTGGCGTCCATCACCTCCTGGTAGAGGTCGTCGCCGGCGTAGTCGATGGCCACGTCGGCCCCGAGCGTGCGGCACACCTCGACCTTGGCCGGCCCGCCGGCGGCGGCCAGCACCCAGCACCCGTGGGCCTTGGCCATCTGGATGGCGGCCGAGCCGACCCCGCCGGCCCCGGCCAGCACCAGCACGCTCTCGCCGGGTTGGATCCGGCCCCGCTGGTGGAGGGCGAACCAGGCCGTGCCGTAGGTGACGTGGGCCCCGGCGGCCATGATGCCGCTCACGCCGTCGGGCAGGAGCTCGACGTCGGCCTCGTTGATCAGCGCCTCCTCGGCGTAGATGCCCCACGGTCCGCCGGCGGTCGCTCCGACCACCCGGTCTCCCGGGCGCAGCGTGGTGTCGGGGCCGGCGGCCACCACCCGGCCGGCGCCGCCCATGCCGGGCACGAAGGGCGTGGGGATCCGCACCTGGTAGGTGCCCCGGCACTGGAGGATGTCGGCGAAGTTGAGGTCGCCGCCCTCCACCACGATGCGGGCCTGGCCCGGACCGGGCTCGGGGCTGGGGAGATCGACGAGGCGGAGGTTGTCCCACGGGTCGCCCAGCTCGGGCAGTTGCCAGGCCTGCATCAGCCCCGCCCTCCCCCACCGGCCACGGCGGCGTCGCCCTCGGGCCGGGCCGCCTGGTCGGCGGCCGGCGGGTCATCGCCGGCAGGTGGCCGGGTGGGCCAGGCGTGGGCGATCAGCTCCAGGCTGTGGAGCCGTTCGGGCAGGCCGTAGGTGGCGGTGTAGAGCATCAGCTCCGATGCCCCCGTGCGCTCGGCCAGCTCGTGCATGCCGCCCGTGACCTCGGCGGCGGTGCCCACGATGGACGCCGTCGGCATGGTCTGGGCGGCGGCGAAGTGGGGGTGGGCGGCGGCTTCGTCGGGCGGCAGCAGGGGCAGGAGGCGGCCGGTGCGCATGCCGTAGCGGCGGAGCTGCGAGGGGCCGGCCAGCCATCGGGCCTCCTCGGTGGTGTCGGCGGCGATCGCCGACGCCGTGACCAGGGTGTACGGCTCGTCGAGGATGTCCGACGGTTGGAAGTGGTGGCGGTAGATCCCCACCGCTTCCACCGTGCCGCCCATGTCGAAGTGGTGGGCGAAGCCGAACGGCAGGCCGAGGATGCCGGCCAGCTGGGCGCTGAACCCGCTGGAGCCGAGGAGGATCACCGACGGGTGGGACGTGGCGACGGGGGTGGCCCGGAAGTGCTGCCACAACCCCCGCTCGCTGCGAGGGTCCCCCAGGAGGCCCATCAGGTCGAGCAGGTTGCGGGGGAAGTCCTCGTCGTCCCGGCTCTCGTCCGTGCGGCGCAGCGCGGCGGCGGTGGCCCGGTCGCTGCCGGGGGCCCGGCCGATGCCGAGGTCGATCCGGCCCGGGTGGAGCGCTTCGAGGAGGGCGAACTGCTCGGCCACGCTGAGCGGAGCGTGGTTGGGCAGCATCACGCCGCCCGAGCCGACCTTGATGGTGGCGGTGTTGGCGGCCAGGTGGGCCATCAGCACCGAAGGTACGGTGCTGGCCACGGTCGCCATGTTGTGGTGCTCGGCCACCCAGATCCGGGTGTAGCCGAGCGCCTCGGCGGCCCGGGCCACCTCGGTCGTCTCGGCCAGGGCCTGGGTCGACGTGGACCCCTCGGACACCATGGCCAGGTCGAGGACCGACAGGGGAAGGGGAGCTACGGTCACCGCCCGATCGTAGTTGGCCGGCCGGCCGCCCTGTACAGCCGTGGCCCGGCGGGCGGTGCCACCGGAACGGGTCGGGGCACCGGTCCGGGCACACTGGGACGGTGGGGCCACAGCCGCCGAAGTACGCCCGGGTCGAACGGGAGCGCCGCTTCCTGGTGAAGCGGCTGCCGCCGTGGTCGCCCGAGGCCGAACGGCGGATCACCGACCGCTACGTGTACGACACCCGTCTCCGGGTCCGCATGGTCGACGATCTGGCCCCCGATGCCGAGCCGCCGGTGTTCAAGCTGACCCAGAAGGTGCCGGGGCGCGATCCGGCGTCGGGCGATCAGGGCCACCTGACCACGATCTACCTCGACGAGGCCGAGCATCGCCTGCTGGCCCGCCTGCCGGGGCTTACGTTGACCAAGCGCCGGCTGGCCTACCCGCCGATGGCGGTCGACGTGTTCGAAGGACCCGGGCTCGACGGGCTGTTGATCGCCGAGGTCGAGTTCGAGTCGGATGCCGCCATGACCTGGTTCACCGTGCCGTCGTGGTGCGGGCCCGAGATCACGGGCGAGCCGGGCTGGTCGGGCGCCGACCTGGCCGCCCTCGCCGCCGCCCCTCCCGAGGCGGCCCGCCGGGCCCTCGATGCCCTGCGGAGCCACCACCTGCCGAGCTGACACCACCGTTCTCATGCCGGGAGGCGTCACGGGTGACGGCCGGGGGCATCAGAACGGGTTTCGGGGGGTGGGTTCTGGCGCGGTGACGATCGTGTTCCTAGCCTCGCGCCCATGGACGTCGCGCTGTGGTCCCGCTGGACGGTTCGCCGGTGACCGGGGGGCCGCTGGCCGGGCTCCGGGTCGTCGACCTCACCGCCGACCTCGGCCGCTTCGGGGCCAAGCTCCTGGCCGAGTTGGGGGCGGACGTGGTCCGGCCCCGCAGCGCCGGGAGCCGGGGCCGGCCGATGGCGGGCCGGGCCGGAGCCTGGGGTGGGGTCCTCGACTGGTGGTTCGACGCCGCCAAACAACCGGTGGCCGCGGCCGACCTGGATCTCGACACCGACGGCGGCCGGGCCGCCTACCGCCGGCTGGCCGCTGCCGCCGACCTGGTGATCGAGTCGACCCCGGCCGGCTGGCTGGCCGAGCGGGGGGTCGATCACGCCGACCTGGTCCCCTCCAACCCCCGGTTGACCCAGGTGGCGGTCACCCCCTTCGGCCGGACCGGGCCCTGGGCCGCCTGGCACGGCTCGGACCTCGTCAACGGGGCCCTCGGCGGGGTGCTGTCGATCACCGGGCTGCCCGACGCCCCGCTCAACTCCTGGGGCGGCCAGAACTGGAACTTCGCCGGCTTCGCCGCCGCCATCGCCGGGCTGGCCGGGGTGATGGGGGCCCGCCGCACCGGGCGGGGCCAGCTGGTGGACCTGTCGGCCCACGAGGTGGTGACCGGCTCGATCGAGAACCTCTTCATGCAGTACCTGTACGACGACCTGCTGCCGCTGCCCAAGCGGGCCCAGCGCCAGGGCTCGCTCCACTGGCTGGGGGCCTATCAGGTCGTGCCGGCCCGCACCGGCCACGTGATGGTCACCCCCACCCCGGTGCCCCAGCCCCTGCTCGACTGGATGCTGGAGCGGGGTGTGCCCGAGGCCGCCGCCTTCGACGGCTCCAACGTGGAGGAGGTGCTGGCCCGCATGCCCGAGCTGATGGCCGCCATCCGGGCCTTCGCCGCCACGATCGACGCCGGCCCGCTGTTCACCGAGGCCCAGGCCCGCCACATCGCCTTCGGCGAGGTCCAGACCGTGGCCCAGGCCGCGGCCAATCCCCAGTTCGCGTTCCGCCAGCTCTACAGCGACATCGATCTCGGTGACGGCGAGGCGGTGCGCGGCCCGTGGCGCCTCGTCCGCTTCACCGACACCCCGATCGCCACGCCCGCTCCCCCGCCGGCCGAGGCCCCGGCCCCGGCCCTGGTGGCGGAGCGGTGGGAGGCGGCACCGGGCGTATCGGCTCCGGGTGCCGAGGCCCGGGCCTCGGGTGGGCCGAGCGCCGGCGCCAAGCCACTGGCCGGGCTGCGGGTGCTCGACCTGTCGTGGGTGCTGGCCGGGCCGTTCGCCACCCGCCTCCTGGGCGACCTGGGCGCCGACGTGATCAAGGTCCAGACCGAGGCTCGGGCCACGCTCGTCAACCGGCCCGACTTCCCCTACTACCCGGTGTGGAACCGCTCGAAGCGGTCGGTCACGCTCGACCTCAAGGCCCCCGGGGCGCTCGACGCCATCCGCCCCCTGGTGGAACAGGCCGACATCCTGGTCGAGAACTACAGCTCGGGGGTGCTCGACCGCCTCGGCCTCGGATGGGAGGCGGTGCAGGCCTGGAACCCGGGCCTGGTCTACATCTCGATGTCGGGCTGCGGGCACGAGGGGCCATGGAAGGACATCATCTCCTACGCCCCCACCATCCACGCCCTGTGCGGCCTGACCCACCTCACCAACCCGCCGGGCCGGGGCGACGTCGGCTGCGGGTTCTCGCTCAACGACCACGCCGCCGGGTTCGCCGCCGCCCTGTGCGTGCTGGCCGGCGTCGAGGCCCGCCGCCGCACCGGCCGGGGCCAGTATGTGGACATGGCCCAGCTCGAGGTCGGCGCCCACCTGTTGGGCCCGGCCCTGGTCGACTGGTTCGCCACCGGCCACGAGGCCCAGCCGGCGGGCAACGTCGACGGTCTGGCCGACGCCGTGCCCAACGAGGTCCACCGCTGCGGCGACGGGCGGTGGCTGGCCGTCACCGCCGTCGACGACGCCATGTGGGCCCGCCTGGCCGGCGTGCTCGGCGGCACGGCGAGCGAGGCCCGGTGGGCCACGGTGGAGGGGCGGCGGGCCGACCGGGCGGCCGTCGATGCCGCCCTGGCCGGCTGGTGCGCCGGGCAGCCCGACGGCCGGGCGGCCATGGCTGCGCTCCAGGCCGCCGGGGTGGCGGCCGGCGTGGTGCAGGACGCCGAGGATCTCCTGGAAGCCGACGAGCAGCACCGGGCCCGACGGTTCTGGCTGGAAGCCGACCTGGTGGGCTTCGGTCCCCGCCGCCACGACCGGTTCCCCGCCCTGTGGGACGGCGACGACCTGTCGCCCTACCGCCCCGCCCCCGCCTACCTGGGCGAGGCCAACTTCGAGGTGTGGACCGAGCTGGCGGGGATCGACGCCGAGCAGGTGGCCGACGGCATCGCCTCCGGCCTGTTCACCTGAACCGCCCCTCCACCCCGATCTGATGCCCCCACCCGCCACCGGTGACGTGGCCCGGCATCAGATCCCGAGCACCCCGATCTGATGCTCCAGGGCGTCGCCGGTGACGTGGCCCGGCATCAGATCGGGTCATTCGAGGGCACCGGCGGCGGCCAACTCGGCCACCTCGTCCGGGCTGAGCCCCAGGATCTCGGTCAGCACCTCCCACGTGTGCTGGCCGAGGCAGGGGGCGGCGGTGCGGGGCCCGTGGTCGTAGCCGGCGATCCGGTACTGGTGGCCGGCGTAGGGGATCAGCCCCGCTTCGGCGTGCTCCAGGTGCCGGTAGAAGCCCCGGTGCCCGTACTGGGGATCGGTGGCCAGCTGGCTCGACGCCCGCACCACGCCGGCCGGGATACCGGCGCCGGCCAGCCGCCGCTCCAGCTCGGGGCCGTCCTGATCGGCCGTCCACCGGGCCAGCTGGGCATCGATCTCGTCGTGGGCGGCCTGGCGGCCGGCCAGGGTGGCCAGGGCCGGGTCGACGGCCCACGCCGGGCGGCCCAGCAGATCGACCAGGCAGGCCCAGGCCCGGTCGTCGGGCACGGTGATGGCGAGCCACTGGTCATCGCCCATCGTGGGATAGGCCCCCTGGGGGGCCACGTCGGGGGCCCGGTTGCCCCGCCGGGGCGGCAGCTCGCCGGTCACCTGGTGGGCCAGGAGCTCGGGAGCGAGCAGCTGGAGGGCGATCTCCAGCTGGGCCGCCTCGATCAGGCAGCCCTGGCCGGTGCGGCGCCGGCGGTCCAGCGCGGCCAGCACGGTGGTGGCGAGGAAGCGGGGGGCGATGGTGTCGGTGTAGGCCAGGTAGGGCCCGTCGGGCGGCAGGTCGGGCCAACCCACGAGGCCCTGGAACCCGGCGATGGCCGCCGCGTGGTAGCCGTAACCGGCGGTGCGGCTCACCTCGCTGCCGGGCCCCAGCAGCGACGTGCTCACCATGATCAGGTCCTCGTGGCCGGCCGAGACCTCGTCGTAGCCGAGGCCGAGGCCGGCGAACGTGCCGGGCGTGAACGATTCGAGCACCACGTCGGCCCAGTCGATCAGCTGGCGGGCCACCCCCAGCCCGTCGGGATTCTTGAGGTCGAGGGCCAGGCCCAGCTTCGAGGTGTTGAACGCGCCGAAGAAGTTCGACCGGTTGAGCCCCGGCTCGCCGTCCTTGTACGGCGGTTGGAGGCGCAGGCCGTCGACCCGGCGCTCGGACTCCACCCGGACCACCGTGGCCCCGTGGTCGGCCAGGGCTTTGGCCGTGATCGGGCCGACCCCGATCCAGGAGAAGTCGACCACCTTCAGCCCGGCCAGCGGTAGCTCGTCGGCGCCCCCGGCCCGTTGGCGGGCAATGTCCGCCCTACGCTCGGCGGGGGTCGGACGCGCACGTTCGGGGGCCGGAGCGGCAGGGGCCGGGTCGGGCCAGCCCCGGGTGACGGCGGGGCGCTCGCCGTCGATGCGGGTGAAGGCCCCGGGGAACCGCACCGGGCCGGGGCCGCCCTGGCCGCCGCCGGCCACCGGGTGCCAGAACGAGCGGGCCTCGAGGTGACCGAAGGCCAGGAGGTCGGCCACGTCGTTCAGGGGGGCCACGGTGGCGCCGAAGGTGAGGCCGCGCTCGAACAGTTCCTGGCGGGTGTGGCGTCGGCACAGCTCCAGGACGGCCTCGGTGACCGCTTCCATCGGCACCTCGGTCTCCTGGCCGCCGATGGCCCGGTGGTCGTAGGTGGCCCAGTCGATGTCGGCCCAGCTGGGGTCGACGATGCCGTCCTCGATCAGCCACCGGTGCAGGGGCCCGGCCAGGCGGGCGGTCGGGACCCCGACGGCCCAGCCGTCGGCGGCGTCGAGCCGGAGCTGGACGGTGATGGCCAGGCTGAGGCTGGAGCCGTTCCGTTCCACATCCCACCCCTGGACGGCGTGGGCCTCCATCGCGTTCAGCATGGTCCAGGTCATGGCCGCCTGGGCCGACACATCCACCCACTGGGGCTGCCCGGTGCCCAGCATCCGCTGGTGGGCCACCAGGGCGGCCACTGCCGCCTCCGCTCCGGTGTGGCGCCAGGCCTGGGGCACCGAGAAGTGCACGGGGGCCCGCTCGGGCGTGCCCTGCAGGCGCATCGGGCCACCCAGGGCCGCCACCGTGAGCTCGCTCGCCGGCTGATCGGCCCGGGGGCCGTCGGCCCCGAACGGCGTCACCAGCACCCGGACGATGGTCGGGTTCACCGCCGCCAGGTCGTCGTCGGCGATGTCCAGCGCGGCGAGGCGGCCCGGGGGGCCGGAGTCGAACACCACGTCGGCTCCGGCGGCCAGGGCCAGCATGGCCGCCCGGTCGCGGGCGGTGTCACCCGACAGGCCCACGAGGCGCTTGTTCGAGTTGTAGGCGGCGAAGTGGTGGGGCGACGGGCCGCCGTGGCGGGTGGGGCAGCCGCCGGGGGGCTCCACCTTCACCACGTCGGCTCCCAGCTCGGCCAGGACGTAGGGGCCGACGTCGCCCCGGTGGTCGGTCAGATCGAGGACGGTCCAGCCGGCGAGCAGGGGTGACGACATCGGCTCAGTCTTGCACGTACCTCCCACCGGCTCAGGCCGATGGCCCGGCGTGGGAGGACCGGCTAGGTTCGGGCCCCATGATCGAGTCGTTCGTCGACATCACAAGGCCCGGCGGCACCATGACCACCTTCGTGGTCCATCCCGACGTGATCCCCGGCGAGCAGGACGGGCCCTGGCCCGTGGTGCTGTTCCTGATGGACGCCCCCGGCATGCGGGAGGAGCTGCGGAACATGAGCCGCCGCCTGGCGTCGGCCGGCTACTACGTGATGGCCTCCCAGCTCTACTACCGGGACGTCGACCACTACAACCTGTTCGAGACGGGCGACCGGGACCGGATGATGGAGCTCATGTCGCACCTGTCGAACGCCATGGTGGTGGACGACGCCGGGGCCATGATCGCCCACGCCGAGGCCGACCCGGCGGCCGACGCCAGCCGGGTCGGCACCGTCGGCTACTGCATGAGCGGGCCGTTCACGATCATGGTGGCCGCCGCCTACCCCGACCGGGTGAAGGCCGCCGCCTCGGTGCACGGGGTGCGCCTGGCCGTCGACGCCGACGATTCCCCCCATCGGGCCCTGCCCCAGGTGGCGGGTGAGGTGTACGTGGCCTGCGCCGAGCACGACCCCTACGCCCCGCCCGAGATGGTCGACGAGCTGGAGAAGGCCATGGCCGGCGCCGGCACCCGGGCCGGGTGGAGTGGTACCCCGGCACCGAGCACGGCTTCGCCTTCGCCGAGCGCCCGGCCTACGTGCGCGACGCCTCCGAGCGGCACTGGGAGCGTCTCCACGCCCTGTTCCGCCGCAACCTGCACGGCTGACCGCCGCCGCCTCGCCGGATCCCTGACCCCGCACGCCGCCCGGCGGCACGGGAGGTCAGAGATCCAACCGACAACCGCACCCAACCACCCAACCGCACAGGAGCCAACCAAGCCATGGTCGATATCGGCGTCATGATGTTCCCCACCGACAAGGCCATCGGGCCCATCGAGCTGGCCAAGGAGGCCGAAGCCCGCGGGTTCGAGTCGTTGTGGTTCCCGGAGCACAGCCACATCCCCACCTCCCGGGTGACCCCGTGGGGCGGCCGGGACGGTGCGCCGCCGCTGCCCGAGGAGTACTGGCGCACCCACGACCAGTTCGTGGCATTGGGGGCGGCGGCCGCCGTCACCTCCACCATCAAGCTCGGCACCGGCATCACGCTGGTGGCCCAGCGAGACCCCATCTGGCTGGCCAAGGAGGTGGCCACGGTCGACGCCCTGTCCAACGGCCGCATGCTGCTCGGCATCGGCTACGGCTGGAACAAGGAAGAGCTGGCCGATCACGGCGTGCGCTACACCCAGCGCCGGGCTGTGGTGCGGGAGTCGGTGCTGGCCATGAAGGAGCTGTGGACCAAGGACGAGGCCGAGTTCCACGGCGAGTACGTCAACTTCGAGAAGAGCTGGCAGTGGCCCAAGCCCACCCAGAAGCCCCACCCGCCGGTGATCCTGGGCGGCGCCGCCGGGCCCCGCACCATCGCCGACATCGTGGAGTTCTGCGACGGGTTCATGCCCACCAGCGGCCGCTACGACTTCGCCGGTCAGATCACGCAGATCCGCCAGGCGGCCGAGGAAGCGGGGCGTGATCCCAACTCGATCTCGTTCGGCCAGTTCGGCACGCCGGCCAAGCCCGAGATCGTCGACTCGCTGGTGGAGGCGGGCTGCACCCGCATCGTGCTCGGCCTGCCGCCGGCCCCGGCCGACAAGGTGCTGCCCTGCTCGACAGCTACGCCGCTTTCGCCGGCGGCTACGCCAGCTGAGATCGGAGCCCTCGCATGACCGAAGACGACGTGATCATCCCGCCCGGTTCGGAGATCAGCTACGAACGCTTCCATTTCGCCCCCGCCGTGCGCTCGGGTGACACCCTCTACTGCTCCGGTGTGATCGGGGCGGTGGGGGCCACCGTCCCCGACGATCCGGCCGAGGAGTTCACCAACGCCTTCCAGGCCTTGCGGGAGCTGCTGGCCGCCGCTGGCGGGACGCTGAACGACGTGGTGGAGCTGACCACCTTCCACGTCGACATGAGCACCCACCTGCGGGCCTTCATCGCGGCCAAGGACGCCGCCTTCCCCCGGCCGTACCCGGCGTGGACGGCGATCGGCTGCACCGAGCTGGCACTGCCCGGGGCCCGGGCCGAGATCAAGGCCACCGCCGTCATACCCCAGAGCTGACGCCGGCTCTCGAACCCTCCGGCCGGACCTCGTCGAGCATGCGGCGCGAATGCGAGGCCGCGTGGCTCCACGGGGTTCGCCCGGGGGCCGGGCCCGCCTCAGGACTGGCCGGTGATCCGCTGCGGGGTGACGAACACGGCGATCCGGTTCTCGGCCGCCATGACCCGGTCGAACTCGTCCCAGTCGTCGTGGGTGCCGCCGGCGGCGGCGAACACGGCCCGCAGCAGCGGGCCCAGCTCCTGGCCGGCCGGCAGCTCGGACGCCGTGATCAGCGACGCCGGGCCCTCCACCGCAGCCCACTTCCAGCCCCGCCGGAACGTGATCGACGCCCGCCCCGACCGGCCGATCAGCTTCACCTTGTGGGCGTCGCCCCGCACCACGAAGGCCACGGCGTCGGCCCCGGTGACGGGGTGGGCCAGCACCCCGGCGTTCACCACGCTGGTGTGGACCGAGCCATCGGCCCGGGTGGTGGCCACCACGCACAGCCCCACCTCGGTGGATCCCATCCGGCGGACGTCGTCGAGAGTCGTCATGGCGGCCACGCTACCGGCCGGCGCTGTCCACCGTCCGGCGACGAGGTCAGCCCTCGGTGCTGGCCTGGAGCACACCGTGACGGGTGAGGTCGTCGATCTCAGCCTGGCTGAGGCCCAGTACCTCTCCCAGCACCTCGCCGTTGTGCTGGCCCAGGAACGGCGCCGGCGGCTCCGTCTCCCGGCGGGGGACGGCCGAGCCGTGGATGGGGAAGCCCGGCACCCGGAACGGGCCGTGCACCGGGTCGTCGATCTCGGCCAGCAGGCCCCGCTCCCAGAACCAGGGATGGAGGTGGGCGTCGGCCGGGTCGATGACGGGGGCGGCCGGCACCCGATGGGCGTCGAGATGGCTGAGGAGGGCATCGTCAGAGGGGAACGTCTGCATCCAGCCTTCGAGCACGGCCACCAACTCCTCCCGGTGGGTGGCCCGACCCTCCAGGGTGGCGAAGCGCTTGTCGGCCCCGAGGTCCACGGCCGAGGCCGCCTCGCACAGCCGGTCCCACTGGGGGGCCAGCACCTGGAGCACCACCCAGCCCTCGGGGCCCCCGGTAGGTTCCGGAGGGGGCGACGGCGCCGAAATGGCGGCCGGTGCGGGTCTGGCGCAGGGCGCCGCCGGAGGCCGAGGGGCCCTGGATCTGGAACGGGTGCATGTTGAACACCGGCTCGACGAGCGAGATGTCGAGGAACTGGCCCTCGCCGGTGGTGGTGCGGGCGTAGAGGGCGCTGAGGATGGCGCCGAAGGCGAGCAGCCCGGCCGACATGTCGGCGATGGGGGCGCCGGCCCCGAGAGGGGCGCCGTCGGGCTCGCCGGCCAGGGCCACCGAGCCGGCGACGGCCTGGCCGATCAGGTCGTAGCCCGGCAGGTGGGCCTTGGACCCCGTGCGCCCGTAGGCCGAGATCGAGGCGTAGATCAGGCCGGGGTGGCGGGGGCGCAGGTCGTCGGGGCCGAGCTTCCGCCGGCCCAGGACGCCAGCCGAGAAGTTCTCGATGAGCACATCGCTCCGGGCGGCCAGGCCGGCGATCAGCTCGCAGCCCTCGGGCCGGCCCAGGTCGACGCAGACGCTGCGCTTCCCCCGGTTCTGCTGCACGAAGTAGGTGGAGCGGGGCCCGGCCACCACCGGGAGCTGGCGGGAGGCGTCGCCGCCGGGGGCCGGCTCCACCTTGATCACGTCGGCCCCCAGCCCGGCCAGCAGCAGGGTGCAGGACGGGCCGCTGAGGTACTGGGTGAGGTCGAGGACGCGCACGCCACTGAGGTTCATGGCTCCGACCCTAATCCCGGGGGCGGGGCGGGCCGGTAGCCTGGCCGCCGTGGAGGGGGCCGCCCGATCGGGCCGACACTCGGGCCGGGGCCGACGGGTTTGGGTGGTCGTGGTCGTGACGTCGGCCGCCGCCTGCGTGTCCCAGGCGTTCGGCCGGTTCACGTACTCCCTGCTGTTCACGGACGTGCGCGACGACCTGGGCCTGTCCAACACGGTGGCCGGTGCGATCGGGTCGTCGAACCTGGGCGCCTACCTGCTGGGATCGCTGGTCGTCGGTCTGATCGTGGGCCGCCTGGGGCTGGCCCGCACCCTGGCCGTGGGGATCTGCGGCTCGACCCTGTCGCTGGCCGTGCTGAGCTGGGGCCCGTCGCTGCCGGTGGTGTTCCCGGCCGCCACCACCGCCGGCTTCTTCGGCGCCTTCGTGTGGATCACCGGGCCCGGCCTGGCCACGGCGGCGGTGGGGCCGGCCCGGCGGGGCATGGCGGTGGGCATGATCGGGGCCGGAATCGGCCTCGGCATCGTGGGGGCCTCGCTGCTGGCCTCGGCCACCGGGGTCGATGGGTGGCGCCACGTCTACCGGGTGGAAACCGTGGTGGGGGCGGCGGTGACGGTGGGCACCTTCGTGGGGTTGGGCCCCGAGCTCCGCCAACGGGCGGCGCCCCTCGGGGTGGGCCGGCGGCGGGCCGGGTTGGGGGCCATCACCGAGATGCCGGGCTGGGCCGGGCTGCTGACGGCCTACGGCCTGTTCGCCTGGGCGTTGACGTCGTTCGTCACCTTCACCGTGGCCGTGCTCGACGAGGACGCCGGATGGACCCGGGGCCAGGCGGCCACCGCCTTCACGGCTCTCGGGGTGGGCACCGTGGCCGGCGGTCCGGTGTTCGGGCCCATGTCGGACCGGTTCGGCCGGGGCCGGGCACTGGCCGTGGCCTTCGCCGTGATCGTGACCACGGCCGTGGTGCTACCGACCGGGTTGCGGCCCTGGTCGCTGGTGGCGGCGTTCGCCTTCGGGATGGCGTTCACCGGCGTGCCCACCACGGTGACTGCCCGGGTGAGCGACACCATCCCACCCGACCAGTTCGGTGCCGCCTACTCGGCGGCCACGCTGGCGTTCGGCGCCGGACTGCTTATCGGCCCGCAGCTCGGCGGGGTCCTGGCCGACGTCACCGGCTCGTTCCGGCCGGTGTTCGGTGTGGTGGTGGCCTGCGGTGCGGTGGGCGGGTTCCTGGCGTTGCGTCAGCCCGCCGACACCCGCCGAGATTTCTGAGCGACGCATGTATCAAAACGATCGAAACTGCCTTCCTGGGGCCGCTTCCACCTGTCACCGTGAACGAAGGGACCGGTCAGATGCGGACCGAAGCGAACCACATTCCAACGGGGGAACGGGGGTGCTCGGAGCGGCCGGTTGCTAGGACCGCCGCTGTCAGGGAGCATGTATGCCTCACCCACCCTATTCCTCGTCGTCCCCGTCGGAGCTGGTGGCCGCCGCACTCGGCGGTGATCAGCGGGCGTGGGACGCCATCATCGGCCGCTACCGACGCCTGGTGTGGAAGGCGGTGAACATGATGCTCTCCGACGACGACGACCGGCAGGAGGCATTCGCCCGTACGTGGGGTCGTCTGTTCGAGTCGATGGGCACGATCCGAGACCCGGAGCGTCTGGCCGGATGGCTGCGGATCACCGCCGTGCGGGAGGCGATCGCCGTGGGCCGGGCGCGCTCGGTGCTGGTGCTCGTCGACGACGACCGGATCCTCGACGACGCCAACGGTGACACCCCTCGGTCGCTGCGATGGGAGCCGGAGGAGCAGCTCCTCGGGGCCGAGCAGTCGGCCGCGATCCGCCAGGCCTTCCACAAGCTCGACGACCGGTGCCGCGAGCTGCTGACGTTGCTCATCGTGCAGGACACGCCACTCAGCTACGCCGAGGTCGAGGACCGCCTCCAGCGTTCCCACGGCTGGATCGGCCCCACCCGGGCCCGCTGCCTCGACAGGTTGTGGAACGCCCCCGAGATGCAGGCGCTGTTCGCCGCCACCGGCCCCGAAGGGAACTGAACGGTGACCCACCCCGACGACGAGGACGAGCTGCTCCGGCTGGTGTCCGAGGCGTTCGACGACGAGATCGGGGATCCCCCCGATCACCTGGTCGAGGCGGCCCGGGCCCTGATGGCGCCGCAACCTCGTCCTGACGACGCCCAGCCCCGGCGGGGTCCTTGCCCGCCGGCCGGCCCGGACGACGAGTTGGCCGACCGCCGGGTCCATCGGCTCGAACGGCGGCTGGCGGCGGCGGCCGCCACAGCCAGCCGCCACCTCTACGGCTCCATGACCAGCGCCGACGGCGCGATCACGACCGAGATGACCGAGAACGACGAGGGCCGTCTGCTGGTCACCATCCGCTCCCCGGACCCCAGCCTGCTCTACGTGGCGATGGCCTGGCGCCCGGTCACGGCCGGTGGGACCGGTCGGCGGCACCGGCTCGTGACCCCCCTCGCCCCCGACCGATCCGGCCTCTCCGTCCACTACGACCTGGGCCCGCTCGACGGGTGTGACGCGATCGACCTCGAGCCGGCCGAAGCGGTGTTCGTCGCCGCCGTCGGGCCGGAGGACGTGACGCTGGCCCTCAGCCTGGCCACGACGGGAGCGTCCCGCCGGGCCTGGGCCCGGGCGGAGGAGATCCACCGGGCCAACGGCGACCCGCTGGCCGACGTGATCGTGGAAGGGACGGCACCGTGACGAACCTGAGGCTGGAGCGCAGCCGTGCCGCCCATGCGGCGTCGGGCGGACGGGTGCGCAGCCGGGACGTGTCGAGCTCCGACGGGCGCCTCACCACCACCGCCCGGGAGACCGACGAGGGGACGCTGGTCATCACCGTGATCGCCTCGGCGTTCGCCTCCCTGGTCCGGGTGGGCTGGACGTTGCTCTACCCCGACGGCGTGGGGCCCTCCCGACGGCTGGTGACGCCGCTCGCCCCCTCGCGCCGGGGGTACGTGGCGGCCTACGACGTCGGCGACGTGCGGAACGCGCTGGCGGTCGACGTGGCACCGGCGGAGCTGATCGGCGCCACCCCGCCACGCCGCCGCGAGGTCGACGCCGCCTTCGAGGCCGTTCAGCTCGGCAGTGCCCGGCGGGCGTGGCTGGCCGCGGTGCGCGAGGGGGTCCTGGCCCCCTGGGTGGAGGAGCAGGTGCTCGAACGCCTCGGCGCCGAGCCGGGGGCGAAGCGGGTGGAGCCGTGCTGAACGCCGGGGACTCGCCGGCACACCCCCAGCTGTGGCGGAGCCGGTGGAGCGAGCTGTTCGACGACGGCCTGCGGCGGGACGCCGATGTCGGCTGGCTCGTGGGCGAGCAGGGCTTCGTGCTGGTGTGCCGGGATCTCCCCTTCTCCGAGCTCGAGATGCTGGCGGCCGACCCGGGCCTCGCGGCCCTGCTGGACGAGCTCGACGACCGGCTCGTCGCCTTTCCCGGGCCCATGCCGTCGGACCGGGCGCGCGCCCTGCTGGAGGTGGCGCTGTCGGCCGATGCCTCCGAGGTGTCGCTCCCGGCCCGGATCGCCCTGGCTCCGGCCGGGGCCGATCCGCACGACGACGGTGTCCGGGCCCAGGTCGACGGCATCCTGACCGATCTCCGCCTCTGGTTCGGCGCCGGGAGCCGGGCCGAGGGCCGCCGCCACCAGGAGGTCCCGATCGTGGTGTCGCACCACGTCCGGGGCGACGTGGTGCTGCTGTCCACCCGGGACCATCCCGTGCCGGGGATGGCACCGGACCTGGTGCGGGCGCCGTTCCAGCGCATCGACGCGTCGTTCGCCCTGGCGATGGAGCGGGCCATGACCGCGGTGGGCACGAGGGGCGGGGTCCGGTACCTCGTCCGGTCTCGGCGCACCGGTGCCCCGCTGGACGCCATCGGCGGCCGATCGGCCGGCCTGGGGGCGGCGATGGCTCTGCGCCGCCTCGCCGATCCAGCGGCCGCTCCGCTCGATCCGGACTGGTGCTTCACCGGTGCGGTGGACGGCGACGGCGCCGTCACGACCCTGTGCGGGCCAGAGGGGAGAAGCGAGTACGGGGCCAAGCTGTCATCGCTCGATCGGGGTGCTCTGGTCTACCCGGCTGTCGATCGGACCGAGGTGGAGCGGCTGGGCGACGCACGGGCCCCCGGCACCCGCCTGGAGCCGGTGGCCACGGTGGCCGACGCCGAGCGCCGGGTCGCCCGTCACATCGAGGGGCGGCGGGCCTACGAGCGGGCGATCGAATCCCGGCAGCAGGTATCGAGGCTGGCCGTCGTCGCCATCGCCGCGCTGGCGGCGCTCCTGCTCTGGCTGTGGATCGACCACTTCCGGCACGAGGCGGGGGCGGCCCGGGCGCGCCGGCTCGAAGCCGCCGGTGACGTCGTCAGCGTCCCGTGGCGAGATCCCGACAACGGCGCCCGCAGCATCCTGATCGACCGCGCCCAGGTGACGAACCGGCAGTACCGGACGTGCGCCGAGGCCGACGAGTGCCGGTGGCCGGATCCGGACCGGGAGCAGGCCCCGATCGACGACGATGCCAACGCCCCGCAGCCCGTGACCGGCATCTCGGTCGCCGATGCTGCGGCCTTCTGTGAGTGGGTCCACGGCGACCGGTGGTCGGTCCCGGTGGCGGACGACGGGAGCCGCTCGGCGGGCGCCGCCGGTGACGGGTCCACACCCCCCGACCTGGTGCCTGTCGATCTGCCGGCCGCCTCCAGCGGCATCACCGGGCTCGACCTGCCCGACGTCGGGTTCCGCTGCGCCAGCTCGATCTGACGCCGGCGCACCTGGAGCATGCGCTTGCCGCCGGGTCCGTCGGCCAGGAGAATCGGCCCATGTTCGACGGCTTCCAGACCCGCGATGTGCAAGGGATCCACCTCCGGATCGGGGGTGAGGGGCCGCCCCTCCTGCTCCTGCACGGCTACCCCCAGACGCACGAGATGTGGCACCGGGTGGCTCCGGGGCTGGCCGCCGCCGGCCGCACCGTGGTGTGCCCCGACCTGCGGGGTTACGGGCAGAGCCTCAAGCCGCCTGCCGGCGAGGGCAACGTCGGCTACGCCAAGCGCACCATGGCGGCCGAGCTGGTGTCGGTGATGGGCGACCTCGGCTTCGACCGCTTCGCCCTGGCCGGACACGACCGGGGCGGGCGGGTGTCCTACCGCATGGCGCTCGACCACCCCGACACCGTCACCCGCCTGGCCACCCTCGACATCGTCCCCACCCTCGACACCTGGGAGTCGATGCGGGGCACGGGCTCCCTCGGCGCCTTCCACTGGCCGTTCCTGGCCCAGCCCGCCCCGTTCCCGGAGACCCTGATCGCCGCCGATCCCGGCTACTTCCTGCGGACCCTGTGCGGCAGGTGGGCGGCCACCGCGCTCGAGGAGAACATGGACCGCTACGTGGCCGCCTTCACCCCCGACACGGTGCGGGCCACGTGCGACGACTACCGGGCCGGCGCCACCATCGACGTGGAGATCGACACCGCCGACCGGGAGGCGGGCCGGCGTATCACCTGCCCCATGCTGGCCCTGTGGGGCGACCCCACCGGCAGGCGGCCGTCGCTCGTCCCGATCTGGGAGCGCTGGGCCGACGACGTGCGGGGCCAGGCCATCGCCAGCGGTCACTTCCTGGCCGAGGAGGCTCCCGAGGCCACCCTGGCCGCCCTCGACGCCTTCTTCACCTGAGGCCCGGCCGGCGCGGCCCCGAGCCGGCACCGGTATTTCGCGCCCTCCGGCCGAACCTTGTCGAGAATTGCCGCCACAGCCGGCACAACGTGACAAGGTTCGGCGGCGGGGCGCGAAATCCCCGGGGGCGTTCAGCGGGAGAGATCGACGTGGGCGGCCCACACCTGGGCCGCCTGCTCGTGGCTGTTGACGCCGTCGAACACGGCCCGGCGAAGTTGCTCGGGGTCGGGCTCGGCGTCGCCGTCACCCCCCGAGACCCCGTTGAACCGGGGCGTGTGGACCCCGAACCCGGCCGGTGCTTCGGCCGGCCGGTACGGCACGACCAGCCCCATCGTCAGCGGCGCCGCCCCGTAGCGCCGACCCTCGATCATCAGGGCGTCGGCCCGGCCGTCGGACAGCGTGATGTAGGCGTCGAACACCAGCGCCGCCATCGTGGCCCCCCGCGAGTTCGTCTCCAGCAGCTCCCGGCCCCGGGCCACCGCCTCGGCCGAGTCGGCCACCACCAACCGGTCGTGACCCCGCTGGCCGTCGGCCTGCTCCCACCCCACGAACGGCAGCAGCGCACCGCCGTCGCTCAGGTTCCACACCCCGTGGGCCGCCAGGAACCCCATCAGCCGAGCCAGATCCTCCATGAGGTGGAGTATGGCAGCCCCATCGTCTATACCACTGGGCGTGGCAACCCTCGGTACGACGATCGATGTCAACAGCCCCGACTTCGTGCGCAACCGGGCCGACATGCTGGAACAGCTGGCCATCATCGACCAGCTCAACGCCGAGGCGGCGGCCGGCGGCGGCCCCCGGGCCATGGAGCGGCTCCGCAGCCGGGGCAAGCTCCCCGTGCGGGAACGGATCGCCGCCCTGCTCGACCCCGACTCCCCGTTCTACGAGATCAGCTCACTGGCCGCCTACTGCTCCGACTACACCGTCGGCGGGGGCCTGGTGATGGGCATCGGGGTGGTCAACGGCGTCGAATGCCTGATCGAGGGCAACGACCCGACGGTGCTGGGCGGCGCCATCACCAAGTTCGCCGGCAAGAAGCTGATGCGGGCCATCCAGATCTGCCGGGAGAACCGCATCCCCTACATACAGTTCGTGGAGTCGGCCGGCGGCGATCTGCGGGGCAACGACGATCCCGAGCGGGTGATGCGGGAGCAGATCGAGCACTTCGCCGAGTCGGGCCGGCTGTTCTACGACGTCACCGAGCTGTCCAAGCTGAAGATCCCCTCCATCGCCGTGGTGTTCGGCTCGTCCACTGCCGGCGGCGCCTACCAGCCGGGGATGAGCGACTACAACATCTTCATCCGTGAACAGTCCAAGGTGTTCCTGGGCGGGCCCCCGCTGGTGCAGATGGCCACCGGCGAGATCTCCGACGACGAGACCCTGGGCGGGGCCCAGATGCACGCCGAGACCTCGGGCCTGGCCGACTACCTGGCCAACGACGAGCTCGACGCCCTGCGCATCTGCCGGGAGGTGGTGGCCCACCTAAACCACCGCAAGCTGGGCTACGGCCCCACCCGCTCCCCCGCCCCGCCGGTCCACGATCCCGAGGAGCTGCTGGGCCTCATGGCCCGTGACCTCCACGCCCTGATCGACGTGCGGGAGGTGATCGCCCGCATCGTCGACGGCTCGGAGTTCGAGGAGTTCAAGGCCCGCTACGGACCCACCCTGATCTGCGGCTGGGCCTGGATCCACGGCTACCCGGTGGGCATCATCGGCAACAACGGCCCCCTGTTCTCCGAGAGCTCCGAGAAGGCGGCCCAGTTCATCCAGCTGTGCAACCAGCGCGACATCCCGCTGGTGTTCCTGCAGAACATCACCGGCTACATGGTGGGTCGGGACTTCGAGCACGGCGGCATCGTCAAGAACGGCTCGAAGATGATCAACGCCGTGTCGAACTCGATGGTGCCCCACATCACGGTGATCCTCGGCTCCAGCTACGGGGCCGGCAACTACGGCATGTCGGGCCGGGCGTTCAACACCCGCTTCACCTACCTGTGGCCGACGGCCAAGATCGCCATCATGGGCCCCAAGCAGATCGCCGGCGTGATGTCGCTCGTCCGACGGGGGCAGGCCGCCCGCAGCGGCCAGCCCTTCGACGAGGAGGCCGACGCCCAGATCACGGCCACTGTCGAGCACTACCACGAGCTGACGTCGCTGGCGCTGCACGCCACGGGCCGGGTGAGCGACGACGGCATCATCGACCCCCGCGACACCCGAGACGTGATCGGCCTGTCGCTGTCGGTGTGCCACAACAACGAGGTCAAGGGAGCGGAGGGGTTCGGTGTCTTCCGGATGTAGGCGTCTGCTGGTGGCCAACCGGGGGGAGATCGCCCGCCGGGTGTTCGCCACCGCCCGGGCCATGGGCATCGAGACGGTGGCCGTGTACGCCGAGGCCGACGCCGGCGCGCCCTTCGTGGCCGACGCCGACCAGGCTGTCCGGCTCACGGGCACCAGCGCGGCCGAGACCTATCTCGACGGGACCCAGGTGCTGGCCGCCGCCCGCCGCACCGGGGCCGACGCCGTGCACCCCGGCTACGGTTTCCTGTCGGAGAACGCCGCCTTCGCCCGGGCCGTGATCGACGCCGGCCTCACCTGGGTCGGTCCCCCGCCCGAGGCCATCGCCGCCATGGGCGACAAGCTGGCGGCCAAGCGCCTCACCACCGAGGTGGGCGTGCCCACCCTGCCCATGGTGGAGTTGGACGGCGACGCCGCGCCCGCCGACCTGGCTGCGGCCGCACGCGAGGTCGGCTATCCGCTGCTGGTGAAAGCGTCCGCCGGTGGCGGCGGCAAGGGCATGCGGGTCGTGGCCGGCGAGGGCGAGCTGGCCGACGCCGTGGCCGGCGCCCGCCGGGAGGCCGAGGCCTCCTTCGGCGACGGCACCGTGTTCCTGGAGAAGTACCTGCCGGCCCCCCGCCACGTCGAGATCCAGATCCTGGGCGACACCCAGGGCAACCTGATCCACCTGTTCGAGCGGGAGTGCTCGATCCAGCGCCGGCACCAGAAGATCATCGAGGAGGCCCCGAGCCCCGCCCTGTCGGCCGAGCTTCGCTCGGCCATGGGCGAGGCTGCCCTGCGGGTGGCCCGGGCCCTCCGCTACCACTCGGCCGGCACGGTCGAGTTCCTGGTCGACACCGAGCCCGATGGATCCACCGCGTTCTGGTTCCTCGAGGTCAACACCCGCCTCCAGGTGGAGCACCCGGTCACCGAGGCCGTCACCGGTGTCGACCTGGTGCGCCAGCAGATCCGGGTGGCCCAGGGCCTGCCCCTGGAGCACACCCAGGCCGATCTGGCCATCGACGGACACGCCATCGAGGCCCGCCTCTACGCCGAGGACGTGCCGGCCGGGTTCCTGCCCGCCACCGGCACCCTGGCCGCCTTCGCCTTCCCCACCGACCCCGCCGTCCGGCTCGATTCCGGGGTGGAGGCCGGCTCGGTGGTGGGGGTCACCTTCGATCCCATGCTGGCCAAGGTCATCGCCCACGGCCCCACCCGGGCCGAGGCCGCCCTCCGGCTGGCCCTGGCCCTGGAGCGGGCCGCGATCGCCGGGGTGGTCACCAACCGCGACCTGCTGGTGTCGATCCTGCGCCACCCGGCCTTCCTGGCCGGCGACACCACCACCGACTTCCTCGACCGGTTCGCCCTCACTGACCGATTGGACAGCGGTGCCGCACCCCACGGTCCCTCGTCCCCCGAGGCCGTGGCACCCCTGGTGGCAGCGGCGGTGCTGTGCCGTCAGGCGGCCAACCGGGCCGTCGCCCCTGCGCTGGGATTCCTCCCGTCGGGCTACCGCAACTCGGTCATGCCACCCGAGCGGTTCCTGGCCACGGCGGCGGGCCATGACATCACAGCCGAGTACCGGCCCCGGCGAGATGGCAGCTTCGCATTCGACGTCACGATCGGCCCGGCCGACGCCGACCCGGCGGAAGAGCATCACGCCACGGTCGTGTCGCTGGAAGCCGGCCTGGAGACGTGTGAATGCGACGGCCCGGCCCCCGGCATCACCGCCGTGATCGACGGGGTGCGGGCCTGGTGGACGGTGGTGGCCGACGGCGCCCGGTGGCACGTGCAGGGCCCGACCGGGCGCCTCGACCTGGTGGAGCGGTCCCGCTTCCCCCAGCCCGGCGGCGGCGACGTGGCCGGCGGCCAGGCCGCGCCCATGCCGGGCAACGTGCGGGTGGTGGCCGTGGCCGTGGGCCAGCAGGTGGCGCGGGGTCAGACGTTGGTGGTGATGGAGGCCATGAAGATGGAGCACACGATCGTGGCCCCCGAGGCCGCCACGGTCTCCGAGGTCCGCTGCAGCGTGGGCGACCAGGTCGACAACGGCCAGATCCTGGTGGTGCTGGAGCCGCTGGAAGGCTGACCGGCCGTCACCGTCACAGCCCGGCGGTAGTGTCGCCGGTATGGACGGGGGTGTAGGGGAAGCGGCTCGGGGATCGATGGAGAAGGCATGACCCGCCTGGCTCGGTTCCGATCGTCGCCTCTGGTCGTGTTCTTCACCACCCTGCGCCGGGCGGCGCCCGGTCTGAGCACGGTGTGGTGGGTCCTGGTCGTACTCGGGGGTCTGGCCCCGGTGGCGTTGGCCCTGGCCACCGGCGTGCTGATCCGGGCCGTGGAAGCGGGCGAGGGCCTGGCCGCGCCGCTCACCGTGGTCGGCGTGGTGTTCGTCGGCTTCCAGATGCTGGGGCCGGCCCAGCAGGCGGTGGGGGCCAGCCTGGGCTGGCGGGCCGCCAGCTGGATGAACGACCAGCTGCTGGCGGCCACGACAGCCCCGGAGGGCCTGGCCCATCTGGAGCGGCCCGACCTGACCGACGACCTCACGATGGCCCGGGACTTCGATCTCGGGATCAGCGGGCCGCCGCTGTACATCTCGATGGGGTTCATCGACGACGGGTTGGGCCGGCTGGTGGCCGGGGTCGCATCGGCGCTGGTGCTGGTGGCGTTCGCCTGGTGGGCACCGCTGGTGCTCGGTCTCGGCTGGGGTTCCACCCACTGGCTGCTGCGCGAGGCCGGCGTGTGGAAGGACCGCAACACCGACGTGGTGCGCAAGGCGCAGCGCCACGCCGACTACGCCTACCGCCTGGCCGTCGATCCCCCGGCGGCCAAGGAGATCCGTCTGTTCGGCCTGGCCGACTGGGCCACCGACCGTTTCGCCGCCGGGCGGCGGCGGCTGTACGACCTGCAGTGGGAGGCGACCCGGATGCGGGAGCGGTCGATGGCGGGCAGCGTCGCCATCGTGACCGCCGCCAACGCCCTGGTGTTCTGGCGTCTGGGGGCGGCGGCCCTCGATGGTCGCCTCAGCCTGGCCGCCGCCGTGGTCGTCTTCCAGGCCGCCATCGGCACCAGCGCCATCGCCTTCGGTGGGCTGAGTTGGGCCCTCGACTCCTCGGCCGCCCCGGCCGCTGCCGTCGCCCGCCTCCTACCCTCGATCGCCGAGGCCGGAGCCCTGGCTCCGGCCCCGAACGGTAGAGCCGGAGCCCTGGCTCCGGCCTCGGTTCCGAGCGGCACGGTGGGTGGCACCGCATCGGGGGCGGCCGAGATCCGGCTCCGGGAGCTGACGTTCGCCTACCCCGGGGCGTCAGCACCGGTCATCGCCGGGCTCGACCTCACGATCCCGGCCGGCACCTCCCTGGCCATCGTGGGCCAGAACGGGGCGGGCAAGACGACGCTGGCCAAGCTGCTGTGCCGCTTCTACGACCCCACCGGCGGGTCCATCGAGATCGACGGCGTCGACCTCCGCCAGCTCGATCCGGCCCAGTGGCGCCGCCGGGTGGCGGCCGTGTTCCAGGATTTCGTGCGCTACGAGCGGACCCTGCGCCACAACGTGGCACCCGGGGGCGACGCCCCCGACGAGGTGATCGAGGCCGCCCTGGCCGCCGCCGGCGCCGTCGACCTGGCCCCGCTGGGCACGATCCTGGCCAAGGGCTATCCGGGCGGCACCGAGCTGTCGGGCGGTCAGTGGCAGCGTGTGGCCCTGGCCCGGGCCCTGTGCGGGGTCCAGCTGGGGGCCGGCCTCGTGCTCCTCGACGAGCCGACGGCCCAGCTCGACGTGCGGGGTGAGGCCGAGATCTTCCGTCGGCTGCTGGCCGCCACCCGGAACTGCACCACCGTCCTGGTGTCGCATCGGTTCTCCACCGTCCGCTTGGCCGATCGGATCGCGGTGGTGGAGGGGGGCCGGGTGGTGGAGCTCGGCCCGCACCATGAGCTGATGGCCCTCGGCGGCCGCTACCACACGATGTACCGGCTCCAGGCGGCCCGCTTCGAGGGACCGGCCGGGCCCGAGCCCGAGCTCGACGACCGGGGGGAGGTGGTGGCCCATGACGCGCTCTGACCGCAGCGGCCGCCGGGAGCGCCGGGCGGCCCGGAGCGCCGACCTGAGCCAGCTGCCGCCGGCCATCCCCTCGCTGCGGCGTACGATCGGGATCGGCTACCGGGCCGAACCCCGGCTGCTGGTGGTGTCGTTCGTGATGGTGGCGCTCACCGCCCTGCCCGACGCCCTGATCGCCCTGTGGCTCAAGTTGCTGGTCGACGGCGTGCTCGCCGGTCGCCGCAGCGAGGTGATAGGCGCCACCGCCGGCCTGGCCGCCTCGGCCACGCTGCTGTGGGTGCTGTCGGTGGTGCTGGAGCGCACCGAGCGCCGCTTCCGGGACCGGGTGGGCATCGCTCTGGAGAGCCATGTCGCCCGCCTCCAGGCCAGCGTGTCCACCGTCGAACACCAGGAGCGGCCCGAGTACCTCGACCGGCTCTCGGTGCTGCGGGACCAGGTCTTCGCTCTGGACCACCTGTTCCTGTCGCTGTTCTCCATGGCCGGCTGGCTGGTGCGCCTGGGGGTGACCCTCGCCCTGCTGGCCACCGTCCACCCGGCGCTCGTGCTGCTGGCCCTCTTCGCTCTGCCCAACCTCTGGGTGGCCACCTGGCGTCCGGGGGTGGAGCGTCGGATCGACGAGGCGGTGGCCGCCGACGGCCGCCTGGCCCGCCACCTGTTCGTGCTGGGGACCACGGCCGGGCCGGGCAAGGAGGTGCGCCTCAGCGGGATCCAGGCCGGCCTCCGGACCGACCGCACCGCCGCCTGGCGCCGCTGGTACCGGCCCAAGGCCCGCGCCCAGGCCGTGACCGGCCTGTGGGGGGTGGCCGCCTGGGCCCTGTTCGGCCTGGCCTACGTGGGTGCGGTGGTGTTCGTCGCCGCTGGGCTCGACGCCGGGCCGGGCTCGGTGCTGCTGGTGCTGGCCGCCGGCAACCGGCTGTCGCAGTACGTGGGGGCGGCGGTGGGCGAGCTCGGCTTCCTGCGGGGCATCTGGCTCGACTCGTCCCGCCGCCTCTACTGGTTGGAGCGCTTCGCCCGGTCGCTGGAAGACCGGGCCGACGGCGAGGTCCCGGCCCGCCTGGTCGACGGGATCAGGTTCGAGCACGTCTCGTTCGCCTACCCCGGCACCGACCGCCTGGTGCTCGACGACGTGTCGCTCCACCTCCCGGCCGGCACGGTGGTGGCCGTGGTGGGCGAGAACGGGGCGGGCAAGACCACGCTGGTCAAGCTGCTGGCCAAGCTGTACCAGCCCACCGCCGGGCGGATCACGGTGGAGGGCACCGACCTGGCCCGGCTGCCCACCCCCGCCTGGCGCCAGCGGCTGGCCGGAGCCTTCCAGGACTTCTTCCGCTTCGAGCTGCGGGCGCTGCACTCGGTGGGGCTCGGTGACGAGCCCCACATGGACGACCGCCCGGCGGTGGAGGGGGCAGCCGGCCGGGCCGGAGCCGACGACGTGATCGACCGGTTGGCCCACGGGCTCGACACCCAGCTCGGTCCCACCTGGGACGAGGGCGTGGAGGTGAGCTACGGCCAGTGGCAGAAGCTGGCCCTGGCCCGGGGGTTCATGCGCCCCGATCCCCTGCTGCTGGTGCTCGACGAGCCCACGTCGGCCCTCGACGC
Organism: Acidimicrobiales bacterium; assembly: GCA_041394285.1. Classification (GTDB taxonomy): domain Bacteria; phylum Actinomycetota; class Acidimicrobiia; order Acidimicrobiales; family SZUA-35; genus CADEDH01. The sequence goes on along the minus strand of JAWKIL010000015.1, from coordinate 68,814 downwards.
CGAGACCGAGCACGCCCTGTTCGAACGCTACGCCGGCGCCGCGGCCGCCGGGGCTGAGGTGGGGCGGATCACCGTGCTCATCTCCCACCGGTTCTCCACGGTGCGGATGGCCGACCTGATCGTGGTGATGGCCGGGGCCCGGGTGGCCGAGGTCGGCACCCACGACGATCTCGTGGCCCGGGGCGGCACGTACGCCGAGCTGTACGAGATCCAGGCGGCCGCCTATCGCTAGGCGCGCCCCACCGATACGGCGAACTCTGACATCCCGTATCGCCGGGCGGTACCCAGCGTCAGAGTTCCCCGGTGGCCCCACTACCGTGTTGGCCCATGAGCCGACGCTTCGAGGATCTCACCGGGCCCCAGGTGGCCGACGCCATCACCCCATCGTCGATCCTGCTCCTGCCCATCGGGGCCGTCGAGCAGCACGGGCCCCACCTGCCGATGTCGGTGGATCACGTGATCGCCCACGAGACGGCCACCGCCGTGGTCGACCGCTGTGGCGACGAGCTCGACGTGTGGCTGCTGCCCACGCTCAGCGTGTCGAAGTCGAACGAGCACGCCTGGGCCCCCGGCACCCTGTACCTGCGGCCCGAGACGCTGATGGCGGTGCTCACCGATCTGGGCCGGGCCGTGGCCTCCACCGGGGCCGAGCGGCTCGTGCTGCTGAACGGCCACGGCGGCAACACCACCCATCTGGGCACGGTGCTGCGGGAGCTCCGGCTCCAGTACGGCCTCAAGACGTTCCTGGCCCACCCGTCGTTGCCGCCCGCCTACGGCGGCACGTCGACCGCCGAGGAGATGGGGATGGGGATCCATGGCGGCCTGAACGAGACCTCGGTCTTCATGCACCTGCGGCCGGGACAGGTCGACATGAGCCAGGCTCAGCGCAAGGTGCCGGAGAAGCTGGCCGACAACACCTACGTGCGCTTCGGCGGCTCGGTGGCGTTCGGCTGGCTGTCGAACGACTTCGACCCCGAGGGCTACATCGGCGATCCCACCGGTGCCACCCCCGAGCTGGGAGCGAAGCTGTTCGACCACGCCGTCAACACCCTCGTCGACGCCATGGCCGAGATCAAGACCTTCGACTTCGGCCGGTAGCTGTCATTCTGGGGGCTCGCGCCCCCGGCGGCTGCGCCGCCTCCCCATCGCCGTCGGGGCCCCCACCCCACCGGGGCGGCTGCGCCGCCTCCCCATCGCCGTCGGGGCCCCCACCCCACCGGGGCGGCTGCGCCGCCTCCCCATCGCCGTCGGGGCCCCCACCCCACCGGGCGGCTGCGCCGCCTGGCCGGTCAGCGCAGCTTGGGGAGGACGTCGGCGGCGATGCGGGTGAGCTGGTCCTCGTAGACGTCGTAGGGGTCGCCCAGGCACAGGGGATAGATCGTGAACGACTCGGCCGACAGCGGCTCCAGCCGGGCCGCGATCTGCTCGGCCACCTCGGCCGCCGTGCCCACGATGGCCAGGCCCTGGGCCATGCCGTCCTCCAGCGTCGGCACCTCGCCCGGGCTCAGGGGTGAGCCGTCGGTGTGGCGGAACCCGTCGAGGCGGCCGTAGGGGCCGAGGAACTTCCAGTGCTCGTCCCACCCCGGGCGGGCCCCGGCGATGGCGTCGGCCGTTGTGTCGCCCACCCGCACGTTGAGCACCACCATGCGGCGCTCACCGGGGGCGAGCGCCGTGCCGTGCTCGGCCTCCCACACCTCGGCGAAGCGGCTCCAGTCTTCCTCGAGCAGGTCGGGGGCCAGGTTCCACCACACGGCGCCCACCCCCCGACGGGCCACCGCTTCCAGCGTCTCCCGGCTCGACACCGTCTGCCACTCCTCGTACGGGTAGAGCGGGCGCGGCAGCAGCGTCAGCTCCTCGGTGACCCGGCCCCGGTCGGGGATGCCGGGCGGAGGCACGTCGTAGTGCTCACCGTGGAACGAGAACCGCTCGGCGTTGAGGGCCCGGCTGACGATCTCCACCGCCTCGGCGAACTTGGCCCGGTTGACCGCGTCCTGCGCGGCCCGCTTGGCCGGGTCGTCGGTGGAGCCGATCACCGTGCCCAGCGGGATCGCCTCCCGGGGCACCGTGCCCCGCCCCAGGGCCAGCACGGCCCGGCCCCGGCTGAAGTTGTGGAGGGTGGCGAAGTCTTCGGCGAAGCGCAGCGGGTGCCACTGGGGCAGCACGTGAACCAGGGCCCCGATCTTGATCCGCTCGGTCCGTTCGGCCACCACCAGACCGGTCATCAGGGCGTTGGGCACCACCTCGTAGCCTTCGTGTTGGAAGTGGTGCTCGGTGAGGAAGAAGTAGTCGTAGCCCAGCTGGTCGGCCAGCACGCCGACATCGACCAACCGCTCGGTGGTGTGCCACACCTCCTCGTTCGACGCCCGCCGATCGGTGGGCTGCGGATCACCCGCCCCCGCATCGGGCATGGGCACCGCACCGAACAGGAACACGCCGACCTGCATCACAACCTCCGCTCACTGGTCAGCTGACGATGCTAGCGCAGACGAAAAAAGGAGCCTGAACCACACCAGGTGTGGTTCAGGCTCCTCAACATGCCGGAGCCGGGGCTCAGCCCCGAGCCGTCAGGCCTTGCCGCCGCGGAGCAGCTTGCCCGGGGTCTCGCCGGTGCACTCGCCGTCGGTGAACGTCTCGACGCCGTTCACCAGGATGTGGCGATAGCCCTTGGCCCGCTGGACCCGGCGCCATTCCCCGCCGGGGAGGTCGTACACGGCCTCGCCGATCCAGTTGGGCTCGATGGCCAGCTCGTCCATGTCGTAGATGATCACGTCGGCCGGGGCGTCCTCGCGGAGCACGCCACGGTCGCGGAAGCCACCGGCGTGGGCAGCCAGCGCCGACATCCGGTAATGGGCCTCCTCCACCGAGATCTTCTTCTCGTCCCGCACCATCCAGGCCAGGAAGTCGGTGGTCCAGGCGCCGCCGGTGAAGAACTTGGTGTGGGCGCCGCCGTCGGACACACCGGGGATGGTGTACGGCGACTCGTTGTAGACGCCGGCCATGTGGTCGACGTTGAACTGCGGGCCCTCACCGAGGAACTCGGTCTTGAGGTCGGTCATGAGCGACAGGTCGAGCATGACGTCGATCGGGTGCTTGCCCTGCTCCTCGGCGATGGTGCCGAGCGACTTGCCGACGTACTGCTGCATGTCCTGGCGCCGGGCCACACCCTGCACCACGAGCTTCTGGATCGGGCCGCCGACAGCCAGCTGGGTGTTGGCGAACAGGGTGTTGGCCCGCTCGGTCTCGGCCTTGATCCGCTCCCGGATCGAGGGGTCCTTCATCTTGCGGATCTTGTCTTCCAAGGTGCCGGTGGTGGCTTCACGCCAGGCCGGGCTGGAGTCGTACAGGTTCCACTCGTCGAGGGAGAAGGCGAAGCCGGTGCGGATGGTGGCACCCTGGCCGTAGATCTGGAGGCCGTCCTGGTGGGCCTGCTCCAGCCACTCCAGGCGCTCCTGGTAGACGCGGGGGTTCTTCTGGCTGACGGGCACCACGTTGTCGATGATGGGCCGCTGGGCCACCTCGGCCAGGCGCCGCTTGAACTCCAGGTCGTCGGGGAAGTTCGGGTTGGCGTCGGTGGCCTGGGTCAGCTGGATGAATCCCTCGTCGCGCTCGCGCAGCACCTCGGCCAGGGCGAAGATGTCGTCGTCGCACATGGTGTCGGTGACCATGGGCGAGCCGTCGAAGTCGGCCTGGGTGGAGTTCTCACCGAGGCGCTGGATCGAGAAGCCGCAGAGGCCGGCGTCCATGCCCTCGTGGAGGAGACGCTGCATCTCCTTGCGCTCGGCGTTGGTGGCGGGGCGGGTCTTCGCCGCCTCCAGGCCCATCACGTAGATCATCAGCGAGGCGGTGGGCATGTACTGCAGCACGTTGACGCCGAGGGGGGAACGATCGAGGGAGTCGAGGTATTCGGGGATGGTCTCCCAGTCCCACTTGGGCAGCATGCCCTCCCGCATGGCCTCCATCGGGATGGCCTCGGTGCGCACCATGGTGAGCATCGACCGCTCGCGGAAATCGGGCTTGCAGGGGGCGAAGCCGAAGCCGCAGTTGCCCAGCACCACCGAGGTGACGCCGTGCCAGCTCGAGATCGAGCACCACGGATCCCACCGGACCTGGGCGTCGTAGTGGGTGTGGAGGTCGATGGCCCCGGGGGCCACGATGCAGCCGCCGGCGTCGATCACCTTCTCCGACGGCGCCTTGGCCCGACCACCGATCTGGGCGATCTTGCCGTCCTTGATCCACAGGTCGCCCCGGTACTTGGGTACCCGGGTCCCGTCGACGATTGTGCCGTCCTTGATGTGGACGTCGAATGTCTCCACTTCGAACCCCCTAGTTGTTCGATCTACTAAGCATCCACACTACTTCCCGCTCCAGGAGCGGCAAAAGCTGGCACGGGGGAATCGTGGCCTGCGCCCTCGGCCTACAGCTCGGCGGCGGCGTGCTCCAGCACCTCGGCATACTTGGCCCGGGCGGCCTCGGCCCGGGTGGGCAGGTGCCCCCGGGGGAACAGGCCGTCGTGAGGCTGGTACTCCTTGAGCACCTGGCGGGCCACCACCACCTTGTGGGTCTCGGTCGGGCCGTCGGCCAGGGCCAGCATCTCGGCGGTGACCATCCACGACGAGAACGGCATCTCGTTCGACATGCCCAGCGAGCCGTGCAGGTGCATCGCCCGCTGCACGATGTCGTACATGACCTTGGGCATCAGGGCCTTGATGGCCGAGATGTCCTTGCGCACGGCCTTGTAGTCCTTGTGCTTGTCGATCAGCCACGCCGTGCGCAGCACGAGGAGGCGGAACTGCTCGATCTCGATCCAGGAGTCGGCGATCCGCTCCTGGGTCATCTGCAGCGACGCCAGCGGGCCGGTGCGGGTCTGGCGGGTGAGCGCCCGCTCGCACATCATGTCGAAGGCCTGGCGGACCTGGGCGATGGTCCGCATGGCATGGTGGATGCGCCCCCCGCCGAGACGGGTCTGGGCGATCACGAATGCCTGGCCCTCACCCCCCAGCACGTGGTCGGCCGGCACCCGCACGTTGTCGTAGTGGATGTAGGCGTGGCTGCCTTCCTCCTCGGGCTCGGTGCCGACGCCGACGTTGCGGATGATGTTCACCCCGGGCGTGTCGGCCGGCACGATGAACATCGACATGCCCTGGTAGGCGCTGATGTCGGGGTTCGTCACCGCCATCACGATGAGGAACTCCGAATACCGGGCGTTGGACGAGAACCACTTGTGCCCGTTGATCACCCACTCGTCGCCGTCGCGTACGGCCGACGTGGTGAACAGGGTCGGGTCGGCGCCGGCGTGGGGCTCGGTCATCGAGTAGCACGACGAGATCTCACCGTTGAGCAGCGGCTGGAGATACTTCGCCTTCTGCTCCTCGGTGCCGTAGTGGGCCAGGATCTCGGCGTTGCCCGAGTCCGGTGCCTGGCAGCCGAAGATCGTGGGGGCCCACCGGGACCGGCCCAGGATCTCGTTCAGCAGGGCCAGCTTCACCTGGCCGAAGCCGGGGCCGCCCAGCTCGGGGCCGAGGTGGCAGGCCCACAGGCCGTGGTCCCGGACCTGCTGCTGCAGGGGCCGGGCGACGGCCATGGCCCGCTGGTCGCTCTTGTCGTACGGGTTGCCCAGCACGAGGTCGAGCGGTTCCACCTCGTTGCGCACGAACTGGTCGGCCCAGTCGAGCAGTTGCTGGTACTCGGGATCGGTCTCGAAGTCCCACGCCATTGCTTCAGCCTCTTCCTACGAACGGCATCTCGGTGGCCATCACGGTCATGAACAGCACGTTGGCCTCGGGCGGCAGGTTGGCCATGTAGACCACGGCCTTGCCGACGTCGTCGGCCGCCATGCGGGCCTCGGCTCGGATCGAGCCGTCGGCCTGGGGCACGCCCTCGGCCATGCGGGCCGTCATCGGGGTCTCGGCGTTACCGATGTCGATCTGGCCGCAGGCGATCCCGTGGGGGCGGCCGTCGAGGGCCAGCGACTTGGTGAGCCCGGTCATGGCGTGCTTGGTCGACGTGTATGCCGCCGAGTTGGGCCGGGGGGTGTGGGCCGAGATCGAGCCGTTGTTGATGATCCGGCCCCCCTTCGGGCTCTGCCGCTTCATCTGGCCCATGGCGGCCCGGGCGCAGAGGAAGGCGCCGTTGAGGTTGAGGTCCACCACCTTGCGCCACTCGTCGAAGGTGAGCTCGTCGAACGGCTTGGGGGCCCCGCCCCGGCCGGCGTTGTTGAACAGCATGTCGACCCGGCCGAAGCGCTCGATGGTGGCGGCGAACAGGCGCTCGACGTCGTCCTCCTTCGACACGTCGGCCACCACGGCCAGGCCGTCGCCACCCCCGCCGGTGGCGGCCATGGCGGCCACCGTCTCGTCCAGGGGCTCCGGGCGGCGCCCGGCCACCACGACCGACCACCCGTCGGCGGCCAAACCCAGGGCGGCGGCCCGGCCCACGCCGGTGCCGCCCCCCGTGATCACTGCGATCTTCGACGTCATAGGGCTCCGACCTTACTCCCCCCACCCCGAACCCGGGATCTGATGTCCGAGCCCGCCGCGGGTGACGGTTCCGGACACGAGATCGCCTCGACCGGGATCTGGTGTCGGGGGACGTCAGGGGTGACGGTCTCCGACACGAGATCGGGAACGGTCAACCGGTGATCAGCGGGAACAGGTTGTCGGCGCCGCCGGCTTCGGCCATCCGACCGACCCGCACGGCCCACTCGTTCGGGGTGGCCCACTCCTGGCGCCACGACCACAGCCGCCGTGACAGGTGGTGGAGGGCGTACTCCTGGGTCATGCCCATGGCGCCGTGGGCCTGGTGGGCCCAACGGGTGGCGGTGGAGGCGCAGCCCTCGGCGATGGTGCGGGCCGAGGCGATCTGGAAGGTGGCCGCCCCGAAGTCCCGGGACGCGTCCCGGGCCGCCACCTGGGCCGCCATCTTGGTGATGGCGGCGTCCTGGGCCCCCCACACCAGGTGCTGCTGCACGGCCTGGAACCGGGCCACCGGCCGGCCGAACTGCTGGCGCTGCTCGGTGTACTCCACGGTCAGCCTGCTCATCGCCTCCAGCGCGCCGGCCATCAGCATCACCCGGCTCAGCGCCCCCCGCAGACGGAGGTTGTCGGCCGTGACCTCGGCCGCCGGGGTGCCCACCGAGTCGGCCGGGACGGTCACACCGGTGAGGTCGAGGTCGTCCCTCGGCTCGCCGGCCACGTTGGTAGCGGGCCGCACCGAGCCGGAGCCGGCGGCGATCGAGACCACCCGGGGCCCGTCGGCCGTGGCGACCAGGGCGGCGATCCGGTCGGCCCGCCGGGACCACGGCACCCGGACGGCCGTCCCGGCCAGGGTGACCGAGCCGTCGCCGTTGAGGGTGGCCGACAGGCTGTCGCCGGCGGCGCCGGGCACCACGCTCACCGGCCCGTCGGGCAGGGGCAACCCGGCGCCGGCCAGGAGCCACCCGCCCAGGATGCCGGTCTCGGCCAGCGGGATGGGAGCGGCGTGGGTGCCGGCGGCCAGCAGCACGGCGCAGGCGTCGGCCAGGGTGCCGCCGGAGCCCCCGGCGGTGTCGGGCACGCCGATCCAGGCGAACCCGGCCTCGGCCACGGCGTCCCAGATGGCGGGGGCCCAGCCGTCGGCCTCGGCCTTCTGCACGGCCTCGAAGCTGCACACCCCGGCGAACAGCCGGTAGGCGGAGTCGACGAGGAGCTCGTCGACCATCCCCGGATCGGTGGTGGAGTCGGTGGCCGTCATGCGCGCAGTCCCTTCGAGGCGACGGAGCGGAGCACCTCGACGGTGCCGCCCCGGATGGTGAACGACGGGCCGGTGAGGATGGCCTTGGCCAGCAGCCGCTGGTAGAGCAGCATCGACTGGGGGTCGGGCTCCTCCTCCACGAACTCGAGCAGGCGCAGCAGCACGTCCTGCTCGAAACGGGTGCCCATCTCCTTCACCAGGGCCGCCTCGATCGAGGGGGCCTGGCCGGTGTCGATCATGCGGGCCACGGCGAAGCTCATGTTGTGGAGCCCGAAGAACCGGGCCGTGGCCCAGCCCAGCACCTCGGCCACCCGGTCCTCCATCGGGGTGCCGGCGTGGTGGCGCATCAGCTCCTCCACCACCCCGTAGGCGCTGAGCCAGCGGTCGGGCCCGCCCCGCTCGTAGGCCATCTCGGCGGTGTTCTGGGCCCAGCCCATGCCCAGCTCGCCCACCACGTTCTCGTCGGGCACGAACACGTCGTGGAACACGACCTCGTTGAAGCCGGGGCTGCCGTCGAGGAACGGGATCCCGTTCTTCTCCAGACCCTCCGAGTTCAGGTCGACCAGGAGCTGGCTCAGGCCCTGGTGCTTGTTGCCGTCCTCCATGGGGGACGTGCGGCACAGCACGATGAACCAGTCGTTCTCGTGGGCCCCGCTGGTCCAGATCTTCGTGCCGTTGAGGAGCCAGCCGCCCTCGGCCCGGGTGGCCCGGGTGCTGACCGACGCCAGGTCGGAGCCCGAGTCGGGCTCGCTCATACCGATCGAGAAGCCCAGCTCGCCCCGGCAGATCGGGGGGATGAACCGCTCCTTCTGCTCGTCGGTGCCGAACTTGAGGATCACCGAGGCGGTCTGGCGGTCGGACACCCAGTGGTAGCCGATGGGGGCGCCGGACCGCAGCAGTTCCTCCACCACGATGAAGCGGTCGACGGCGTTGCGGTCGTGGCCCCCGTAGCGCTTGGGCATGGCCATGCCCACCCAGCCCCGTTCGGCCAGCTTCTTCGAGAACTCCTTGTTCTTGCCCGCCCCCATGCCGAGCGCCCGGTCGGGGCTGCCGTCGGCGCCCCCACCCGGCATCTCGGCCGCCAGGAACTCGCGGACCTCGGCCTGCAGCGCCCGCTCGGCCGGCGTCATCTCCGTCGGTGTGAACCTCATAGCCATGGCGTGAACCTCATCGTCAGGCAGTCTCGCGCAGCGACCAGGCCGAGGTGTAGTGCATGGGTTGGGGGGGACGCCGTCGGACCTCGCCCATCTGCGCGACGGAACTCGAGCCCCACCAGCGAACTGCGTCGCGAACTCTGCGGAATCCGTCGAAAAGGTCGCGCAGATCGGCGGCGGGGCGCGAGTTCCGTCGCACGGTTCGGCGCCCGGCCGGGAGCCGGGGGCGCTCAGGGGCGGGAGAACCGGCGGCGGGGCACCGCCCGACCCTGGCCGGGGGCGGCCACCACCTCGGTGCGGGTGCCGTCGGCCGAAGCCCGGGCCACCACCCGACCCCGGTTCAGCACCACGGCCGGCCAGCCGGTGGTCTCCCAGCCGTCGTAGAGCGACCAGCCCGCCTTCGACTCCATCGACGCCCCGTCGATCACCCGGGTGGCGTCCGGGTCCCACACCACCACGTCGGCGTCCGAGCCGGGGGCGATCGTGCCCTTGCGGGGGTAGAGCCCGAACAGCTTGGCCGTCTGCGTCGACGTGACGTCGACGAAGCGGGCCACCGACAGGCGGCCCTTGGCCACCCCCTCGCTCCACAGGACCGGCAGCATGATCTCCAGCTCGGCCATGCCCTGGCGCAGGTCAGCCGCCTTGAGCGTGGGATCGAGCTTCTGCTCCATCGTCCACGGGGCGTGATCGGTGCAGATGGTGCTGATCGAGCCGTCGGCCAGGCCGGCCCACAGGGCGTCGCGGTCGGTGTCGGATCGTAGCGGCGGGGCCCCGGCGTACTTGGCCCCGTCGGGCTCGGCGTAGCGGTCGCGGTTCAGATGGAGGTAGATCGGCCGGGTCTCCACGTACAGGGGCAGGCCCCGGGCCCGGCCGGCCCGGCAGGCGTTCAACGCCGCCTCGCTCGACAGGTGGACCACATAGGTGGCGGCCCCGGTGGTGGCGCAGTAGCCCACGGCCCGCTCGGTGGAGATCCGCTCGGCTTCCACCGGGCGGCTGTCGGGGTAGTAGCGGGCGTCGTCGAGGCCGGCCTCGGCCAGGGCCGTGCCGCAGCAGTGCATGATGGCCGGGTCCTCGCAGTGGACCATCACCACCGTTCCCGCCGCGGCCGCCGCCTGCATGGCCCGCAGGTAGCCGTCGACGTTGCGGTCGAAGCGGCGGAAGGAGAGGAACACCTTGATGCTGGTGTGGCCCTCGGCGGCCAGGGACTCGATCGACGCCACCTCGGCCTCGTCGGGGTTCATGAGCACGGGATGGAGGAACCAGTCGATCACGGCGTTGGCCTCGGCGTCGGCGATGTCGCGGGCCAGGCCGTCCGCCATCGGCTGCCCACCGTGGGGGAACGTCATGTTGCCCACGGTGGTGATGCCGCCGGCGGCCGCGGCCCGGGTCCCGACGGTGAAATCGTCGGTCCAGGAGTACAGGCCCGGACCGGCGGGGGTCAGGTGCACATGGGCGTCGATCCCGCCCGGCAGCACGTAGCGCCCGGTGGCGTCGATCTCGTCGGGGGCCGACATGTCGCCCCCGAGCTGGGCGATCAGCCCGTCCCGGATGCCCACGTCGACCGTGGCCTCGGTACCCCCGGTGACCACCGTGCCACCCCTGATGATCGTGTCCATGTCACTCACGGGCGCCAGCCTGTCACATCGGCCGGCCTGTCACATCAAACTGCGAGGTTGTAGCTTGCCGGCGTGGCAGACACCCCCGACATCCCCACCTTCGACCACAAGAACACCGCCCTCCCCGGCCTCGTGGCCTGGGCCGTGGCCGCCTGGGGCGACCGCCCGGCGATCGTCGACGCCGGCGACCACACCGGCGGGCGGGTCACCCTGAGCTACCGCGAGCTGGGCGACCGGATCGATGCCGTCGCCCGGGCTGTGGTGGCCTCCGGGGTGGCGGCGGGCGACGCGGTGGCGCTGTGGGCCCCCAACTGCTGGCAGTGGGTGGCCGCCGCCCTGGGGGCGGCCCGGGCCGGAGCGGTGCTGGTGCCGGTCAACACCCGCTTCAAGGGCGGCGAGGCGGCCTACGTGCTGGCCAAGGCCCGGGTGAAGACGCTGTTCGTCGTCGACGGGTTCCTCGACACCGACTACGCCGGCTCGCTGTCGGCGGAGCACCTCCCCCACCTGGCCGACGTGGTGGACCTGGTCACCGGGCTCGACGCCTTCGTCACCCGGGGCGACGGCCCCGACCGGGACGAGCTGCAGGCCGAGGTGGAGCGCCGCACCGCCGCCGTCGGGCCCACCGACATCGGGGCCATCATGTTCACCTCGGGCACCACCGGCCACCCCAAGGGCGTGCTGGTGCGGGGCGGGGCCATCATCCGGGCCTTCTTCGGCTGGAAGGAGACCCTGGGCGTGGTCCCGGGCGATCCGTACCTGCTGGTGAACCCGTATTTCCACGCCTTCGGCTTCAACTCCGGCGTCGTGGTCTGCCTCATGACCGGGGCCTGCAACATCCCGGTGGCGGTCTACGACCCCACCGAGGTGCTGTCGATCATCGAACGGGAACGGATCACCGTGTTCCCCGGTCCGCCGGCCCTGTTCCAGGGCATGCTCAACCACCCCGATCTCGATCGCTACGACATCTCCTCGCTCCGGGCCTGCCTCACCGGGGCGGCGACGATCCCCACCGAGATGGTGATCGCCATGCGGGACCGGCTCGGCTTCGAGCGCATCGTCACCGCCTACGGCATGACCGAGACCTCGGGGATCGCCTCCTATACCCGGCCCGGCGACCCGCCCGAGGTCATCGCCACCACCTCGGGCTGCGCCGCTCCCGACGTGGAGCTGAGGGTGGTGGACGACGCCGGGGCCGAAGTGCCACGGGGAACCGAGGGCGAGCTGCTGGTGCGGGGCTTTGTGGTGACCCCCGGCTACCTCGACGAGCCGGAGCAGACGGCCGAGGCCATCGATCCCGACGGCTGGCTCCACACCGGCGACATCGCCGTGATGGACGCCAACGGCTACATCGACATCACCGACCGCAAGAAGGACATGTTCATCGTCGGCGGCTTCAACGCCTACCCGGCCGAGATCGAGCGGATGATGGTGGAGCATCCGCTGGTGGGACTGGTGGCCGTGATCGGCGTGCCCGACGATCGCCTGGGCGAGGTGGGCGCCGCCTTCGTGGTGCCCAGCCCCGACGGCCGACCCGACGAGGCCGAGCTGCTGGCCTGGTGCCGGGAGCGGATGGCCAACTACAAGGTCCCCCGCCGCATCTGGCTGGTCGACGACCTGCCGCTGACCGCGTCCAACAAGGTGCGCAAGCCCGAGCTGCGCCAGCATGCGGTCGACCTCCTGGCCGGCCCTGGCGATACCACCCGGTCAACCTGACCGGCCGGCCCGGCGGCCATATGATGTCGGCCAGCGTCAGGGCGCCGGCACGAGTTGCGGAGGGACCAATGGATCTGAAGTGGCGGATCGGATCGGTCACGATCACGTCGATCACCGAGTCGGAGACGCCCACGTCTCCGCGGTTCCTGTTCGGCGGGCTCGACAAGGCCGGCGTGTTGGCCCGGGCCGAGAAGGCGCCGTGGCTGCGCCCCCACTTCGTGAGCCAGGACGGCTACCTGCTGCAGAAGATCCAGTGCCTGGTGATCGACACCGGTGACCACCGGATCGCGGTGGACACCTGCATCGGTAACGACAAGGACCGGCACAACGAGCTGTGGAACCACCTCCAGGGGCCGTTCCTGGACGACATGAAGAAGGCCGGCTACCCGCCGGAGTCGATCACCCACGTGATCTGCACCCACCTCCACGTCGACCACGTGGGCTGGAACACCCGCCTGGTCGACGGCGCCTGGGTCCCCACGTTCCCCAACGCCCGCTACCTGTTCGTCGATCGGGAGTACGAGCACTGGCGCCGCGAACCGGGCCTGTTCGGCACCGAAGACGTGTTCGGCGACTCGGTGGCCCCGATCGTGGAGGCCGGCCTGGCCGACATCGTGGCGATCGACCACGCCGTCAGCGATTCGGTGCGGTTCCAGCCCACGACCGGCCACACCCCGGGCCACGTGTCGGTGGTCATCGAGTCCGACGGGCAGCGGGCCATCATCACCGGCGACATGGTGCACAGCCCCCTCCAGATCGCCGACCCCGATCTGTGCTCCAGCTTCGACACCGACTCCGAGGAGGCCCGGGCCACCCGCCGGGCCGTGTTCCCGGCCTGGGCCGACGGCGAGACCGTGGTCATCGGCACCCACTTCGGCTCCCCTACCGGCGGCACGATGCATCCCGACGGAGACGGCTACCGTCTCAAGGTGTGACCCAGCAACCGCACCTCCGCCGGATCAGCGCCGATGAGATAGACACCGCCTCGGTCGACGCCGCCCTCGGTACCACCCGGGCCGTACGGCGTCGGCTCGACCTGACCCGCCCGGTCGACCTCCAGATCGTCCACGACTGCATCGACGTGGCCGAGCAGGCCCCCACCGGGGGCAACCAGGGCAGCCGGCGGTGGTTGGTGGTGCAGGACCCGGCGACGAAAGCCCGGCTGGCCGAGCTGTACCTGGCCACGGCCGGGAACTGGATGATCGAGACCCGCGACCGCCTGGCCGGCACCGGGCACCACAACGAGGCGGTGATGACGTCGGCCGCCCACCTGGCCGAGCATCTGGCCGAGGTGCCGGTGCTGGTGATCCCCACGATCATCGGCCGCCACGACGGCAGCGGCCGTCCCGGCCTGTTCGACTCGGTGCTCCAGGCCGCCTGGAGCTTCTGCGTCGCCCTCCGGGCCCGGGGCCTGGGCACCACGTGGGCCACCGCCATCCTGGGGGCGGAAGACGAGATGGCCGAGCTGCTCGGCGTGCCCGGCGGGATCACCCAGGTCGCTCTGCTCCCTGTGGCCTGGACGCAGGGCACCGAGTTCGGGCCGGCCCGGCGCTACCCGGCCCGCCAGATCGCCTACCTCGATCGATGGGGCCGCACCTGGGAGCGGGGCCCCAGCGACCCGCCCACCCTGGCCGACGGCCCGGGGATGACGGTGGAGGACGACGTGAAAGCCCCCGCGGCCCGGGTGTGGGAGCTGGTGACCGACATCGACCTCCCGGCCCGGTTCTCCACCGAGTTCCTGGGCGCCGACTGGACCGGCGGGGCCACCGGCCCGGCGCTGGGAGCCACGTTCGAGGGCCGCAACCGGCACCCGGCCATCGGCGAGTGGTCCGTGCCGTGCTTCGTCGACGTGTGCGAGTCGGAGCGGGCCTTCGGCTGGTGCACCTCGGATCCGGCCAACCCGGGGGCCCGGTGGCGCTTCGAGCTGGAGCCGATCGCCGGCGCCGTACGCCTCCGGTTCCGGCTGCTGCTGGGGCCGGGGCCGTCGGGGATCGCCGGCGCCATCGAGGCCATGCCCGACAAGGAGCCCCGGATCCTGGCCCGCCGGGTCGACGAGCACCGGGTGAACATGCAGGCCGTGCTGGACGGGATCAAGGCCCTGGCTGAGTCCTGAGCGACGTTCTCGGGAGCCTGAGCCTCCGTTTCGGTGGCTCAGGCTCCTCCCTCCGGAAGGTCCGGCGAGGGGTGACCGTCACATGGTGAAGCGGAGGCTGCGGGCCGCCTTGTCACCCCACACCGGATCGCCCGTCCACGAGATCCGGCCTTCGTCGATCACGGCCTGGGGGTCGATCCGACCGCAGGCCAGCTGGATGAACGTGGTGGAGTCGGATGTGACGGTCACGGTGGGGTCGTCGAGGTGGTCCACCTTCGTGGCCCGGCCGTCCACCTTGGCGTAGATCGTGCGCTCCAGAGGGCCGGTGAGATCGAAGGCGATCGAGTGGCCGTCGGGAAGACCGACCTTCTTGCCCACGATGAACCCGATCGAGTTGTGGACCTCGTCGAGCGACATCTCGGCCGCCGGGCCGGCGTCGTCGGTGGCCCGGCCCAGCGGGTAGGTCATGTCCCGCTGGTGGACCCACAGATCGAACACCCGGATGTCCATGAACCGGTGGTAGGTGGCCGGCCCGACGGGCGTGCCGCAGGGGCGGGCGAAATCCTCGTCGGTGGCGGCGGCCAGCTCTTCCCGGCGTCGATCGAGGATCGAACGCACCCGGGCCACGAGCTCCTCGCTCGACCATCCCTTGCTCTCGGCCACGAACGGCGGGATCTTGTCGAACGGGGGCGGATCGTCAGCGCCGGTGGGGTTCCAGCCGATGAGCGCGTTCTCGATGCCGGCCGAGTGGGTCACCACACCCCGGATGTTCCAGTCCGGGCACAGCGATTGGACCTTCCAGTCGGCCTCGGCCAATCCGGCGATCAGCTCCTCCAACTCGTCGTAGCAGCGGTTCAGGTTGGAGATGGTCTCGGCGCGGGTTGCCATGGTCTGCCTTTCGGTTGACCTCGAATCCTGCCAGGCCCGGCCGGCGGCGGCAATCTCCCTGCTACCGTCGCCGGCGATGGGCATGCGGCGGCGGGCGGTGGCGATCGTTCTCAACTCGGCGGCTCTGTTGGCGGCGTGCAGCTCCGGGAGCGGCGACACGGCGACCGCCGGCCTCGATGGTCCGGCCACCAGCGTCGATGCGGCGCCCGGCACGGCGATCACGGTGCCGGCAGCCCCGGTGACCGCCGTTCCCCCCACGGTCCCGGCGGCCACCGGCCCCAACCAGCCGTCGCCCGGCGGCACCGGACCGCCGGTGCCGGCTCTCGGCGACCCCGTGCCGCCGTCGTCGGCCGGCGGTGCTCCGGGCTCGCCGTCGGCCCTGCCGGATTCACCGGTCCCGCCGCTTCCGCCCGGAGCCGGTGCCGCCGGCCTGACCGGGGCGCCACTGGAGGAGTACCTGGCCCGGCGCTACGAGGCCTACTGGGACGCGTTCGACGCCGCCCGGACCCATCCCACCGCCGATCCGGGGGCCGACTTCCCGGAGCTGGCCGAGCTGGCCGCCGGGGCCCAGCTCGATCTCAGCCACCAGAGCATCGCCGACCTGGCTGCGGCCGGCGAGGCCACCAGGGAGCCGAGCGAGCCGGCCATCGGCGGCACCGATGCCGCCACCGAGCACCGGGTGCGGGTCGATCGGGTCGACGGGGCGGCGGCCGAGTTGACGGCCTGCGTGGTCAACGACGACGTCCGCTATGTGGTCGCCACGAACCAGGTGGTCGACGCCGGCGTCCGTACCGTCCGTTCCACCGCCACGATGGCGCTGACCGGCGACGGTCGGTGGAAGCTGATCCGCAGCCAGGCCGTCGCCATCGACGACGGGGTCACGGGCTGCTGGAACGGTACCGACTACCCCTACTGAGCAGGCATTCTCCTGCCGGAGGGCATCACCGGTGACGGCCCGGGGCGCCAGAACGGTCAGGAGGCGCTGGCGCCGCCATCGACGGTGACCACGGTGCCCGACACGTACCCGGCCCGGTCGGAGGCGAGGAAGGCCACCACATCGGCCACCTGGTCGGCCCGGCCGGGGGGCGGATCGAGCGGGATCAGCTCGTCCCACCGTTCCGGGTTGCCCCACCGTTCGGCCGCCGCCCGCCGCAGCATCACCTCGAGCCGATCGGTCATGATCAGGCCCGGGTTGACGCCCACCACCCGCACCCCGTGCTCCAACGATCGGCTGCCCAGGGCCCGGGTGAATCCGACCAGGGCCGAGTTGCCCGTGGCCCCCACGATGTAGTCGGGTCGGGGGCGCAGGGCGGCGGCACCGATCACGTTCACGATCACCCCGTGTCCCTGGGCCTCCATGCGGGGCAGGACGAGGCGGGCCAGGTTGATGTAGCCGAACACCTTGAGCTCCCACGCCGCCCGCCACGAGGCGTCGCTCACGGCGTCGAGCTCGCCCGGGGGGATCGCTCCGGCGTTGTTGACGAGGATGTCGATGTCGCCCACCACGTCGATCAGGGCGGCCTGGCGGGCCGGGACCGACAGGTCGGTGGCGTGGCTGCTGACCCCCACCCGGAAGCGGGTGCGGATGGCCTTCACCGCCGCCTTCAACAGGTGGACGTCCCGGCCGACCAGGGCGACGTCGCAGCCTTCGGCCGCCAGCGCCAGGGCGCAGGCGAACCCGATACCCCGCGAGGCGCCGGTGATCAGCGCCCGTCTACCGGCCAGCCCGAGATCCATGCACCCACAAGGTACAGGGCCCGGTACAGGGCCGGGTCGGGGTCGACCCCGACCCGGCCCTGGCAGGCGGGGCGCCGGGCCGTCAGCCGATGCCGATGGCCTCGCCCTTGGCGTCGATCACGTACCAGGCGTCGTTCAGGGTCTGGCCGTTGACGTCACCCGGCGCCTTGTCGTTGACGAAGTAGTACAGCGGCCACTGGTTGTAGGTGGCCTGGGTCGACCCGTCGGTCCGGGTGGTGGTGCCGAGCAGGCTGGCATCGAGGCCGTCGCCCACGCCGTCGGCCTCGCCGGTCACCGGCCAGGCGGCCTCGCACTTGTCGTAGCACGTGCTCTCCCCCTGCTTGTCCGGCAGGAACAGGTAGAGCGCGTTCCCCTCGCCGTCCACCAGGATCGTGCCCAGGCTGCTCTCGGCCAGGGCCAGGGTGCCGGGCGTCTCGGGGAAGACCCGGGCGGCGGCCGTGGTGGCCGAGCCGGCCGCCGTGGTGGCGGACGTGGCCGGCGCGGCGGTGGCCGCCGTGGTGGCGGACGTGGCCGCCGCCCCGGAAGCGGCCGTGGTGGCACCGGTGGTGGCGTCGGTGGCGGTGTCGCTGTCGCTGCCGCAGGCGGCGACGAGCAGAGTGAGCGACAGAGCAGCAGCTAGGGCACGGGTCTTCGGCATAGTGGGCATCTCCCTCGGATCGGTGAGGATCGTGGTTGTTGCCCATATACGGGACAGAGGCCCCGAGGGTTCATTGTTCGGCCCGGGAACGCCGCCCTCAGGACGGGAAGGCCACCTTGGCCGTGCCCATCACCCCGGTGCGGCCGTCCTCGGCGGTGAGGGTGAGGTCCACCTCCACCACCCGCTCGTCGTCGTCGACGTCGGTCACCGCACCACTGATCGTGGGTGTGGTGCCCACCACCACGTGGCCCCGGAAGACCGTGTCGAGCGACAGGATCTGGCATCCGGGGGCCCACCGGTGGATCATCGTGGCCAGCAGCGCCTGGCTCATGATCCCCGGCACCAGCGCGCCGGGCAGGCCCTCCTTGCGGGCGAACTCGTGATCGGTGAACCGGGGGAAGTTCATGTGGGCGGCCTTGGTGAACTCGACCACCCGTTCCATCGAGATGTCCGGGTGCTCCGCCGGGAGCTCGTCGCCCAGCTCCACCTCTTCGAAACGCATATCAGCAGTACTCCTCATCGTGCCGGGTGCCGGCGGGGCGGGCGGGGCTCACGGGTTGCGGATCATCTTCCAGTCGACCATCGACACCGGCTCGTCGTTCTGGTTGACGAAGCTCATCCGCTGGACGATGAAGGTCATCGTGCCCGATCGGCCGGTCTTCTCGTAGATGTCGGCGATCGTGGCCGACGCCTTCAGCTGGTCGCCCGGCCGGATCGGCTGCTGGATGACCACGGCCTTGCCGCCGTCGATGCCCCGGGGCCCGCCGATCTTCGGGAAGTCCTCGGGCAGCACCCGGCGCGACACCAGCGATGCGGTGAAGGTGGGGTGGGCCTGGAAGTCGGGGTGCGAAGGGTCGGTGAAGCGGGGGTCGGTCTCGCCCACCGACTCGGCCCAGGCCAGCATCTTGTCCTGCTCCACGGTGAAGGTGGCGGTGTCGAACACGAACCCCACGTACTTGGCCTTGGCCTCCTGCACCTCGGTGCTCGCCGGCTCGGTGCCCTCGGTGTCGCTCACGGTCGATCCTCTCTCGTACCGGCCCTCATACGGGCTCTCGCAGGTTCACGGCCCGGAACCGGCCGCCGTAGAGGGCGGCCACCAGACCATCGATGTCGCTGAAGGTGTCGTCGAACTCGGTGGCGCAGAAGCCGATCCGGCTCACGATGTGGCTGTCGCTGCCGCCGAACCCCCGGTAGCCGTACTCGGCCGCTTTCTCCACCGACAGCTCGTCCTCGCCCGGGATCGAGCCCCCGTTGAGCACCTCAACGGTATGGACGGCGTCGACCACGCCCTTGTTCTCGTAGTGGGCGAACAGGCCGACGTTGCGCCGGCCCGGGTGGCAGGGAGCGGCGAACGCCCCGCACCGCTCCGCGGCCGCCAGCACATCGGGCAGCGGGTTGTCGATCCGGGCGAAGTCGAAGCTGTTCACCAGATCCTCGTTGACGCCGAACACGAGCACGTGGCCGTAGTCGGTCTCCACCTCGCTGGCCTTCAGGATCACGAGGCCGTACTGGTCTTCCAGGTCCCGGTAGTCGGAGGTGGCATCCCACTGGCGGTGCTCGGTGAGCACCATGCCGTCGAGGGGCAGCTCCTTCTTGCGGATCCACTGGCAGTAGTTGTCGACCTTGGCCCGACCGTCGTCGGACTGGACCGAGTGGGTGTGGAGATCGAGGATCATGCGGGTCGGCTCACGGGGGGATGGTTCATACCGGGGTGAAGCGGGGGACGGCGAACGCCTCGCCGTCGTCGCGCTCCTGGGTGGCGAAGTCTGCCTTGACCTTCATACCGATCAGCACCGTGTCGGGGTCGCAACCCACGATGTTGGTGAGCACCCGGGGGCCTTCGTCCAGTGTGACGTAGGCCATCACGTAGGGGCAGGCCTCGGCGAAGCCCTTCGCCATGTTCTGGTTGGTGACGGTGAAGGTGTACACCGTGCCCTGGCCGCTGGCCACGAAGTGCTCGATGTCGCCCGACAGGCAGGTGGCGCACACCCCGCGGGGCTTGTGCTGCACGGTGCCGCAGGAGCGGCAGCGCTGGAGCACGATCTCGCCCCGGCCGGCGCCCTCCCAGTAGCCCCGGGTCTCCCACGAGGCGTTGGGCAGCGGGTGTTGGATCTCGGCCATCATTCGACCCCCAGGATCAGTGTTGCGCCCGAATGCTTGTCGCCGATCGTGCCGCCGGTGCCGTGCACGCAGGCCAGCCGGGCCCCCTGCACCTGGCGGACGTCGCCTTCGCCCCGCAGCTGCTTGGTGGCCTCGATCACGAGGAAGATGCCCCGCATGCCGGGGTGGTTGGAGCTGAGGCCCCCGCCGTCGAGGTTGAGGGGCAGCTCGCCCCCCAGCTTGATGCGGCCGCCGCTCACGAAGTCGCCGCCCTCGCCCGGCTGGCAGAACCCGAGGTTCTCCAGCGTGGCCAGCACGGTGATGGTGAACGAGTCGTACAGCATGGCGAAGTCCATCTCGGCCGGCGTGAGCCCGGCCCGGCCGAAGGCCTTGGCCCCGGACTGCTTGGCCGCGATCGTGAGCAGATCGGGGCTGCCGATCTCCTGGTGGACGGCGGCCTCGCCGGCGCCCAGCACGATCACCGGCTTCTTGGCCAGGTCCCGGGCCCGCTCCAGCGAGGTGACGATCACGGCCCCGCCGCCGTCGGAGATGATGCAGCAGTCGAGCAGGTGGAGCGGGGTGGAGATCACCCGGCTCGACATGACGTCGTCCACCGTGATCGGCTGGCGCATCTTGGCGTCGGGGTTCATCGAGGCGTGGTGGCGGGCCGCCACCGCGATCTCGGCCAGCTGCTCCGACGTGGTGCCGTAGCGGTTCATGTGGAGCTGGGCGTAGAGGGCGTAGCTGCCCACCGTGGTCATGCCGTAGGGGCTGATGAAGCTCTCGGCCGGCCCGGCCCCGCCCCGGCCCCCGGTGCCGATTGCCATCGACGACGAGGCGGCGGTGGAGCCGTAGAGCACGAGGGCCACGTCGCACAGGCCGGCGTTGATGGCGGCCGAGGCGTGGATCACGTGGGCCACGAACGAGGACCCGCCGATGTTCGTGCCGTCGAGGTAGTTGGGCTTCAGGTTCAGGTACTCGGCCAGGTCGATGATGCCCATGGCCCCCATGGTCATCGACGCCGCGAACAGGCCGTCGACGTCGCTGAGCTGGAGCCCGGCGTCGTCCAGGGCGCCCTTGGCGCACTCGGCCATGATCTGGAACTCGGTCTTGTCGGGGGAGAACCGCGACGGGTGCTCGTAGACCCCGGCGATGGCGAAGCGTCCGGCGATGCTCATCTCAACCCTCTCCCTTGCCCGCCCCGGCGTTGGCCGCCAGGAAGGCCGTGATCATGGCGGCCAGGGCCTCCGGCGGCTCCACGAGGCCGTGGCGGCCGGCGCCGGCCAGTGTCTCGGTGGCCGCCTTGGGCAGGCGTCCGGCCAGGGCCTTGGCCGGATCGGCGGTGGCGGCGTCCTCGTGCTCGCCCACCACGATCAGAGTGGGCACGTCGGGCGGGGTGGCCAGCGACCAGGCGGCCTGGGCCCGGCGGGCGCCGAGGGTGGCCCGGGGGTCGGTCTTGACCCAGTCGGCGAAGGCCCGCTGGTACACCGACCGGTCGGTGTCGGGGGCGTAGCCGCTGCGGTCGAACTCCCGGCGGGCCTTGCCCGAGGTGATGGCGGCCAGCTGGGCGATGTCGGCGTCGATGTCAGCCGAATCGGTCGCTCCCCCCACCAGCACCAGCGCCCTGGCCCAGCCCGGGTTGGCGGCGGCGGCCTGGAGGGCCACGGCGGCGCCGAGGCTGCCGTTGGCCACCAGCACGGGGGCGGTCACGCCCCAGCCCGAGGCCAGCTCGTGGAGCTGGCCGGCCATGGCGTCGACCGAGTCGAGGGCGTCGAGGCCCCCGGAGCGGCCGTGGCCCGGCTGGTCGTAGGCCACCGGGCTGTGGTCGGCGGCCAGGGCATCCATGAGGGCGGCGAACTGGTTGCCGTTGCCGCCGGCATCGTGGAGGCACAGGATCGTCGACCCGCGGCTGGTGTCGGGCGGGGTTCCGGGCAGCGTCGTCGGACCCCGATGATGGATCAGGGTGGCGACGCCGCCCACCGTGGTGTACTTCTGTGGCACGACGGGGACCGTATCGCACGGTTGGGCCGGAACTGAAGCTGGCGGGCCCGGTGGGACGGACCGGCGGTCATCGATGCGGGGCGCGGGGCCGGAAATGCGGTGCCCGGGAGACGCGTTCCGTAACCTTCGGTGCTGTGAACACCGAAGCGTTCGATCCCGATGCCGTTCCGATCAAGCCCGCCGCCACCGTCATCCCGCTGCGCGACGGGCCCACCGGCATGGAGGTGCTGGTGCTGCGGCGCGACGAGAACCTGGCCTTCCACGGCGGGTCCTGGGTGTTCCCCGGCGGCCGGGTGGACGACGACGAGCTGGAAGAGGCGGCCGGCGACGAGGGGGCAGCGGCCCGGGCCGCCGCCCGGCGGGAGGCGTGGGAGGAGGCCGGGCTCAAGATCGACGAGGCCGACCTGGTCGAGCTGTCGCACTGGACCACGCCCAAGGGCCGCAACCGGCGCTTCTCCACCTGGTTCTTCGTGGTGGCGGCTCCCGACGGCGAGGTGGTGATCGACGACGGCGAGATCCGGGCGTTCGAATGGCATACGATCGACGCCGCCATCAGCGGCTGCGAGGCGGGCGAGATCATGCTCGCCGGCCCGACCTACGTGAGCCTGCTCCGCCTGCGCCAGCACGCCACGGTGGCCGATGCCCTGGCGGCGGTGGCCGAGCGGCCCAACGAGGTCTTCCTGCCCCGGCTGGTCAAGAACGGCGAGCTGATGTTCTCGGTCTACCAGAGCGACCCGGCCTACCACTCGGGCGACCTGGATGCTGCCGGCCCCCGGCACCGGATGCAGATGCTGGCCGCCGGCTACCGGTACATCAACGACTCGGATCCAGTCTGATCCACCGAACTTTTCACCCCCGCCGCCACCCGTGACGCCCTCGGTGAAAAGTCGGCCGACGGCAGGGTTCTGGCGACGGCGGTGTGTCAGCTTCTAACGTTTCCAGGGTGACCGACGACGATCTGGCCCACCTCGACGCCACCGCCCAGGCCGAGCTGGTCCGCTCGGGCGAGGTGTCGGCCCGGGAGCTGGTGGAAGCCGCCATCGCCCGCATCGAGGCGCTCAACCCCCAGCTCAACGCCGTCATCCACACCGACTACGAGCGGGCCCTGGCCGCCGCCGCCCTCCGCCCGGCCGACGACGCGCCCTTCGGGGGCGTGCCGTTCCTGCTGAAGGACATCGGGGCCAACCAGGCCGGTCTCCCGTACTGGGCCGGCAACCGGGCCCTCAAGGCCGCCGGCAACACCAGCGACACCGACACCGAGCTCGGGGCCCGGTTCCGGTCGGCCGGTCTGATCACGCTGGGCAAGACGAACCTGCCCGAGTTCGGCAGCTGCCCCACCACCCAGCCGCTCAGCTGCGGGCCCACGGCCAACCCGTGGGATCCCACCCGCTCCCCCGCCGGCTCCAGCGGCGGGGCGGGGGCGGCCGTTGCCGCCGGCCTGGTGCCGATCGCCCACGCCAACGACGGCGGGGGCTCGACCCGCCTCCCGGCAGCCTGGTGCGGCCTGGTGGGGCTCAAGACCACCCGCGGCCGGGTACCCAACCCCGACACCGTGTCGCGCCTGGTCAGCGAGCTCGTGGTGACCCGGACGGTGCGCGACACGGCCCGCCTGCTCGACGCCGTGCAGGGGGCGACGGCGGCGGATCTGTTCCACGCCACGCCGCCCGACGTGCCCTACGCGCGGGCCATGGACGCCGACACCGGGCCCCTCCGGGTGGCGATCCTCACCGACGGCGGAGCGGTGAGCGTCGACCCGGACTGCGTGGCCGGGGTGGAGGCGGCGGCCCGGGCCCTGGAGGGGCTGGGACACGGGGTGGAGCCGGTGGGCAGCGAGGTGCTGCTCGGCCCGGCCAGCGCCGTCAACGGCCGCCTCTGGATGGCCGGGATCGCCCGCCGGGTGCAGCAGGTGGGCGAGGTGCTGGGCCGGCCCCTCACCGCCGACGAGGTGGAGCCCTACAACTGGGCGGCGGCCGAGCGGGGCCGGCACATGCCGGCCATCGACTGGGTGGCGGCCGAGGAGGCCCAGCAGCTGTGGGCCCACGCCGTCGTCGACTGGCTGGCGGGCTGGGACCTGCTGATCACGCCGACCGCCGGCTGCCCGCCGATGACCACGTCCGAGCTGGTGCCGCCGGAGGCGGACCCGTGGCGAATAGGGCGGACCTACGGCCGGATCGGTCTGTTCACCCTGCCGTTCAACGTCACCGGGAACCCGGCCATCTCCCTGCCGCTCCACACGACGGCCGCCGGACTGCCCGTCGGGGTCCAGCTGGTGGCGGCCATGGGCCGGGAGGACCTCCTGCTCCAGGTGGCGGCCCAGTTGGAGCAGGCCCTCCCCTGGGCCGACCGGCGCCCCGTGGTTCACGCCTGACCCACCCCGGTCGCTGCTCCCTTCTCGTCGCCTGAGACTCCAGTCAGACACGGGTAGGTCCCATCTGCCACCCTTGGAGGCATGGGTGCAGCCGCAGGATCGGGCAGGACGGTCCGCGTCCGGGAGCCGGTGCCCGGCGACAGCGCCGGGATCGGCCGGGTCCACGTGCGGGCCTGGCAGCAGGCCTACGCCGGCATCATGGCGGCGTCGTTCCTCGACGGGCTCGACGAGCGCGCCTGGGGGCGGGCCTGGCGCCGGCGCCTCGCCCAGCGGGCGGTGGGCCGGGGCGAGCCCGGGGTGGAGCTACTGGTGGCCGAGCATCCCGACGGCGGCACCGTGGCCGGCATCGCCACGCTGGGTCCCGAGCGGGGCGGTGACGGCAACCGGGGCGAGCTGTGGATGATCAACGTCGACCCGGCGGCCTGGGGGCTCGGTGTCGGCTCGGCCCTGTTGGCCGAGGTCGAGGCCCGCCTGGCGGCCCGAGGATTCACCGACGGTGTGCTGTGGGTGGTGGCCGGCAACAGCCGGGCCCGCCGGTTCTACCGGACCCGGGGCTGGGCCGCCGACGACACCTGCCGCCGGGAGGACATCGGCGGCCGCCCCGTCAACGAGTGCCGCTACACCAAGCCGCTCGTCGGGAACCGCCGCCGATCTGATGCCCCACACCGCCACGGGTGACGGCCCGGGACATGAGATCGGCGGTGACCCGATCTGATGCCCCACACCGTCACGGGTGACGGCCCGGGACATGAGATCGGTCTGACCGGAGCGGCTGGGGTCAGCGGGTGAAGGCGGGGCCGTCGAAGCGGTCGACGGTGGTGAAGCTCTCCACCGGGAGGCGCTTCAGCTTCGACAGCTGCTTCGTCGGATGCCCGAGCGGCACCATGGCGGCCACGGCGTGGTGCTCGGGCAGCCCGAGCAACCTCTGCACCTCGGCCTCGGCCCCCGCCAGGTAGGTGGTGAGCACCCCGCCCAGGCCCCGGCTGCGGGCCGCCAGCAGGATGTTCCACACAAACGGGTAGATCGACGCCCCGCTGATCACACCCACCCGGGCCAGGTCCTTGTCGAAGCTGGCCACCTTGCCCAGGTCCACCGTGACCACCAGCACCACGGGGGCGTCGAGCATCTCGTCGACCCCGGGGAACGGCCGCATCTCCTTCTTCACGGCCTCCACGTCGATCGACGTGGGGTGCACGGCGTTCCACGGCGACTCCCCGGCCTGGGCCTGGGCCAGGTAGACCGAGGTCGTGGGCAGGATCAGGGGCACGAACTGCTCCCGGATGGCCCGGTCCTTCACCACGATCACGTGCCACCCCTGCCGGTTGCCCCCGTTGGGGGCGAAGCGGGCCAGCTCCAGGATCTCGTGCACGGTCTCGTCGCTCACCGGCTCGTCGGTCCACGAGCGGCACGAGAACGTGGTGCGCATCACCTCGTCGAGATCCATGGCTCAGCGCCCTTCGAACGACGGGTTGCGCTTCTCGACGAAGGCGGCGATGCCTTCCCGGCCGTCGTGGGTGGCCATGGCGGCCGAGATCACGGCCCCCTCCAGCTCGCCGGCCGTCTCCAGGCTCGACTCGAACCCGGCGTAGACCAGGCGCTTGGCCTGCCCCAGGGCCCAGGCCGGGCCGGAGGCGAACTGCTGGGCCAGCTCGGCGGTGGCGGCGTCGACCTGGTCGTCGGGCACCACCCGGTTCACCAGGCCCCATTGCTCGGCCTCCGCCGCCGAGAGCGTCCGGTTGGTGAGCGTGAGGTCGAGCATGCGGCGCAGGCCGATGTGGCGGGCCAGGAAGTAGGTGGAGGTGCCGTCGGGCGTGACCCCGGCCCGGGTGTAGGCCATGGTGAAACGGGCCGACTCACCGCACACCACCAGGTCGAACGAGCTCACCAGGGACAGCCCGGCGCCGCCGGCGGCCCCGTTCACCCCGGCCACGAACGGCTTGGCGATCCGGTTCATCTTGTAGATGGCGCCGTGGAAGTCCACCAGCATGTCGGCCGCCAGGTGGGGCAGCCCCTCGCCGGCGGCGTGGAACTCCTTCAGGTCGCCGCCGGCGCAGAACACCCGGCCTTCGGCCGTTACCGACACGGCCTTGACCGCCGGGTCGAACTCGATCGCCAGCATGACCTCCCGCAGATCCCGGGAGAAGCCGGGGTTCACGGCGTTGGCCCCCTCGGGCCGGGCGAAACGCACGTGGGCCACGCCGTCACGTACCTCGTAGTTGATGGTGGTGAGCTCCATCCGGGCGAGCCTAATCGCCTCGGCCCCCGCCCCGCGGTGCCCCGCCGCCGGGCTGTTAACTCAGCCGGAACATTCCGGGAACGATCCGGTCACAACCCTTGAGTAGACCTTGTCCTCGTGCTCGCCGACTACCAGCCACTCGAGACCTTCGACGAGTTGGTCGACTGGCCCGACGCCTCCGGCGGCCGGCCCGCCCGACGGGCCGCCCGGGCCCTGGCCGAGCACCTGGCCACCATCGGCCGCGATGAGCTGGCCATCCGCCAGGACCTGGCCGCCCACTCGATCGAGGCCTCCGGCATCAGCTTCACCGTGTACTCCGAGGGCGTGGGGATCGACCGGGCCTGGCCCTTCGACATCGTGCCCCGGGTGATCGAGGGCACCGAGTGGGACCGGATCGAGGCCGGCCTGATCCAGCGCCTCACCGCCCTCAACCGCTTCATCGGCGACATCTACGGCGCCCGTAGCTGCATCGCCGACGGGGTGGTGCCGGCCGAGCTGATCGAAGGCTCGAAGGGCTACCGCCCCGAGTGCCAGGGCATGGAGCCCCCGGCCGGGGTGTGGGCCCACGTGTGCGGCAGCGATCTGGTGCGGGGGGCCGACGGCGAGATGTACGTGCTGGAGGACAACCTGCGGGTGCCCTCCGGGGCGTCCTACCTCCTGACCAACCGCCTCGTCACCAAGCGGGTGTTCGCCGAGCTGTTCGCCAACCAGAGCATCCGTCCGGTCGACGCCTACCCCGACCGGCTCCTGCGGATCCTGGCCTCGGTCGCCCCGGGTACCGCCGGAGCGGGCGCCGGCGCCCCCCATCCCAACGTGGTGCTCCTCACCCCGGGGATCTACAACTCGGCCTACTTCGAGCACTCGTTCCTGGCCCGCCAGATGGGCATCGCCCTGGTGGAGGGGCGGGACCTGTTCGTGGAAGACGACGTGGTCTACGCCTACACGATCGACGGGCCGGAGCGGGTGGACGTGATCTACCGCCGGGTCGACGACCTGTTCCTCGATCCCAGCGTGTTCCGGCCCGACTCGGTGCTGGGCTGCCCCGGCCTGATGGCGGCCTGGCGGGCCGGCAACGTGACCATCGCCAACGCCCCGGGCACCGGCGTGGCCGACGACAAGGCGGTCTATGCCTTCGCTCCGGACCTGATCCGCTACTACCTGGGCCAGGAGCCGATCCTGGCCAACGTCCCCACCTGGTGGTGCGGCCGGCCCGACCAGAAGGCCGAGGTCCTGGCCCGCCTGCCCGAACTGGTGGTCAAGCCCACCGGCGAGTCCGGCGGCTACGGCATCGTCATCGGCCCCCGGGCCACACCGGCCGAGCTGGCGGCCTGCGCCGATGCCATCGAGGCCGACCCGGCGGGCTGGGTGGCGCAGGAGACGATCCTGCTGTCGACCGTGCCCACCTGGTGCGACGGGGAGCTCGCGCCCCGACACGTCGACCTGCGGCCCTTCACCCTGCAGGGCCGGGACAGCTACGTGACCTGCGGCGGGTTGACCCGAGTGGCCCGGCAGGCCGGGTCGCTGGTGGTGAACTCGTCGCAGGGTGGGGGCTCCAAGGACACCTGGGTGGTGGATCTGGTGCGGCCCGAGGGGCCGCTGGTGGCGGGGTTGGACGAGGCGGTGCGGGCCGCCGGGGCCGGGGGCGGCGACGGCGGCACCGCCGGAGAGGGGCGACCGTGATGCCGTTGCTGTCTCGGGCGGCCGAGCACCTCTACTGGCTCGGCCGGCACCTGGAGCGGATCGAGGCCACGGTGCGGGTGGTGGAGGAGCACACGAACCTGCTGGTGGACCTGCCCATCGAGGTCGAGTCGGACTGGTCAAGCCTGGTGGCCATGGTCGCCGGCCAACAGCCGTTCGCCGACCGGGGGCTGAGCCCGGCCGAGGCCGACGTGGTCCACTACCTGCTCCACGACCGGGCCAACCCCAGCTCGGTGGCCTCCACCGTGGCCGCCGCCCGGGAGAACCTGCGGGTCACCCGCCAGCTCGTGCCCCCGGCGGCATGGGAGTGCCTGAACCGGCTCCACCTCACCCTGGGCGATGCCGAGGGCATCTACCTGTCCCGCTCCCAGAACCTGGCGGTGTGCCAGGCCGGGCGGGTCACGTGCCAGCAGCTCACCGGCATCATGTCGCTCTACATGGGCCGGGACCAGGGTTGGTTCTTCTACGAGGTCGGCCGCAGCCTGGAGCGGGCCGACATGACCGCCCGCCTCCTCGACGCCCGTGTGGGCGCCATCATGGCCGGCGCCGGCACGAGCGGTGCCGGTAGCCCGGCCGAGCCGGCCGACCGCAGCCCGTTCGAGGATGTGCGCTGGCTCGGGCTGCTCCGGGCGGCCGACGGGCTCGACCTCTACCACCGCTGCACCACCACCCCGGTGGAGGCGGCGTCGGTGGTCCATCACCTGCTGGGCGAGGGCCGCTCGCCCCGCTCCGTACGCTGGTGCCTGGCCGAGATCGACCGGGCCCTCCAAGCTCTCCCGCCCAGGAAGCTCCCGACGCTGGCCTGCGCCAACGCCCTGAGCATCGTGGAGCGGGGGATTCCCCTCCCGTTGAGCCGGGAGGGATTCCATCTCCACATCGATGCCTTGCAGCTCGCGCTCGAGGCCATTCACGAGGCAGTCAACGACGCCTGGTTCGTGGCCGGCCAGTCGGTGTGGGAATCGACCCGTGAGGTGTTCGCCGAAGGCGAACCCAAGGCGCCGCTGGGCGCCCGTCAGCTCGGGTCCTGACCACCAGGCCCGGGGCCCGCCGTCGCACTCCCCCGACGTCGGCGAGCCCCGGGCAGGTGGTGTTCACACGATGCGGGAGTTCTTGTTGCCCCAGTACTCGTCGCGCAGGAGCCGCTTGTAGAGCTTGCCGGTGGGCAGGCGGGGCAGCTCGGGGCGGAAGTCGATCGTGCGGGGCACCTTGTAGTGGGCGATGTGCTCGCCGGCGTAGGCGGTGAGCTCGCGGGCCAGCTCGTCGGACGGCTCGACCCCTTCGGCCGGCTGCACCACCGCCTTCACCTCCTCCCCCATGTCTTCGTTGGGCACCCCGATCACCGCCACGTCGGCCACCTTGGGGTGCATGATCAGGCAGTCCTCGATCTCCTGGGGGTAGATGTTGACCCCGCCGGAGATGATCATGAACGCCTTGCGGTCGGTGAGGTAGAGGAAGCCCTCGGCGTCGAGGTAGCCCACATCGCCCAGCGTCGACCAGTTGGGGTGCTCGGGATGCTGGGCCCCCCTGGTCTTCTCGGCGTCGTTGTGGTACTCGAACGGCATGGCGTCCCGCTCGAAGTAGATCGTGCCGGCCTCACCGGTGGGCTGCTCGACGCCCATGTCGTCGCAGATGTGGATCGTGCCCAGGATCGACCGCCCCACGGTGCCGGGATGGGCCAGCCAGTCCTGGGGCGGGCAGAACACGAACCCGTTGACCTCGGTGCCGGCGTAGTACTCGTAGATGATCGGGCCCCACAGGTCGAACATCTGGCGCTTGACCTCGATCGGGCAGGGGGCGGCGGCGTGGACGGCGACCTTGTGGCTGCTCCAGTCGTACCCGGTCAGCTGTTCCGGCGGCAGCTTCAGCATGCGGGAGAACATGGTGGGCACCCACTGGCTGTGGGTGATGCGGTACTGCTCGATGAACCGCAAGGCGTTGGCCGGGTCGAAGCGCTCCATCACCACCGCCGTGCCCCCGATCGCCTGCACCGAGGTGGTGAAGCCGAGCGGGGCCGAGTGGTACAGCGGAGCGGGCGACAGGTAGACGGCTTCGTCGGTGACCCCGAACAGGCCGGTGAGGAGGGCCACCACCCCGCCGGTGCCGGCCGGATCGTCGATCTGGACGCCCGACAGGGGTCGCTTGATCCCCTTGGGACGGCCGGTGGTGCCCGAGCTGTAGAGCATGGTCTCCCCCCGGGGCTGGTCGGGCAGGGGCTCGGCCGGGTGGGCCGCCACCGCCTCCTCGAAGCGCTCGAAGCCGTCGACCGGGCCGTCGACGGCCAGCAGCACCTGGCAGCCGGGGGCCAGGGGCGGCACGGCGGCGGCCACCTCGGCCACCCCGGCCGAGGCGAACAGGGCCTTGGAACCGGAGTCTTCCAGGATGTAGGCGATCTCCTCGGGCTGGAGGTAGCGGTTGATCGTGGTGAAGTAGAGCCCGGAGCGCACCGCCGCCCAGTAGCACTCGAAGTACCGGATGTTGTTCTCCATGAAGATGGACACGTGATCGCCGGCCCGGAGCCCGGCGGCGTGGAGTAGCTGCGCCAGTTGCGCCGACCGGGCATCGAGCTCGGCGTAGGTGAGCGTCTGGCCCGACTCGGCCATGATCACCGCCGGCTTGTCCGGTGTGGTGGCGGCGTGGGTCCCTGGATACGACATGGTTGCGCTCCCGCTGGTGAGGGCTGCTCGGGGGGGGTCTTCGGGTCGGGTCCCGACAGTACCCGTGATCAGCCCCGGGTTATCAGCCCGGCCGCCGCGATCGCCCCCACCACACCGGCGATCTGCAGCCGGCTCATTCGCTCGTCGAGCACCAGCCGGGCCAGGACCACGGTGGAGATCGGGTACATCGACACCAGCACGGCGGCCACCGCCAGCTGCCCCCGGGTGGAGGCGTAGAGGTACCCGCAGTTGGCCGCCACCTCGAACAGTCCGGTGGCCCCGATGAGGGTGATCCCCACCCGGTCGGTGGGCAGCGGCGCCCGCCGCAACACGGCCAGGATCGCCAGCAGGCCCAGGGCGGTGGTGAGCCGGGCGCCGACGATGGGCCAGGGCTGGCTGTCGGCGTCGGTGGCGGCCATCAGGATGTAGAAGCCGCCGAAGCCGAGACCCGAGCCCAGCGATTCCACCACGGCCGCGGCGGTGATCGGGCCCTGCCCACCGCTGTCGGCCACGCTCGACACGAGGGCCACCGCTCCCAGGGCCAGTACCACGCCGGCCCAGGCCGCCGGGCTGAGCTCGTCGCCCCGGAGCCAGCCCCACAACGTGGGCACGGCGGCGGCGGTGACGGCGGTGACCGGCGCCACCAGGTACATGGGCCCCACGGCGAGCCGCCGGTAGAGCAGGCCCACACCCACTGCGCCCAGCACGCCGCCGGCCGCCCCCAGGGCCAGATCGCGGCCGGTGACCGGGTTGCCCAGGGCGAAGGCCAGCAGGCCAACACCCACCAATCCGATGAGGTGTGATCCGGCCACCACCTGGAGCGCCGTGGCCCGCCGGGTGGCGAGAGCGCCACAGAAGTCGCCCGAGCCGAACAGGACGGCGGCCACGAGGCTCACGAACACGACCATGCGGCGCCACACCCTAGTCCCTTCGGCTCGTCGAGCGGGGCAATCCCACCCGCCGTCCACCCCTGACGGTTCGTCAGGTCGTACCGTGATGTCCTGGCAGCGGGCTCCGGAGTGGAGGGCATCCAGCTATGGATCGGGAGACGACGAGACCATGCTGAACCGCGAGTCGATGTTCCGGGGCGATGCCGCTCTCACCGCCCGCCAGCGCCAGACCGTGGTGTTCGTCGGTGGGCTCGTGGCCCTCCTGGGAGCCATCGTGCTGTCGTTCACCGGGGCGATCTCGGCTCTGGTCCATCGCAACGACCCGGTTGCCATGCAGGCCGTGGCGGCCGACGCCACCGCCGCCACCACCGGCCCCGCCGACGAATCGGCCGCCGGGTTCGACCTGGTGGGGCCGGACCTGGGGGGAGCAGAGTCGGGCGCCGGAGCCGCCGCCCCGGGCGACGCCGACCCCGCCCCGGCTGCGGCGGGCGGACGGTTCACCGGCACCTACAAGCCGTCCAAGCGGGGCGTACCCGCCCCCCTGGCTCCCACCGTCACCACGTCGGCGCCCTCCCCGGCTGACCCCGGCTCGACCGCCGCCGCCCCCACCACCCAGCCCCCCGCCACCACCGCGACCACCGCCGAAGCCCCGACCACTGCCACCACGGCGGCCTCGTCGTCGACCACCACCACCCGGCCCCCGGCCACCACCACCACGACGACCACCCAGGTCACGGTCACCCAAGCCACCGTTCCCCCCACCGTGCTCACCACCACGACCACCCGCCCGCCGACCACCGTTGAGGCGACCACGCTCCCATCGACGTCGCCGCCCGTCGTCCCCGGCGCCTGATCCGACCGCCGCCGGTCCCCCGGCGCGTCGGCCGGCGCTCAGCGCTGCTCGGACCGGCCGGGAGGGCGGGACAGGGCGGCGACCACGAAGGCGGCCGCTTCGGCCAGGGCCTCGTCTGCCTCGGGCAGGTTGCGGTGGTACTGCCAGGTGTGCCACAGGCCGTCCCACACGTCCAGCGTCACCTCGCTGCCGGCCCGCCGTGCCGCCCGGGCGAACCGGGCCGCCTGGCCCAGCAGCCGGTCGCCCGTGCCGACCTGGACCAGCGTGGGGGGCAGGTGGCGCAGATCGCCCCGCAGGGGCGACAGCCGGGGATCGGTCGGATCGGCCGAGCCGCAGTAGGCGGCGCGCAGCCAGGCGGCACCGGCCTCGTCGGTGTCGTCTCCCGGCCGTAGCGGCCCGCCGTGGTCGAGGTGGGGGCCGAACAGGACCATGGCGGCCGGTCCTCGGGGATCGGCGCCGTGGCGTCGTCCCAGCCGCTGGGTCACCGACAAGGCGAGGTTCCCGCCGGCCGAGTCGCCCCCGAGGGCCAGAGGGCGCCCCGGCCACGCCCGGCGAACGGCGCGGAACACGGCGACGGCGTCGTCCACCGCCGCCGGCCCCGGATGTTCGGGGGCCAGCCGGTAGTCGACCGACACCACGGCCAGCCCGCCGGCGGCCAGGCGCTGGGTGATCGGAAGCGCCACCTCCGGGCTGCCCAGGGCGTAGCCACCGCCGTGGAGGTAGACGAGGATCGGCTGGCTGGGCGGCCGAGCGCCGGGATCCGGTGCCGGGCCCGGCGCCCAGAGGCAGCGGACACCGGCGAGCGTCACCGGCTGGTGGCCGCAGGCGGCCGCCGGCGGGTCGCCGGCCAGCCAGGCGGCGTGCACCTCGGCCCGCCACCGGGCCACGGCGCGGTGGTCGTCGGCCGGCGGAGGCCGCAGGGGCTCTGCCCGGGGGCGGGCCAGCCGTTCTCTGGCCTCGGGCGACAGGACGCCCAGGCCCCACCCGCTGATCGCCTCTCCCCCCTGCCCCCCGCCGGTGGCCCCGGTCGGCGGGTCGGCTTCGGGCGGTGGCGGGGGTGGGCTGCCCACCCGCCGAGCGTACTCCACACCGCCCGGTCTCCTGCCGTACAGTGAGCAGCGATGACGGACGGTGTGCAGGCGATGCTGATGCGGGGCGGAACGTCGAAGGGTCTGTTCTTCCTCGAGCGGGACCTCCCGGCCCCCGGCCCCGATCGGGACAGCCTCCTGCTGCGGCTCATGGGCTCGCCCGATCCCCGCCAGATCGATGGCATCGGGGGCGCCCACCCGCTCACGTCCAAGGTGGCCGTGGTGAGCCCGTCAAGCCGGCCCGACGCCGACGTCGACTACCTGTTCCTCCAGCTGGGCGTCGACACCGACCTGGTCACCGACCAGCAGAACTGCGGCAACATCCTGGCCGGGGTGGCCCCCTTCGCCCTGGAGCGGGGCCTGGTGGCGGCCACCGGCGAGGTGAGCGAAGTCCGGATCTACCTGTGCAACACCGACGGCGTGGCCACCGCCCGGGTCGAGACCCCCGGCGGCCGGCCCCGCTACGAGGGCACCACCGCCATCTCCGGCGTTCCGGGCACCGCCGCCCCCGTCAACCTGTTCTTCGAGGGTACCGCCGGGTCCACCTGCGGCGCCCTGCTGCCCACGGGCCGGGCCAACGACACCTTCACCGCCGCCGATGGCCGTCCGGTGCGGGCCACCTGTGTCGACAACGGCATGCCCACCGTGGTGCTGCTCGCTTCCGAGATGGGGATCACGGGCCGGGAGACCCCGGCCGAGCTGGAGGCCGACCAGCGCCTGCGGGCCGACCTGGAAGCGATCCGCCTGGCCGCCGGCCCGCTCATGAACCTGGGTGACGTGACCCGGTCCACCGTGCCCAAGATGACCATGGTGTCGCCCCCCGAGGCCGGCGGCGCGGTGAGCACCCGCACGTTCATCCCCCACCGCTGCCACGACGCGATCGGCGTGCTGGGGGCGGTCAGCGTGGCCACCGCCTGCCTGCTCGAGGGCTCACCGGCGGCCGAGGTGTGCACCGCCCCCGCCGCCTCCGGCCCCGGGGTGTCGCCCCCCATCGTCATCGAGCACCCGACGGGCGACTTCGATTGCGTGTTCGAGCTCGACCGTTCGGGCCAGATCGTGAAAGCTGGCGTGCTGCGGACGGCCCGGAAGCTGTTCGACGGCCTCGTGTTCCCCCGGGAGGACCTGTGAACGACAACGCCGCCCCTTCCGGGGCCGGAACACCTTCGGGCCCCAGGATGATCGACGCCCCCCGGCGCGACTCCCACCGGCCCACCACCTTCACCCCGCCCCCGAACGCCTGCGACGCCCACTGCCACGTGTTCGGACCGGCCCACACGTTCCCCTTCGACCCCGACCGCTCCTACACCCCGCCCGACTCCGGGGTGGAGGACTTCTTCGCGCTCCAGGAGACCCTGGGCCTGAGCCGGGCGGTCCTGGTGCAGGCCAGCTGCCACGGCACCGACAACCGGGCCATGGTCGACGCCATGGAGCGTTCCGGCGGCCGGTTCGCCGGGGTGGCCATGATCGACGAGGGCTTCACCGACGCCGACATCCGGGCCCTGCACGACGCCGGCGTCCGGGGCACCCGCTTCAACTTCGTGGCCCACCTGGGTGGCGCCCCCGAGCTGGGCCAGTTCTGGCGGATCGTGCACCGGGTGGCCCCGCTGGGTTGGCACATCGTGCTCCACTTCGACGCCAAGGACCTCCCCGGCTACGCCGACCTGCTCGACGCCATGCCCTGCCCCTACGTGATCGACCACATGGCCCGGGTCGACGCCTCCGCCGGCCTGGACCAGGAGCCCTTCCAGAAGCTGCTGGGCCTGATGGCGGGCGACGAGCGGTGCTGGGTGAAGATCTCGGGGGCAGAGCGCCTCACCGCCGGGGGCGGACGACCTCCCTACGACGACGTGGTCCCCTACGCCCGGGCCCTGATCGCCGCCGCCCCGGACCGGGTGCTGTGGGGCACCGACTGGCCCCACCCCAACGTGCGCCACATGCCCGACGACGGCGACCTGGTGGACCTGTTGGCCGCCTTCGCCCCCGACGAGGCCGTCCGCAACCGGATCCTGGTGGCCAACCCCGAGCGCCTCTACCAGTTCGACTGAGGTGTCCCTTCGGGACCTCGGGTTTCGCTTCGCTACAACTCGGCCTCGCCCCCGCCGTTCCCCTACTGTCCGTTCACCGACTCATTCCACCGACACGAGCACCAGCACCACCGGAGCGCTGCCATGGACTTCACCCCCAACCCCGACCACGAGGCGATCGCCGACGCCGTCGACCGCGTCTGCGCCCAGTACGACGACACCTACTGGATGGAGAAGGACGACAAGCACGAGTTCCCGTGGGAGTTCTACAAGTCGATGGCCGACGGGGGCTGGCTCGGCATCGTGATCCCCGAGCAGTACGGGGGCGGCGGCCAGGGCATCACCGAGGGCGCCATCGTGCTCAACCGGATCGCCGCCTCGGGAGCCGGCATGAACGGCTGCACCGCCCTGCACCTCACGATGTTCGGCCTGAACCCGGTGGTGAAGTTCGGCAACGACCAGCTGAAGGACACGTTCCTGCCCCGGGCCGCGGCCGGTGACCTCCACGTGGCCTTCGGCGTCACCGAGCCCGACGCCGGCACCGACACCAGCCGGATCACCACCCGGGCGGTGGAGGACGGCATGGGCGGCTGGATCGTGTCGGGCCGCAAGATCTGGACGTCCAAGGCCCTCGAGTCCGAGGTGGTGCTGCTGCTGGTGCGCACCGACGGCGAGCCGGGCCAGGGCTTCGGCGGCCTGACCCTGTTCCTGGCCGACCTCAACCGCGACTACTGCGACATCCGGCCCATCCCCAAGGTGGGCCGCAACGCCGTGGCCTCCTGCGAGGTGTTCTACGACGAGATGCCGGTCGAGGGTTGGCGGATGGTGGGTGAGCGGGGCAAGGGCTTCCACCACATCCTCCACGGGCTGAACCCGGAGCGGATCCTGCTGGCCAACGTCGCCTGCGGTATCGGCGAGGCCGCCATCCGCCGGGCCGTCAACTACGCCAACGAGCGCTCGGTGTTCGGCCGCCTGATCGGGGCCAACCAGGCCATCGCCCACCCGCTGGCCCAGGCCCACATGCAACTCAAGGCGGCCATGCAGATGGCGGCCCTGGCCGCCTGGCGCTACGACAACGGCCTGGAGTGCGGCGAGCAGGCCAACACGGCCAAGTACCTCGCCGCCGAGGCGAGCTACTTCGCCGCCGATCAGGCCCTCCAGACCCACGGGGGCCTGGGCTACGCCTCGGAATACCACGTGGAGCGGTACTGGCGGGAGGCCCGGCTCCAGCGGATCGCCCCGGTGAGCCAGGAGATGACCTGCAACTTCATCGCCCAGAACGTCCTGGGCCTGCCCCGCAGCTACTGAGCGGGGCTGGACCGTTGTCGGCCTCCGACTCCCAACCGACGTTGCGCGTCGGCGTGTCACCGCCCTGGGACCTGTGGCGGGAGCCGCCGGAGCGCCAACGGGCCCTGCTGGCCCGGATCGCCGACGGCGGCATCGACCACCTGTTCGTGGCCGACCACGTCAGCTTCAAGGGCGGCAACGGGTCCGACGGGTTGATCCACCTGGCGGTGCTGTCGGGCATCGAGCCCCGGCTCGATCTGGTGCTGGGGGTGTTCCTCCTGGCGCTGCGCCACCCCGTGGTGGCCGCCCGCCAGATCGCCACCCTGGCCGAGGCCGTGCCGGGGCGGCTCACGGTGGGTGTGGGGGTGGGCGGCGAGGACCGCTCGGAGTTCCTGGCCTGCGGCGTCGACCCCGCCACGCGGGGGCGACGCACCGACGCCGCCCTGGCCATCGTCCGCCCCCTGCTGGCCGGCGAGGCTGTGAGCTGGGACGACGACCTGTTCCAGCTCGACCGGGTGAGGGTCCGGAGCGGGATGCGGGAGACGGTGCCGGTTGTGGTCGGCGGCCGGGCCGACGCCGCCCTGGTGCGGACGGCCCGTCATGGCGACGGCTGGCTCGGAGCCTGGACCTCGGCCGACCGGTTCGCCGCCGGGGTGGCCCGGGTGGCGGAGCTGGCCCCCGATCGCGGCGACCCGTGGATCCACGGGCTGCAGCTGTGGGTGGGCGTGGGGCGCGACGTCGACGAGGGCCGGCGTCACGTGGCCGAGGGGCTGGAAGGCTTCTACAAGATGCCGTTCGCCCCCTTCGAGCGGTACACCCCGTGCGGCACGGCGGCCGACATCGCCGCCTTCCTCCGCCCGTATGTGGAGGCCGGGGCCACCATGTTGAACCTCACGCCGGTCGGGCCCAGCCGGGAGGCCGAGATCGACACCATGAGCGAGGTGGCCGCCCTGCTCAGCGCCTGATCGGCTGCTCCCGGCGGGGTGCGGCGGTGGCCAGGGTCGGCCGACCCGAGCGGACGGCCTGGGCCAGAGCCGACAGGGCGAAGACGGTGGGGGCCACCGCCAGAGCGTCGGTGACGTGCAGCCCGTGTCGCATGGACAGGTTGGCCACCACCGGGCCCGAGAACCGGTGGGGGGTGAGACCGAGCCAGGCGGCGGCGAGGGCCATCGACACCACGGCCAGCCCGACCAGCGCCAGACGGCGGAACCGCAGGCCCACGCCGGCCAGCCCCAGGGCCATCAGCCCGAGCCCGGCCAAGACCGTGGTGGCCGGAACGTGGCGGTGCTCACTCAGGCGCACGGCCACGTCGACATGGGGTCGGGCGACGACGGCGCAGGCCACAGCCACCAGCGACGCTGCTGCCAGCACGGCGCAACTCCGCCCCGGGATTCCGACTCCTCGCGACACGTCATGACCGTACCCCGCCGGAGTGGGGGCGGAGGGGTCACCCTCGGGAGGAAACCTTCCCGGTACTGGAATGTTGGCGGTCCGGGCCGCCCCGATGTCAGTTCCGGTCGATCGGGGCGAGGCTGGTGTCGGGCTCGTCGCTGACCAGCTTCCGGGCCTGGACATCGTCGATGTACCAGGTGAAGGGGGCCGGCATCGATCCCACCCGGAACCCGACCGAGCCCGAGCTCGGACCCCCGCTGAGCGTCACCGGGCCCCGCACCGGGGTGCCTCCCACCGATACCCGGGTGACGCCTGTCTCGTCGGTGCTGAGCACCACCCGGGTCCAGGTGTCGGCGGTCGGGCCGGTGCCGCTTGGGGCGGCCCCCACCGTCCGGGTACCTCCCACCAGGGCTGCCAGGTCGAAGCCCGACGAGGTGAGCCCCACCTCGTACTCGTTCGCCGCCGCCAGACCGGTTCGGGTGCCGGCGGCCACCGTGACCGACGACGGGTTCGACAGCCGCCACCAGCTCTCGATCTCCACTCCCGGGAGGTCCAACCCGGTGGCCGTGATCCAGGGTCCGGCGGTGCTGGCGCCCACATTCGGGGCGGCCAGGGCGTTGGCGCCGCCGTGGGCGGCGGCCGAGGTGGTGGTCCAGGCGGCTGGCGCTTCGGTCTGGGGCCCGCCCATCACCACGAAGGCGCCGGGGCTGGACATGTTGGCCTGGGCCGTGGCCAGCCAGGCGGCGGAACGGGCGGAGTGGGCCACCTGGATGTGGTCGACGATGCCGTCCAGGCCCCGGTCGCCGGCGGCCCGGTTGCCGACGGCCAGCGGCACGGTGAGGTCGGTGTCGAGCGTGCCGGAGGCGGCCGCCGTGGCCACCTGGGATCCGTCGAGGTAGAGACGGGCGGTCGCCCCGTCCCAGGTGGCGGCCAGGTGGTACCAGGTGCCCGTGGCCAGCGATCCGCCCCGGACCTCGGCCGTGCCGGCGCTGGTACCGATCCGGGCCACCGCTTCGTGGGTGGTGCCGTCGACGAGGAGCTCGTACACCGGACTGCCCGAGCTGGCGGCCTTGGCCACCACCCGGGGGTCGGTGCCGTAGGTGTCGAGCTTCACCCAGCCGCTGAGCGTGAGCGCCGTGCCCGACAGGTCGGTGGCCGGGCCCACCAGGCGCTGGGTACCGCCGCCGAGGTCGATCCCCCGGCCCGCCTTGCCGGCCGTGGTGCCGGGGAGGGCGAGGCCGCCGGTGGCCCGTAGGTCGCTCCGGCGCACGCTGGCGTCGGCCACAGTGGCGCCGCCGCTGGCCACCACCACCGACGTGGCGCTCACCTCGGAGGTGGAGCCGGTGGTGGTGCCGTCGTCCTCGGTGAGGGTGGCCACCAGTCGCTCCCCCACCAGCCCGGCGAACGAGACGGTGAAGGTCTGGGTGCCGGCGATGGTGGTGATGCGCGACGAGCCCACGAGCTCGCTCAGGCCTTTCGTGTTCGACGGGTCGGTGTAGATCTCGATCCGGTAGCTTCCGGCCGGCACGTCGACGTTGAAGGTCAGGTCCACCTGCCCCAGCGCCTCGGTGGCCGCCGTGAGCACCGGCGTGTTCAGCAGGTCGTTGGCCCCGCTGTCGCCGTCGCCGCTGTCGTTGGCCGTCGTGCCGTTGGCCCCCAGGTCGATGGCATTGCCGCCGTTGGCGGTGATGACGTTGCCGACGATCGTGTGGTCGGTCCCCGCCGCCACCTCCACCCCGTCGCCGGTGTTGGCCGTGATCGTGCTGTTCGCCACCTTCGAGGCGTTCCCGGCCCCGGCTGCGATCGACACCCCGGCCCCGCCGTTGGAGGCGAGCCGGCAGGAGGTGACCGTGACCCGGGTGCCGGTGATCTTGATGCCGTTCTGGGACGCGCTGGTGACCTGGAGCCCCGACACGGTTGCGTCGGTGCCGCTGACCGTGAGCGGATTGGGGTAGCCGGCGCCGTTGATCGCCACCAGCGGGCTGCCGTTCCAGCCGGTCTGGGTGGTGGCGTCGAGCGAGGCCGTGCTGTTGAGGTCGAATGCGGCGGCCGGGGTGATGGTCCACATCCCGCTGGCGTAGCCGGGGTCGGACGGCGGGATCTCGAAGTTCGTGCTCTGGGTCCCGGCGGTGGCCGCGGCGTTGGCGATGAACCGCCGCAGCGTGCCCTGGCCGGTGTGGCCCGTGTCGTAGCGCAATACCTCACCGTGCATCGCCGTGCCGTTGTACTCAGGAGCGAAGTAGATGTAGCGGCCGTCGTACACCATCCCCCGGTACCCGTCCGGATCGGTGCCCACTCCGTTGGCGCCGGGATCGTACGACGTCCACGAGCTGGCCGTGGTGAAGCTGGCCGTGGTGTCGTAGCGCAGCATCTCCCCGGCATAGGCCGCCCCGTTGTGCTGCTGGGCCAGGTAGATGTAGCGGCCGTCGAACACCACGCCGTCGTAGCCGTCGGGGTCGGTCCCCACCCCGTTGCTCCCCGGGTCGAACGATGCCCATGATGACGCCGACACGAAGTCGGCGGTGGTGTCGTAGCGCACCATCTCTCCGGCGTTGGCCGTCCCGTTGTTGAGCTGGACGAAGTAGATGTAGCGGCCGTCGAACACGGCGTCCCGGAACCCGTCGGGATCG
Source organism: Acidimicrobiales bacterium (assembly GCA_041394285.1). Lineage (GTDB taxonomy): Bacteria > Actinomycetota > Acidimicrobiia > Acidimicrobiales > SZUA-35 > CADEDH01. The sequence continues at coordinate 28,007 of JAWKIL010000015.1, read as the reverse complement.
GTGCCCACCCCGTTGGCCCCGGCGTCGAACGTGGCCCACGATGCGGCGGACGTGAAGCTGGCCGTCGTGTCGTAGCGGAGCACCTCGCCGTGCTTGGAGGTTCCGTTGTCGAACGGCACGAAATAGATGTAGCGGCCGTCGAACACGGCGTTGTTGTATCCGTCGGGGTCGGTGCCCACCCCGTTGGCCCCGGCGTCGTAGGTCGTCCACGAGGAGGCGGTGGTGAACGATCCGGTGGTGTCGTAGCGGAGCACCTCGCCGTGCTTGGAGGTTCCGTTGTCGAACGGCACGAAGTAGACGTACCGTCCGTCGAACACCGCTCCGGCGTAGCCGTCGGGGTCGGTGCCCACTCCGTTGGCCCCGGCGTCGTAGGTCGTCCACGAGGAGGCGGTGGTGAACGACCCGGTGGTGTCGTAGCGGAGCACCTCCCCGTCGGCCGCCGTGCCGTTGTTGTGGGGACGAAGTAGATGTAGCGGCCATCGAACACGGCGCCGTAGAAGCCGTCGGGGTCGGTGCCCACCCCGTGGCTTCCCGGGTCATGCTTCGCCAGGCGGCGGTGCTGGCGAACGTGGCGCGGGTGTCGTAGCGGAGCACCTCGCCGTGGTAGCTGATGCCGTTGTTGTGGGGGACGAAGTAGATGTAGCGGCCGTCGAACACGGCGCCGTAGAAGCCGTCGGGGTCGGTGCCCACCCCGTGGCTTCCCGGGTCGTAGCTGGCCCAGGCGGCGGTGCTGGCGAACGTGGCGCGGGTGTCGTAGCGGAGCACCTCGCCGTGGTAGCTGGTGCCGTTGTTGTGGGGGACGAAGTAGATGTAGCGGCCGTCGAACACGGCGCCGTAGAAGCCGTCGGGGTCGGTGCCTACGCCGTTGGCTCCGGGGTCATAGGTCGACCACGACCCAGCCGAGGTGAAGCCCGAAGCCGGCACGGTGTCGTAGGTGCGCACCACGGGTACGAAGCTGAACCCCCAGTCGAGGCCCGACACGCCGGACGTGGAGAGGACCAGACGGGCGATGTGGTCGGAATCCGTCAGGGCCGGGAACCCGTCGCTGGAGGCGGGGCGGGCCCCGCCGAACAGGGTGCCGGCCGAGGCGGCATAGCTCCACGTGGTGCCGTTGTAGGTGGCCGACCCGGCCGGGCCGTAGGTCTGCTCGGCCCAGGCCGAGCCGGCGCTGAACCCTCCGGCGAAGCCCGACGACGGGGTGACGTCGCGGCTGTCGACCACCACGTAGACGGTGGCGCCGGCCGGGCCGACGAGGTTGTAGGCCCCGGACCCGTCGGTGGCGGCCGTATCGACGAGCACGTCGCCTCCCGACGGCTTCGAGTTGCCGTCCTTCTCGGCGAACAGCCACACGTCCACTGCGCTGCGGGCGGCGCCGTCGTCGCTGATCAGGCCGTCGCCGTCGACGTCTTCGTACACCGTTCCGCTCACGGTCACGCCGGCGGTGACGGCCAGCGACAGCTCCGAGGTGGCGCCCCACGTGTTGGCCGACGGGTTCTCGGTGACCGACGCGGTGATGGTGGCGTTGGCCGCCCCGGCGAAGCTGGCGGTGTAGGTGGCGGTGCCGCCGGTGTGGGTGACCGAGGCCGAGCCGGCCAGCGTCTGGGCCTCCCCGTAGCCGGTGGGATCAGCTGCGCTGTTGGTGAAGAACTCGACCCGATAGGTGCCGGCCGGGGCGTCGAGCCGGTAGGTCACGGTGAGGTTGCCGCCCGACAGGCCGACCTCGCCGATGACCGGGTAGTTGAGCAGGTCGTTGAGGCCGGAGTCGCCGTCGCCGGTGTCATTGGCCGTCACCCCGTCGTCGCCCAGGTCGATCGCCAGCCCGGTGTTCGAATGGATCGAGTTACCGATCACGGCGATGTCGTTGGAGGACCCGTTGACCGTGATCAGCATCACGCCATCGCCCGAGTTGTCGGCGATCGTGTTGCCCTCGCCGGCTCCGGAGCCGCCGATGAGCCAACCGGTGTTGGTTCCTCGCAGCGTGATGCCCCCTTCGGCGTTCGCGGTGCCGTTGGCCACGGCGGTGGCGCCGTCGGCTCCCACGCCGATCTTGTTGGCCTGGACCTTCACCCCGGTGTTGGTCCCTGACCAGCCGTTGATGCCGGCGTAGAGGTTGCCGGAGATCACGTTGCCGTGTCCCACCGTGCCGATCACGGTGTTGGTGGCGTTGCTGAGCTCGATGCCCTCCTGGCCGTTGGGCAGGGCGGCGTTGCCGGTCACCGTGGTACCGATGACGTTGTCGGTGACGACGGTTCCCGACGAGCTGATGATCACGCCGTCGAACCCGTTGCCCGAGATCAGGTTGTGGTCCAGCGTGACGTTGGCAGCCGAGACGGTGACCCCCTGGGCGGCGTTGGGCGAGGCCGCGGTGCCGGCAGCGTTGGTGCCCACGAAGCAGTAGGCGACGGTGGAGCCGCTACCGGCAACCGAGATACCGACCCCCGGTGATCCCCGGACGTTGAGACCTTTGACCACCACACCGGAGGCCGTGATCGACACGGCCGGGCCCGAGCTGAGGCCGGCGGCGTTGTAGGACACCACGGGCGTGGAGCTCCATCCCGGCTGCGTGGTGGCGTCGATCGTCATCGTCGTGGAGACGGCGGGCGCCGTCCCGCCGGGCGGGGCGATGGTCCACACCCCGGCCGAGTAGCCGGGATCGGAGGTGGGGATGTTGAACCAGATCGTGTCGATGGCGGCCGACGCGTTGGCCTCGGTGACGGCGGCGAGCAGGGTGCAGGCGGTGGCGCCGGCCGAGTTGGTGCCCCCGGTGGAACACACGCCGTCCCCGGCGTTGCTGTCGTCGATGATGGCGGTGGAGTTGACCGTCGCCAGCCGGTTGACGGCGGTGGCCGTCTGCGACAGCTCGGAGGTCTGGTACGGCGTGCCCGACGACAGCTGGGTGGCCGTCATCGACACGATGTCACCCACCGCCCCGGTGTAGGTCATGGTGAAGCTCTGGCTGCCGGAGCCGGTCTTGGTGATCGTGGACGACCCGGCGGTGACCTGGGCTTCGCCGTAGCCCGAGGGGTCGGCCCCCGACGGGTTGGTGAAGGCCTCGATGTAGTAGCTGCCGGCGGGCACGTCGAGCGAGTACGAGATCGTCACCGTGGTGCTGGCCGCCTTGACGCTCGAGATGACGGGGAAGTTCAGCAGGTCGTTGGGGCCGCTGTCGGCATCGTTCACGTCGTTGCTCGTGACGTTGTCGTCCTTGAAGTCGATGGCGAGGAAGCTGTTGCCCCAGATGCGGTTGCCCACGATGGCGATGTGCGGCGCCGGCGTCACGTCGTTGAGGGTGATCCCCTTGCTGAAGCCCGTGATCCGGTTCCCGGCGCCGGTGGAGGTTCCGCCGACGGTCATCGTGGTGCCTTCCCAGGCGTCTATGCCGGCCCAGCCCGCACCGGTGGCGGTGCCGTTCTTCATGAGCCCCAGCTCGTTGCCCTCCACGGTGTTGTTGCGTGTGGTGGTTCCAAAGGCCCAGATGCAGGCCCATTCGTTCCCTGACGCCGAGTTGACGGAGCACATGTTGCGATCGGCGGCCGCCGCCCCCCCGATGCGGTTGTTCGACGAGCCCCCGGCGATGCCCACACCGGCGTTGTTGCCGTCGTTGCCCACCGTGCCGGTGGCCCTGACCCCGATGTGGTTGCCGGCGATCACGTTGTTCGACGAGTTCCAGATCAAGATGCCCTCGCTGGCCGAGTTGTCGAAGGCGTAGATGGACAGGCCGCGGACCGTGGAACCGTCGGAGCCGGTGTTGAGCACGAGCCCGTCCCAGTCGGCGGTGGTGGTGTCGTTGACCCCGGAGATCTGCACGGCGAGGTTGCCGGTCATGTTCGACGGCGACTGCGCGGTGTTGACCGACACCCCGCTCTGGGTGGTGCCGTCGATCGTCACCGGCGAGTAGATCTCGGGCAGGGGGTTGCCCGAGGCCGGAGCGATGGTCCACACCCCGGAGGCGTGGTTGGCGTCGGTGGTGGGGATGGAGAAGTTGATCGTGTCCAACCCGGCCACGGCGTTGGCCTCCTCGATGGCGGCCCGCAGTGTGCACTGGGCCGCACCGCCCGAGATCGTGCCGCCGGTGCTGCACACCCCGTTGCCCGGATTGTTGTCACCGGCGTCGGCCGTCGAGTTGACGGTGAACGTGAGGTTGGTTCCCACGCCCGGACCGAACCAGTCGGTGAACCAGAACAGGGCGACGAACGCAGCGGTGACGCCGATGGCGCCGATCCGTCGTATCCGGCGACTCACTCCCACCGCTCGGCTCCCCGCCGGCTCAGGGGTTGTTGGTGGTCTGCTCGGCCTGGAATGTGAACGTGGCCGTGGTGGTCGCCCCGCTGCCCAGGCTGGCGTTGGCCGGTAGGGTCACGTTGAAGCACAGCACCTCGGAGGCCGCAGCGTTCAGCGTGCGGTCGCCGACCTGGGCCCCCGCCGCCACCGATCCCAGCACGGCGGTGGCGCCCGTGCTGCCCAGTATCCCCGAATAGAGCGTGGTCCCGGTGGCCGACCAGTTGGCGGTGTTGCAGGTGGTCACCCCCGACTTCACCGTGAGCACGAGCTGGGCCGCCAGCGTGTCTTCGGTGGTGGTGCTGGTCATGGCGTAACGCAGCTGCAGGGTGCCGTTGTTCTGCACGGTGAGGGGAGCGGTCACCTGGTCGCCCGGCACCATGGCATCCATCGTGACCAGGGCGGTGGTGGGCGAGGTGGCGATGTCGATCGTGCCGGTGGAGAAGGAGTTGGCCGGCACCGTGGCCGAATCGGTGAACAGGGCCAGGGAGGTGACGGCGACGAGAGCGACCCCTACCAGAACCACGGCTACTGACAGCAGGGCCTTGGTCGGATCCGATCTCGTTGGCTTGGGGGCAGCGGACATGGATGAACCTCCGGGTTCACCACCTCCATCGGCCGCTGACGGCAGGGAATTACGGGATTGAACAGAAAACTGGACACAGTCAGGTCTCGGGCTACCCCCCGGTCAGGACCAGGTCGGACTCGGCGCCCCAGACCCCCACCGGGTCTTCCTGGCTCGCAGCATTGGCGTTTCCCGAGTAGAGGAACAACTCGGTGTCGACGGTTGCGCTGAGGGACGGGATGCGCACCCAGGCCGTGAGGGTGCCCGTGCCGGCGTCCCACGACTCGAGGTCGTGGTCGAGGCGGGTCACGCCGTCGGCGGCGGTGAACACCAGATCATCGCCGTCGGCCTGGCCCGAGACGCCGAGGCTGGCGTCGGCCACCTGCACCAGCAGAGGGAAATCGGTGAGGTTCCCGGCCACGAGGGTGTGGTCGACCGTGATCGGTCGCCGCACCGTCCACGTGCCCGGGGCGAACCAGGTGCCGGCGGTGGCGGCCCCGGCGGTGACCGTGCCGCCCGGATCGGCCAGGTTCTGGTACGCGAAGCGCACTTCGGCCGCCGACCAGGCCCGGACCGACACGCGGGCCTCGCCCAGTTGGCCGTCGAGGGTACGGCTCCCGGCGGCGTCGCCGCCCAGGGTCATGGCGATCCCCGACCCGTCGACGGTGGCCCCCGAGGCCGGGGTGGCGCCGGCCGGTGCCCCGTCGACGTAGAGCGTGACCGTCGACCCGTTCCAGGTGGCGGTCACCAGGTGCCACGCACCGGCCGACACCGTACCGCCGCTCACCTCGGCCAACGCCGCCCCCGCCCGGAGCCGGAACCGGGGGACGCCGGCCACCACGGCCAGCTCGAACGCTCCCGTTCCGCTCGGATCGCCCTGGGCCAGGAGTACCGGGCTTCCCGTCACCACGTCGGGCCGGAACCAGGCCGACACCGTTAGCGGGCCGTCGGGAAGGTCCCGGGGCGCCGATTCCAGCCGGTCGGTGACACCGTCGAGATCATTGGCCGGCCCGGACGCGGTGTCGGTCAGGGCCGTGTCGCCCAGGGCCCGGCCGTCGAGACCGGAGGTCGACGAATCGTCGAGCGACGGTGCGGGCCCGGTGCGGCTGCGGCTCAGATGCCAGGCCGCCAGCTCGTTGCCCCACACCGCCCGGGGGGCGGCCTGGGCCGGAGCGTCGGACGCCCCGTAGTACATCTGGACCGTCGTGTTCGTGGTGGCGTCGACCGATGGCACCAGCACCCAGGCGGTGAGGGTGCCGCTGCCCGGATCGTACGCCTCGATCTCGTGGGGCAGGGCCGTGGTGCCGTCGGCCCCGGTGAAGCGGATGTCGGATCCGTCGGCCTGGGCGTGGGCGGCCAGGTCGGCGCTGGTGAGGCGGACCAGCACCGGCTGGCTGGTGAGGGTGCCGTCGACGGCCGACTCGGCCACCGACAGCGTGATCCGCCGGGTCCACGGCTGGGCCTGGTACCAGCCGGTGCCGTCGGTCCGGTCGGTGAAGGAGCCCAGTCCGCTCTCGAAGCCCTCCCGCAGGAGCCACACATTGTCGGGATCGGCCGGCGGGGCACCGGCCGTGGGCTTGGCGAAATAGAGCCAGTAGGAGACGGTCTCGCCGGCCGAGATCGACTCCTGGGTGCGGAACCACACGGTGGTGTTGGGGCTGTTCCACGCCGAGGCCGGGTCGAGCACCCGGTCGAGCTCGGACCAGGTTGTGCCGTCGTGGCGCCACAGGCGCAGGTCGTCGCCCGACGGCAGCGACAGCCCGCTGGCCACCAGGGACGCGTGGTCGACCACCACCGACGTCGTGTAGCCGGTGGGCGAGTCGACGCTGCCGGCGGTGACGTCGATGCGCTGGCGCAGGAGGTAGCTGGCATCGGCCCAGCCCGGACCACCCCACGTCACCACCTGCCAGGCGAAGGTGGCGGTGGACAGCGACGTGGCCCGTCGGAGCGAGACGCTGGTGGCGTCGGGCAGGGTGACGGTGGCCGAACCCTCGCCCGGCACGTCGTCGGCCGTGTGGCTGGTGGAGCCGCCGCTGAGCGATCCCGGCTCCATCACGGTGGTGAAGGCGGTGGAGCGGCCCACGTCCACCGGGCTCAGGCCGGCGGTGGCGACGCTGGTGCCAGGGCTCATCGTCACCAGCCCCCGCTGCACGGTCGTGCCCTCGTTGAGGGTCACCACCTGGATGCGGGCCCCGACCGACTCGGTGGTGACGGCCCGGTACACCTCCACGGTGGAGGCGTCGAGCAGGCGGGCCCGGATCATGCGGTCGCCGATCGCCGCGCCGCCCGGGAACCCGTAGGGGCTGGCCAGCACGAAGGTGGAGGCCAGATCGACCGGAGCCGACAGGGCGACGGTGGTCGTCCCGGTGCCGGTGCCCAGTGTGGCCGACACGGTCTGCACGTCGATGTCGCCCGGATCGTCGAACGTGATCACCTGCCACCCGAAGGCGGCCGCGCCCACCGCCGCCTCGGTGTCGGTGCTGATCCGCAGGTTGGTGGACGAGGTGAGCTCGTAGGCCACCAGATCGTTGCCGCCGTAGGTGAGCGCGGTGGTGTCGGGCACGGAGGTGCCGAGCACGAAGCTGGCCGAGGTGTCGACGGTGGAGATGGGTACGTCGATGGTCGCCGTGCCGTTCGGGGCCGCTGTGCCCCGCTGCACGGTGACCCCGCACGAATAGGTGACCACCGACCATTCGATGGTGACGGTGGGCGGTGACGGATTGTCGCCGTTGCGTTGGAAGGTGACGGTGGTGCCCGTCGCCAGCCTCCCCAGCACCCGGGAGTCCTCCGGCTCGTTGCCGGTGCTGCGCACGGTGAAGGTGAGGAAGGACCGGGTGGTGTCGACGGCGTCGATCGTCACGGTCTGGGTCCCGATGGCGGTACTGGTGGTGGTGCCCTTCTGGACGCCGGCCACCTTGGCGTCCCAGCAGCCCGAGGCGCTGAACTGGTTGGCCGGCACCCCGGCCGAGTCGACGTAGAGGGCCCAGGCCACGGTGGCCGCCGCCAGCAGCACGCCGACCGCAGCCACCGCCCCGGCTCTGCGGCGGCGGGTCCGGCCGGCGGCCACCGTGCCCGGTGCGGCCGAGGGCGACCCGGGAGAGGAACCGCCCGGCGGATCGGATCGCCAGATGCGGCGCAGGGCGGCCGTGGCCAGGATCAGCACCACCAGCGTCACGATGGCTGAGCCCACGAGCGGGGTGGCGGCCCGGAGCACCAGCCCGCCCAGCGCCGGGATCGTCCACCGGGCCACCAGTTCCCGTCGGCCCAGGGGGTAGGGGGCGGGATCGACGTACTCGTTGGCGTCGCCCCGGGTGATGGCGAGCAGCGGGCCGCCCTCGGCTCCCGGCTCCAGCTCGGTCACCCGGTGGGTGATCGTGGCCCGACCGGTGCGGCGCATGACCAGCACGTCGCCCACCGCCACCCGCTCGGCGGGCCGGGCCACCACCAGCGATCGGTCGGGCATCGCCTCGCCCATGCTGCCGCCGGTGATCACCACCGGCCGGTAGCCGGCGGCCAGCCCGGCCCCCACCGCCACCACGGCGGCGATCACCGTCACCGCCACCAGCAGGGCGGCGGCGTTCAGCGTCCGGCCCACGATCCTGGCCACGCGCCGGGTCCGCCGGCTCATGTGCCACTCCCGCCGTCGGGCGCAGCCTCGCTGCCCGGCCCGGCCCCCGGCAGGTGGTGCTCGGCGGCGGCCACGAACCGGGGGGTCACGGCCTGCCCCTGGACAGCGTCGGGGGCGTCCAGGGGCAGGAAGACGGCCAGGCAGAGGAGTTCCCGCTGGCCGACGCCGAGCACCCGGTCGCCCGGGTCGAAGCCCGGATCGGGCCGGCCCAGCAGGGCGATCGGCCCGCCCCCGTCGAGCACGGCCCCCGACAGCAGCAGGTCGGGATCGGTCGGGCCGGGGGTGCCACCGCCGCAGCCCCGGGCCGGGCCCAGCCACAGGTCCCAGCGCAGCCAGCTCTCCACCGGCTGGCCCGTGGGCGACAGCAGCAGGGCGTAGTGGAGGGGGAGATCGCCGGCATTCACGATCTCGATCGATCCCGTCGCCCGGTCACCGGGAGCCAGGGCTCCGACGGTGACAGGCGCGGTCCGCTGGCCGGCTTCCACGTCGAGGGTGGCGGCCGACAACCGACCGTCGGCTCCCAGGCCGGCGCCGAAGGGGTCGCCGGAGGGCTGGGCCCGGCCCCGGGCGGCACCGGTCAACACCACCACCGGACCGGCCAGGGCCGCCAGCCCGACCGCCACCACGAGGGCGGCCAGCAGCGACTGCCGGGTGGGGTGGGCGATACGGGGTCCGGGCCTCACTGGGGCACCGCCTCCCACCGGAAGTCCACACTGGTCGCCTGGCCGATGGCGGCGGCATCGTCCTCCAGCCGGAACGTGAACCGGAAGCTGGACCGGTCGCCGGTGTTGCGCCACGTGCCCACGTCCAGCGGCTCGCCCGAGGCCAGGCTGGCCAGGTCGCCGTGATAGACGGGCTCGGCATCGGTGATCTCGTCGCACCGGCCGTAGCCCCCGCCCACGCCCCGCTCGATGTCGACCACCACGTGCTCGGCCAGGGCCCCGTCGGCCAGGGCCTGGAGGCTCACCTCGACCGGCAGGATCGTGCCCTCGTAGGTCACCTCCAGGCATTCCCGGGCCGGCCGGCTGGGCACCATGTTGACGAGGTTGACCAGCGAGCGGCCCTCGTCGTCGTCGGTCAGGGTGATCGTGCCGACCTGGAACCCGGTCCCGGCCACCGAGCCTTTGGGCTGGAGCGCTCCCGTCGACTGGTTGACCACCATCGTGGCCACCAGCAGCGAGGCGATGGCGGCCCCGAACGCCATGCCGGCGCTCCGGTCGACCTTGCGGTACGACTCGCGTCGCTCGGCCCCCACGCCGTCGTTGATCCGGTACCGGTCGAGTGGCCGCGCCATGTCAGGGACCGTCCCACCGGGTCGGGCCGCCTTGGGCCCCCGGGGCCAGGGGCGCGGTCGCGGCGAGCGACGCTTCCACGTGCTCGACCAGCTCGGGGTAGCCGAGGGCCGGTCCCTGGCCCAGCTGGCACCCGAGCGCAGCCACCGCGCCGAGCTGCGCGGCGTCGGCGATGCCCTGGGCCACGACCACCAGGCCGAGGCGCCGGCACAGGCCCACGATCGAGTCGAGCACGATCTCGTCGGCGTCGGCGTCGTTCCCTGCTTCGGCGTCGTTCCCTGCTTCGCCGGCCCGGCCCACTCCGGCCACCAGAGCCGGATCGAGCTTCACCCCGGACAGGGGCAGGTGGGGCAGTTGCGACAGCGAGGTACGGCCCCGGCCGAAATCGTCGAGCAGCACGCCCACCCCCAGCCGGCGCAGGGCCTGGAGCGAGGAGACGATGGTGGTGGGTTCGGAGGCCACGACGGCCTCGCTCATCTCCACCCGCAGCCGACCGGGGTCCAGGCCGTGGAGGGCCACCGCCCGCTCCAGGTTGTCGACCAGCCCCCGCCCGCCGTGGTCGCTCCAGCCGTCGAGCGACACGAAGAAGTCGGCGTCGGGATGACGTTGGGCCCAGCCGGCAGCGTCGCCGCAGACCCGGTCCACCACCCACCAGGCCAGGGCGTCCCGCAGGCCGGTCGAGCTGGCGACCTCCGTGATCTCCTCTGCCCCGATGTCGCCCAGCTCGGGATGGTGCCAGCGCAGCAGCGCCTCCAGTCCGGCCACCGGCGGCACGATCCGGCGACGCTCGACCCCGCCGGGCCCTCCACCGGACGGCGCCAGCTGGTGGATCGTCCGGTAGTCGATCCGCAGATCGTCGCCGGCCAACGCCTCGGCGATCCCGGCGGCCAGCACGGCCCGGCGCTCTTCCTCCCGGTCGAAGTCGGGCCGGTACACCTGGTAGACCATCGTCCGACCCCGTTCGGCGTCCTCTGCCGCCCGGGCCGGGTCCTTGGACCGGTGCTTGGCCTCGTACATGGCCACGTCGGCCCGCCGGATCAGCTCGGCGTGGGCCATCCCCGGCTCCCCGAAGGCCACCCCGATGCTGGTGGAGATGTGGACGATGTCGCCGTTGAGCTCGAACGGCTCCCGGATCCGGTCCCAGACCGTGGCCGACAGGGACTCGGCGTCGGCTTCGGTGATCAGGCCCGACAGCAGCAGGGTGAACTCGTCGCCCCCGAGGCGGGCCACCAGGCAGTTGTCGGGCGCGAGGTTGGTCAGCCGCTCCCCCACGAGCCGCAACAGCACGTCGCCCATGTCGTGGCCCAGGCGGTCGTTGACCGGCTTGAACCCGTTGAGGTCGAGGAAGAGCAGGGCCGGCCGGTCGCCGGGCTCGGCCATGGCCGCCGCCGCCTGCTTGAGCAGCAGGGCCCGGTTGGGCAGGCCGGTGAGGGCGTCGTGGTGGGCCTGGTGGTCGAGGTCGTCCCGGGTGGCGCGGAGCTGGCGCACCAGGTCGTCGTTCTGGAGGGCGATCGTGGCCTGACCGGCCAGGAGTCGGAAGGCCTCGATCTGGTCGTTGGTCGCCTTCCGCCCTTCCGCCAGGCCGGCCCGCAGCACGAGGCGGCCGTGGTCGTGCTGGCTGACGGTGTGGGCGAGCACCAGCGACAGATCGTGGGCCACCAGCGCCGCCACCTCGGCATGGTCGGGGTCGTGGCGGTCGATGGCCACCGCCTCGTGAGCGAGATCGGCGTGCCGCTGCCCACTGCCGGCGTCGCCGGCGGCGGGAAGCCGCCCCGGCCCGGATGCGGCCACGGTCCGCCACACGCCGGTGGCGGCGCTGAGGGCCACGTCGACGGCGTCGAACCCGAGGGCCATCGTCCCTTCCACGATGGCGTGGAGCGGCTCGTCGCCCAGCCGGGTGACCTTGAACCCGGCCTGGGCCACGCTCTCCAACAGCGCACCCCGGTCGACGGCCCGGGAGGTGGCCCGCTGCTGGATCAGCACGTCGGTCATCAGCTGCTCGGCCAGGTAGGCGCCCGGCACCACCACCAGGAACAGCAGGCTGAGCTGGTCGAGCAGGGCCTCCATCTCGTCGAGCAGGCCGCCCGCTCCCGTGTACTGGACGGCCCACACCCGGGCCACCAGGGTGAGGCCGGTCAAGAGGATCCAGGTGCTGAGGGCGCCGAGCAGGCGGAACCGGACGGCGGCCTCGATGATGGGCAGGGCGAACAGCACCCAGCCGATGCCCGATGTCCCGGTGAGGGTGGCCAGCAGGATCACCAGCGAGGAGTCGATGGCCAGCTCGGCCACGGTGGTGAGGCCATGATCACGGTCGGGCCGGTGCCGGCTCGACAGGACGTTCGTGCCGGCCAGCACCACCAGCGCGGTGGACACCATCCACACCCGCTTGCCGGCGTCGCCCAGCACATCGAACCGGGCCGGATCGAGCAGGTAGTGGGCGCCGATCAGGAGGGCCACCAGCCAGCGCACCCGCCGGATGCCCACCTGGGCCGCCGCCACCGGCGCCGCCCGGGCGCGGCCCCTGTCGCGGCGGCGCAGCAGGTTCACCGCCACCGCCGCCATGTGGCCCGCCCCGGCCAGGGTCACGGCGGCCCATGCCCCCAGTGCCACCAGGTCGCCCTGCTCCTGCCACACGACGGGCAGGCCCACGAGGGGCACCAACAGGCGACCCACCCCGAACACATCGGGGCCGGTCACCACGTCGGTGTCGGGGGCGGGGTTGGCGTCGCCCTTGGTCACGTAGGTACCGGCGGAGTCGTCGACGGAGAACACCCGGTGGGCGATCCGCTGGCCATCCCGGTCGAACACGATGATCGAGCGCTGGCCGATGGCGCCGACGTCCCGTTCCACCAGCAGCACGTCGCCGGGGTGGACGGTGGGTGACATCGAGCCCGAGGTCACCACCACCGGCGTCCACCCGCCCACGCCAGCCCCGATGCCCACCCAGACGCACAGGACGAGCACGAGGTACAGGTAGAGCCACAACACGAGCTGGGCGGCCGGTACGAGTCGTCCGCCCGCCCTCCGGAGTTGCCGGATGACGCCGCCGGTCACGGCCGCACCTCGAAACGGAGGTGGACGGCGGCCGAGCGGCCCTGGGCGCCGTCGTCGGGCTGGAGCTCGAATCGGAAACGGATCGTGACCGCCTGGCCGTCGGCCAGCCGAGCCAGGTCGAGCCCCCGCTCGTAACCGGGATGGCCCGAGGTCAGCGCGGCCAGCGTGCCGGTCCAGGCGGTGGCGGAGCCGGGCCCGGAGCGGTTGGAGAAGTCGGCGCAGTCCGGGTCGGTGCCGGTGCCCACCGTCACCACGGTGTCGACGTAGCGCTCGAGGCCGGTGCCCCCCGTGATCCGGGCCGACAGGACGAGCGGGACGTCGTCGAGCGAACCCGAGTAGCGCACGGGCAGGCAGCGTTCCACCACCACACCGGGGAACAGGCCGTGGGCATCGACCAGCAGGTCGCTGGCGAGGCCACCGCCCGGAGCCGAGCCGTCGCGCTCCAGCGACACCGATGCCGCCTGGAGCAGCGACCCGGCGGCATCGGTGCTGCCGGCGATGCGGGCGGAGGCCGTCGTGGCCGCCGACCAGCCCAGGAGCCCCAACGCCGCCAGCGTGGCCGCCGCCCCCAGACCAGGCGCGACCGAGCCCAACCGGGCGCGCCGGCTGGGGCTTGGCTCGCTTGGTTCCGGGCGAGGGCGATCCGCCACTGCTCTCCATTCCACTGGTTCTGCAAAATCAGATCGGCCGCCGGCCGACCGGGGTTAGCGCCCGGCCCGCCATGGGGCCAGCCGTTCGGACCGGGCCGAACGGCCCCGGGTAGCCTTCGTCGATGTCCCCCTCGCCCTCGTCCGCCGCCCGGCCCGCTGCCGAGCCGAGCGCTGCCGATGCCGTGCCCCGCACGGCCTGGCTGGCCCTATTCGTCACCACCCTCGTGTTCTTTCTGGTGGTGATCGACATCTCGGCCGTCAACGTGGCCTTCCCCTCGATCGCCTCCGAGTTCGGTACGACGACCGCCCAGCTCAGCTGGATCATCTCCGGCTACAACATCACCGTGGGCGCCCTGCTGCTGGTGGCCGGGCGCCTGGCCGACAGCCTCGGCCGCAAGCGGCTGTTCATCCCGGCCGTGGCCGTGTTCCTGCTCGGCTCGGTGCTGTGCGGGTTGGCCCCCAACCGGGGCCTGCTCATCGCGGCCCGGGTGTTGCAGGCCACCGGTGGGGCGGTGCTGTCGCCCACCGCAGTGGCCGTGGTGCTGCCCGACTTCCCGCCCAACAAGCGGAGCACCGCCATCGGGATCCTGGGGGCCACCGGCGGTCTGGGGGCGGTGTTCGGGCCGGCGCTGGGATCGATCGCCATCGACCTGTGGTCGTGGCGGGGCGTGTTCCTGATCAACGTGCCGATCTGCCTGCTGGTGCTGGCGGTCAGCCCCCGGCTGCTGCGGGAGTCGAAGAACCCGGATGCCACCGGACGGATCGACCTGGTGGGGGTGGTGATCGGCACCGCCGCCATCGCCTCGATCATGTTCGGGATCGTGGAGAGCGAGCACTGGGGGATCACCGATCCCCGGGTCATCGCTCTGATCGTGACCGGGCTGGCGCTGGTGCCGATGCTGCTGCGACGCTCGGCCCGCCACCCCGAGCCGCTGCTGGAGCTACCCCTGTTCGAGCACCGTTCGTTCGCCGCGGCCGTGGCCGGGGTGGCGTTGTACTCGCTCGGGTTCACGTCCGGCGCGCTCACCAGCTCGCTGCTGCTGCAGGAGGCGTGGAGCCAGCCGATCACGACCACGGGCAAGGCGCTGATCATCTCGCCCCTGCTGTCGGCGGCGGCCGCTCCCCTGTCGGGTCGCCTGGCCGACCGGGTGGGCCACCGCTGGATCCTGGCCGCCGGCTGCCTGTGCAGCGCTCTGGGCTATGTCTTGTACCTGATCCTGCTGACACCCACACCGGCAGTGTGGACCCGCTTCGTGCCGATCAGCACCCTCGTGGGGCTGGGCACGGGGGTCACCATCGCCACCTGGTCCAGCGCCGGGCTCAGCGACATCTCCCCCGCCCGGTTCGGCACCGCCAACGCCACGATCCGGACCGCCCAGCAGGTGTTCTACGCCTTCGGGGTGTCGGTAGTGGTCATCCTGCTGGCCAGCGGCGACGGCGACGGCGGCCTACAGGGCTTCCGCTGGGCCTGGATCTGGATCATCGGTACCTACGTGGCCTCGGCCGTCACGATCGGCCTGATGTTCCCCGCCGGCTCCAGCCATGACCGGGCCGCTCGTTGACCTGGCCGCTCGTTGACCCGGCCGGTCAGGGCGTGATCTGTGGCGCCCGGTGCCGTATCTTGCGCGCTGGCGCCACAGATCGGCCCACGGAGGCTGGTCCGGGGGGGAGAGAGATCAGGCCTTGGCGTCGAGGTGGCGGATCAGGGCGTCGAGGGCCACTGCATAGCTGTGGCGGCCGAAACCGGCCACCACCCCCAGGCACACCGCGCTCAGCACCGACGTGTGGCGGAACGCCTCCCGGGCGTGCACGTTCGACAGGTGCGTCTCCACCACCGGCAGCTCCACGGCGGAGATGGCGTCGCGCAGCGCGTAGCTGTAGTGGGTGAAGGCGCCAGGATTGAACACGACGCCGTCGGCCCAGGTGCGGGCGTCGTGCAGGGCGTTGATCAGCTCGCCCTCCACGTTGCTCTGGGCGTCGCGGAGCTCGGCTCCACGGGCGGCGGCCAGCTCCCGCAGGTCGGCCAGGATGTCGACCAGCGTGTCGGATCCGTAGACGGTCGGCTCCCGCGTGCCGAGCAGGTTGAGGTTGGGACCGTTGAGCACGAGGATCTGATGGGCCACGCCCGATCTTAGGAGCCTGAGCGGCGCTCAGCGCCGCTGCGACACCTAATTTCGGGCTGCGGCGACGGCGGCGCTGAGCTCGTCGATCAGCAGGTCGGGATCCTCGATCCCGACCGACAGCCGGATGAAGCCCTCGGGCATGCCCAGCGCCTCCCGGGCCTCGGCGGTGAGGGCCCGGTGCGACGACGACGCCGGATGCGAGATCGTGGTGGCCACGTCGCCCAGGGTGGGGGCGAACGGGATGGCGGCGGCGGCCCGGAGGAAGGCGTTGACCTCGGCCCGTCCGCCGTCCAGCACGAAGCTGACCATGTTGCCGGTGCGGGGCCCAAACAGCTTCTGGGCCCGGGCCCGGTCGGGGTGGTCGGCCCGGCCCGGGTAGAGCACGGCCCGCACGCCGGCCAGCTCGGCCAGGGCGTCGGCCACGGCGACGGCGTTGGCCTCGGCCCGGTCGTAGCGGACCTCGAAGGTGTGCAGTCCCCGCTCGGCCAACCAGCAGTCGAACGGTGACGGGGCGAACCCCCAGGTGACGGCGGCGGTGCGGATGGCGGCGGCCAGGTCGGGGTTCTCGGTGGCGGTGTAGCCGAGGGTCACGTCGGCGTGGCCCCCCAGGAGCTTGGTGACCGAGTGGATCACGACGTCGGCCCCCTGGGCCAGCGGTTGGTACATCCGGGGGGTGGTGAACGTGTTGTCGACCACCACCGGGATCCCCCGCTCCTGCGCCAGGGCCACGATGGCCTCCATGTCGGCCACCCGCAGCGTCGGGTTCGACACCACCTCCACCAGGATCATGCGGGTGGCTGGTGTGAGGGCGGCCTCCACCGAGGCGGCGTCGGTGGGATCGAACAGCGAGGTGGCGAACCCCATCCGGGGCAGGTCGGCCGTCACCAGGCGCAGCGAGCGGCCGTAGAGCTGGTTCCCGGCGGCCACGTGGTCCCCGGCCCGGAGCAGGCCGAGCACAACGGCCGACACCGCCGCCATGCCCGAGCTCGACACGATCCCGGCCGGGATCGCCGGGCCCGGGCGGCGACCCTCCAGCAGGTCGATCTTGGCCGCCAGCACATCGGCGTTGGGGTGCCCCTCCCGGGCGTAGCTGTAACCGGGCAGCTCACCTTCGTAGATCCGGTCGAGCTCGTCGGCGTCGGCGGCCCGGTACACCACCGAGGGCCACAACGGCGTGGCCACCGGCTGGGAGACGGTGGGGGGGACCGGCGTCCGCCGCACGATCGACGGGGTGAACGGGGGCAGGTCGGCGTCAGCCACGGCGCGCTCCGGCGGCTCGGGGTTCCGGGGTGCGGGCCCCCGGGGTGAATGTGACGGGGAGGGTGGCGGGGCCGAACACGAAGTTCGACGCCATCCAGGTGGGCTCGGCGGCCGGGGCCAGACCATCGAGCCGGCCCACGATCTCAGCCAGCAGCGCTTCGATCTCGATCCGGGCCAGGTGGGCCCCGAGGCAGAAGTGGGGGCCGCCCCCGCCGAAGGCCACGTGGGGATTGGCGGCCCGGGCGAGGTCGAGCCGATCGGGTTGGTCGAACACCGCCGGGTCCCGGTTGGCCGAACCGTAGTAGACGACCACCCGATCGCCGGCGGCGATCGGCTGGCCGGCCAGCTCGGTGTCGGCGGTGGCGGTGCGGCGCATGTAGATGACGGGGCTCACCCAGCGCAGGAGCTCCTCCACCGCCGCTCCCAGGGGAGCGCCCGCCTCCACCAGGGAGCGGAGATGGTCGAGGGCGGCCGGCTCCTGGAACAGGGCCCACAGCCCGGCGCCCACCAGGTTGCGGGTGGTGTCCCCACCGGCGTCGACCAGCAGCAGGAACCACAGGAAGAAATCCATCTCGTCGATGGGGCGGCCGTCGAGCTCTCCGGTGGCCAGCAGCGAGGACAGGTCGTCGGCGGGGGCGGCCCGCTTGGCCGCATACGTTCGCCCGGCGTAGGCCATCATCTCCCGGAACGCAGCCTGCTTGGCCTCCACCCCCACTGCCTCCACCGTGGCGTGGAGGGCCTCGGTGTGGTGGTACAGCGCCCGTCCGTCCGCCAGGGGGATGCCCAGGACGTCGGCGATCACGAAGCTCGGCATCTCGCCGGCCAGGTCGGTCACCAGATCGCAGCGCCCGGCCTCGACCACCTCGTCGACGATGCGGGTGGCCAGCTCGGTGACGCGGGGCCGGAGGGCCCGGGCCGCCCGGGGCGTGAACCGGCCGCTGACCAGGCGCCGCATGCGGGTGTGGAGCGGCGGGTCGGCCATGAGCATCATCACGTGGTCGTCGCCGGCGGCTCCGGCCTCGCCCCCCTCGATCATGATCGTGGGTTGCGACGAGAACCGCTCGTGGTCCCGGCCCACGGTCACCACGTCGGCGTGGCGGGTGACGGCCCAGTAGGAGCTGCCGTCGGGCAGGAGGTGGCGGTGGACCGGATCGTGGCGGCGCAGCCAGGCGAACTGGTCGTGGGGTTGACCCCCGGCGTAGCTGGCGGCCGAGTACAGGTCGATCGTCACCATGGGCTCAGCTTGCCCGCTCCGGACCCCGGATGGAGGCTCCGCCGTCGACCACCAGCACCTGGCCCGTGATGTAGCGGGCCTCGTCGGAGGCGAGGAACCGCACGGCGGCCCCGATGTCCCACCCCGTGCCTTCCACGCCCAGCACGCTGGCCTGGCGCCGGCGCTCGGCCACGGCCGGATCCATGGCCTCACCCCCGACCATGGGGGTCCGCACCGGCCCCGGGGCAACGCAGTTCACCCGGATGCCGTCGGGCCCGTGGTCGGCGGCCATGGCCCGGGTCAGGGCGATCACCGCCCCCTTGGACGTCGAGTAGGCGGTGAGGCCCCGGGGCCGCAGAGCCGAGATGGAGGAGATGTTCACCACCGCCCCGCCCCTCCCACCGGCCACCATGGCCGGTACCGCGTGCCGGCTGACCAGCATCATCGACGTCACGTTGACCCGCATCACCCGGTCCCACACCTCGGGGTCCTCGGTCACCACCGTGCCCCGGCTGCCGATCCCCACGTTGTTGACCACGATGTCGAGCCGGCCCCAGCGCCCCGTGGCCTCGGCCACCAGGGCGGCGCAGGCGTCGCCGTCGGTCACGTCGGCCCCGAACGGCGCCGCTTCGCCTCCGCCGTCGGCGATCATGGCCACGGTTCGGGCCGCCAACTCGGGCTGGCGGTCCACCACCAGGACCCTGGCCCCGGCCTCGGCCAGCAGGAGTGCGGCGGCCCGGCCGTTGCCGATGCCGTCGCCGGCCGCTCCGCCCCCGGTCACCACCGCCACCCGGCCGGTGAGATCCCGCCGGGGCCGGCCGTCACCTCCGGCCGACTGTCCCTGTGGCGACGGCGCGTCGCCCGGCGGCGGCATCAGCCGCCGACCACGAAGCGCTGGTGGGTCCCCTCCGACACCAGCTTGTCACCGTGGGTGACTCTGGTGGCGAACACCAGCTTCCGCCGGTCACGCTCGGTGATCTCGAACGAGACCTCCACCTCCTGGCCCGAGTCGACCGAGGCGGCATGGCTCACACACACGTGGATTCCTACCGTGGTCTCGCCCTCGTCGAGGTGGGCCTGGACCGCCTGCAGGCAGGTCATCTCGATGAGGCGAACCATGTCGGGGGTCGACAGCACCTTGTTGGGCAGATGGGGTGGCGACATGTCGTCGGTGACGGTGTAGCTGGCGGAGCCGGACAGCCCGGGAGCGAGTGAGTCGTGCATGGCGGCAGCGTAGCTGGGGGCTGGGGATGGGGCCCGGGCCCGGAATGGGGCCGGGGGCGCAGCCCCCGCAGTGCGACAGTTCACACAACACGGCCTCCGATCGGGTCGGGCCGGTGCGTCGGGGCCGCCATACTGGGCGCTGACGTCAGGCCTGATCGATGGGGAGGAGCGGCTCGATGAGCGAGAAGATCCCGGCGCGGTTCCGTAAGACCAAGACCGACAAGTGGGCGGTGATGGCGCCGGTGGCCGATCTCGAGAAGGCCCTGGCCGAAGGGGGCAAGATCGAGGTGCAGAAGAAGTCGGGCGACTGGTCCACGTTCACCGTGGGCTCACTCGGCCGGCCCTTCGACGTCGACGGTGTGTCCATGTGCTACGGCTACGCCCCGGGCGACGGGGAGCCCGGCGCCGAGGGGGCGCCCACCGCCGGGGCGGCGGCCCAGCCGGCCGCTCCCGGGGCCCGCCCCGCGGGCGGCCAGGGCGGCGGCCAGCGGGGCCGCAGCGAGGGCGGCGCACGACGCCCGGCCCGGGGCAGCGCCGCTCCCCCGCCACGGGACGACTCCGAGCCCCTCCCCGTCTACCAGGGCGGGGCGGAAGACGAATGGGGCGGCGAGTTCTGACCCCTCGTCGTCGGGGTGGTCAGTGCCGGGGGATGGCGAGGGCGGGCGATCCGATCGGATCCTCCAGCTCCTCCACCGGCCGGGGCGGGGAGAACAGGTAGCCCTGCATGAGGGTGACGCCCAGCGACATCAGGGCGTCGGCCTGGTCGGTCCGCTCCACGCCCTCGGCCACGATCTGCAGACCGAGGGCCCGGGCCATGGTGACGATGGCCTCCACGATGGCCCGGTTGGCGGCGTCTGTGTTCATCTCCCGCACGAAGCTCTGGTCGATCTTGAGGTGCGTCACCATGTCGAACTGGCGGATGTAGCTCAGCGACGACTGCCCGGTGCCGAAATCGTCGATGGCGAGCTGCACCCCCATGGCCCTCAGCTGGCGCAGGCAGTCGAGCCCGCTGAGGTGCTCGACCATCACGTCCTCGGTGATCTCCAGCGTCAGGTTCGCCGGCTCCAGGCGGGACCAGGCCAGCACCTCGCCCACGATGGCCGGCAGGCGGCTGTCCACCAGTTGCTGCTCGGC
Source organism: Acidimicrobiales bacterium (assembly GCA_041394285.1). Classification (GTDB taxonomy): domain Bacteria; phylum Actinomycetota; class Acidimicrobiia; order Acidimicrobiales; family SZUA-35; genus CADEDH01. The sequence goes on along the minus strand of JAWKIL010000015.1, from coordinate 7,586 downwards.
CACGTTGACGCCGATCTTGATGTGGCGGTCGGGCGGCAGGTGGCGGTTCCAGTCGGCCGCCTGGGCGCACGCCTCCCGGAGCACCAGCTCGCCGATCTTGGCCATCAGACCGGCGTCCTGGGCCACCGGGAGGAAGGCCCCGGGGGCCAGCAGCCCCCGGTCGGGGTGGCGCCAGCGGACCAGGGCTTCGAAGCCGACGACGTTGCCGCTCGCCCCGTCGACCACCGGCTGGTAGTGGACCTCGAGCTGATGATCGGTGAGGGCCCGGTTGAGGTCCCGCTCGATCGAGAGGCGGTTGAGCAGGATCGACCGTTCGTGCTCGTCGAACACGGCGAAGCCGGAGCGGTCTCGCTTGGCCCGGTACATGGCGGCGTCGGCGTCGCGCACGACCTCCTCCGGGGTGCGCTCCTCCCCCGGGGCGGCCACGGCGATGCCCACGCTGGTGGACGCCAACTGCATCCGGCCCCCCAGGGGCACGGGATCGGCGAACCGCTTGAGGATCTGGCGGGCCACCGCCACCACCGACTCCTCGGTCAGCAGGCCCCGGCACATCACCACGAACTCGTCGCCCCCCACCCGGGCCACAACGTCGGTGCTGCGGGTGCTGGACCGGAGGCGCTGGGCCACGGCCTTGAGCAGCTCGTCGCCGGCGTCGTGGCCCAGGGTGTCGTTCACCACCTTGAACCGGTCGAGGTCGAGGAACAGCACGCCCACCACGGTGTCGTCGATCCGGGACTGGCGCATCGCCTGCTCCAGCTGCCGGTGGAGCTCGGCCCGGTTGACCAGGCCGGTCAGGGCGTCGTGGTCGGCGTCGTGGCGGGCCCGGCTGAGCGATTCCGCCGTTCGGTGGTGGGCCACCCGCTGGAGGGCGGCCATGGCCGCCGCTCCGCACGAGGCGATGAAGCCGACGGCGGCGGCCCGGCTCAGCTCGTCCCGGGTGGTGCCCATGCCCGAGAACGCCAGCATCTCGGCCACCAACGAGGCCACCAGCCCCGCCACCAGGACGAGTACCGGGGAACGGAGAATCCGGCTGTCGAGCATCTCGCCCCTTCAACGGAGCGAGAGCCGACGGCCTTTAGGAGCCGATCGGGCGGTGTTGGCCGAAGTCGAACCCGAGCTGCCCGAAGGCGCACTCAGGCCCGGACGTAGGCCATGTCGACCGGGCGGCCGCCGATGCCCTGGGCCGGTGGGGCGATCCAGTTGGCCATCTTGCCCGGCTCGGTCACCGGGGCCATGAGCGAGGCCACGTGGGCCCGATCGGCGTCGGTGGGGAGCCAGCGGGCGGCGTTGGCGTCCCACGTGGCCTGGTCGATCACCTGGCCCCGGGGATCGAGGTGGACGTCGCGGAACTCCCCCACCGCCCGGTGGAAGCCCACGTGGGGCAGCGTCAGCTCGGCTCCCACCGCGGCCAGGGTGCGGTTCCAGCGCTCGAGCCCGATGGCGCAATCGGCGCTGTAATCGTCGCGCAGGGTGGCGTTGATGGCGGCCAGCGAGTTGACCTCCCGCTCGACCACCCGGCCACCGTCGACGGCCAGGATCGTGCGGTTGTCGCCGTGGAGCTGGTGGTCGTCGTCCCGCTTGGTCTCCTGGAACCGGCCCTTGAGCCCGGCGGCGAAGTAGTTGGCGGCGTTGGTGGACGTCTCGGCCCCGAACAGGTCCAGCGACACCGAGTAGTGGAAGTTGAGATACCGCTGGAGGGTGTCGATGTTGATGCCACCGTACGGCTGCACGTCGTCGGTGTCGTGCTCCTTCATCAGCTCCACCGTGCGCTGGGCCACCCGGCCGATGCCGGTGGCGCCCACGAACATGTGGTGGGCCTCCTCCTTCAGCATGAAGTCGCAGGTGCGGGCGAGCGGGTCGAACGACGACTCGGCCAGCGAGGCCAGCTGGTACTTGCCGTCCCGGTCGGTGAAGTAGGTGAAGAAGTAGAACGACAGCCAGTCGGGCGTGCGCTCGTTGAAAGCCCCCAGGATGCGGGGGTTGTCGGTGTCGCCCGAGTGCCGCTGGAGCATGGCGTCGGCCTCGTCCCGCCCGTCACGGCCGAAGAAGCCGTGCAGGAGGTAGACCATGGCCCACAGGTGGCGACCCTCCTCCACGTTGACCTGGAACAGGTTCCGCATGTCGTAGAGGCTGGGGGCGGTGCGGCACAGGTGGCGCTGCTGCTCGACGGAGGCGGGCTCGGTGTCGCCCTGGACCACGATCAGCCGGCGCAGGTCGCTGCGGTGCTCGCCCGGCACCTCCTGCCAGACGGGCTGGCCCTTGTCGTCGCCGAAGGAGATGCGACGGTCGGGCTCGGGGTCGGACAGGAAGATGCCCCACCGGTAGTCGGGCATCTTCACGTAGTCGAACTGGGCCCATCCGTCACGGTCCACCGACACGGCGGTGCGGAGGAACACGTCGGCGTCCTGGTAGTCGACGGGGCCCATCTCGCACCACCAGTCGACGAACTTGGGTTGCCACTGCTCCAAAGCCCGCTGCAGGCGCCGGTCGCCCGACAGGTTCACGTTGTTGGGGATCCGCTCGTTGTAATCGATGGTGGACATGTCGGGCTCTCCTCAGATGCGGTTCGTGTCGTACGTGGGGCGGCTGCCGCTGCCGTAGCGGCGCAGGGCGCCGTCGGGGCCCGACGCGTTGGGCCGCTGGAAGATCCAGTTCTGCCAGGCGGTGAGGCGGGCGAAGATCTTGGTCTCCATGGTCTCGGGCCCGACGAAGCGGAGGTTCGCCTCCAGGCCGGTGAGGGCGTCGGGCGAGAAGCTGGCCCGTTCCTCGATGAACAGGCGGACCTCGTCGTCCCAGTCGAGATCGTCGGGAATGGCGGTGACGAGCCCCAGGTCGTAGGCGTCGGTCGCCTCCAGGGCCGTGCCGACCGAGCCGGCCGCCGCCTTCCAGGCGTCGTCGTGACCCCAGAACCGGCTCTGGAGCCGGGACAGGCCGTTGGACATCGGGTACCGGCCCAGGCTGGCCTCGGTGAGCTGGATGGCCGCCGCCGGGCGCTCGTCGCCCTCGAAGGTGCCGTCGAGCATGATCGACTGGTCGGCGGCCAGCGCCAGCTCGGCCAGCACGCCGGTGAAGCAGCTGCCCGGTTCGAGCAGGGCCAGCAGGGTACGGGCCGACAGGTCGAGGCGCTTGAGGGTGCGGGCCCAGTACAGGCGCACCTCGCGCAGTAGCCAGTGGGCGCCGTTCTCGGCCCCGCCGTCGCCGTGGGGGCCAGCGACCAGGAAGGCGTCGTGATCGGCCACGATGGCGGGGTCGCCCATCGTGTGCAGCACCCACGTGCCCAGCGCCGGCTCGTTGAAGCGGAGGTGGAGGATGACGGCGTCGAGCTCCCGGCAGGCGCCGAGGGCCCACCAGTCCTCGGCCAGCTCCACGGCTTCCTCAGCCGACTGGGGCGCCGGGTCCACCGGGCCGTGCACGGTGATGTGCACGGCGCCGGCCGCCCGATCGATCCGGGCCGTGACATGGCGGCCGGTGATGCCGTCGGCCTCCACCACCAGGTCGATCGGGTCGAGCTCGACACCGGGTCCGTCTCCGGCCCGGTCCGACGCCGCCGCCAACTCGGCGGCCCGGGCCGCCAGGTGCTCGTCCCACCGGGACCGGGGCACCACGGCGTCGACCAGGCCCCATTCCACGGCCTGGGTGCCCCGTACCCCCTCGGCCCGGGTGCAGAACTGATCGGCCCGGTCCCGGCGCACCTTGCGCTTGTCCACCAGGCGGGTGAGGCCACCGGTGCCGGGCAGGACTCCCAGCAGGGCCACCTCGGGCAGCGACACGGTGGACGAGCGGTCGTCGATCAGGACGATCTCGTCGCAGGCCAGCGCCAACTCGTAGCCGCCACCGGCGGCGGTGCCGTTGAGGGCGGCCAGCCACACCTGGCCGGAGTGGGCCGAGGCGTCCTCGATCGAGTTGCGGGTCTCGTTGGTGAACTTGCAGAAGTTCACCTTGTGGTGGTGGGTGGCGCCGGCCAGCATCTGGATGTTGGCCCCGGCGCAGAACAGCTTCTCCAGGCCGCCGGTGAGCACCACCACCCTCACCTCGGGGTGCTCGAAGCGGAGGCGCTGCACGATGTCGTAGAGCTCGATGTCGACGCTGAGGTCGTAGCTGTTCGACTTGAGCTCGTAGTCCCGGCGCAGGCCCCCCTCGGGGTCCACCTCCATGTGCACGGTGGCCACAGGGCCCTCGTAGGTCACCCGCCAGTGCCGGTAGTCGGCGGGGTCCCGGTCGAAGGTGATGGGCGGGAGCGCCGGATGGGACGCCGCCGCCCCTTCCGGCTGGTCGGTACTCAGTGCCACGGTAGGTCCCCTGCTCTCTGGCGCTGGTCGGGTCGGTAGCTATATTCTACAGTCAGATCGTGAGTCGTCAAGTATTCGTGGTGTGTCGGGTGGGAGGGAGATCGCTGGCGGGCGGCCGGTTGGCTAGTCTGGCACCGACGTTGCGGGCCCAACCGGGGACCGGTGTCGCCCGACCACGCGATGGGGCGAACGCGTCGAGTCTTTGAACCGGTGACCAGGAAGAACCCTGCCATGGCTCCCAACGCTGCCAAGAACACTGCTGCCGACACGATCATCTACACCTTCACCGACGAGGCGCCGGCTCTGGCCACGTACTCGTTCCTCCCCATCATGCAGGCCTTCGCCAAGGCCACCGGGGTGAAGGTGGAGACCCGCGACATCTCGCTCGCCGGTCGGATCCTGGCCAACTTCGCCGACCTGTTGCCGGAGTCCCAACGGGTGCCCGACGCCCTGGCCGAGTTGGGCGACCTGGCCACGAAGCCCGAGGCCAACATCATCAAGCTGCCCAACATCTCGGCCTCGATCCCCCAGATGAAGGCGGCCGTCGCCGAGCTCCAGGCCGCCGGGTACGCCGTGCCCGACTACCCCGACGATCCCAAGACCGACGCCGAGCGCGACACGAGGGCCCGCTTCGACAAGGTGAAGGGATCCGCCGTCAACCCGGTGCTGCGGGAAGGCAACTCGGATCGCCGGGCCCCGCTGTCGGTGAAGAACTACGCCCGGTCCCATCCCCATTCGATGGGGGCGTGGTCGGCCGATTCGGGCACCCATGTGTCCACCATGAGCGCCGGCGACTTCCGCTCCAACGAGCAGTCGGCCACGATGGCCGAGGCCGGCACGCTGCGCATCGAGCACCACGGGGCCGACGGCTCGGTGAACCTCCTGAAAGAGGTCAAGGTGCTCGAGGGCGAGGTGGTGGACGCCACCATCATGAGCCGGGCCGCTCTCACCGCCTTCCTGGCCGAGCAGGTGGCCGACGCCAAGGCCAAGGGCGTGCTGTTCTCGGTGCACCTCAAGGCCACGATGATGAAGGTGTCGGATCCGATCATCTTCGGCCACGCCGTCCGGGCCTACTTCGACGATCTGTTCGCCCAGCACGGGGCCACGCTCGACCGCATCGGGGCCGACCCCGACGACGGCCTGGGCAACCTGTTGGCCCTCGTGGCCCAACTGCCGGAGGCCGAGCGGGCGCCGATCGAGGCCGCCGTGCAGGCCGCCTACGACCGGGGCCCGGCGCTGGCCATGGTCGACTCGGACCGGGGCATCACCAACCTCCACGTGCCGAGCGACATCATCGTCGACGCCTCCATGCCGGCCATGATCCGGGACTCGGGCAAGATGTGGAACGCCGCCGGGGAGCGCCAGGACGCCAAGGCCGTGATCCCGGATTCGAGCTACGCCCCGCTGTACGCCGAGACGATCGCCTTCCACAAGGAGCACGGCGCCTTCGATCCCCGCACGATGGGCACCGTGCCCAACGTCGGCCTGATGGCCCAGGCGGCCGAGGAGTACGGCTCGCACGACAAGACCTTCGAGATCTCCGGCCCCGGCGCGGTGAAGGTCATCGGGACCGACGGCAGCGCCGTGCTGTTCGAGCTCGAGGTCGACACCGGCGACATCTTCCGCATGTGCCAGGTGAAGGACGCCCCGGTGCGGGACTGGGTTCGCCTGGCCGTGTCCCGGGCCCGGGCCACCGGCTCGCCCGCCGTGTTCTGGCTCGACGAGACCCGCCCCCACGATGCCCAGCTGATCGCCAAGGTCCGGGCCTACCTGCCCGAGCACGACACCACCGGGCTGCAGATCGAGATCATGGACGTGGCCGCCGCCACCCGCTTCAGCCTGGAGCGCTGCCGCAACGGGCAGGACACGATCTCGGTCACCGGCAACGTGCTGCGTGACTACCTGACCGACCTGTTCCCCATCCTGGAGCTGGGCACCAGCGCCAAGATGCTGTCGATCGTGCCGCTGATGAACGGCGGTGGCCTGTTCGAGACCGGCGCCGGCGGCTCGGCCCCCAAGCACGTGCAGCAGTTCAACGCCGAGAACCACCTGCGGTGGGACTCGCTGGGCGAGTTCCTGGCCCTGGCCGTGTCGTTCGAGCATCTGGCCGAGGTCACCGGTGACGTCCGGGCCCAGGTCCTGGCCGACGCGCTCGACCGGGCCACCGGCGAGTTGCTGGAGAACGAGAAGAGCCCGTCGCGCAAGGTGCGGGAGCTCGACAACCGGGGCAGCCACTTCTACCTCGCCCTGTACTGGGCTCAGGCCCTGGCCGAGCAGGACAAGGACCCCGAGCTGGCGGCCCGCTTCGCCCCCCTGGCCAAGGCCCTGGGTGAGAACGAGGCCAAGATCGTCGACGAGCTGAACGCCGTGCAGGGCGCCCCGGCCGACATCGGCGGCTACTACTACCCCAACCCCGAGATGGCCTCGGCCGCCATGCGCCCCTCCGCCACCCTCAACGCCATCATCGACACCTTCTAGCCCACCGGGCCCTCGGGCCTTCGTTCTGCGCGACGGAAACCGCGCCCTCCCCCCGTTCTGCGTCACCTTTTCTACGAGGTCCGTAGAAAACGTGACGCAGAAGGCTGGCGAGGCGCGGTTTTCGTTACACGGTTCGGGGACAGCCGTCAGTCGAGGGTGAGGCTGGCGCCGCACTGGCGATCGCTGCCGTCGACGACGGCGAAGCTGGACTGGGTCCATGTGGCGACAAGGCACCGGCCTCCGCCGATACCGCCGACGGTGTAGCGGGCCTGAACCGTCCCGCCGGCGACTGTGATCAGGTCCGGGATCGTGCCGTCGGAGGCGGACAGGTCGTCCTGGGCCGGCACGTTCAGGTCCATCCGGTTCGATGGGCTGTCGACGGTGCCGTGCAGGAGGTCGAGCGAGGTCGTGTCGGCGAACGTGGCGACGAGATCGGCCTGCAAGGCGTCGACGCGGTGGTCGATCCGTCGGCCGATGGCGACATTGGCCAGAGCGAGGAGGGCGATGACCGCACCGATGGCGGTGAGTATCCGTCCGCGCCGCCGACGCCCGTCATCGATTCCATCGCCACCCGGACGTACCCCGACGATCACCCCTCCAGTACAGCACGATCGGCGCGGTATCGCCGATCGCCCGGGCCGGCCGCCCGCTCGAACCGGTGACGCGGAAACCGCGCCCTCCGACCGTTCTGCGTCACCTTTTCTACGAGTTTCGCAGAAAACGTGACGCAGAAGGCTGGCGGGGCGCGGTTTCCGTCGCGCAGTTCGGGGGCGGGCAAAGCGAGGTGGGTGGGCCGCTACCAGATGGCTGAGTCGGCTC